>JBAYFO010000058.1:0-23091 GCA_041667115.1 Ignavibacteriaceae bacterium | reverse complement strand
GGGAAATTTATGCTTATCCACAAACCGGCATCTGAAGGTATTCCGCCGGAGGCATATTATTATCCCTTCAATGGTCATTTAACGTATCGTTTTAGTATCGGATTGGTGCTCGATCCTTCACAAATTCCTCAAAAATTAAAACATAGACTTGTGCTTAGTAAAGATGGAAAGGACAAAATAATTGAAGGAACGGAAACCGCGGTTTCGAAGCAAGCAATACCCATCATTTCTGCGCCATTTAAAGGAGAGGGATTTTATGCGGCAAACACAACCACCCTAGCAAATAATCAACATCCTAGTTACCAGATGACATATATGGGTAACACTACTGTCCCCGAACGATTCTGTATAGACTGGAATAAATTTGATGATAAGGGGAGTCCTTATCATGATGATATAAATAATTATGAGAACTGGTATGTATATGGGCAAGACGTATTTGCGGTAGCAAGCGGGCAGGTTGTCTATGTAAATGATGGGATGCCCGATCAATTCCCCGTCGGCACTATAACGGGAGATATAAATCAGTATAATAGTGGAGGTAATAGCGTTATTATTTCTACTGCTGTGGGATTCACAATCTATTCGCATTTCAAACTAAATAGTGTCTTAGTCAAAATGGGTCAAAATGTTAAGAAGGGAGAGTTGATCGGAAAAGTCGGCAATTCAGGAAATTCGGGAGCCCCACATCTTCATTTTGGATTGAATTCAAATTTCCCTTGGTATATATCGGAGGGGCTTCCTTATTATATCGATTCACTGGAAAAAACAGGTAATTATAAAACCGGTCCGCTGCCAAGTCCGGAAATGCATACTAATGAGCTCGTAGAAAATGGCGGTGTGTATAATTTTAAATAGATCGTTGTTAGATCATTCATAATTATTTTTAACCAAAGGATGACAACACATGAAAACTTCTAAAAGAAATTTAGTTTTATGCTTAATTCCGTTAGTTGCGATGATTTTCATTTTTCTTTCTTGTTCAAAGAACTCTGATCCGACAGCTCCGGTAGAAGGACCCTCAATCGAGATGAATGTTACATTTGCGCCCATCGAGGTTAAATCAACAGCTGGGAAAATAAATCTGCTTTATAGTGTTCAGACTGAAGATTTTGAGGCAAATGGATATAAGCTTAAAGATTTTCAAGTACTTAATGCCGCTAATAATGAAATGTTGTGCAGTATAATAGATACTACAAAGTATTTGCTTATCACTAAAGAAAACATTCTTGTAGAAGATTATCCGCAACTGGAATATTCCAACTTTCGCATGAGTGTAGGTTTAGTTTTAGACCCTGCTAAGGTTCCACAAAAAGTAAAACACAAACTTATTCTTGTTAAAGAAGGGAAAGAAGAAACAATTGAGGGGGCTGAAACGGAAGTCTCTAAACAGCAAATTCCGGTATTCTCCCCGCCATTAAGAGGTGAAGGATTTTTGTGCAATAATACTACGGTATTATTGAATAACATTCACCCCATATATCAAATGAAGTATAAAGGAATTACCAGAGTGCCTGAAAGGTTTTGCGCCGATTGGATAAAAGTGGATGAGGCGGGGAATTATTTTAAAGGAGATTATCAAATTTGTGAAAACTGGTATGTTTATGGGGAGAAGGTTTACGCCGTTGCGGATGGGCAGGTTGTCTCTGTAAAAGATGGGAATGCCGATCAATCGCCGGTATTTACGCAACCAATACCAACTACTCTTTTTGATGGAGATGGAAATAGTGTGGTAATTCACATCAACGGCGGATACGCAACTTATGGACACCTAATCCCAAAGAGTATTTTGGTAAAACCAGGGCAACTTGTTAAAAACGGTGATGTACTTGGCATGGTTGGTAATTCAGGAGGTTCGGATGCCCCGCATCTTCATTTTGGACTTCATACTGATTTTCCCTACTACATTTCTGAAGGACTTCCATACTACTTCAATACAGTAGAGAAAATTGGGTCAACAGGAACGCTCTTTGGTACATATATTAAATTGTCAACTCCCGTAACACATTATAATGAACTGGTTGAAAATTATTGCGTATATAATCTAAAATGAATAATTCTTTCCTTCTTTCTTTGAATATTATGGAGATTTGGTTATGAAAACTCTAGCTAAAAACTTGCCCCTGGTTTTAGTTCCATTGTTTGTATCAATGTTGGTTTTTCAATCTTGTAAGGAAGAATCCAACCCGGTAGTCCAGGTGCCGGATAGCACTTACGAGATGAAAGTAACATTCACACCTATCGAAGTTAAATCGACAGATGGAAAGGTCAATCTTGTGTACAGTGTTGAGGTTCCCAATTTTGATAAGGAGGGATATCAGATCAAAGATTTTCAAGTTTATAATGTGGCAAACAATGCGATGATCTGTAGTATAAGTGATACGGGTAAATATCTGCTAATTCATAAGCCATTACAAGAAAGTTTGCCCGATGATTTTTATTACTATGCTGGAATGTATTACGCCACATACCGTTTTAGTATTGGATTGGTGCTGGACCCATCACAAGTGCCGCAAAAAATAAAACATAGACTGGTTCTTAGTAAAGATGGGAAAGAGAAAATTATTGAAGGGACAGAAACGGCAGTTTTGAAGGGACCAATAGCTGTAGTTTCTGCTCCACTAAAAGGGGAGAGATTCGTGTCGGCAAATACCACTACATTTCTTAATAATCATCATCCCACATATCAACTTACCTATAAAGCGAAAACTACTGTGCCTGAAAGGTTCTGTGTTGATTGGAATAAAATTGACGAAACCGGAAGCCCTTTTCAGGGCGATAAGAGTGTTTGTGAAAACTGGTATGTCTATGGACAGAACGTCTATGCTGTTGCAGGTGGAGTCGTCATATCTGTAAAAGACGGGATGCCAGATCAGTCGCCTGTTGGTACTGTATCAAATGATCTAAATCTTTTTAATGGTGACGGGAATAGTGTTGTACTTTTTATATCAGGCGGATACGTTATTTACGCACATTTCAAGCCTAATAGTATAGTTGTTAAGGCAGGCGAATTTGTGGAGGAGGGGCAGATAATCGGAAAAGTTGGTAATTCCGGAAATTCTTTAGCTCCACATCTTCACTTCGGACTTCATACAGATTTCCCATACTATATTTCTGAAGGTCTTCCATATTACATCGATTCATTAGAAAAAATTGGTTCTACGGGAAAACCGGGAGGTCCTTATGTTACGCTTCCAAGTCCGGTAATTCATACAAATGAACTTGTAGAAAATTGCGGTGTGTACAATCTAAAATAAAAGAGGAAAGAATGAAAAAAATTGTGGTGTTTATATTTTTCTTTTGTGTAGTTGGGAACGTCGCCTTTTCTCAAACTCAAAATGGGTTCGCTGCCGCATTTGATTCACTTCATAAAAAATTATCAGTCTATTATGCATTTACCGATTGGAAAAAAGTTGACTGGAGTGCGCTTTATAATGAGTTTCATCCAAGAGTTGCAGATGCTGAGAGTAAAAACGATTCAAGTGCATTCATCATGGCTCTAAAAGAATACACATTCAGAATTCCTGATGGACATATGGGCTTTAATACCGGATTCTACGCCGGCGCAAAATCGGATGTACTAAAAAAGAAAAACACTAATTGGGTAAAGCTTGAAGAGAAACTTAGAGACCAGCAGATCGGGGGGAGTTATGGCTTCACTCTTATTAAACTTGATGACGGACGATTTGTTGTACGACTTGTTACCGAAGGCTCTCCTGCTGCTTTAGCCGGTATAAAGTTCGGAGCGGAAATAATTGAAGTGAATGATAAACCGATTACAGAAGCGATCGATTCAGTTTCTGTGCTCTGGGCGGAACAAATCCCCGCAACAAAAGAGACAAAACAATTGCTGCAATGCCGGTTGATCGGAAGGGCTCCGGTTAATACAACAATGAAGATCAAATTCAAAAACAGAGTAGAGGTAAATCCTATTACTACAACTATTACTGCGGTAAGTGATAATTATGAAACGTATGATCTTACTTCAATGCTTCCAATAAAAACTCCCGAAATTTCTTACAAAATATTAGAGCCGAGCGGATTCGGGTATCTCGAAATTACTTCATGTATTCCACCCGTAACGGTTGTTACGGAATTCATGTCGGCATTTATAAATCTTCTTTCTGCAAATCCTAAAGGGATGGTGGTCGATTTAAGAATCAACACCGGCGGCATGGATGCTTACGCTGCTGCGGTTGCCGGATGTTTCTATCCGGACACAACTTTCTATGAATATCAACATTTTTATAATCCCGCAAACGGAAACTTTCAAAGAACTGAGGAGATGCTCGATCATTTAAGTTTTCAAACCGTGAGCTTTTTTAAACCGACACAATATCCTGCAGGATCAATATTTATAGAACCGCAGGGATTAACTTTTAGCGGACCTGTGGTGGTAATGGTTAGTCCAAGAAATGTAAGTTCCGGTGAAGGGATTGCAATGGCGCTTAGTAAACTGCCACAATGCAAAGTTGTAAGTTTTTACGGCAGTCACGGGTCGTTTGGAATTACCGCGCCTGAATATGAATTACTCTCTGTTCAAGACTCCCTGCACGTATCATATCCACATGGGCGATCGCTTGATATTGATAATGAAATACAAGTTGACAGTGACAGTAATATGGCTGGTGGAGTTATTCCGGACATCAGACCACCTTTAACCGATGATACGATCGATAAAATGTTTTTGCATGGGGTTGATGTTGAATTGGAATACGCTATACAGGAATTGGATAAAATGGTTACTGCTATAGGAATTAGAAATAATATAAATCAAAAACCTGTTCGTTATGCGCTTGAGCAGAATTATCCAAATCCTTTTAACCCGGTAACCAGAATTCAGTATGCAGTAGGTAGTAAACAGAATGTAAGTCTAAAAGTATATGATGTATTGGGGAAAGAAGTAGCAGTTTTAGTTAATGAGGAAAAAGAACCGGGGATGCATACTTACGAATTAGGAATTAGGAATTACGAATTGACGAGCGGCGTCTATTTTTATCAATTGCGGGCTGGAGTTTTTATGGAAACTAAAAAGATGATGATTTTAAAATAGATAGAACCACAAATTTGAATTTAAAGATAGAACTATATTTTTATTGCACAAGTTTTAAGTATTAAATTTAAACAGTATGTAAAAAATCTTTTGCAGAAAGGGTGTTGGCAAAGCCGATGGAAGAGCTAAACTGTGATGCGTTGTTTTGTGAACTCTGTAATAATCGCGTAAAGGCTGATGATGATTTTTGTCCCGAATGCGGCGCTCTCTTTGCTAATAACTTAATTTGTGAAAATCATGCCGATATTTTAGCAGATGGTGTTTGCATACTCTGTGCTCTTCCATTCTGTAAACGCTGCGGCACCACTATCAACAATCACTTTCTTTGTAATGAACATAACGCGTACGAAATATTTGAAGGGATGGTTCGCATTTATGGTACTCTTAATGATGTAGTGGCGCAACATGCCAAATGCTGTCTTGAACAAGCTGGATTTCATCCCGTAATTTTTTGCCGCCATCAACTGATGGGAGGACCAAGATTCATATACTCTTTGTTTGAGGCTCACGGTGACTATTATGGAAATCTTGTAAATGAAATAAAAGTAATGGTTCCATGTGAAGAAGTATTTAGGGCGGAAGCAGTTTTGAAATCGCTCAAGTTATTGGTATGATGCATTGAAGCATTCATCGTAATCAAAAAAAATTAACTGATATATTAGAAAAGGATATTCTAAATGAAATATTTGCACGTACCGTATTTATTTATTCTCTTCGCAAGTTTTTTTATTGCAACGACCGGCTTTTCTCAAAACGATTCGTTAAGAGCAAAGATCGAAAAAATAAGTGTAAGCGCTAAAGGAATTGTAGGAGTAGCGGTGATAGGAATTGAAAAATTAGATACAATGTCGTTCAACGGAAATAAAAAATTTCCGATGCAAAGTGTTTACAAATTCCCCCTCGCGTTGGCAGTCCTCCATCAGGTTGATAAAGGGAAGTTCTCATTAAAACAATTAATTACGCTCAAGAAAGAAGACTTACTTCCGAACACATGGAGTCCCTTAAGAGATAAATATCCGGGAGGCAATGTCAAGATCACTTTAGATGAATTAATAGCCGTTACGGTATCACGGAGCGATAATAATGGATGTGATATACTCTTCCGGTTAATCGGAGGACCCAAGATCGTTAACAAATATATTCATGATCTCGGGATAAAAGAAATCGCAATTACTACAACCGAAGCGGAGATGCACAAAGATTGGGAAACACAATATACTAATTGGTGTTCTCCGCGAGCGATGGGGAAACTGTTATCCATGTTTTATCAGGGTAAAATTCTTTCAAAGGAGAGTTCAAAATATCTTTATGAGGTAATGGTAAAAACTACTACCGCTTCGAAAAAGCTAAAAGGATTATTACCGGAAGGAACCATCGTTGCACATAAAAGCGGTTTATCAGGAAGTAACGAGAAGGGAATTCTTGCTGCGTCAAATGATGTTGGAATTGTTACGCTGCCGGACGGTAACCATTTTGTCATTGCGGTTTTTGTTTCTAATTCCACTGCGGATGAAAGCAGTTGTGACACCGTAATTGCGGGAATTGCAAAAATAGTGTGGGATTGGAATTTGAATCATTAGCATTGAAGAGCTGATCGATTAACTAAATATTGGATCAAATAAAATGGAAGTGTATAACAATAATGAGAGATGAAAAATACATTCATCTAATAATCTTCTTCTTTCTTTTCTCGTTTCAGAATATTATACCACAAGAGGAAGAGAAGTTGACCCTGCCAAAGGTGAATCACATCGCCTCGAACGCTTTTTATAAAGGAACATTCACCGTAAAGGCTCCTTATAAGTTCAATCATGGAAGTCCGAAAAGACCGCCAGCAATAATTGATTATACATTTCATGGATTTGAATTTAGAGTTTCAATTATCCTTAGAGAGAAAGGGAACATCCCCGGTCTTCCACTTTGTGTAAGGTTAATCTCGCCTAAAAATGGAGTCATAATGCTTTCACTTGCGGAGGATATTTCATTATTGCCTAAAGATAAAATATTGGATTTTAGTTTCCCGGTGGAAACAGAAGTGATGGGATTGTTTTTAATGGAATTGGTATCTCCCGAAAATCAAACGGTTGATGCTGATCCCGGAAAGGATATTGTTTTTTATAGCCGCCGGATCTTCTTTCAGAAATGAATTACCGACGTATGCCAAACTTAAATTAAGAACCGTGAATAAGAAGTGATGAATTATCACTTAATATTATATCCGGATGAAATTTGGCTTCATACTCTTGCAAATCTTTTTCTGTATTAATTGAATAGAGACAAATCTGTAAGTTTTGTTTCTTAAACGATTCAATAAAACTACTCTCAGCCATTTTATAATTAACGCAGACAATTCCATTTACACTTTGTAGAACATCGACCAGCTTTCCGTTAAAGGGAAGACTTACAAAATGTTCAAAATCAAATCCATATTTCCCAGTAACGTTATTGCTGTTGTTGTAAGCATCAAATAGAAAAGTTAATCGTTGGTTTCTATTCAAATTGAAAACCGAACGAGCTTTTGCTTGCATGTAAAGTATTCGAGAAGAGAATGAATTACACACCGGATAAAAACTAAAGCAGAGTTGCATCGTCTTTACAAGTGAATTGATCTTGAACAACACTTCCGGCAGCCACGAGATAATTACAATGTTTTCCAAGAGATTCCGCTTAGCCGCTTCGTTAATGATCTGTTCTTCTTTCCCGCTTTCCTTAATATCAAGATAAAGATTTATCTGTTTATCCGGTTCGATTGTCTGGAATAATTCCTCTAATGTTAAAATAGTACCGGAAAAATTTTTGTAATGAATGCTTTTTAATTGGGCAAGTGTTTTGTCGGCGATATAAGGTTGTTCGGTAAATTCATCTCCCAACTTTGCATCGTGATGAATAACGACTGCGCCATCCTTTGTTACGCGGCAATCAAGTTCAAAATGATTTATCTTATCAGCGAGAGCAGTTTGTAATCCTTGCAGCGAAGCGTCGTGAGAACTGAAGCCTCGCAACCGGTGAGAAACAATACGTCGCTTTTTTTGGTTTTCAATCATAAATGTTCTTAATTACAGAAAAGAAATTAATCTATTTTATACTGCATGAAAAATAGTGAAGCAAAAATAAAAAAAGAAATAATCATTTTGGGCTTGTACTCCATCATTTCGGGTATACTGCTTCTTTATGTGTTATTGCTTCCTAATTATTTTCTTGCAGGTCCTCTTCTGATTATTTTATTAATGATCTTTGGAAATATACGGGGAAGAATAAATCTTCAGATCAATTTTGTACAATTTAAAAAATTCGTTTTTGATGAAAGAACCGGACAATTTGAGGTTGCAAAACCGGTGCGTTTTTTTTCGGGGAACAAACAACATGGTGTTCTCTTACTTCACGGATTTTCGGCATCTCCTCAAGAATTCCGTTTTTTAATCCCTCTTTTAAAAGAAAAAAATATTTCATTTTACGCACCGCGTTTAACCGGATTTGGTCTCCCGGATCTTACCGCTTTAAAGAATGTTCAATCAGTTCAGTGGCTCCGCGATGCTTTAGATGCCTATGATCTATTAAGCCAACATGTTGAAGAGGTTAGTGTAGTAGGTCATTCGATGGGAGGATTACTTGCGGTTCTTCTTGCTCAGCAGAGGGCTGTAAAAAAACTTCTTTTAAGTGCACCCTATCTGGTTGAAAATGAAAATCATTCTTTGAGAAAGAAAATCTTGAAAATCCCATTATTCCTTTCTGTAATGCGCCTATTTCTACCTGTGGTTAAAAAGTCGACTTTTGAAGAACATTCGGATAGGCTCGTCTATCACGCGGTTCCAATTAATTCGATAAAAGCGTTGTGGGATTTACACAGCTTCCTTAACTTTAAAGAGATAAAAAATCACATATATCTTTTCTCCGGAAAACTGGATAATACAAGCAATATGAAATCAAATGAAGAAATCTTGTCCGGGAAAAATATATCGTTCCAAAAATATGAGTTTGAAAAATCCGGGCATAATATTTTAGAAGGTATAGAGAGAGAAGCTGTAGCAAATAAAATCGTTGAAATTCTGACGACAGAATATTGATCATCAAGAAAGTACCTTCATGCTGGATAAAAAAAAATATTTCCTCAAAATTGTTCCATTCATTGTTCTCTGGTTTATCTTTGCGGGTTGGGGGGGGACAGGACATAAGATAATAAATAAAAACATTACAAAATCTTTTCCGTCTTCAATGAATTTTCCTGCTACCTGGAGCACTGATCTGACTACACATGCCTCTGATGCCGATAATAGAAAAAAAGATGATCCCAATGAATCTCCAAAGCATTTTATAGATATTGACAATTATCCCGAATTCAAGGCCAATGGTTTTATTAACCAAAGTTATGATGCAAATGTATCTTTGCATGGATCTTCTTATGTAATAGAACAAGGTACTCTTCCATGGGCTATTCAAACAACAGAAGATTCTCTTCGGAAAGCTTTCCAGCAAAGGAATTGGAATAAGGCAATGCTTCTATCCGCTGATTTAGGACATTATGTCGGCGATGGACATCAACCATTGCATATTACTGAAAATTATAATGGAGGCATGACTAATCAAAGCGGTGTACATTCGAGGTATGAAACTAAGTTATTAGAGCAATTTCAAAACAGCGTAGTATATACAAATGATTCAGCATCATATGTGGGGAATATTAGCGACTATGTATTTAATTTTATCTACGTCGGTAATAAATATGTAGATTCAGTTCTTTATGGAGATAGTGTTGCGCATGCAGTAGCAGGAACGACCTCCGGGACTGTCTATCTGCAGAAATATTGGGAACTATGCGGTAATCAAACTATACTGCTAATGAAAAATGCATCAAAATCAGTTGCAGATCTTATTTATACGGCATGGATTGATGCCGGTAGTCCTGATCCAAATGCTACATCTGTAAGAGATGAGCAAACATCTCCTTCTTCATTTAATCTTTGTCAAAATTATCCAAATCCGTTTAATCCGTCAACGAGTATTCAATATTCTATAAACAGCAAGCAGTTTGTCAGTCTAAAAGTTTATGATATCATTGGAAATGAAGTTGCTACCTTAGTTAATGAAGTTCATGATGCAGGTACCTATCAGGTCACTTTCAATCCGCAAACCGGATCAGATCGGAAGCCTTTGACAAGTGGTGTCTACCTCTATCAACTTAAGTCCGGGGATTTTCTCCAAACAAAAAAAATGATCTTTATCAAATAGTAGTGAGTCGCAAATAAATTTATTTTAATTTCTTCTTCTCTCATTTGGTACAATGGTAACGCCTGTTGGTTTCTGAGTTGTGTGCAATAGTTTTGGTGACTTTCGTTCTACTCTGCGATCAAAACATATACATAAAATAAATGATAGAATTATGGAAAAGTTTTTCAAATACAAAGAACTCGGATCGGATCTTAAAACAGAAATATTAGCCGGTCTTACCACTTTTTTAGCAACGATGTACATCATCATTGTAAATCCCTCCATTTTAACACAAGCAGGAATGCCCTTCAATGGTGTATTGACCGCAACAATTTTGGTTAGTGCGTTTTCAAGTATTATGATGGGTATCTATGCAAAGAATCCAATTGTTGTAGCTCCGGGTATGGGAATAAATGCTTTTTTTACATACACCGTAGTTATCGGGATGGGTGTTGATTGGCACATTGCATTGGGTGCCGTTTTCTGGTCGGGAATTATTTTTTTACTCTTGTCCATCTTTCATGTGAGGACATTAATAGTTAAGGCAATTCCCCAGCAGATAAGGTATGGTACTGCCGTTGGAATTGGATTATTTATTGCCCTTATCGGTTTGATTGATGCAAAATTTATTGTTGCTAACCCCGCTACTATAGTTGGACTGGGAGAAATGAATCCCATTACAGTAACATTTCTTATCGGGTTGATTGTAACAATAATTCTGATAATAAAAAAAATAAAAGGCGCTTTAATTCTTGGTATCATCTGCACAACTCTTCTTTCAATTCCTATCGGAAGATTTTATGGTAATGCCTCGGCAATAAATTTCGGGGTGCCTACCCTTGTAACCTGGAAAGGGTTATTAGAGATGCCGGACTTTAGTCTTTTATTTAGTTTGGATTTATTAGGATCGTTAAAACTATCACTCTTGCCGGTGGTTTTCTCGATGTTGTTTACCGATATGTTTGATTCTCTTTCCACATTTGTAGGGGTAGCTGAAGCCGGAAATTTAAAAGATGAAGAAGGAGAACCGCTGAGGATAAGAGAATCTTTAATTGTTGATTCATTTGCGACAATTTTTGCAGGACTAATCGGTTCAAGTGCCGGAACAAGTTATATTGAATCCGCTGCCGGAATTGAAGAGGGAGGCAGAACTGGTCTAACTGCTGCTGTTGCCGGACTTTTATTTTTACCATTTCTATTTTTCTCGCCTCTACTTTCGATAGTTCCATCAATTGCAACGGCTCCCGCTTTACTCTTAGTCGGGGTTTTTATGACTGCCCCTATCATCCAAATAAACTGGAAAAAGTTGGATGACGCTATTCCTGCTTTTCTGGGAATGTTTTTAATCCCGCTCACTTTTTCAATAACCCAGGGAATCATCTGGAGTTTTTTAAGTTTTACGGTAATAAAAGTTGCAGTTGGAAAAAGGAATGAAATTCATTGGATGCTCTATGTTATAGATGCATTTGCAATTTTAGCGTTAGTACTAAAATAATTGTAGTAGTTGCAAGTTCAATTTTAGCGAAGAGCAAAGGTATAAGTTTTGCTCTTCGATTTATAATGACAAATTGGGAGGGGAGAACCCGGAGAATTAAGCTTAACTGTAAATCCTTAAATTTGTCCCATTAAGACTTGTGTTATATTTTGTTAATTGTTTTGCAGCCGGACCATTGGTTACAGTCCCATTCAATGCAAAGGTTGATCCATGGTTTGGGCAGAAGAATTGATTTTGCGGGAGCTGAAATTCAACCGTAGTTCCTTGATGTGTACATGCTGAAGACACAGCCACAAACTCTGTTTGGCTTACACGACCGATAATGATTCCATTATTAACCACCGAACCGCCGATAGTATTTAACGGTTGATTTGCATGTAAGGTTAAATCCAAAGTCAAATCTACGCTAGATGGAGCTGTTGGAACATCTGTATTCTTCGGGCTGCAACCAATACAATAAACAAGTCCCGCAAGCGCAGCGCCCTTTCCAACGGTTACTAAAAAATCTTTACGATCCATAAAATATCTCCTTTATTAAAATATTTATAAAATCATTTGATATAATATGCTAAAAATTGAACGTTTGTATCAATGAGAATTTTAGTTCATCTTTTACCGGAATCATCAATAAGGAAGGTCTTTCAACTTTGAATGCCGTTAAACTAATTTCGAATTTCCCATTGACAATTAATTTATTATTTTTCCACTTCTGAGTGGCGCGGATCCAAATATCTTTTGTTATTCCGTGAAAGGTGAGTTTACCTGAAATTTTAAGACTATCACCATTCTGTGAAATATTGGTGCTTGTAAAGCTAGCCTCAGGATAAGAAAGAGCATCGATAACCTCCATCGCATGTGAATCACGGTTGGAGTTTCCACTGTTAAACGTTGTTACATCAACGGTAACTGAAACTTGTTTGATTGATTTATTCCCGAGATCAACCGTAATGGAACACCGGGCTTCTTTACTTGTTGATTCTATTTCGTGCAACGGATGAGTTAACTGATAAGTGATTGAAGATTCTTTTTGTACTGCCTCGATCTGCTTTGTTTGTGCGAATAGAGAGGAGCCAACGAACATTAGTAAAATTATTGGTACAAATTTAAACTTTTTCATTTTTTCTCCGTTAAAAGGTAATTACAATCATTGCAGATGCGAATATCGCCGTAGTTATATATCCGGCGACTTGATGAACATGTGCCTTATCCATGTGAAATTGCCGGTGCGAAGAAATTGCATTAGCCAGTATCGGTGTAATGATCATTCCCGCAACGTGAAACCATGCGAGCGTTTTGTGAATAGAAGTCGTGCTTACTTCATCGCGTCTTATCATAGGTGGAGGGGAAAGGATAGATAACAATCCTGTAAGGGTATAGGCTGAAATAGTTAGATTGACAAAAAGATATTTCGTTTTTTCATAATCTCTTCTCCCGTTTACACCGCCATCGATGATTTTCTGACCGTAATAGCAAGTTGCTAACATTAATCCGAGCGTAGTGAAGCCTCCGATCTGATGAATTGACAACATGGTTCTCCGTAATTTGAGTTCGCTTTTTCGTGACTCCACGGTTAACTCAGGTGCCAGACCAACAGTTCTTAAAAATCCGTTTTCACCCCATAATCCTTTTTCCATAATGCTCATGTTTTTAGGAAGCAAATTAGGTTTTATATGTTGAGAGATAGTGTCGCCTTCAATAGGGATAAAATTAAAACCCCGAGATGGTTCTAACTGGTCGTCCGGTTTTTGAATTTCTTCTGAAGTGTGCAAAGTATGCGAATTAAAGGAAAGTCCTTGAGCGCTTGTTTTTGAAGAAAAGATTAGAGTGAATATGATGAAGAGAAATAACGTTGTATGTGCAATTTTATATAATCCCGGAGTCAACTTTAAGCCCGTATAATGATAGCTATCCATGAGTGTTTAGTCCCTTTATTTAATAATATTTTTAAACAGACTTCAATATTTTGTATAACGAAACACTTTAACATCGAGATATATCTACATATAAAAAAGAGCAATAAAAAAAGACTGATTATTTTATATCTTTCCGCTTGCCAAGAAAAAAAAGAAACAAAAAACGCAGCCTAAATGACTGCGTTTTTAATTTAGCATATCTACAATTTATTTCGCTTGAGCAAATCTTGCGGCAACTTCATTCCAGTTTACGACATTCCACCAGGAAGAAATATAATCCGGTCTTCTGTTTTGATAATGCAGGTAATAAGCATGTTCCCAGACATCTAAAGTAAGGATCGGAAATCCTTTTATTTCAGAAATATCCATTAGCGGATTATCCTGGTTAGGACTTGAACTAACGGTTAATTTTCCATTGGAAGCTACAAGCCAAGCCCAGCCAGAGCCAAAGCGGGTTGCAGCAGCATTAGAAAAATGTTTCTTAAATTCATCAAAAGAACCGAAGGCACCGTTAATCGCATCGGCCAAAGCACCGGTTGGAGCGCCGCCTCCTTTTGGTCCCATGATAGTCCAGAAGAGATTATGGTTATAAACTCCACCGCCGTTATTTCTTACTGCGGCAGGTGCTTTTGATATTGAAGAGAAAAGTTCTTCGAGAGATTTTCCTTCAAGGTCAGTTCCCGCTACTGCGTTATTTAAATTATTAACGTATGCTTGATGATGTTTCGAATGGTGAATTTCCATTGTTAATTTATCGATATGCGGTTCGAGTGCGTCGTAGGCATAGGGAAGTGCAGGCAATTCAAATTTAGCCATTATAGTAGTACTCCTTAATTTATTATTGATCGTATTATTAATTGTTTCAAATGATTTTCCGTAAAGAGAAAATGTGGAAAGAGCCGCTGCTTTTAAAAAAAATCTTCGTTCCATTATACACCAAAGGAATTACCGCAGCCGCATGATTTTGTTGCGTTCGGATTATTAAAGACAAAACCTTTTCCATTAAGACCGTCAGAAAAATCCAATTCTGTACCGGAAAGATAGAAAAGACTTTTTCCGTCAACAAATAGCTTTACTCCGTTAATTTCAACAACCGAGTCACCATCTTTTGGCCCGCTATCAAATCCTAATGAATAAGACAAACCGGAACAACCGCCGCCTTTAACACCAACGCGCAAGCCGAAAGAATCTGCTATCTTGTTCTCCTTCATAATTCTCTTAACTTCACCACAAGCTTTTTCAGTTATGGTTATTTCAGTTTCAAGTTGAACTTCGCTCATATTTTCCTCAAGAATTTCATTTTATGTTCTTTCAAGTATAAACAAAACAAAATTAGAGAATGTTCCCGATCGATAAAAAAGATAATAAACGGGACGATAAATACTTAGCAAAGAAGAGAGTATCATCTTAATTTCGAAATATAATGGCGCAAGAGAACTTCTGTAATATTTCGCTCCGGATTCTTTTGCTTCTAAAATGCTAATAAAAAGGGAATTAGTAATTATTTCAAAAACTTAGATTCCAAGCGATCTTCTTTTCTTAGGCACTTGTCCCCGGTCAGCATTCTTTGAGATTAAAAACCTTTTCGCCGATCTTACATTCTTTACATTTATCCCTTGAACAAAAACTTCTGAAAAGTTCAAGCATGCCTTGATTAATCACTGATCTTTTCCATTGTGTATTCAAATTTAGACTTTCCGAAACTTCCTTCACCAGAGAGTTATCACTCGTTAATGAGATGTGTGAAAAAGTATTCAATGTTTTTTGAGCAAGATGTCTTTTGTTGAAGAGTTCAAAGTAGACATAAGCAAAAGGGAAGACAACGTTGACAAGCATTTCTTCAACTCTGGTATTCCCGATAAAGTACTTCAGTTCTTCGCGCGATGGTTTATCAAATACATAATGGTTTTTCCAATATCCTTCTGCTCTTACAATTAACAAATTCCTAAGATTTTGTATCAAAAATTCCGGTTTATGAATTTCAAATATTTTTTTTACTATTGATGGGATCAAAGTTTGCTTAAGCAGTTGTTCAACAAGTAGAACACCGCCGGCAATCCGTATTGTTGGAAAATTTTGCGGACGTAATTGAAAAAAATGCCAATCAGTTTCTCTAAAAGTTTGCCCGTCGTAGCTGCTTTTTATTTCCTGCCATCTTTGATAAAGCTTTCTTGTGTAATCTGACGTATCTTCTTCTTTAAGATGGAGTACATCCGGAATTAGTCCACTAACTGAAAAATAGGTGGCTTCTGCAGTTATACGAAAATCAGCTGAGGTAATAAAGCTCCGCAAAAATGAAAGCTTTACAGCTTGAGCCAGATGAAGCATACTGACTTTATTGTGACTGTATCCAAGTGCTTCGAAGCAAAGTTCATAAAAGAGTTGTTCCCAAATCTGTCGATCATTTAATTCTTCATAACATAATTTTTTGTCGTAGTATTCTTTCGGTAGAGCGTAGTGAACGAGTGGTTCAGTAACTTTATTCTCTTTTAGATAGATCAGTTCCTTCAACCGTGTAATAAGTTTTTCGCATTTCTTTTTAAAGCGTTCAATACCCAACTCTTCTAAAAAATCTAATTTTTCTTTTTCGTTGATTTGATCACTTAGCTCGGTACATGGGATTTTATTCGTGCGTCCTTCTCTTTCGTTCGCAATGGCATTTTTAATAGTTGCTGAAAGACTTTGCGAAAGATAATCGCCAAAGACTAGCGTTGGGATTTTTCTTCCACCTTGTGTGATAACGTGTGTATGAGGAGAATCATTTGCAAAAACTGCGTGAAGAATAACTTTATTGAAATGGTGGTTGATAAGATGTCCATGGTTTTTCCAGTCGTGATGGGTGGTATCAATTTCGACATCTCCAACATACGTGATATTCCCGATCTTTATTCTTGCGTTGCAGAAATCAGGTCCGGAATGATCTTTATTTTCTTCCCCGGAAGATAAGATTTGGATAGATTCTCCTTCTAAGGTTTTTATCTCTTTTTCAAAATTCTGCTGCTTCCAAATATCCGCAAAGAATTTTTCGTGAATTTTTTCTTTCGAATTCATAAGCGCTCCCCATGCTTTCTTTCACTCGGTGTGAAGGGAAAAAATATTGTTTAGTTTGGGTTCGTTTGAAAGAGTGTGTGGGAAGAGTTCAAAAAAGAACCCGGATGAAGAAAAATATGTAAGAGTATTTTCCATTTTGATAAAATCATCACTGAAAACTTAAGAAGATAATTTGACATTAAAAAAATATTTTGATCCCACACTTCAATGCTCACGCAAACACCATTTTATCTGCGAATAAAATAAAACGAAAATATCTTTCATATTTCAAGTAATACGTTTAATTTTGAAGAGACCAAAGAAAAATCTATGAAAAACAACATCCAAATATTTCCCCTTTCAAATATAAGCTCGGAAAATTCCTTTCTTAAAAGACAAAAAATCTTCGAACTCATCAAACGAGACGAACCGTAAATAATTAGGAATTGCGAATTAGGAATTTCTAGTTCTGTTGATTTTTTTCAATTAAAAATTTATAATAATTATAATGGAGATATTTATGGCAAAGAAAATAGTAAAACGCTCTTGGGCGGAACCGTTCAAAATTAAAGTTGTTGAACCTATCAAAATGACCACACGCGCGACTCGCGAAAAAGCGATTAAAGAAGCAGCATACAATACTTTCTTACTTCGCTCGGAAGATGTCTATATTGATCTGCTAACCGATAGCGGCACCAATGCAATGAGCGATTATCAATGGGCAGGAATGATGATCGGCGACGAAGCTTACGCCGGGAGTAAAAACTTTTATACGCTTTGGAACAATGTGAAAAAATATTATGGAATGCCTTATTTCGTCCCAACACACCAGGGAAGAGCGGCAGAGCATTTGGTTTCAAAAATCCTTATTAAACCTGGAGATTATATAGCCGGGAATATGTATTTCACAACAACACGTCTCCATCAGGAATTAGCGGGTGCAACATTTGTTGATGTCATTATAGACGAAGCGCACGATCCACAGAGTCAACATCCTTTTAAAGGAAATGTTGATTTGAAAAAACTTGACAAGCTTGTTAAGGAAGTCGGTGCAAAAAAAATTCCTTATATCAGTATCGCCGGACCGGTAAATATGGCAGGCGGTCAACCGATCTCGATGCAGAACATTTCTGAGCTGACGGCGTATTGTAAAAAAGCAGGAATCAAAATGTGGTTTGATGCAACGCGCGCGGTTGAAAATGCCTACTTTATCAAAGAGCGCGAAAAAGGATATGCCGAAAAAACTATTGCACAAATTCTAAAAGAAATGCTCGTTCCTTTTGAAGGAATTTGGGTAAGTGCTAAAAAAGATTTGATGGTGAACATTGGAGGAATTTTGGCTACGAGAAATAAAAAGTTTTTTGCTGAAGCAAAAAATCTTTGTGTAGTATATGAAGGTTTGCACACTTATGGCGGTCTAGCCGGAAGAGATATGGAAGCGATGGCGCGCGGACTTGAAGAAATGGTCGAGTACGATACTATCAAAGCAAGGATCGGGCAGGTTGAATATTGCGGGAATAAATTAAAGTCATACGGAATACCAATTGTAGAGCCTATTGGCGGGCACGCTGTTTTTCTTGATGCAAAAAGATTTTTATCGCATTTAAAGCAAATCGAATTCCCAGCTCAAACCCTGACTTCTGAAATTTATGTTGATTCCGGTGTGCGCGGAATGGAAAGAGGGATCGTATCAGCCGGAAGAAATGCGAAAACCGGAGATCACAATTATCCCAAATTGGAATTAGTCCGGTTAACCTTTCCACGCAGAGTATACACGCAGGCGCATATTGATGTTACAGTGGAATCAATCGCCCAGGTATATGAAGACCGGAAAAAGATTCGGGGATTAAAAATGGTTTATGAACCTAAATATCTCCGCTTTTTCCAGGGAAGGTTTGAGAAGTTGTAGGTGAGTTGAAAGTATAAAGTTAAAAGTAGAAAGTAAAAAACGTAACCTTAATCTTTGAAATTAAGGTTACGTTTTATTTTTAAATGGTTTGCTAATTACTTCAGCAAAGTCATTTTGATCGATTTTGAAAAATTACCAAATTTTAGTTCAGCTATATAGTTTCCGCTGGCAACTTTCTGTCCAAAATTATTTGTTCCGTTCCACCGTAGTTCAAATGCACCTTTATCATGCTCTTGTTTATTGAGTAAAGTGGCAACTTCTTTACCAAGCATATCAAAAACTTTCAAAGTAATCGTACTCTTCACCGGAAGCATAAAACGGATTGCGGTTTCCGGGTTAAAAGGATTTGGATAATTTTGTTCGAGTGAAAAATCATCTGGGGTAATCATCGTTAAATCTTTCGCAGAAATTCCTACCGAATTATCTTTTTCAATAATTCTTAACGCCCAGCGATTAGGTCTTTGAATTTTAGAAGTCGTAGAATCGTAAACGCTAGTTGAAGTATTCCATACTAAATTTTTAACTGTTATACTGTCTGTGATTACCTGATAGGGAATAATTATATCTTCAAGACCGTCTTTGTCAAAATCGGTAAACTGTCCATAAATTTTGGATGCGATTGAAATGTTGGCTACTTCGGCAATTTTGGAAGTATCTTTATTTCCAAGTGAATCTTTTATTACATAAAGATTCTGTTCGGTTGTTATATCGCCTGGATAGAGAGTTTTGATAATCCAATTATTCATATCGGTTTTGTTGCCGCCCTGAAATTCAGCGGAAATAATATTTAAAGGATAACCGCTTGAGATGTACAAATTCGTTTTTCCATTTCCGTCAATATCTCCATATCCCATTGAGTAAGTATTATTAAACCAGTTTGTCATATCAGGAGTATATAAACTGCCCAAATCAAGTGCGAAGACATTTGTAGAATCAATTTCAGAAGTTGAACTTCCGGTTTCATAATGAATCATGTGGATGAGCGGTCGGTGTGAAAATACAGAACTATAAGTCGGCAGATAAACTTCATCTCTTCCATCTTTATCAATATCATAAGCCATACCACCGAAGAGGGCAACGTCATCATCTGCGCCGCCAAGATAATAGTTTTGTTTATTGTTGGTAGTATCTGCTAAAGCGTAAGAGTTAGCGGCTGGGATAGTCATTGGAGTAACGTTTTTTAAATTCCAGTTATGAAGAACAATCTCTTCATTCCCTGTACCGTCTAAGTTAGCTGCTATCATTGCATAAGGAGTTCCGCTGCCTAAGCCCCATTTAGCGAGATCAGTTCTAACACCTTTGTATTCAATATTAAAACTGGAAAAGCCGGGATCGTTTGTATCCCAACCACCAATTGCACTAATTGAATAGTAAATATCTGTTGCATTGCTACTTGCGTTATAGGCAACAAGAAGTTCATTCTCGTTATCTCCGTCAACATCGCTTATTTCCATGTATTCACAGTTTCCGGAAGTATTCGCCAAGTAATCGCTTCCAATAACTTGAGAAGGGAGAGTTCCAAAATTGTAGCTTCCTGCAATACCATCCCATTCATAAATGAATATACCGTTGTTACCGCTTTGGAAAATTACTTCGGTCAGTCCGTCATTATCAAGGTCGCCGAACATCACATAGCGGGGAGTTGAACCTCCACTGGCTGTTGCAATGGTTGGAGAACTCCAGACTAATTGCAGTGAATCATTTCCTGCATTTATAAAAACGTGAACATGTCCATTGTCATTGTAATTTGTAGCTGCAATAGCAGAATGACCGTCTTTAAAGGGATCTGCAGCATAGGCAACGCCGCGGATACTTTTCAAGCCGCTTAACACTGCATCTTTATCGGGATAATTATAGGCTGTCGCAAGCCGGACCTGAGCAACAGACGCCCCGATGAAGAGTAAAAGCAAACTGAAGAGAGTGTAACATTTTTTCATTTTGTGCTTCCTTGATTTTTGTTAATGTAGTAATTGATTAAAAAAACTTAAGAAATATCTTATGAAAACTGCATCGTAAAATAGAACAGAGGAGAGAGAAAAATCTCAAAAATTATATTTTTGGTTTAAAATTAAACTATTCACGGATTTATTCAAAAATTATTTATTCTCAGAACAATTTATTAAATCGTTTGAACTAAAATAACAAAAGCTTCAACTTATCATACAACATGAACTGATATTTGTTACTGAATTTGATTTTCGAAAGGCACAGTTTTTAATAGAATAATTCCAGGGATTTTGCAAATTCGGATGAAAGAAGTCAAAATTGAGGTAAAAAAAATCGTAACCCTAATTTTAGAAATTAGAGTTACGATTTTTACTAAGTTGTTAAAGACCATTTCCATTTAAGAGGAAATGGTAAATCAATTACTTAAGTAGAGTCATCTTAATAGATTTTGAAAAATTACCAAACTTTAATTCAGCAATGTAATTGCCGCTGGCAACTTTCTGACCAAAATTATTTGTACCATTCCATCTCATTTCAAATGCTCCTTTATCGTACTCTTGTTTATTGAGTAATGTGGAAACTTCTTTCCCGAGCATGTCATAAATTTTTAATGAAACAACACTTTTAACCGGAAGAGAGAATCGTACCGTCGTTTCCGGGTTGAATGGGTTCGGATAATTTTGTTCAAGTGCAAAATCAGCTGGAGTAATAATTGTTAAATCTTTTGCAGATATTCCAACTGAATTATCTTTTTCAAGAATCCTTAATCCCCACCGTTTAGGATTAAGAACTTTGGATGAATCCTTCGTATCATAGATGCTCGTTGCAGCATTCCAAACTACATTTTTAATAATGATACTGTCTTCTAACGCTTGATAAGGTAGAATAATATCTTCTTTACCATCCTTATCAAAATCAGTATTATGAGCATACATCTTTGAAACGAAAGCAGAGTTGATAGTTTTAGCGGTGTCAATCACACCGGCAGAATCTTTTATAGTTATAGCTGAGAGAATTGTTGAATCTCCTGTATAAAGAACCGAGTAATTCCAATTTGCTGGGTTTGTCTTATCGCCGCCTTGGAATTCAGCAGTAATCACATTCTTCCCGTAAGCACCGCCGCTGATGTAAATGTTTTTCTTCCCGTTACCGTCTATATCCCCATATCCATATCCAAACGTTGCTGAATTTAAGACAGAAGACATATCAAGAACAGTAACATTAGTGGAATCTATTTCACGTACATTTTGATTAGGTGCATAAGAAATCATATGAACCCAACCGTTATGAGCTCCGCTTGCAGATGGGTAGGTTGGAAGATATACTTCGTCACGTCCGTCACCGTCAATGTCGGTAGCCATTCCACCCATCAAAGCAACGTCATCTTCTGCGCCGCCGAGAAGATAATTTTGTTTATTGTTTGTTGTATCAGCTAAAACATAAGTGTTTGCGCTTGGAACAGTCATTGGAGTTACATTTTTTAAATTCCAATTATGTAAAAGAATTTCTTTATTCCCTACGCCATCAAAATTTGCAGAGATCATAGCTACGGGGGAACCTCCTAAACCCCATTTTGCAAGATCAGTTCTAACACCTTTGTACTCAACATTAAAACTGGAGAAACCTGGATTGTCTGTATCCCAACCACCAACCGCACTTATTGAATAATAAATATCTGTCGCATTACTACTTGCATTATAAGCAACAAGAAGTTCATTCTCGTTATCACCATCAATGTCTTCGGTTTCCATATATTCACAGTTTCCGGTAGCATTAGCTAAATAATCGGTTCCGATAACTTGAGAAGGAAGAGTTCCAAAATTGTAACTTCCTGCGATACCATCCCACTCGTAAATCATAATACCATTAATATTGCTTTGGAAAATGACTTCGGGTAAACCGTCATTGTCTAGATCGCCAAACATTGCATAGCGTGGAGTAGAACCACCGCCACCGGCGGCAAGCTTTGGAGAAGTCCAAACTAGTTGTAAAGAGTCATTTCCAACATTGATAAAAACACTTACGTGTCCTTGGTCGCTATAATTACACGCTACAATTGCAGAGTGACCATCTTTAAACGGATCAGCTGCATATCCAACTCCTCTTATACTTTTTAAGCCACTTAATACAACATCATCAGGGGGATAGTTATAAGCTGCAGCTATTCGAACTTGAGCAATCGACATTCCCATAAAAAGCAAAACCAAACTGAAAACTGAGAAACATTTCTTCATCATGTGCTTCCTTAATATATTTTATTGTAATTATTACTGAAAATTATCTTTTAAAAATCTACTTCACCCCAGTCATGTTAAAATGTAAATCTTCATAAGTCTCATTTTCAATTCTAAAATATAACTTCCATTTGATTTTTCCAAAGATATTTTTTACTCACTAAACGAAATACCCACGTGGATCACTGCTGTCCAAAATAAAATAGGATCGATAGAAAAGCGGGGAAAAATCTTTGTATTAGACGGATTCAACCACTCATCAAAAACAATCCCTACCTAAATAGCTCTTGTTGTCTAAAATTGAG
>JBAYFO010000057.1:0-23550 GCA_041667115.1 Ignavibacteriaceae bacterium | reverse complement strand
TATAGCTAAAGGGTTCCACCTCTTCCCATTCCGAACAGAGAAGTTAAGCCTTTATACGCCGATGGTACTGCATGCGCAGGTGTGTGGGAGAGTAGGTAGTCGCCAGATTTTATTTTAAGCCCTATCGATTTTCGTTAGGGCTTTTTTTTTGCTCGTATTTTTTATTCCTTTCATTACCACACCGCATCTTCTATTTACTATCACCATTCTTTGAAATTATTTAAACAATAATCGTTTTTACTTTTCCTTTTCTTTCTTATTCATTCACTCTTTGCTAAATTGCAGTATCATTTTCTAATTATTTTTTGAGTTGTGTGACATGAAACTAACAGATTTATTAGATGAATCCTGCATCATTCCCGAACTATCAAGTGAAACAAAAGAAGGAGCGATAAATGAATTAATTGATTTGTTTATCGGCGATCCGCGTGTGAAGGATCTTGAAAAAGTTCGACAAGCTGTTCTTGAGCGGGAAAAAATAATGTCAACCGGTGTAGGAAAAGGTTTTGCAATTCCCCATGGAAAAACTGAATTAGTAACAGAAATACTTTGTGCGTTTGGAAAATCTTCAACACCAATTGAATATCAGGCATTGGATGCTCAACCGGTTTATTTAATTTTTCTTTTAATAGGAAAAGATAATCTGGTCAGTTTACATATAAAACTTTTAAGTAGAATTTCAAGGATGATGACTAAAGACACCTTGCGTGAAAAACTTGTTGCCGCAACAACAAAGGCTGAGATCATGCACGTCTTTAAAGAGGAAGAAGAGACATATTTTGATTTATAATTTGTAGGTTTGTCTTAATGTTAAAATCAATTTATGGTACAAAAGATATTTTACCTAAAGATATCGGGAAATGGAATCATGTTGAAACTATTGTAAAAAACATTTTTGCAGCCTTTAACTACAAAGAAATTCGCACACCCTTATTTGAAGAAACCGCCTTGTTTTCCAGAAGCATTGGTGAAGAGACCGACATCGTTAGTAAAGAGATGTATACGTTTCTTGATAGAAGTGAAACCAGCGTAACCCTTCGCCCGGAAATGACTGCCTCTGTTGTCCGTGCATTTATAGAACATTCCTTAGCCTCTCAATTTTCTCTTAACAAATTATTTTACATTGCCCCAATGTTCCGCCAGGAAAGACCGCAAGCGGGAAGGCTTCGTCAGTTCCATCAGTTTGGAGCAGAAGTATTGGGAAGCGCTTCGCCGATTCTTGATGCGGAAATAATTATTCTTGCGTACACGATTATAAAATCTCTTGGTTTAAAAGATCTTACAGTAAAAATTAATTCACTTGGAATTGCCTCTTCGAGAAAGACTTACCTTGAAGTTCTAAAAACATATTTAACACCTCACTTAAATGAATTGTCTGAAGAGAGTAAAAAAAGATTTGAAAAGAATATCCTTAGAATTTTTGACAGCAAATCCGAGAGTGATAATCTTATTATGAATGACGCTCCGAAACTTATAGATTTTTTAGATGAAGAGAGCAAAGATGAATTTCAAGTAGTACAAAATATTTTGCAAAAAGAAAATATCCCGTTTATTATTGATTCATCTTTAGTAAGAGGTTTAGATTATTATTCAAAAACAACTTTTGAAATTGTTAGCGGAAAGGTCGGATCGCAAAGCGCACTGTGCGGCGGCGGAAGATACGACGGGTTAATTGAACTTCTCGGTGGATCTCCAAATTACGGAGTTGGTTTTGCCGCGGGTATTGAAAGAATTATACTTGCTCTTCAGAATGAAGAAACAGTTTTGCCTGAAATTGCTCCTCTTGATGTGTACGTAGTTCTCTTAAATAAAGATTTGTTAAACGAATATTATTTGTTCGCAAATACTTTGCGGAAAAAGCATTTTAAGGTAGAGATTGATTATCTTTCGCGCAGTGTTAAAGCACAAATGCGTGAAGCAAATAAATTACAAGCAAAATTCGTAGCACTGTTTGGCGGAGAAGAATTCTCGGAAAATAAAATTGTTATAAAAAATATGACGACAAGTTCGCAACAAGTAGTACCGCTGGAAGATGCGGGTAAAGAAATTTTATTATCGGCAGGAGGATAAATGCCTTTACGGAAACTTGAAGAAATGCCAAAGATTTCAAAATCGCGAAAGAAAACTATTCCGAAACTAAAAGACACTACTCCGAAAAAAAAAGATAGTCTTGTTGAATATGTCGTAAATGTGTTTTTCAAATATGATGCTGTATTGAAAAAACAATTTTCAGTTGTTACGTTATCGACCGTAAAACTATTTACAAGTTTATCATATGAAATATCGGTGGATGTTCAAAAAGGGAAAAATGCTATCGATATCAGCATTCTCGGTTTAAATACCCGTCAATCTTATTATGTTTCTCCTAACCCGGCAACAACCGAATTATTATTTGATGACCTATTCGGGAAATATGCCATCAATGTAATTAAGCAAGATGGAAGCATTAACAGCGGAATGTTTGATTTTAATATTTATAAAAAAGAAATTAAATTAACAGAAACAAGTTTGTTGAAGAAAAAAAACAACCGGATATTTACCAGGTTTGAAGTTCCAACCGAGTTATTTTCATTTAAATAAAAGTATTGTATGTACCCTGAATTATTAAAACTTGGACCACTCACAGTTTACAGCTACGGTTTTATGCTTGCCGTTTCTTTTATTGTGTCAAGCTATATTTTAACCAAAGAAGTTGAAAGAAAAGGACTCGACGCAAACATTGCATCGCAAGTAACACTGCTGGCAATTATTTTTGGAATAGCGGGAAGTAAACTTTTTAGCTTACTTGAAAATTGGAACGACTTTCTTGCTGATCCGTTCGGGCAGATTTTTTCTGCCGGCGGATTAACTTTCTACGGCGGGTTGATCCTTGCGATAATTGCGATAGCGATTTATCTAAGGCGACACAAAACACCTTTTCTCTATATTGCAGATGCAGCTGCTCCTTCGCTTGCACTTGCGTATGGAATCGGAAGAATAGGATGTCATTTGGCGGGTGATGGTGATTATGGAATTCCAACTTCTTTACCCTGGGGCGTGAACTATGAGAATGGAATAGTAAAACCCTCGTTGATGTTTCAAGGAAGCGAAATCGCAAAAAGTTTTCCGAACGGAATTGTTCCAAATAATACACCGCTTCATCCAACCCCGATATATGAATTCATCGTTGGCGTAATCATCTTTTACATTCTCTGGCGGCTTAGGAAAAAAGAATATCCTACCGGCATTTTATTTATGATCTATCTGATCTTTTCGGGCATTGCAAGATTTTTTGTTGAATTTATCCGGCTTAATCCGCTGATCCTTTTTGGATTATCGGAAGCTCAAGTTATTTCTATTGCTTTGATTATTGTTGGAATAGTTGGAATTTATTTGATTAACAAATTCCCGGACAAAGTTAAATTTGAACCGGCGGCAATAAAACAATCTTCACCAAAACAAAAAGCAAAATGAAATTGATCGTTGGGCGCAAGCCCGTTCTTGACGCAATAAACTCTGATGAAAAACTTGAAAGTGTTTTTATCCTTTTCGGTCAACAAGGACCGATCATCGATGCAATACGCGTAGCTTGTACAAAGCGGGATATAAAATGTTCGCAGATAAAGTTGGAAAAATATCAATCGCTGGTAAAAGATGTGAATGCGCAAGGCGTTGTTGCAGTTGGATCGGAAGTATCCTATTTCGGCATAAAAGAAATTATTGATCTGGCGAAAAAAATTCCGGCGAACAAATTTCCTTTGTTACTCGTAATTGATTCGATTCAAGACACCCACAATCTCGGTGCAATTTTACGTACTGCAGAATGCGCCGGTGTTGACGGTATTATTCTTACCAAATTTAATTCCGCGCCGATAAATGAAACCGTGATGAAAACTTCAGCCGGTGCGGTGAATCATTTAAAGATTTGCCAGGTTGGAAATGTTGTGCAGGCAATTCAAGAGTTGAAGGAGAACGGATTCTGGATCATCGGTTCAACGTTGAACAATTCAAAGTTTTATGATGAGATCGATTATAATTTCCCATCAGCGTTGATAGTGGGGAATGAAGAAAAAGGAATGCGGAAACTTGTAGCGGATCAGTGTGACTTTCTTGTAAAGATTCCGATGAAAGGAAAAGTGCAATCGCTGAATGTTTCGGTTGCGACGGGTGTGTTGTTGTTTAATATTACAAGATTGCAAAATTGAAAGATTGCATGATTGCATGTTCAATTCTTTGTCGCGGTTATCTGTAAAATTTAAATTTTCTTTCGATATTTGGATGGAAGATTTTATAACTTGGAAAAAAATGAAATGTGTGATTTGTAAGAATGGAGAAACAAAAAATGGTTTAACCTCCGTATCGTTTCAAAGAAAAGAAGTAATTATCGTTGTAAAAAATATTCCCGCAGAAATTTGTGAAAATTGTGGAGAGAGTTATCTCAGCGAAGAAATTTCAGCAAAAGTTTTACAAGAAGCTGAACAAAGCATAAAAAAGAATTCTCAAGTTGAAGTTCTAAATTTTGCTGCATAATTAAATTATAAACCAAGAAAGTATTTTAATGTTATCAAAAATAATCCCTGCTAAACGAACAGAAAATATAACCTATGCGGTTAGAGACATTGTTGTGCTTGCAAATGAAGTTGCAAAGACCGGCAAGGAAATGCTCTACTTAAATATCGGCGATCCGAACCTTTTTGATTTTGAACCGCCGAAACATCTTGTTGAAGCAACTTACCAGGCAATGCTAAAAAACAAAAACGGCTATTCTCCCTCTTCGGGAATTAAAGAAGCCGTTGAAGCAATCAGAAAAGAAGGAAACAAAAAAGGAATTGAAAATATTCTCGATATCTTTGTTACTACCGGTGCAAGCGAAGCTATAGATATTTGTTTAACCGCGTTGGTAAATGAAGGCGAAAATGTTTTAACTCCAACTCCCGGTTATCCTTTGTACACTGCAATTCAAAGCAAACTGCAGGCGTATGAAAATCCTTATTATCTTGATGAAGAAAATAATTGGCAGCCGGATATCAACGATATCAAGAAAAAAATTAACGATAAGACAAAAGCCATTGTGTTGATTAACCCGAATAATCCTACCGGTTCGCTTTACTCAACAGAAATATTGGAAGAAATTGTAAAGCTTGCGCTTGAGCATAATCTTGTAATCTTTGCCGATGAAATCTACGATAAACTTTTGTTCGACGGAAAGAAACACATTTCGATTGGTTCTCTTAATAAAGATGTTTCGTGCATTACGTTTGGCGGGCTTTCGAAAAATTATATGGTTCCCGGTTTCCGTATCGGGTGGGGAATTATAAGCGGGAAGGATGAAAACTTACGCCAATACATAGAAGCCATAAACAAAATTCTTCGTGCAAGACTTTCCGCAAATCATCCGGAACAATATGGATTAGTTGCCGCGTTAGAGCAAGACCAATCTCATTTAACAACCGCGATGGCGAAACTTACAAAAAGAAGAGATTTAACTTTCGATATGCTGAATGCGATTCCCGGAATCTCATGCGTAAAACCGGAAGGAGCGTTTTATGCTTTTCCGAAATTGCATACAAATAAACCCGACATTGATTTTGTAAAAGGTTTGTTAGAAGAAACCGGAGTAGTTGTGGTACACGGAAGCGGGTTTGGGCAACTTCCCGGAACGCAGCACTTTAGAGTTGTCTTTTTACCGAATGAAGAAATTCTGACGAAGGCTTATAATAATATCGGCGCGTTTTATAAGAAGTTTTTGAACAGTTAAGTTAACTTTAATTGAAGGATGACTTTTTCTTTTACCAGATCAGCAATTCTAATTGCATCAAGAGCTTCTTCTTTTGTTACTTCTTCATCTTCACCCGGGTAGCGCGTAGTAATTGCAAAAGGAGTTAATATTTCAGCTTCAGTCAATTCATTTGTATTTATTATTCCAGAACAAATTTCCAATAACCTTGTAATGCTATGGGTATAAGGAAAATCTATTTGATGAAATACTAACAAAGCTTTTAAGTATTTTTCTGCACATTGTTGCGCATGATAAGCTGTTAAACGGAAAGGGCAGCCGCTTTCTAAGGTTAAACTATGTTTAGCAAGTCGCAGATCTTCTTCGGCATAATTAATCCATTTTTTTACATTATGAATTATATCTTCGTTAGGTGCCATAAATAATTTTTCCCTCTCTGAACGCATAGCGGGCGATTGTTCCGGCTATCAATTTATCTTTTTCATATTCAGCCGGCGAAAGAATTATTATATCCCTGGAATAATTTAATCCTTTTAAAGCTCTATCCATCTCAACCATTAACTTTCGTCTGTTGCCGTTCGGGTTGGTTATTACAAGCAAATCGATATCGCTGTTTTTATCGGAATCCATCCTTGCCTGGGATCCAAAGAGAATAATATTTTCAGGTTTGAATTTCTCAGCTAATTTTTCTTTTATAAATTCTATATCTTTTGGAGTTAACATCTATTTAAAATCTTTGATATATTATAATAAATCTTCTCAACGCAATTACTTTTTGATATGGCAATTATAAATCGCGCGAACCATTCCGGTCATTAACAAGAAAGATCCTATAAAATTACTGGATAATTTCTCTATCTTTTCTCTGATCTTTTTGCCAGGCGATAGGATCAACGATTGAAGAAATCCCACCAATTGCGGCAAGGTCTTCCAAAGCTTTTATCATCAACTTTTTTCTTTTTGTTGAATCTTCAACTATCTCCACTTTTACTTTCAACTCTTTTTTTGATAAAAAAGTATCAGCCGGCAAATCAATCCAATGGATTTTCCCGTCACTTATTATTGCCTGGTAACTTGTGTTCATTTTAAACCTTGTTTTTCATGTGCAACTTAGAGAATAATACATTTTTTAGCAAGGGATTTAACCTTACGAACATTTCTATGGAAATTGACAGGCAGAGACAATGCTCATTGCTCTTTAAATAATTCTATTCCCCCGATTTTCCAGAACCCTTTACTGCATTTCCGAAGACCGGTTTTAATTTCTAAAAACGCGGTCAAAGATTTCTTAGCTGCTGTTAAAGTTTTTTTATTCGCGGTTTAAGATTTTTAGGATGTAGTTGAAGATTTCTTCGACCCATTTAAAGTTTCTTAAAATGTGTTTGAAGATTTTAATAATGCGTTTGAAGTTTCTTCATACGCGTTTGAAGTTTTCTTTGAAGCGTTTTAAGTTTCTTTATACGCGTTTGAAGTTTTCTAGAATGCATTTGAAGATTTCTGGAATGCATTTAAAGTTTCTTAGAACGCGTTTGAAGTTTTTTGGAACGCATTTAAAGTTTTCCGGAACGCGTTTATAGATTTGAAAAACGCGTTTTTAGATTTAGTAAATGCGTTTTTAGGGCTTTTTAGAAGAAAACGAGCTTTCTGACTTGATATCTTAGAAATAAAAGGGAGTTTATAAAAAAGAGTTTTATATATCATCCCTAAAGGGATTTTCTTTGCTTCTATCATTTATTATTCTACCAATATTAAATCCCTACCGGGATTAATATTTCTTCATCCCCTTGGGGATGAAATATTGGTAGAAAAGAAAGAAAAAATTGAATAAAATGCCATAGGCATGATATATTGGTTTTTGCATGAGGGGGGAGAGGTTGTGTTGCAAATGTGTTTTTTTGAAGTATTTGGCAAATGCCGGAAATATTCTTACGTTTGACCATGTAATTATTGAAAGATGAGGCGACTTTATTTCTGAGATAGTTTTACATAGAACAACATTACCGAACGGGGTAAAGACAACATTACCCTCCCCCATTTATATTCTACAAACAATGATTCCGCAATAATTAATTTTAAAAATCCTATAAAAAAATATTTTATGGAATGATATTAATGTAAGTATGTTAAACTGAAAAAATAAAATTTGAAATAAGTATATGCCATGACGTGCATCTATGTATTCTTTAATTTACTAATCAAACATTGTGAGGAGTAACTATGATTGCGATAAAAGTAAAGTTAAAAATGTTTCTTTATTTGCTTTTCTTTTTTTCTTATGTAACACAAATAATTCCGGAAGTAAGAAAAGTGCCACAACAGTACGGCACTATTCAACTAGCTATAGATGCTTCAAATAGCGGTGATACTGTTCTGATAGCTAACGGACAGTATAATGAAAATTTAATTATTAAAAAGTCCCTTTCACTTGTAGGAACAAATAGTGACAGTACTTTTATTTTATCTACATCTTCGATCGACGCAATCACAATTGATAGCACAAAAGAGGTATCAATAACAAATATGAAAGTTTATGGATTTTCAGCTGGGTATTTTCAGAATGGTGGAAATTCTATCTCCATCACAAACTCAACTAATATCACCTTTACGGCCGTAAATATCTTCGGTGGAAATGGCGGCAACGCATTATGTGCATTGCAACATAGTTCTCCGGCAAGAGATGGGGGAAATGCGGTAAATGTTAATAATTCTAAAAATATAACCTTTCAAGATTGTATCTTAAAAAAAGGGAGTGGGGGAACTACAAATAGTATGGATTCTCATTGCGATCCACATATCGCGTCAGACGGGTGCTCTGTATGGGCTATAAATAATTCACTGGTAGATATTTATAATCCTTTATCGCCTTTAGCAATTAACCATGATTCCAGTAGTTCTGTTTTTACGCATTTGCCACAAAATTCAGAGTGGTTAAAATTTACTGTTGGAGGAACGGTTGATGCGATTGCTCTTGAAGGGGACATTGTTTGGGCTGGAACATATTCAAGTGGATTGGTTAGGATGAATAAAGGAACCGGGGAGAAAACTATATTTAATACTTCCAATTCAGGTTTACCGAGTGATGAAATTAAGTCCATTGCTATAGATGGAAATGGCGACAAGTGGATTGGGACTTATAATCACGGGATTGCAAAATTTGACGGTACAAACTGGGGTGTGTTTAAAACTTCGAATTCAAAGTTACCGAGTGATCTTGTTACTTCGCTCGCTATTGATGCAAGAGGAAATAAATGGATAGGAACTAGAGCCGGCTTAGCGAAATTTGATGGAATAACCTGGACTGTTTATAATACCTCGAATTCCGGAATTCCAAGTAATAACGTTAGTTGTCTTGTTATAGATAAAAATGGGAATAAGTGGTTCAGTGCAAACGGGTTAGTAAAATTTGACGATACATCATGGACGGCTTATTCTTCCTCTGGCTTTAGGGATCTCGCGATTGACGAAGGTGGCAATAAATGGACTCTTTCCGGTAACCTTGCACGATTTGACGGTACAAATTGGAGTAGTTGGAGCGGATTACCGGGACATCAATTTTTTTCTTTAGCTATAGATATCAATGGTGCTAAATGGATCGCAACTGATGCCGGTGTAGCAAAATTTGATAATACAAATTGGACTATTTTTACCACAACAAATTCAATTTTACCAAGTGATTGGATTATGTCGATAATAACAGACAGTTACGGGAATAAGTGGATTGGAACTAGTGGTGCGATAGTTGAGTATAAAGAAGGAGGGATTGTAGCTGTTAAAGAAGAGAGCAAAAAAAATTCTCCCACAGATTTTTCACTTTCTCAAAACTATCCAAATCCCTTTAACCCATCTACTACAATTTCATTTACAATCCCATCAAGCCAAATGGTAGAGCTTAAAGTTTATGATATGTTAGGGCGAGAAATAGCTGAATTAATAAATGAATATAGGCAAGCCGGAAGTTATTCTGCTCAGTTTAATGCAAGCCATCTCTCAACCGGCATCTATTTTTATAAATTAAAAGCGGGTAATTTTGTTCAAACGAAAAAGTTGATTTTGTTAAAATGACACGGAATATATTTTTATCTTTAATAGATGGACTGATCGGTAAAATGAAATGGAAAACCATAAATATTTTTTATCAAAATTAAGGCAGTGAGAATGAAAATGAAAAACGGATCAATCATATTTTTTATAACCTGCTGTGTAATTTTCTTATCCTTTGAATTAGAAGCGCAATGGGTTGAGAAAAACGGACCTTGCAGTGGCAATATAGCCGCTATTAGTGGAAAGGGAAACGTAATTGTCTCTGCGGCTAGGAGTGGGATTTTCAGATCATTCGACAGTGGACTTAATTGGGAATTTGGAGGCGACGCTGGAGAAATTTTTTGTCTTACAATGAACAATGAGATTCTTCTCGCTGGAACTTATGATGGAATAATTCTATCCACTGATTTTGGAACTACTTGGATGAAATCTTCGAGTTTCGTAGGGCTATGGGTAAATGACATAATCGCTGACGATAGCTGTTTATTTGCAGGCACAAATAATGGAGTATTTTCATCCTCAGATAACGGTAGGACTTGGGATTCTACAGGTTTACACGCTCCATGTGTGGGCGCCTTGGCTATCTCGAACGGAAATTTGATTGCAGGAACATGTATTGGCATATACTGCTCAACTGATAAAGGAAAGAACTGGAAACTTACATGGAGTGACTACGCTATGTCCGGTTCTCAAAACAGGTTTGCTGTTTTGGGGAAAACGGTTTTATCAAACAACCTTCGTTCAACCGATGGAGGTGAAACATGGACAGAATTGGGTGTCTATGCATCTAATATTGCGGCAGATGAGACTAATGTGCTGGCGACAATACCTTTTTCATCTGGCAAATGTTCTGTATCACTGGATACTGGAAAAACCTGGAGTTCGACGAGCGCAGGAATTGAGCATATTACAGCTGTGCGTATCCTTAAGGGTCTTGAAAACAATATTTTTATGGGAAGCTATGGATCCGGTATTTTTAAATGGTCTGACAGTACGAAATCGTGGAGCTCAATCACAGGGACACTTACATATCCGGAAGTTCTCGCAAGTAACGATTCATTCCTTGTTGCCGGAAGTTTCGGTAGGGGGATTTTTCTTTCTACTAACAATGGTGTAGACTGGAAAACCCTTCTAGGTGACACTAATATGGTTGGTACTACGGCTTTAGCAGTGAATGAGGGGAATATCTATGCCGGCATTAAAGAATATGGCGGAGTTTATCTCTCTAGTGATCGTGGTGCAAACTGGACTTTCTTTGGGTTACCAGGTAAAAGTGTTCAATCCCTAAAGATTCAAGGGGAATATATTTTTGCGGGGACATGGTCTTCTGGAATTTATCGCTCTCCAAAAAACGAAGTTAACTGGACACCTGTTTGGTCTGCGGGTTTGTACGTAAACGATTTCGCATTCAAAGATAACCATTACTTTGCCGCTATGGATGAAGGCGTTTTCGTTTCAAAAGATTTCGGTGTAAACTGGACACGAATACTCAACAGTAAAGCTAAAGCATTAGCTTTTGCCGGTGAACGGCTTTTTGCAGCTTCTGATAATGATGGCATTTACGTCTCAACCGATTTAGGGGCAACGTGGAATCAAACAGGATTGACAGGCATGGGAATAACTAAGCTAGCATCAGATGGACAACAGATATTTGCGGGTTCGAGTTCATACAAGGGTGTCTTTTGGTTTAGCGACTTTCGCCAGAGCTGGCGAAATGTTGGAATGCAGGGGGAAAAGATTGAGGCGTTGGTTGTTAAGGGAAGAGTTCTCTATGCTGCTGCATGGATAGATGGTGTTTGGAGCACACCTATATCAGAAATTACTGAGGTTGAAAAATCGATAGATTCCAGTATCCCCGTGGATTTTTGCCTTTTCAATAATTATCCAAACCCATTTAACCCGTCTACCACCATTTCATTTACAATACCATCAAGCCAAATGGTAGAACTTAAAGTTTATGATGTATTAGGACGAGAAATAGCTGAACTAATAAACGAGTATAGGCAAGCAGGAAGTTATTCGGCACAGTTTAATGCGAGTCATCTCACAAGCGGCATTTATTTTTACAAATTAAAAGCTGGTAATTTTATTCAAACTAAAAAGTTGATTTTGTTAAAGTGACACCAAACATCTTTAATCTGTAAGAGATGAATGGATTGGTAAAATGTACAGGAAGTTTAGAAATAATTTATTCCGTAAACGTGTATCTTAACAATTTTTCGATCAAAGCATAAAAAAAATAGTATGCAACTAGAAATAGGGTGTTACATGAAAAAATTTTTAATAGTGATAGTCGTTATTTTGAATTTGGTTTTAATCAATTCATGTAAAAAAGAACCACCTGTAACCTATGAAGTCTTATATACGCTTCAAGGAAAAGTATTAGATTTGGAAAAAGGGAATCCAATTCATGGAGCTTCGATATTTTTGGGAGGAGCGGGAGCTTTTTCTGATACAGACGGATATTTTATTTTTAAAAACATTGTAAATCATAAATACACTTTATCAGTATCATACCCCGACTATGAAACCTATTCTGAAACCCTAGATGTTTCAAAAAATGAATCGCTTATTATTTATTTGTCAAAAAAAATACCGCTTTTTAATTTGAGCGGAACAATTTTAGACTCGGCAAAACACACTCCGATAGTTGGTGCTTTAGTCACTATAGGTGAATTCGAAGACTCCACGGATATAAGCGGGCATTTTAGTTTTAGCAACCTTAAAAGTGGAGAATATGTTCTTTCAACAACTCATCCCTATTATGTAAATTATTCTCAAAACATCAATATTTCGAATGATACTACGATTAGTCTAAGCTTCTTAATGAAACAGATTGAATTCTTCCAACTAAACCTCGGGCAAACGAAATATTATTTTAATTATGATAGAACGACCCCTTCCCCTAGGCCTTCTTCAGTACAAACCAGAGGCATAGCCACCTGGGACATTGTTGAAATATTTAAGAGAGACAGTTATACAGTATATAATGTTTTAGAATCTAGAAATGATACGATTGTGAAATTTGAATGGGGAACTACAACAAATTCCGTAGCAACGGTAACCCTAAATTTTGAGATACTCGAGGACAGTAATCATGTGTTATATTCAGCAAAATTCCCCGATGGATTTTCTGTCCCAAGATATGTTCCAGCGAATTTTAAAGAAAATTTTATGTACCCATCTGCTTATAATGGTTTTATTTACATATTACGAGATATTGGGATTAATGAAATCTTAAAAGCCTATGGGTTCATATCATCGACTACCAATGGTGAATATACACGTTATAGATTGATAAGATAGATCGATTATCGTTTCTTAGTGCTCATCACTTTTATCTGTTTAAATGAATAAAAAAGGCGCCCGGTAGTTCTACCAAACGCCTTTTATTCTATTTTATCTAACCGGGCTATTGAATTTTAAAATTTACCGTATTAACAATTTCTGCAACACCGACAAACGTTTTACTGTTTACGGTTTTCATTGCATATCTGTACTTTACAACCTCCAACAATACATCACCGGAGAATCCGCTAAGGGAAGAGGAGGCAATAGTATAACTTCCCGTTTTATTATTGGTAGTAGCAGTAAATGTTGTGCCGCTTCCGCTCGTCGGAACCAGGACAATCATCATGGAATCGGCGGAAGTTGCATTCGCTCCGGTCCATGCAATATTTAAAGCGCTGCTTTTTGAGGCAACGGTGGATGTGGTTGGAGTATTTACCGTAAACTCTGTAGGACTAGTAACGTCGATAGTAAAAGCCGGTGTACTCCCGGCGCCGGTTACATTCCAGGTGTGAATAGCTCCATCCCAATCCAACCCTAACGAAGCTAGTGAGGTTGTTGAAAAGGAATTGTAATAGATGGTGGAACTTGAAGTATTTTTTGCTACGGCTTTTCCATTTACAGTAACGGTTCCGGCATCAGTTCCGGCACCAAAATTTGCAAATCCCATATCCACAGAAATTGTATTCAAAGGAGCAGGGAGATTGGGAATAGTATATGTAAATTGAATTGTTGTAACCTCTCCGTCAATCGAGCCGGGAAATGTTGGGATCGGTTGGTCGGTTTTAGTGGTTGTAGTTGTGTCGGTGTTATCAGTCGGGTTGTTGGTTGCTTTGTTACATCCGACGAAGAAAAAGGTAACTGCAAGAAAAGCAGTGAGCAAGAATAAAAATGATTTTTTCATATAAAGTGGCCGTTTTAATTTGTTGATGGTAAAGGCGTCTGGTTTTTCATTTATTCTTAAAAGGTTTATTTAAACCAACTAAAAGTACTTAAATCTAGATTAGATAATCAAAAACCTTCTGCCGTATTTATTTCGTATTTATTTGCCTCACTCATTTTAAACAAATTTGTATTTTGGAACTAAACCATTAGGAAGCCCTTTTATTTCCTGGTGATTTCTCTCAATAATCGAGCAAGAGTACAATCACGATCATGATTCGTATGATCTTTCATCAGCAACTGCTTAAGGCAACGTACTCACTCATATTATGCAAAATTTATTATTGAATAGCCCCGACATTTATGTCGGGGAATAAATTAACAAGAAGCCCCGGGCTTTAGCCCAATTTTAGCATTTGTTTTGGCTAAAGCCATTTACTGTTTAGCTAATTATTCCACGACCTGAAGGTCGTGGCAATTCAAAATATTATTTTGCTTAAGGCAACGTACTCATTAGTTTTGCCTGTGAATTTCATAAACCGGTAATGGAGCACTCCTGACCAACAACTCTCAACAAACAACCCGCAACAAGCTGATCTCATTCCTTGTTTCAGTAATTGCATTTCAATATATTTACAAAGCTAAAAATCAACCTTCGGTATAAGAATTTTTGAAAAATATTACGGTTTCTAACATAAACAACGGCGTTACGGTCGTATCGGAATTTATTCCATACGTCAAATCGTTCTCTATAGGGTTTTGGTTTAATATCGGTTCCCGCGATGAAAGCAAAGAGAATAACGGAATCGCTCATTTTATTGAACACATGGTTTTTAAAGGAACGAAGAAACGAAGTTCCAAGAAAATATCCGAAGAGATTGAGTCTTGCGGCGGGTATCTTAATGCGTTTACTTCCAAAGAGCACACCTGTTTTTACGGAAGAGGCTTAGCCCAGCATATTGAAAAAACATTTGATGTACTTTCGGATATGGTGCAAAACCCGGTGTTCAAACAGGAACATATTGTAAAAGAAGCAGGGGTTATTTTAGATGAACTCCGGGATATTAATGATAATCCCGAAGAGCTTGTGTTTGATGAATTTGAAAAACATCTTTTTGAAAAGAACGGGCTTGGGCTTCCGATAATCGGGACAGAAAAAAATATTCTTTCATTTAATTCCGCTTCGATAAAAAATTATTATAAGAAAAAATATTTTAATTCATTAACGATTGTTTGTTCGGGTGCAATTAAGCATAACGAAGTTGTTCACCTGGCGGAGAAATATTTACCGAAAAAATATCAGGCGGTGGAAAGCGAAAGAAACGCCTCCGCTGAAAATATTGTAAAGCACAGTAAACTTGAAAAGGATTTTCAACAAGTGCATGTTATTTTAGGGAGAAAGACTTACGGTTATAAGGAGAAAGAACGAATCCCGCTCAACTTGTTGACAAATATTCTTGGCGAAGGAAGCAGTTCACGTTTATTTCAAGCGATACGGGAAAAGCTCGGGATCACTTATCAAATAAATACATTCATCAATTCGTATCTTGATATTTCTTCTTTCGGTGTTTATTTTTCAACCGGAGAGAAGCAGTCGGAAAAAGTGCTCTCAATTTTATCGAAGGAATTTAAGAAACTGCAAACAACAAAAGTTTCTGAAAAAGAATTGATGCGCGTAAAAGAATATTTAAAAGGAAGCATGCTGCTTAGTTTGGAAAATACAACGAACAGAATGATCCGGATTGCAAATTCATATTTATATTTTAACAGGATTATTCCGGTAGAAGAAATTATTAGCGATGTTGAAAAAGTTACGCCGGAAGAAATTCACCAATTAGCAAAAAAAATGTTGAACGAAGAAGATTTCTCGAAGATCGAAATTCGTTCCAAGAAAAAGATTCAGAAAGCAGCCGCTTAGCAAGGAAAAAAGGATAGCCTTATGCCTAAAATTATTATTGACGGAAAAGAAATTGAATTTACTCCCGGTCAAACCGTTATTCAAGCTGGGAGAGCCGGCGGAATAGATATTCCCCACTTTTGCTGGCATCCGTCACTTTCAGTTTCCGGAAATTGCCGGGTCTGTTTAGTTGAAATTGAAAAAATGCCGAAGCTGGCAATTTCATGCGCAACGATTGCGATGGATGGTATGGTCGTGCAGACTCAATCTGAAAAAGTTGTTGCAGCACGTAATGCGGTTATGGAATTTCTTTTAATCAATCATCCGCTTGATTGCCCGATCTGCGATGAAGCAGGCGAGTGTAAACTTCAAGATTATGCTTACAAACACAGCGTTGGCGAAAGCCGGTTCATCGAAGAAAAAACTCATAAAGAAAAACGTGTTGAACTTGGACCTAACGTTATGTTCGACGGTGATCGCTGTATTTCATGTTCGCGCTGCATCCGTTTCTGTGATGAAATTGCAGGTAAAAAAGAATTAACCTTCATCAAACGGGGTGACCGCGTAACTATAACAACTTTTCCCGGGAAAAAATTAGAGAATCCGTACTCTATGAACGTGACGGATATTTGTCCGGTTGGTGCTTTAACAAGCCGTGACTTCCGTTTCAAATCCCGTGTGTGGGAAATGGCTCCAACCAAAACAATTTGTTCCGGCTGCGCGCGCGGCTGCAATGTTGATCTTTGGACGCGCAACAACGAAGTCCTTCGCTTAACTCCCCGCTTTAATAATGAGGTGAACAGCTACTGGATGTGTGATAACGGAAGATTGAATACTTTCAAACACATTAACGCGAATGACAGAGTGAACGGTCCTCATATCAGAAAAGAAGGAAAGCTGATTAAAAGCGGCTGGGATGAAGCTTATGCGAATACGTTATCAGAACTAAAAAGTTTTGCAAAAGATGAGACCGCAGTTTTAGCTTCCGCTTCGCTAACCGTTGAGGATGCTTATCTTGTTTCAAAATTTGTCCGCTCAACTTTAAACGTGAAAAATTTTGACTTCGTTAGAAAAGTGATTCCCGGAAGTGGTGACGCTCTTTTAATTCAAGAAGATAAAACCACAAACGCAAAAGGCGTTGAGTTGATGGGTGTTGAACCGGGGAAGGGAGGATTGAAGTATGATGAAATTATTTCGCACATTGAGTCGGGAAGAATTAAAGCGCTTGTTTTAATTGAAGAAAATTTGATTAGCTGGAATCCCGTCTTGGAACACGCGTTGGCAAAATTAGATTTTCTTGTAACCGTCTCAACAAATTTTGATGCGGCAACTACTTTCGCGAACGTAGTTTTTCCGGCTTCGACTTATGCCGAGAAGAACGGCACGTGGATAAATTTTCAGGGAAGAATTCAACGCATTCGTCCCGCAGTAACTACAATTGATATGGAAAGAAGTCTTGACGGGATGTCGCAAAGCCGTTGGGATAAATTTGGAACCGACTTTGACAGTTGGGGAAAAGCTAAAAAGATGGAAGCGCGTCCCACCTGGAAAATTATTTCCGGTTTAGCCAATGCCTTCGGAACAAAATATAAGTTTACGATGGCGGAAGAAATTTTTACCGAGATTACTCATACGAATCCTTTATTCACCGGTTTGGACTATGATATCATTGGTGAAAGCGGAGTTCAATTAAAAATGGAAACCATTCAACCCGCCAAAGGCGGGTCGGAACGATCCCGTGGCGCAAAAGCTCCATCGGGAAAAATCTAAAGGAAGACTTTTTTATGGGAATTTTAGAACTTATAATTATTTCGTTAGTTAAGATACTCGTTATTGCTACCGTAATGCTGCTAACGGTTTCTTACTTAGTTTATTTTGAAAGAAAAATTGCCGCGTGGGCGCAGAACAGAATTGGTCCCAACCGTGTTGGACCCGCAGGCATTTTCCAACCGTTCGCGGATGTGTTAAAACTTCTTTTAAAAGAAGACATCGTTCCCGACGCTGCAAACAAACCGATGCACACACTCGCTCCGATGATCGCGTTGTTTGTTGCCTTCAGTACGTTTGCCGTTTTACCGATTGGTCCTTCGTTCACACTTTTCGGAAAACAAATGTCATTTGTTGTAGCGGATGTAAATATCGGAATACTTTATGTTCTTGCGTTAACTTCTGTTGGAGTTTACGCGATAACTTTTTCAGGCTGGTCATCCGGCAGTAAATATTCTTTACTCGGCGGTATCCGCTCTTCTGCGCAAATGATCTCGTACGAAATTTCAATGGGATTTTCCGTAGCCGGAGTAATTCTTCTGGCAGAGTCGCTTCGCCCAATCGCTATTGTTAATGCACAGCATGGCTGGATGTGGAATATCGTTCTTCAACCAATTGGATTTATCACGTTTCTTGTTTCTGCATTTGCTGAAACGAATCGTTTACCTTTTGATCTTCCTGAAGCAGAGCCTGAACTTGTCGGCGGTTACCACACAGAATACAGCAGTATGAAATTTGCCGCGTTCTTTTTATCGGAATACGCAAACATGATTATTTCAAGCGCGCTTATCGTTACGCTTTACCTTGGCGGTTGGCAAATTCCTTATTTGGAATTATTAAACCTTCCTGCGGGATGGGTTGTAACGCTGCAAGTTTTTGCGTTCATTTTCAAATTAGTGTTTATGATGTTCTTCTTTATCTGGGTGCGCTGGTCAATCCCGCGTTTCCGATACGATCAATTGATGAATATCGGCTGGAAAGTAATGTTCCCGCTTTCACTTTTAAATTTGCTCTGGGTAGCAATTTTAGCAATGATTTTATAAAGATTCGGAGACAGCATGGCTAAGAAAAATAGATTAAAAGATTTATCCTTCGGACAAAGAATTTATATTACCGAAATTGCAAAAGGGTTAGGACTAACTTTAAAAAATATGTTCAAGCCCAAATTCACCATGCAGTATCCTGAAGTTAAATTTAATCCACCTGCATCTTACCGCGGACGACCGGTTTTAGTGATGGAAGAAAATGGACAAGGAAGGTGCGTGGCTTGCGGGCTTTGTTCACGTGTTTGTCCCGCACTAGCAATTGAAGTTCAAGCGGCGGAAACGGAAAATGAGAAGGAACGTTATCCTGTAAAATTTGAGATCAATATGCTGCGCTGTATTTTCTGCGGATTCTGCGAAGAGGTTTGTCCCGAAGAAGCAATTTTGATGAGCAAAGATTACGAACTTGCTTTTACTAACCGGGCAGATGCGATCTACGGGAAAGACAAACTGTTAACGCCCGTAAGCAGGCTGCAAGACAGAATAAATTTTGTACGACAGTTCAAATAACGATTATAAAAAGGTTCACAAGTAAAACGTGAACCTTTTTCATTTTAAATGAAAGAGGGAATTTATGCTTTCGAAGATTTTCTCATCGGCAACATTTGGAATAGACGCATATTTAGTTGAAGTTGAAACGCACAGCGAGCGCGGGATACCGGGATTTATCATTGTCGGACTTCCCGACAACGCAATAAAAGAAAGCCGTGAACGGGTTATAGCGGCAATTAAAAATTCAGGTTTTGAATTCCCCATCAAAAAAATTACCATCAACTTAGCTCCCGCGGATATTAAAAAAGAAGGAAGTTCCTTCGACTTACCCATTGCCATCGGTATTTTAACTTCGTTAGAAAAAGTTGAACACACGCTGCTGGATGAAACCGTTATTCTCGGAGAGTTAGCGCTCGATGGTTCGCTTCGTCCAATCAAAGGAGCGCTGCCGATTACTGTTGAAGCGAAAAAGCAAGGGAAGAAAAAAATAATTCTTCCGCGTGAGTCGGTTAAAGAGGCTTCAATAGTGAATGGAATTGATGTTTACGGAATGGAAACGCTTTTTGATGTTGTGCAGTTCTTAAATGGGGAATCTGATAGCAAGCCAATTTACACAAGTAAGGAAGAAGTTTTCTCGAAAGTAAATCGTTACCAATTGGATTTTTCCGATGTAAAAGGACAAGAAAATGTTAAGCGCGCGTTGGAAGTTGCCGCAGCCGGTGCGCACAATATTATTATGATCGGTCCTCCCGGTTCCGGTAAAAGTATGCTTGCAAAAAGAATTCCTTCGATACTTCCGCCGCTTACTTTTGAAGAAGCGCTTGAGACAACCAAAATTCATTCAGTAGCTGGAATACTGAATAAAGAATTTGCGTTGATAACCGAGCGCCCGTTCCGCTCTCCGCATCATACAGTTTCCGATGCTGCGTTAGTTGGCGGTGGATCGTTCCCGCGTCCCGGAGAAATATCTTTTGCGCATCACGGAGTTTTATTTTTAGATGAACTTCCCGAGTTTCCTAAAAATGTTTTGGAAGTAATGCGGCAGCCTTTGGAAGACGCGAAAGTAACCGTGAGCCGCTCTAAAATGTCTTTGGAGTTTCCGGCAAATTTTATGTTGGCGGCGGCGATGAACCCGTGTCCATGCGGCTATTACACCGATCCGAATAAAGAATGCACGTGCGGACAGCAGCAAATACAAAAATATATGGCAAAGATTTCCGGTCCGTTGTTGGATAGAATTGATATTCATATTGAAGTGCCTGCAGTAAAATACCGCGAACTTTCTTCCACGCATAACGGAGAAAGTTCAAAGGACATTAGAGCGAGAGTAATTGCCGCGCGCGATGTGCAGTTAAAACGCTTTGCAGGATTAAAAGGAATTTACAACAACGCCGATATGGGTTCAAAAGAAGTACGGCAGTTTTGCCAATTGGATACCGCAAGCGCGGAGCTATTAAAAATGGCAATGACAAAACTTGGACTCTCCGCCCGCGCTTATGATAGAATCCTAAAAGTAAGCCGCACCATCGCCGATCTTGAAAAGTCCGAAAACATTTTACCGCAGCACATAAGCGAAGCGATACAGTACAGAAGTTTGGATAGAGAGTTGTGGAAGCATTGAAAGAAAAGTTGAATGGATGAATGTTTGCATGGTTGAATGGAAAAATTTCCTCGGCAGTCACAGACTATTCTTTCTCTGAGGTAAAAGACCATTTAGTGATGGTCAAGGAATGTTCCTTTACCATAGGAAAAAGAATGAAATTATGGACATATATTTTAGAATTAAGACACAATAGAACATACAAAATAAATGGGATAATGGAATTAGTCCAGAAAGTTCTCAAAATCATTATTAATAAAGGGAATAGATAAATGACAAAGAAAAAACGCATTTACTTGCTTTTCTCAGTTATTACAGCATTAGTGGTAGTTGTTTTAATCTTTACTCTCTTCAACCCACTGGGAGGAAAGAAATTCCATAGAGAAAGAGAGTGCCCATGGGATTTTGCAGAAGAAATTGATTATGATATAAAAGATCTTCGTGATACATTAAACTTAACGGAGATGGAAATTATTGCACGACAAATAGCCTCCGCGTATTTAATGAATGAAACAATTATGCTGTATTCGCGCGGTTTATCCAAACCAATAGAAATCTATAGTGCAATTAATTCGTACTCAGACTTAAAAAGTGCCGTGCCATTTTATATATACACACGTCGTACGGCTAAAGGGAAAAACACTTATTGTTATTCGAAACAATATCTCAAATGTATTGATTCATATTTATTTTTTATGAGTTCAGTTTATGGTGTCCCATCATATTGGGGTCGTAGTCCATCATTTTTAATAAGTATGAATAAACGCGGTCAAACATATCTTTTAAATGGGTTTCCGCAAAACGATTTAGAGATGTTATTACGGGACCAACTGAAAAAGATAACGAATAAAGAAACCGCGGATGAGGTATTTTACTTGATTAATCGGTCGCGGTTTTTTGGAATGGCGCTAACAAAAGATGATGATTATGATTCCTCTGCATTTAGTAACTATCCTGATATTGTTAAAGAAAAAACAATAGTAGAAAAAGAGGATGCTTTTATCGTTAATGCTACATTCAAAAAGGATTTAGAATATGACGATGTAAAAAGTACAACGGAATATAAAAATATAGATATTATTATATCAAAAGAAGGAAAGGCAACCTTTAAAATTATTAAAGAAAAAATCTACACAGAAAAACGTTAGATTTGAAAAGATAGATAACGGTAAGCACACTTGAATTCTGTATAAGCGGCTATGGATTTTATTTATTAAACTCTTGTTGGTTAAAAAATACACAATTATCGAAATAAACTATTACTGCCTTTTAGGGGTAGTGGTAACCAAAGGACGGGATAAAAACATACCACCAAAACTAATTTAAACTGTACTTTGTTTTTTTCATAACTCAATTCATCCGAAAGGCCAACTCATTCGGCAAAAAGGTGAGTTAATTTACCTCAGTATTGAATGAATTCAGCTAAAAGGGAAACTAATTGAGTAAAAAGGTGAATTAATTCAGTAATCAAGTGGGAGGGGTACTTCAAAGGTGAGTTTGTTTTGACAAAAAGGTGAGTTATCTCGACAAAAAGGGAAGTTGTCTGAGTAAAAAGTCGAGTTGTCTCGGCAGGAGGTTGAGTCGTCTCTATAAAAAGATGAGTTGTCTTAATAAAAAGGTGAGTTATCTCCACAAAAAGGTAAGTCGTCTCGGCAAAAAGGTGAGATCGCGCACGAAATTACTCCGAAGTGGAGGTGATTTATTCAGGCATTGGAGCAAAAAGTTCCGGCATCCCTATTTTGAAGTGGGTAGGAGTATCTCAAAACTGGGCAACGGCGGCAGCTTACAAAATTTTAGTTTCGGATTGTATAATGAATAAGCAAAACAGAAAAAAACATAGCGCGGCAAGCCGCATGGTTGGTGGTTGAATTTTCATGGATGAGGGGAAAATCATTCATAATATCTTGACATAAAAAACAAAAATTTAACTGCCAATATTATAAAGTGAAGTTACGAGTAGACATACTGATGTAGCCACTCTCGTTATGGTATTTTTCCCCGTGAAAAAAAATCTCTACTTCCTTGTTTATTTATACGGAGTTAGGATGTTAATAATTTCACCAATTACTGATTCCGTAGGATAGCCTTCCATCGAATTAGTAGTTACAATAACCGTAATCTTCTTTATTGGATTATACCAAAGCTGGCTGTTATAGCCAAATATAGCTCCCGGATGCCCAACCCAGTCAAGAATTTTCTCAAGGCCAAAGCCGGAGTATTTAAGTCCTGGAACATCCGAATCAACCCAGGCGAATCTTTCACTCTTCATCTTTTCAGAAAGTAAATTTGCTTCACCCAATTCTTTTGCCCAAATTTTTAAATCGGAAATATTTGATATAAGAATTCCCGCCGCATCTCCCCATGATGTGTTCCAATTTGTTGATTCGATTAAAGAGCCTGTCAACATAGTTGTATAACCGTGGTTATATGGATAAGGCAAGAAGTTCGAAATAGGCCAGAACGTGTTTTTCATTCCCAGTGGTTGAAAAATTTTTTCATTAAAAACATCTCTTACTTCTTTTCCGGTTACTTTTTTAATTAATAATCCCAATAAAACAGTATTGGCATTACAGTAATTGTATTCTGTACCCGGTTCAAAAAGCAGTGGATGACTGAAAGAGAGAGCTAATAATTCTTCCGGTGTGAAAACTTTTTCTCCGTTCGAATTTACGTACGGAGTCCATAAGTTCATATCATTGCTATAGTCGAATAAACCGCTGCTCATATTTGCGAGCATCGGAATTGTAATTTTATCACCACTTGGAATATTTAATTCAGGTAAATAGAAAGATATTGGTTTATTCAAATCAATTTTGCCTTCGTC
>JBAYFO010000056.1:0-23734 GCA_041667115.1 Ignavibacteriaceae bacterium | reverse complement strand
GCTTGGTGTTCGATATCAGGATGCGGTTCAATTTATTGAAAAGCTTGCGGTAAGTGATAGGTTTATTTTAGATGGAATTTATTCTCACTTTGCCACTTCGGATGAAAAGGACACCTCTTTTGCGCAACTTCAATTAAAAAGATTTAACGCAGTTGTATCCGAACTACAGAAGAAAAAAATTAGACCAAAGGTAATTCATATAGCAAACAGCGGAGCAATATTATCGATGCCGGAGGCATATTTTGATATGGTTCGACCGGGTATCTCATTATATGGGTATCCTCCTTCTCAAGAAATAATTTCTACAATAAAGTTGAAACCGGTTTTATCTTTAATTTCAGAGGTTGCTTCCTGCCGATGGTTTGAAAAAGGAGAATCGGTGAGTTACGGAAGAAAGTATATCCTTAAAAAAAGATCACAAATCATTTCTGTGCCGATAGGATATGGCGACGGCTTGAATCGTAATTTATCAAATAAAATGTTTTGTATTATTAAAAATAACAGGTATCCGCAAGTAGGTAGAATTACTATGGATCGAATCATGTTTGATGTCGGAGACGCGAAAATAAAAATAGGTGACAAAGTTATTTTGCTGGGGACGAGTAAACGGTATTCGCTTGACGCATGGAATTGGAGCAATAAACTTGAAACAATTCCTTATGAAATTACCTGCAACATTTCAAAACGTGTTCCGAGAATTTATATCTGAAAATGGATTTGGAAAAACAATATATTATCCAGTGCATAGCCGTAGCCGCTAATAATTTAAGACTCAGTAGTGAAAAAATTGAGGTTGTAGGATTACTAAAGGAAACGCTGCTCAATGCAAATGATCTTGAAGATGTAATATTCGGGATGAAGAAAATTACACAGCTTTCCAGATTAGCTATAAAATTTCATGAAGTTTATAATTATTTGAAACAAAATAAAGTTGATTTTCTTAAGGTGTCGGACAAATTCAAAGACCATGCACAACTTTTAGTGAAAGATTTAAATACTGTTCTTGATACATTGACTCCAAATTTGTACAAGGAGATCAGTAAAAAACTGGAAGAATTTGTATCAAACTCCGTAAATGATGAAGCTAAGGATGATTCCTTGACGATTGATTTTACGGATAGAAAAAGTTCTCATACTGAAAAAATGAAGACAGATAAAATAAAAGAAAAATTTATTTTTGAAGAAGAGAACGAGGATGAACATCTTTTCTTCCAAAATTTTGAAGCGACCATATTGAAGCCGGTAAAGGAAATAGAATCCGTTTTGAAAAATCTTGGAACCGGTGAAGTTAAATCAACGGAGCTAAGACAGTATGAAACGGTGATGAAGGTTAACGCTTCGTTATCAGAAAAATTCGGGACAGAGATAACAACGGAAATGCACAATATTTTGGCAAAAGCATTCCGTATGCTCCAGTTAAAAGAATTGGCTCCGGGAAAAGATATGATTGAGTCTATGCGTGCGTGTTTGATAGTTATTGTTGCATTGGTTAAAAATAAAGATGTTGATATCACCTCCTATTTAAACAAAGCGGAGGATTTTGGAAAAAAATTACAAACTTTAAAAATGAGGAATACTGAATGAACGTTTTTGCAGTAATTATGGCGGGTGGTGTCGGTTCACGTTTTTGGCCGCGAAGCCGAGAAAAATCACCTAAACAGTTACTAAAGATCTTTGATGAAAGAACCATGATTCAGAGTACTGTCGACAGGCTTGAAGGGTTTATACCGTATCATAATATCTTCATCGTTACGAACAAACTTCAAAAAGAAGAGATCAGCAAACAATTACCTGAAATTCCAAGTGAAAATATTCTTGAAGAGCCTTTTGGAAGAAATACAGCCGCAGCAATTGGATTAGCCTCAGTGTTGATCCAGAAAATAGATGCTGATGCGGTAATTACTGTTCTTCCGGCGGATCATATCATTCGCGAAAAAAATATTTTTCAAGAATCATTGATGAAAGCTGCAACATACGCATATAAAGAAGGGGGATTATTGACTATTGGAATTCCGCCAACCCGTCCAGAGACAGGGTATGGGTATATTCAAATTGATGAGAATGAATCGGAAGAAAATATTTTTAAAGTATTAACGTTCGCAGAAAAACCGAATTATGATACCGCACTGAATTTTGTTCAAAGCGGTGATTTCCTCTGGAACAGCGGAATGTTTATTTGGAGGGTGGATGCAATAATCAATGAAATAGCACTTCTTATGCCTGAGTTAGGTGAGGCATTAACAAACATTGCAGCGGCTTTTAAGACGGCAGAGTTTGAAAAAATATTACTTGAAGAATATGGTCAACTGAGAAGCATTTCTATCGATTATGGAATTATGGAAAAATCGCACAAAGTTTATTTAACAAAAGGGAAATTTACCTGGAGTGATGTTGGTAGTTGGGAAGAAGTCCACCAGCTTTCAACCAAAGATAAAAATGACAATGCGCTCATCGGGAATGTTTATGCTGATAAGACTCTTGATTCATATATCTATTCTCCCAAAAAATTTACTGCGGTGATTGGACTCGACAATGTAATTGTAATTAATACCGACGATGCTCTTCTTGTGTGCAACCGTGAAAATGCCCAAGAAGTAAAGAAAGTTGTTGATTATATTAAGTTGAATAAATTGAACGATTATTTATAACATGAAAAAAATAATTACCGAAGCCGAAGTTATCGCCAAATTTAAGAATGGTGAAAAAATCATCGCTGTTGGCGATAGTGATATTATTACGCCGCTTGCAAAAGATAAAATAAAAGAATTTGGAATAACGGTCGTAAAAAAGAGTGTGAGTGATAAAATTGAGTTTACCTCCTCTCCCGGTTTCTCAACAAATAAAGTTACAAATAGTGTTGCACTTGGTGGTGACCATACCGGTTACACCGTAAAAAATCTTCTCTCAAAAATATTAGTTGAAAAAGGTTTTTCCGTGCAGGATGTTGGAACATATGATGAAAAGTCATGTGATTATCCCGACTTTGCATTTGCCGTTGCAAAAAAAGTAAAAAATGGTGAAGTTGATTTTGGGATTCTTGTTGATGCAACGGGCATTCCATCTGCAATAACGGCTAATAAAATAAAAGGGATTCGCGCTGCAACTTGTTACAACGAGTTCACAGCGAAAAGTGCAAGAGAGCACAACAATGCTAATATTCTTGTGATCGGGGCAAAGGCGCTTGGTGAGGAGACTATCAAAGGTATCTTAGAGACATGGCTGATTACAAAATTTGGCGGGGAAAGACATCAGCGCCGACTTGATAAAATAACAGAAATTGAAAATCAAAATCTTTAATTCCGGAGTTCAAATGAAAAGTGTTTTTGTGCAAATTTTTATGCTCTTTTTAGTCTTTCAATTTGTTACTACAGCGCAACCGATAAAAGTAAAAGAAAGTAAGGAAATTATTATTCCCGGCGGTGGAGAACATTATTTCCCACGGTTTGCCTCTAATGATTCAACCATCTATTTCACCCGCGCTTACTACGACGGAATAGAGTCGATCAATCTTTTTTCAAATGAATTAAAAACCATCACCTCTGATCCGGGTTCAGGGTTCGACTATCAATTTACCGGTAACGGTGGAAAAGTATTTTACCGGACAGACAAATATGTAAACGGGAAAAAATATTCTGATATTAAATCGATAAATCTCCAAACAAAACAAATTGAATTGATCGAAAGCGGGAAAAGAAATCTTTCCGCCCCCAAAATTTTGAAAAGCGGCAATTGCATTTTCAAACAAGATGCAGATATCACGGTAAATAATAAGCAAAAGCAAACTATGCAGTTGAACATCATACCGCAAGATACGATGTTGTTTTATAGCGATAATAATTTAATCCTTTTGATCGATGGGCAGAAAAGAGTTTTTGATCCGCTGGGAGAAGGGAGTTACCTTTGGTCATCCTTATCGCCGGATAAATCTAAAATACTTTTTACACTGATGGGAAAAGGAACTTATGTTACAGATTTAGAGGGAAAGGTATTGCTCGATTTGGGATATGCCAATGCACCTCAATGGTCACCGGACGGGAAGTGGATCGCTTATATGGAAGATAAAGATGATGGAGAGAAAATTATTTCTTCCGAAATCATGTTGCTATCATCGGATGGCAAAGAAAAATTACAGCTTACCGATAGCAAGACAATTCATGAGCAATTTCCTGAATGGTCGCCTTCTATGAATGCTATTGTTTGTCACTCCGCTGATGGAAAAATTATTTATCTCTCATTAGAAAAAAATTACTAAGAAATGAACTATGAAAAAACTTATATTATTCCTTATACTCGCAAATTCAATATTCGGACAAGATTTATCCGGCACTAAAATTTATATTAATCCCGGACATGGCGGGTTGGATCCTGCTAACGACAGATATGTTCCGCAAACCGGTTTTTGGGAATCGGTATCCAATTTAGATAAAGGGTTAGCATTACGCGGAATTTTACTGCAGGTAAATGCTACGGTCTATATGTCCAGAGTAGCCAATACCGATGCAGACGACCTTCCACTTTCTCAAATTGTAGCAGATTGTAATGCAAAGAATGTCGATTACTTCCACGCAATACATAGCAACGGATATGATGGGAAGTCAAATTATACTTTACTTTTATTTCAAGGTAGAGATGCGGCACCAACCTATCCTCCATCTTTAACAATGGCTAATTATGTAGCGGATGAAGTTTTCAAAGCTAACAGAACAACAGCTAAATATAGCCGTGGCGATTTCGATTTTTATGGAACGGGTCAAGCTTATTTAGGGGTATTCAAAAATTTAAATGTTCCCGGGACTTTATCGGAAGGCGAATTTCATGATTACATTCCTGAATCATGGAGATTGATGAATGCTTCTTATAAAAAACACGAAGCATGGGCAATTGCAAGAGGATTTCTAAAATATTTTTCACAACCCGGTTTTCAAACAGGTATTGTTGCGGGATTAGCAAGAGACCTCTATAAAACGGTTAGTTATTATGCGATTGCTTCAAAGGGTGATACTAAAGTACCGGTGAATAATCTCAAAGTAACTCTTCAGCCGGGAAACAGAGTATATCAAGGTGATATGCTCAACAATGGATTTTTTATGTTTGATAGTGTAGCACCGGGGAGTTATAAATTGATCTTTGAAGCTCCCGATTATGTAAAAGATTCCTCCACTGTTGTAGTTGTTGCCAATCAGACGGTCTTTTCCGATAAGTCAATGCTGTATGATTCAACGATTGCTCCCACAATTTTATCTCATGTACCGGTAACAAATCCGGGGGATAGTGTTGCTTCAACTGCAGTAATCAAGATCAATTTTGATAAACCAATGTCAACCTCTGCTACAGCAAGTGCTTTTACTATTACCCCCTCTGTTCAAGGAACGTTGAGCTGGGAAAATCAAAACATGACGTTAACCTTTACACCTTCTGTAACCTATGAAAAATTAACAACCTATACAGTAACCGTATCAACCGGTGCAAAAAGTGTTTCAAATGTTTCTATTGCAGAACCTTACAGTTTCACTTTTACAACGAAAAGTAGAAACAGATTAAATCTTTTAAGCAGTTACCCCGTTAATAATCAAGAGGAAATAAGCACTACTTTTTTTGGACGTGCAAGATTTGACGCAGCAATTTTAAGCCAATCAGTTAGTGGAAATATTTCACTTTATTCACCGCAAAATGTGTTGGTTCCTCTCTCGATAGTTACATCAATTGATAATGGAATCGGAATTATTTCATTTCAGCCTCAAAGTAGTTTAGTAATAAATAGCACTTATCGATTGGTAATTGGTGAAACCTTGAAAGATATGGAAGGAATTCCCACAGCAGTAAAAGATACCATAGTATTTAAAACGGTATCTGAAAAATATTTATCAGGAACAATCATCGACAGCTTTGAGGTTGTCGGGCAATGGAAAAATCCCGGGTTAAATCCGGGATCAATTGGTATTGATTCTGCGAAATCAATGGTAAATGTTACGATGAGCGTAAAATATAGTGGAACAAAAGGGGGAAGATTAGCTTATGTATTTACTCAAGCCAACGGTGGCGTTTGCCAGTTTTTCGATGCAGCTAAACCGGCTATCGGTTCAAGTGTTTCATCGGAATTTGGTATTTGGGTGAAAGGGGATTTAAGCTACAATATTTTAGAATATTGGTTTAACGATGAGAGTAATACAAATTCAGAAGTTATGGTTGATACGATTAACTGGTCAGGCTGGATGTTGAAGAGAATTCCAATTTCTTCGATCGGCGGTTCAGGACAAAAGTACTTTAACAGCATAATTGTTAAACAAACTCCTGATGGAACAAAAAGCAGCATTTTATATGTTGACGATGCCCAATATGATATTTTACTTCCTGTAGAAGAACAGAAAGAAAATTTAACTCCTGAGAGTTTAACTCTGTACCAAAACTATCCGAATCCGTTTAATCCGGAAACGATTATCAGTTACCAATTACCGCAAGATAATTTTGTAACCTTAAAACTCTTCGATGTGTTGGGAAATGAAGTTGCGACTTTCATAAACGAATTTCAACAAGCCGGAAGACACGATTACAAATTAGGAACTACGAATTACAAGTTAACTTCCGGTGTATATTTTTACCAATTACAAGCCGGTACATTTACGCAAACCAAGAAGATGGTTGTTTTAAAATAACCGGATAGGGAATATTGATTTTGGTAAGGCATGCCGATGCTAAATTGAACATCGGCATGCATCACGAGAAAGAGAAATTTGCTGAAAGATATTTTGTAGGGAATGAAATTCTCTATAAATTTGGGTAGTTCAAAATAACTCTCCTGCCTATCGGCAGAAAGGTCGGCGTTCCCCGTCCATAAGCTCACTATTTAATGATTATTTCTACATAAAAAGGATGTCCCTTGTTTCTTGAGAACGCAACGGTTAATTCTGTAACTCAAATTGGAACAAATGTTTTTCTCTTAAATTTGCAGTCTGATAAAATTGCCAAACATGCAAAGCCCGGACAATTTGTAAATATCAAAGTATCAAATTCAAATTTTCCTCTGTTACGCCGCCCCTTTAGTATTTGCAATGTTGAAGGAGATTCCTTTACCATCATGTTTATTTCGGTTGGAGGAGGAACTTCGGCTCTTCAAAACAAACAAAGAGGTGAATCTGTTGACGTTATGGGTCCTCTTGGAAATGGTTTTTCTCTAGCGGGAAATTTTGATAAAGCGGTGATTGTTGCCGGCGGGATTGGTGCAGCTCCGTTCCCGTTTCTCATTAGAGAACTTGACAAAACCGGGAAAGAAATTATCTGTTTCAGCGGTGGAAGATCAAAAAATGATTGTATTACTTACGAAATGAAAAATGTTTTAGCAGCAACGGATGACGGCAGTTTTGGTTTTGAAGGAAATGTTGTTCAACTGCTTGGTTCGGAAATAAATAAATTAAAAAATGATAGAATTAAAATATTCGGTTGCGGACCGACTCCGATGTTAAAATCACTTCAGCAGTTTTGTATTTCAAATAGCTTTGAGGCTGAAATATCAACTGAATCTTCAATGGCTTGCGGTTTTGGTATTTGTCAGGGCTGCCCGATTGAATCTACAACAAATAAAGAAAAGTATCTTTTAGTTTGTAAAGATGGTCCCGTTTTTAATGTAAATGATGTTGAATTGCCATGAGTGCTATAGACTTATCCGTATCCATTGGACCGTTAACGTTAAGAAATCCGATTTTGTTAGCTTCGGGCACGGTTGGCTACGGGAATGAAATATCAGAATTTGTTGATTTAAATAAAATAGGCGGAATTGTTACAAAATCATTAAGTTTAAAACCAAGAAAAGGAAATTCTCCGCAAAGAGTCGTTGAAACACCATCCGGAATGTTAAATGCAATTGGATTGGCAAATGTTGGAGTCGAAGAATTTCTTAAAACAAAAATTCCGTTCTTAAAAAAGTTTGATACAAAAATCATCTGCAACATTGCTGCAAGTTCTGTGGAAGAGTACGTGGAATGCACAAGACTCTTAACCGGTGAAGAAACAATTTCAGCATTTGAAATTAATGTCTCTTGCCCAAACGTTAAAGAAGGGGGACTTGAATTTGGGAATGATAAACGAGCTGTTGCAAGAATAACCGAACAAGTAAAAAATGTTTCTACTAAACCGGTGTTCATTAAGCTATCTCCCAACGTTTCCCGGATTTCAGAATTTGCATTAGCGGCAAAAGAGGCGGGAGCGGACGCTGTTTCAGCTATTAACACGCTTGTCGGAACCGCATTTGATATTATGACTCGAAAACCAAAAATAAAAAACATTACCGGGGGATTGTCCGGTCCGGCAATAAAACCGGTAGCTTTGGCGAAAGTTTTGGAAATTAGAAGAAATGTTGATATTCCGATAATTGGAGTCGGAGGCATCTTTTCATGGCAGGACGCAGTTGAATTTATGATTGCCGGGGCTTCTGCGTTTCAACTTGGGACCGTAAATTTTGTCTATCCGAATATTTCCGAAACAATGGTTAATGATTTAATTTTGTATTGTGAAAAAATGAAAATAGCTTCTCTTAAAAACTTAACAGGCTCCTTCATTCTTTAAAATGAATATTGAAAAAACAATAGAAAAACTTTATGCTCTCCAGATCTTCGGGATGAAATTTGGTTTAGAAAACATCCGGAAGTTTCTTCAAGTACTCGGAAATCCTCAGAACAATCTTAAATGTTTTCACATTGCCGGTTCAAACGGAAAGGGAAGTACTGCCTCTTTTATTGCAAGTATTTTACAAACTGCCGGGTTTAAAACCGGGCTTTACACTTCGCCTCATTTTGTAAGATTCAATGAACGAATTAGAATTAACGGCGAAGAAATTGAAGATGACTATATTGCTTCGTTCTATGATAAGCATGAATCATTTATAAATGAAAACGGGTTAACTTTTTTTGAAGTAACTACAGCGTTAGCGTTCACTTATTTCCTTGAAAAGAAAGTTAAATATGCGGTAATAGAAACGGGTTTGGGTGGAAGACTGGATGCCACAAATGTACTTAACCCGTTAGCTGTTGTGCTTACTTCAATCAGTCTGGAACATACACAGTATTTAGGGAATACAATCGAAGAAATTGCAGCCGAAAAAGCCGCTATTATCAAACCTAAAGCAAAAGTCTTTCTAGGCATTTTACCCGAGGCGGCGGATGAAGTCATTCAGCTAAAGTGCGAAGAAGTTGATAGTGAATTTTTTGAACTTGAAGATTATATCATTAAACGTGAAACGCATTTAGAGTTGTACACTGAAGAACTGGATATTGATAGATTGGATTCACCGCTTCACGGTTATTATCAAAAGTACAATGCCGCCCTTGCAACACTAGTTGTAAACAAAACTCTCGGACTTGAAGATTTACATGTTTTTGAAAATGGATTAAAAAACGTCGTGGCTAATACAAAAATTCAAGGGCGCTACGAAATTATGTCTGAAAATCCGAGAATCATTTTTGATTCTGCACATAACCCCGAAGGAGTTGAAAGTTTTCTTTCAGAATTTCAGAAAGAAAAGTCGAAGTACAAAAAAACTCATCTTCTTTTTGGAGTTATGAAAGATAAAGAAATTGAACTGATGCTTTCAAAGTTGAAACCAGCATTTGACGAATTTCATTTTGTTGATCTTCCTTTTGATCGGGCTGAAAAAAAAGAAAACCTGCTGACTCTAGCTAATAGACTGAAATTAAGCGCAGATGTGGAGGACAATCCAACTGAATTTTATCTTCAATTTAAGAAGAATAAAAATTCAGGCGAAAGCCTGGTGGTCTTGGGTAGTATGTATTTGGTTGGTGAAATAAAAAAGGGATTAATCCAAGAAAGTACTTGACAAATAGTAAAAATATATGCAATTTTGAATCAACCTCTTAAGCCAATCGATAATTCGCTGGAAAACTTAACTGTTAACAAAAAATATTTCCAAAATTTAAGAACAAATAAATAATAATAAGGGTCAAATTATGCCAATGGATATTTCAGAACTGAAATCCAAAAAGATCGTTGAATTAAATGATATAGCCAAAGAACTCGGCGTTCAAGGTTACAGCGATCTCCGTAAACAAGAATTAATTTTCAAAATATTAGAAGCGCAAACTGGTAAGGATGGATTAACATTCTCTAAAGGTGTGCTCGAAGTTTTGCCGGATGGGTACGGATTTCTCCGTTCAGCAGACTATAATTATCTTCCTTCACCGGATGATATTTATGTTTCTCCTTCGCAAATTAAGAAATTTATGCTTCGTACCGGTGACTTTGTCAGCGGACAAGTTCGTCCTCCAAAAGAAGGAGAGCGGTTCTTCGCTTTGCTGAGAGTTGAAGCAGTAAACGGACTTAATCCTGACGGCATAAGAGACAGAACGTTATTTGATAATTTGATCCCGGTTTATCCTACTAAAAAACTTACCCTTGAATCTTCTCCGGGAGAATATTCGATGAGAATATTGGATCTTCTCGCTCCGATTGGAAAAGGACAAAGAGGATTGATCGTTTCTCCACCGAAATCCGGTAAAACAATTTTACTCCAAAAAATCGCAAACTCAATTACTAGAAATCATCCTGAAGTAAAACTTATTATTTTATTAATTGATGAGCGTCCTGAAGAAGTTACCGATATGGAACGAAGTGTAAAAGCAGAGGTTATCAGTTCAACGTTTGATGAACCGGCTGACCGTCATATCCAGGTTGCCGATATGGTTATTGAAAAAGCAAAACGTTTAGTTGAAGCCAACGAAGATGTAGTTATCTTGTTAGATAGTATTACCCGTTTAGCACGTGCTAACAATATCGTTGTTCCTCACTCAGGCAGAATTCTTTCCGGTGGTGTTGATTCAAATGCATTACATAAACCAAAGAGATTTTTTGGTGCAGCCCGTAATACCGAAGATGGTGGAAGCCTTACCATTATCGCAACCGCGTTAATTGATACCGGTAGCAGAATGGATGACGTTATCTTTGAAGAATTCAAAGGTACCGGTAATATGGAAGTTGTACTTAATAGAGATTTAAGTGATAGAAGAATCTTCCCTGCAATTGATGTCAACCGTTCAGGAACAAGACGCGAAGATTTGTTAATTAAAGAAGACGATTTAGCCCGTCTCTGGATATTAAGAAAAATCATTAGTGATTTTAATCCTGTTGAAGCGATGGAGTTTATGACTTCTAAGATGAAAGGGACAAAAAACAATAAAGAGTTTTTGTTGAACATGAATAGTTAAGTTGAAACTTTTCTTTTACACTTTTAACGGAAGGAATTGAAATTAGTGCGCTATTTTATTTTTATCTTATCCTACATATGAAAAAATTAGTCACAATACTTTTTATTTCGTTTCTTTCATTACCTCATTTTTGCCTGCCCCGTAGTCAGGCAGACCAGAGATTTGAATTTGAACCACCGCTGCTGTACGAATATTACTATTCACAACCGGATTCGGGTAAAGGGATTTTTCAATTTGTCTACCGGATTAATTATGATAGACTCTCTTTTTTAAAAGATGGAGATAAATATACAACAAAGATTCGCGTGTCGATTGAACTGAAAGATTCTTCAACAAACACTATCTCTCGAGCGAATGAAGACAAGACTATTTTCGTTGATGAATTTGATGAAACCGTAAATAAAAATAGATCAGTTCAGGGGCTTTTAAATGTGAATCTTGACAAGAAGAAGTATTTTCTAGCCATCACGTTAACTGATCTTTTGGCCAATAAAGACTTTACTTTTCCGCAGTTATCCGTTGATCTTGCAAAGCATGAAGCAACAAACTTTGTTGTTTCAATTGGTTCAAACGGAAAATATTATTTAGCAAACAGAGGAAAAACATTACCGTTTTCACCGGCGGCGTATTCTTTTATCTATGAGAATGATTCCAGCAGAACTGATTCTCTTTGTTTGAAGTTTCAGTCAGCTGCTGACTCACTTACGTTTTGTTCGAGTGAAACCTTTGCACATCCATTTTTTCTTGAGGAAGATTCATCCGGTATTTATCTTCACCCTCAAACAAAATCATCTCTCAAAACTTTTCTGTTTAAAGATGTTTCCTTAAAATTACCGGAAGGGAAATACCCTCTCAAAAAGAATATGAATCAATTCTCAACTCTTGAGGTAAGGTGGTGGAACAAACCTCATTCACTTTTAAATTATGAAATAGCACTTAAAGCTTTAAGCATTGTTGAAGCGCCGTCTGTTATCGATTCGTTAAGAAGCAGTTCAAGCAAATTTGCTTATTCAAATTTGTTTAAATTCTGGCAGAAGTATGATCCTACTCCGAAAACGTCCTATAATGAACTGTTGGCTGAATTTTATTCACGCACAGATCATGCGCAAAAAACCTTTTCTAATTTTTCAACACCTGATGGTATTTTATCTGCCCGTGGTAAAATCTATATCCAATTTGGACCCCCAACGACAACTGAAAGGATTTCTTCTGTAAACGGAAGAAATCTGGAAGTATGGTTCTACAAAGAGCGCAACCAAAAATATTTTTTCCGCGATAATTCCGGTAACGGCAATTATGAATTGGTAAATGAAAAATGAGATTATTCTTTACCTGTGGTGATTGTAATGGTATCGGACCGGAAATAGTTGTTAAAACACTTTTAGATTTCTATAAAAAGAAAAAACATAAACTCTATTTTGCAGTCCCTAAAAATGTTTTTGAAGAAACATTAAAGATGCTTCAAATTGATTTTGAATACGAGATTGTGAAAAAACCGGAGCAGAGTACACCGAAAAATAATATCGTTTCAATTATAACCTTGGGGAATGCTAAATGTACCTTTGGAAAACCAACAAAATCATCAGGTGAAATTGCTTTCCGTTCTTTACAAGAATCATTTTACGCTGTTAAGAATAACTTTGCCGATTGCATCATCACGGCGCCGATTTCAAAAGAAGCTTTCCACAAAGCCGGAATTGAGTTCCCGGGGCATACAGAGCTTTTTGCTTCTTGGACTAATACAGAAAATGTTGTCATGTTCTTTCATTCTGCTAAAATAAAAGCGGCTTTGTTAACTATCCATATTCCCTTGAAAAACGTTTCATTTTCTCTCGATAAAAATCTCATCAATAAAAAAATAAATATTGTGCTTAATACATTAACAAATGATTTGAAGATTGAAAATCCAAGAATAGCCTTGTTAGGCGTTAACCCCCATGCAGGAGAAAATGGATTACTTGGAAATGAAGAGGAAAATATATTTTCTCCTTTGTTAGAAGAATACAAAGACAAAGTATTTGGTCCGTTTCCTGCCGATGCTTTTTTCGGAATGCATGCTTATAAGCTTTTTGATACAGTTATCGGCGCATATCACGATCAAGTGTTAATTCCATTTAAAATGCTGAGCTTTTCCGATGGAGTAAATTATACAGCAGGCTTACCCATTGTAAGAACTTCCCCCGATCACGGAACTGCTTACGATATTGCCGGAAAAGGAATTGCCGATCCGTCAAGTATTATGCACGCCGCCAAACTAGCTATTCTGATTTGCGAAAACCGGATGAAAAATGCCGCAATTAGTTAAAAAGAATTATTCATCTCTTGCCGGTTTCTATAACGTATTAATGAAAAATATTGATTACGGTTTATGGGCAAAATATCTTTATGAAATAACCGGGAAATATGATATTGCAGTGAAGAGTGTTCTTGAACTAGGCGGAGGCAACGGAAAACTAGCTGCCGCACTTAGTAAGAGATTCCCGGATTATTATTTGTCTGATAAGTCAATCCATTTTCTTGCCGCGGGTAAATTCAAAAAAAATAAAATATGCTGCGATATGAACGCTCTTCCTTTCAAGCCTCATTTTGATTTTGTTTTTGCTGCGTTTGATACAATTAACTACCTTCCTTCAAAAAAGAGTTTTGCCCGGTTGTTATCCGGGGTATCGGCAATCTTAAATGAAGAGGGTGTTTTTACTTTTGATGTAAGTTTAGAAAAAAATAGTCTTGCTCATTTGATAGGAAAGAAAAAAGTTCATTATTATCACTACCAAAAGATTGAACATTTCAGTGTTTACGATCAACAGAGAAGAGTGCATACTAATGAGTTTATCTTTTATAAAGACGGCAAGATTATCGAGAAAGAGATCCATAAACAGAAGATCTTTCCGTTTGAATTTTACTTTGAACAGTTGGAGAAAAGTAATTTTTACGTGGTTGATTGTCTCGAAGCTTTTGGTTTCAGAAAAGGAAAAGCCGGTTCTAGACGGGTTCAGTTTATTTTGAAGAAAGTAAAATCGTATGCTTAATTTTAACGATGTTGGATTCGGTTATAGTGGAGATGAAATTCTTCGTTCCGTTTCATTTGCTATCAAGAATGGCGAATTTGTTTTTTTGATAGGGAAGAGCGGCTCCGGTAAAAGTACTTTGCTCCAATTGATTTACTTTAACCTCTTACCTGATGATGGTGATATTCAATTTGATGTCTATTCCAGCCAACTAATAAAAGCATCTTCGCTTCCGCTTTTGCGTAGGAAGATCGGAATTATTTTTCAAGATTTTAAATTGATTGAAGACCGGACCATTTATGAAAATTTAGCTTTTGTTCTTGAAACAGTAAATACTCCGGCAAAAAAAATAAAAAAACGGATAACTGAAGTGCTTGGCGAAGTTGGTCTTTCGCATAAGATTAAAAGCTATCCGAAAGAATTATCCGGCGGAGAAAAACAGCGTATTGCAATTGCCCGTGCGATCATTAACGAACCGTTACTTGTTTTGGCTGATGAACCGACTGGAAATTTAGACCCGGAGACTTCACTGGAAATATTAGAATTATTGAAAAAAATAAATAACCGCGGAACGGCAGTGTTATTAGCAACGCACAATTATGAATTGCTTAAAAAATCTGATGCCCGCATCTTGCAACTAGAAAACGGGGTGTTAAAAGAAATTAGAAATTCAGCGAGATAATGTCTCTTTTGAAAAAGTCTTTTCTAACCCGATTATTATTTCAGCCGCGACTTCTTCAATAGAATTTAGTCCGTTTATTTCAATTAATTTATTTTCATTCTTATAGAAATTCTTTACCGGTTTTGTAGTAGATTGAAAAACCTCCAAACGGGTGCGAATCACTTCTTCAGTATCATCTTTCCGCTGGTAAAAACTATTTTCCGCACCACACACCGGGCACTGAGTATCATTAACAATCTCTGAAACGGAAAAGATCGCCCCACAAGTTTTGCAAGCTCTGCGTGCCGTTAGCCGCTTTACAATTTCGTCATCATTGGCTTCAAGACAAATAAGTGCATAATCAGAAATGTTCAATCTCTTAAATAACCGGTTTAATGATTCAGCCTGTGCCGTTGTTCTTGGATAACCATCGAGGATAAATCCATTTTTACATTGTTCTTGCCCAAGTGTTTCCCTGATAATTTCTATCATGATTTCATCGGGAACCAACTTACCGGCATTCATTAATTTTTTTGCTTCAAGCCCCATAGGAGAACCATTTTTTGCGGCTTCACGCAAAATATCACCCGTCGAAATGTGTGGAATAGAAAACTTTTGGCTCAATATTTTAGCTTGAGTCCCTTTTCCCGCACCGGGAGCCCCAAAAAGAATTAAATACATTAAATCTCCAATTATTTGAGACAAAATTATCATTATAAAGTTAGTTTTGCAAAAAAAGTTGAAAGGTAGAAGAGATCTTTTTACTTACCTAATTTACTAACATCCGGTTAAAGAGAAAAGTTCTAATTAACACAATTTAAAAACAAGGTGAAGGAGGAATAAAGCAGAAATATTTTATTTATTTACCCTATGCCAGCTTATAAAAACCGTAGGTCGATTCTCTGAATCGACCATGCGTTTTACTTCTATTCGTTTTTTTAGTTGTCTTTATTACGCTATCCCGAAAGCTTTCTGAATCGACCATGTGTTTTACTAAAAGTAACCAAAATATTTGATTCACCGCTTGGTAATCTTCAAAAACATTTCTAAGTTCAGATGCAGCGAAATTAATAGAATGATTCCGGTAAAATTTTATCTAAATCAAGGTTACATTTAATAGAAATTTTAATGTTGGTGTTACTAAAAAAAATTATGGGCATATTCTCAAAAATAAAAGCCAAAGCAGCTTCAATTCTTTTTGCTAAGTATGCAAAGAAATTTATATCAGACTTTGGTGATCTTGATACCCTAAAAATCGATCCGGTAAATAAAAATATTTATTTGTCGGTTAATCTAAAGGGGGAGAGTAAAAGTATTGCTATAACGCTGTCGGGGTATGATGTTGTTAGGTCAAAAGATGGTAATTATATTCTATTCCAGACTATTACAACTTCAAGGGAATGGATTAACGTAGGACTTGAAAAATTTTATCTTGAGAAACGAATTGATATCCCCGAACAATATATTGGCATTGTAAAGTTTCTGTTATAAAGCTTAACTTTAACTTATTCGCCAACCTGCTAAAGACCATTTTACCAAAATATTATTTTAAATAACATAATTTGCGAGTCCGTAGGTTGATCCCGAAAGCTTTCGGGATCGACCAATAAAAGAGCGAACTAAAGTAAAACAGATGGGCGATTCAGAGAATCGCCCTACGATTTTCATAATCTTGCGTAACGTGAGTTAAATAATCTAAGTTTTAATTTCTTCTTTCCGCTCTGTCTAAAATAAGTAGCCGCCGATGATTTTTTGTTACAAAAAAAGCATATTCAAATTTCAAATTTCAAATCTCAAAATTCATCCATCAGCCATCAACCATCAAAACTGAAAACTAACCACTATAAACTGATAACTATAAGAGAACCAGCCGGTAATTAACCGGCTAATCCTCTATAATCACATCATTCTTCTTTCTTTTTGCGGGGACCGGTTTTGCCTTTCTTTTTATAAGTCTTTAATCCATAATCCGCTACAATAGGATTTTGTTTTCCATGGAAACCATAAAGAGAAGTGCAGACAGATGAGAATTTTGCTTGATAATCTTTGAATGCGATATCATAAATACTTTTCAGATTATCAACTACAGATGAAGCCTTATCGTAGGCTTCCCGTTTTACCTCAAGATCATCTTTCCAGCTTCTAATATCGGTTTCTTTTATCGCGGGAGGAAAGTTTACATCTGCGGCATGAAGGGCGACACCATTTGCGATATCTCCCAGCTGGGTATTGAACTCACTATAGAGTTTTTTTTCATCAACCGGCATAAGATACTCCTTTTAATTTGTTAATAAATAGTTAGTATATCAACAAGAAATAGAGACAAGCAATTGATACGGTCGAAATGTAAATAATTGCAATTATTTTGTCAAGTGATAATTTAAGGGAGAAAGAATAGAAATAGGAAGGTAGCAAGTCTAAAGTTGAAAGGTGCAAGTAAGAATATTTTGGAGGAGTACTATTATTTTGAGCTGAGTTTCTATAGTTACGGCTTTTTGGGGGGAAAGAAGGGGAGAACTTATTGTAATTATATCTTCGGGAATTATGATTACCCCTTCCATAATTATAATTGTTGAGTTAGAAATTACAATTATTTGACCAGGAATTACAATTATCCGGTAAGTAATTATAATTACCGTGTGATTTATTATAATAAATCGTTATTTATTACAATTAGCCCGCGAGTAATTATAATAAATTGAGAAGTAATTACAATAAATGGCCATTTATTACAATAAACCGGTAAGGAATTACAATTATTTAGATGCTTAGGATAATTATTTCTTCGTTTTTAAGCTGAAAATAAGGTTTTAGGGGGAAAATGTCAAAATTCAAAAGTCAAATCTCAACCATCAACCATCATCCGTCAAACTCTTCGTGGTTCTTCGTGTTAACCTTCGTGGACTTCGTGAAAGGATTTTGTTACTCGAAGTTACACGGAAGAAGTCACGAAGCACGCGAAGGGAATTTAGGTGAAAATTAAAAGTGAAAAGGAAAAACTGATTTGCCGCAGGGAACTGGCACCTATATGACTTTTTTTGCCTCTTTATTTTTATTTATTATGAAGAGGAATGCGACAATAACAACTAGGGATGCAATTGTTAGGACGATTTAGACATGTTAAGTAGTCATCATAGCCCCTTTGTTTATTATTATATGCAAAATTATTGAAACGGATTAAAAATAATAAACGTATTTGGATTGGTTCTACTTTTTTAGAGATTTGAGATTGTAGTTATTATCAATCTCCGCTTGCTTGGTGGCTTGCAAATCTATCTAATCTTTTTATTGGCTTTTAACAAAAAGGTGTATCCTTTATTTCTACTTTCACTCAATAATTCATTCTTTTTAGAAATATTTTCATGAATTATCGTTGCTATTTTACCTACTATCGCAGCAGCACCAGTGATTTGAGCTTCTAGTGGTAAATTAACATAATGTGACAATATTGAAGCACCACTACTTGCAAAAACTAAGTTGGAAATATTTCTAAACAAACTTTGATCAATCGATTTTATTTTAAGCTTTATATCATCAATGCGTGGTTGAATTTTATTTTGTATCAAATTTCTCAATTGGTCATATTCATTGATCTGGTTTTCAACAATAATTATTCCCATTTCATGCTTAAATGCTGATAATTCTTGGTCCAATTTATATCTCACTTCTAATATCTCTTCTGGTCTAAGTTCTGGAAAATCTGGGAAGAAAAATGAAAGTGATTTAAAGGCAATTATATTAGATAATTCTTCAACTGATGGAGTGTATTTCGTATTAGTAATTTTATTTAACGAAAATATTCCAAGTTTACTTAGCGATGGATTATCACTAAATGGAATTTTACCACTCTTAATTGCTGATATTAAGGAAGCAGCAATCGACTGAATTCTATATAAAGAAAACCATGCTGAATCATAATAAATTTTATTCTCTGGGATTAAACCAGTAATTTTGCTAAACCAGTCAAAGTTAAGGCCATTACTTTCATTAATAATTTGCTTTTCTGATTCTTCAATACTATTCCAATCCGCTGGGACCTTATTAATTATTATTGGAGAAAATATTTTATTATCAATAAGCAGTTTATTAGTATCTAAAAAATCTAGAAATGTTTTAGCATGATGTTCTGTAATCAATTCTTTTTCAAATATGGGCTTAAAATTTCTTTTACTTTGCCATATTTCGTTCAAGGGATTTAAATAATAGAAAGGTTGCAAATAATAAGTATATACTTTATCAAAAAGTAAACACATTTTAGAAAAGGTTTTCTTGTTATTTATATAGCTATCAGTATAATAAAAACATTCCATCATATATTAAAAATGTCTGACATCATATTAAATTAAAAGCCAACACTGCTGACTTAATTATTTATGGATTACCACTTATATTTTATTTATCTAAAAATACCCATGCATTGTCAAAATCCTACTGACAAAAAATAGGATTATTCTCACTTAACTTTATATTAATTAAAGATGTTATATAGAGCAATTCTTAAACCGATAAGGTAATTTAACGGAAAATTTGTTTATCCCTAAAGGAGCATTATTCTCCATTTCAATCTTTTGTGATGAAACTAAAATTTCACCTCCGTGAGATGTCACAATATTTTTAGCAATATATAAACCAGAACCCGTACCATTTCGAAATCGCTCATTACTATTTATACCTCGATATCCAAGTTCGAAAACTCTTTCGTATTCAAATACTTCTATTAAACATCCTAATGTTTCTATTGTTACTTCAAGAAAATTCTTCAAATCTTTGTAAGAAACTATAATTTTAGTTGGTTTATTATCAAAACCCTCAAAAGAATATTTGATCGCATTTTCTAATAAGATATTAAATAATATGCCTATCTGATCTGGAACTGCTTCAATATACAATCCCCCTTTATTTTTTTTATGATCGAGTATTATTTTCTTTCCTTCTGTCGCTGAAGTATATCGTTCCCAAATGTTTTTTATTTCGCTATGAATATATACTTTGCGAGCACTTTGGACTGTGATATTTAATTGAGGATTAAGTAGAATAGAGATGTTTTTTGATAATCTTGATATTTGACCAATATTTTGCTCGAGTATTTTTATGGTATCAAGAGATTCTTTGTTCTCATCAACTTGAGATTTTAATAATTTTATGTCATTAATCACACCTTGAATAGGTGTGAGCATTTCATGAGTTATTGCACGCATTGATTCTGATAGTCTACCAGCTAAAACTGTTTCAACAACATTTGAAAAATTATCGATTATAGTATCATCATTAATATTGGTTATATTGAAAATAATATCACCATTATGTAATTTTTTTTTCAAAGCCTTTTTGGTTTTTCTTGGAAGTTTACTTACTACATTTTTTGTAATTTCTTGATTATACTCTTTTTGCATCATCATTGTAAATGTGCCAGATGCAGTTTTAACTCTATTATATCTAATAGTCACTCCCAATGGACATATCGTTTCTTTTATACCAATATCTAAATTTGAATAAAATTTATGACATTGTTGGTTGATTTTCATATTATCATCAAGCAGTTTACATGATTCAGGCTTGATACCAGATATCCATAAATAATTTGGAATATCTAAATCATCTGAATAGAATCCACAATTATAAAATTGTGAATAATAATGAGCATATGCGGTAAATAATATTTTTGTGCCTTTAAGATCAATCATGGATGAATAAAACCTTGTGATATTTTTACAACCCGCAAACCAATAGTTCCTAATTTCGTCACAATATCAGCTATTTTAATAAACTTATTCGCAATACTTGAATCAAACGTTTCTAAATTCTTGGTTATCCTAAACTGCAATATCCTTAACTTAATTTTTTCAAAGAATTTTAATTTTTCTAAAATATCTGGTTGCAAATGACGTAATTCTTTTAAAATACTTAAAGCTGCCCAATATTCATCTTTTCTAAATTTCAATAATTCTTCTACATCAGCAGATAGATCAGAAGGTAATACCGGTTTATTTCTAATAAGATCAGCTTGACTAAGTTTCTGAGATAGTTCTGGAGAAAATGAAGAACCACTTACGACTAAAACTTGTAACGCAGGATTATGTCTTTTAAGTTCGGATAAAACGCCTATACCATCTTCTGCTGATATTTCCTTTGCAACACCAGTAATATCTAAAATTATTAGATCGTAATCTTCTTGGAGTAATTCATTTACCGAGTTTACCTTTTTTTTCTCAACTAAGTTACTGAAGCCCTCTGCTTTTAATCCTTTTATTAAGCTTTTAAGATCTTGGATGCCATCATCAATTATGCAGATTTTGGAATTTTTAATTGCGTTTCTAACATTAGGTGTGAATCCTCTCTTAATTAAATTCTCTTCAATTTTGTTTAACATATTTCCTCAATAGTTTTAGCTATTTAACAATTATTTATCCCGCACGGTTTAGTTAATTAAAGAATACATTACTTTATGTCAATGCATCTACCAAAGACGGACAGATATTAGTATTCCAGTTATTTTGTCCTTGCTTAAAAGACTATTTATTAAACTATTATTTTTTATCGGTTCATCATTTGCGGAATACAAAAGGGGAGCGGGGCAGACCCCGTCTGTTAAGAATGTTCTATGTAAAACTAACTCAAAAATAAAACCACCATTTACTCTATTATTAGGTTACGTTGTGCAAAGAGTGTTAAATATTAGCATGAGATCAAGATTATAAATTATCTGCATAACACCTCTTATTAGCACAAACAAACGTAAAGAGGTTTTGGGTAATTACCAAACGCATGGGCGAATCGGAGATTCGCCCTACAAATTGTAATTTATTCAAACAGTAATGCTCTCTGTTTTATATAAAAGAGATGCCCGCACTTATCACACTTATATTCTAATTTTTGGTATGAAGTAGGAGAAGTAACGGCAATTGAGGTTTCTTCCTCGTAAATCTTCTTACCGGTTTTAGTAATGTTTTTACTTTGACAATTAGGGCATTTCTTCTTTTCATGTAAAGTGAAAAATGCTGCTAACCCGCCAAGGATAACAGCAAGGAGAATAAAGAGTATTGTTTTCATTTTTTTTATCTTTCTAAATAACTGATAGAAACTGGCAAAATGCCAAAATTCAAAAATCAAAATTCAAATATTGAATTGAATATTGTGTATTAGGAATATTAATTAGTCACCTTATGCAAAATAATATTTTTAATTGCCGTGACCTTCAGAGGCTTTGTGAGTATTCATTAAAAAGCATTGAACTCACCCTAAATCCCTCTCTTAAAAAGAGAGGGATTTTGAATTTCGCCTTTTTTAGCCCCTTTTCTTTTCAAGAGAAGGGGTTGGGGTTGAGTTTAGCCACTTGCTAAATGATTTTCATACAGTTTCTAAAGCTCATGGCTATGCAAAGTCTAATAATGCGTAAGCTGACTTATCAATTATTATTTATTTCGTGAAGCTCCAAATATTCCACCGCTAAAGCCGCTTATTCCAAGCATAAAGCCAAAGTCATACCATAAACCGGAGTTTGGGAATTGATAGATCCGGTAATCAGTAAACAAGCTTGCAATAAAAGCAACGGGAGCTATAAAACCGTGTAATAATCCAAGTAAAAATCCCGGTGAGCCGGGTGTTGCCGGCAATGGCTGATGCGCGCAGCCAAAGATTAAAAAAGTCATAAATAAAATTGAAAGAAAAACTATAATCGAACTAGATGATTTCATACTTTCTCCTATTTAGCGTTTGAAACATTATCAATTCCAAACAAGTCATAAGGTTTTTTACTAAATGAATCATTAAAGAAAGAGACCGTAAGGAAAATATAAGCGATAAACCCAAAAACAATAAGTATTTGTAACCATGATGTTTTTTGAATATCCTGTCTTGATTTAATATCACAAACTTCACCGGGGCAGTGTTGAGCTTTTTCTTTATAAATCATTGAATAGAATTTACAACCCAAACAAATACCGAATGCCGTTTCAAAGAATAAGAAGATAAGGCAAATGAGACAGATAATACCGGTTATCGGGCTAAACGCATTCATAACAATTAGATGAATAAACATGATTATTCCCAGGGAGACGCCAATTATCCATGCGACCTTTTTCTGTTTAGCTCCTACATATTCGGGAACTTGATTCCTTACAATTAAACGTCCCATTATTAAAGAAGGAGAAAACTTAGGATTAATAAAAACCCGGATAGCGATATCGGCAAGGAAGATTACAACCGCATACTTTAGCATTAAGAAGTCATTTTTAAGGATCACTACAAGTATTGAGATGAACATCATCAAAAAAAGTAATCCTGCCGCTGCTCTTATTTCCCGTTCATTTAATACCGGAATTTTGTATCCTTCTACCGTTTCTCCGAAATAAAATATTTTATTCATATTAGATCCCTTACTTTAGTTTAAATGTAAGCCGCATTACTATTTTGTTTTTTGTTGATTCATCATCATGAAGAAATAAAAGGGGGGAGGGGAAAACCCTATCGTAAAATACTTTTCTATGTAAAACTAACTCAGAAATAAAACTACCATTTACTCTATTATTAGGTTACGTTGCGCAAAATGGGTTAATTGTTAGCATAAGATCAAGATAATAAATTATATGCATAACACCACTTATTGGCACAAACAAACGTAAAAAGGTTTCGGGAAATTAGCAAGCAGGGAACTTTGAAAAGTTTTTCATGTAAATTCATTTAAATTTTTTGCAAAAAATAGTATCCTCGGTTAAATTGTTGTTTTTCTTGTCAGGCCTGTTTGCCTCCGGTGAACCTGTCAGACTCTGGCTGAATATTTTTGTCTTATTTTCATTTCCCATTTTTATATCTATCACAAAATTAAAAACATTGAATCCCGCCGGGATTCTTTTTTT
>JBAYFO010000055.1:0-23963 GCA_041667115.1 Ignavibacteriaceae bacterium | reverse complement strand
TTCAAACGGATTTGAAAGTGATAACGATGGAACAGGATCGTTGAATACACCGAGAACATCTCCGACCTGGTGGAATGTTACTTTGATAGGACCAAAAGCAACACCTACAACGCAAATAGATGTAAAGTATGATCACGGGATGCATTTAAGAAGATCATCGCAGAATAAAATTAGCAATGCCTTACTCGTTGGCTGGCCAAAAGATGGAGTCTTTGTTGATGGAACTCAAACCAACATAGATTTGAAAGACGGATTATGGTGGTTTAAGAATGGTATCGTAGCCGGGGCTGCAAAGAGTATTGATTCAACCAAAGGTTTTTCAGGGTTTGATTATGCAGGTTATTTTACAACAAATGGTGATAGATATTATGATAATAATGATGCAGCGGGAATGAGCAATCCTTTCGCTCTTCCGAATCCTAATGCTATGCCGTTAGTTAATTCACCAGCACTCACCGGTGCTGCAACTCCTCCAAATGATGGGTTCTTTGATGCAAATGCAAATTATGTCGGCGCATTTGGTACACAAGATTGGACGTCCGGTTGGTCAACAATTAAAATGACCTCAGTTGTTTTATCCGTCAACGAAGAACTTTCAACAGCTGGAGTTCCTAACAGATATGAACTTTCTCAAAACTATCCGAATCCGTTTAACCCGACAACAACAATCAGATTTTCTTTACCGCAATCTGGTAATGTAAAGTTAGTAGTTTATAATTTACTTGGACAGATAGTTGCAAACCTCGTAAGCGGTTATAGAGAAGCTGGAACTTATAATGTAAACTGGGATGCTTCAAGACTTACAAGCGGAGTGTATATCTATAGGATAGAATCCAGTTCATTCAACTTGACTAAAAAAATGACACTCTTGAAATAAATAAATAAATCTCTCTCACTCTCTCTCTCACCTACTCTAAAGGACGCTGTTTCTCACCGGCGTCCTTTTTTTATTTTTTTGATTGAGATTTATTTACATTTAAGCAAATGAATATCTTATTTCTAAATATTTTTATCGTGCTGATTTTAGCTCCACAATATCTTTTCTCACAAGGGGATCATTCCTTTTATTCCACCTTTCGTAATATTTCTGCAACTTCCATAAAAGAGCATTTGGAGATACTAGCTGACGATTCTTTAGAAGGAAGAGGAGTTGGAACAAAAGGAGGTAACCTTGCCGCTAGATATATCTCGAATCAATTTTCTAGTTTTAAATTAAATAAAATACCGGGGGATGATTCTTATTATCAAAACATCCCTATGCATGGAAGTACACCGTTAAATGCCTCCGAGTTAATGCTTGTTTCGGGTGAAGATACAACCTATCTAAATTATTCTAAGGATTATTTTCTGTATAGATCGGGCCAGCAAACATTTCTTCCGGTTCCGGTACCTTTAGTCTTTGTTGGTTATGGTATAGTTGCGCCCGAATTTGATTATAATGATTATCAATCAGTAAACGTAGAAGGGAAAATCGTCGTTTACCTGGATGGTGAACCCTATTCCGAAGACGAAGATTATTTCGACGGTAGATATCCAACTATTTACAGCTATCCTGAATCAAAAAGAAGAATTGCAATTGCAAGAGGTGCCGCCGGGACAATTCAAATTCCATTAAATACTTTCGAAGATTGGAATGCCGTACGGAAAAACTTTTCGTTTGAAGATGTTACGCTTGCCTATTCTGTCTCCGGTAATCTTAGTATTCTTTTGAACCCAAACATTGCCGAAAAACTTTTTCTTAATTCTAAATATACCTTTGATGATTTGATTAAAATGCATAACGCTAAAAAAATCGAGTCGTTTCCATTAACAATAAAATTAAAATTTAGAGGTGTATTTAAAGAACGTGATTTTATTACGCCGAATGTTATAGGGATTGTTCCGGGAAGTGATGAAGAACTTAAAAATTCTTATTTAATTGTTTCCGCGCATTATGATCATTTAGGGATCGGACCTGCTGTTGAGAAAGACTCAATCTATAACGGTGCACTTGATAACGCTATGGGTGTTTCGGTTTTACTTGAATTAGCTCATGCTTTTTCAAGTTTGGAAGTTAAACCTAAAAGATCAATCATTTTTATTGCGACGACGGGAGAAGAAAAAGGTTTGCTTGGATCAAGTTACTATACTGAGAATCCAATTGTCCCTCTCTACAAAACCGTTGCAAATATTAATATAGATGGGATAGCTATGTTAAAAAACTTTCAAAGTATTGTTGGAATTGGAGCCGGGCTTTCCACTTTAGACAAATGGCTAACTTCAACTGCTGAAAGGTACAACCTATCTGTACAAAATATTCCACCACAATTTAAAAGTTTTGATGCTTTTAATAAATCAGATCAATTAGCATTTGCTTTGGCAGGTATTCCATCTATTTTAGTTCTCGAAGGGACAAAGAATAAATCTAAGTCTGAAGAGGAGGTAACTGAAGCATTTATAAAATACTATCTTAATTATTATCACACTCCTTTCGACGATTTGAACCAGAACATTGATTGTGAAGCGGCTGCCATACATGCCAAAATTTTATTTGATCTGTGTTTTAATTTAGCCAACAGTAAAGAGACTCCGGAGTGGCGAAAGGGTTCGCAATTCATCAATGCACGATTAAGATCAATAGCTGAAAAGAAATAATATATGACGCACAAAAAATTTTTAATTTCCCTGCTTATTTTGCTAAATGGATGTGCTGCAAATCTCTATAGGACTAGTTCGATAAAAATTATAGGATCGGATACCATGTTTGTATTAACATCCAATCTGGCTGAAGCCTATATGAAAGAATATCCCGGGATATCTCTCCATGTTGAAGGTGGTGGAACCTCTGAAGGTATTAAGGCTTTACTGAACAACAAAACCGATATCTGCACTGCATCGAGAAATTTAAAGCCTGAAGAAGCTAAACTTCTTGCCGATTATTACGGCTCGCTCGGATTAGTCTTTCTTATCGCAAAGGATGGATTAAGCATCTATGTAAATCCTTCTAATCCTGTAAAAGATTTCAACTTGCAGCAACTTAAAGATATTTACACCGGTAAGATAAGTAATTGGAGAGCCTTGGGTGGAAAAGATACTTCAATTACTACCGTTACAAGAAATCCTAATTCGGGGACTTACTTTTATTTTAAAGAACACATCATGGAAGATGAGAATTACTCCTCATCCGCTATTGTTGTAGCTACGACAAAAGAAATTGTTAATTTCGTTTCTAAAAACACAAATGCAATTGGTTATGGTGGTATGGGATATAAGGGACATATCTTTCACGCAAAAATCAACGGTATCGAGCCGAACGAAGAAAACGTGAGAAATGATACCTATCCGATAACAAGATATCTCCATTTTTTCACAACCAAATCTCCCGGTGGCGTTGTAAAAAACTTTATTGATTGGGTTCTCTCTCCTGCAGGTCAAAACGTTGTACGCAAGTCGGGGTATATTCCTTTATGGGAGAATAACTTATAAACTCTCATTAAGTTGTTAATTGAAAGGAGTATTCTCTGATTAATCTGAGCCGGAACCGGATGGTTTCAGTAGCCAGCTTTTTTAATGACTCATGGCGAATGACCAAGTAACGACAAATCACTGTCTGACCAAACAGAAATCCTTCCCGGCGCTGCACTTACTCCAATGATGAGCGATTAATTCTCACTGTTCCAATCCCTTTTTTAACAATTTCTTAACAATTACTTAACATTGGCATCGCAATTTTTAGCTAACTTTTAATGAGAGAAAATAAAAATTTATTTTTAATGAGAGAGAAAAAAGTGAGAATACTATTCCGACATTTTGTCGTTGTGGCTTTGGTGTGTAATGTTCTATCCGCACAAAATTTACCTAAAATAAGCGGTCTTATGTACAGCGATTATTTTTATAACATAGATAATGTAGCCATTGCAAAGAAAGACTTAAGTGGATTTCAGTTCAGAAGAATTTATTTTACAACAGATTTTGCTGTTGCTGATAATTTTGATTCACGCTTCCGTCTTGAAAGTGACCAGAGCACTAGCTCTAACACAAACGGCGGCAAACTTGGTGTAATGGTTAAAGATGCTTACTTAAAGTGGAAAGGAATCTTTAGTGGTTCTGATTTAGTTTTTGGTATTTCTCCTACTCCCGCTTTTGATGTTTCCGAAGCGGCTTGGGGTTATCGCTCTTTAGAAAAAACTATTTTAGACCTTGATGGAATTGTTCCTTCAAGAGATTTGGGTGTTGATTTGAAAGGAAAATTAACCGGTAACGGTTTGGTAAATTATTGGGTTAAATTTGCAAATAACAGCGGTAATGCACCTGAGACAGATAAGTATAAAAGATATTCCACACTGTTGCAATTCAAACTTTCGGAAAATATTCAGGCTACCGTTCATGCAGATTATGCTGCAAAAGCCAATAAGATGGATAGTTTTGATAAACAGGCAAAATCAAATAATCAATTCGTGGGCTCAATATTTTTAGGGTACAAACAGAAAGAAGATTATTCGTTCGGAGTTGAAGCTTTTACAAGAACCATTCAAAATAATTTTGCTAAATCTGCAACTCAAGCGCTGCAAAATCAATCCAGCATCGGCTTTTCTCTCTGGGGATGGGGGACACTCTCAGAAACATTAAAACTGGTAGGAAGATTTGATAACTTCGATCCTAATACGGATAATGTTTCTGACGGAACTTCTTTCTTTATGGCGGGGCTAGATTATAAAGCCGCTAAAAACGTTAGCATAATTCCAAACGTTCAATTATTTAATTATCAGGCTAAAGATGTTCAAGGAAAATCTGTTAAGGATTTAACCGCTCGGGTAACTTTTGCCTACACATTTTAATTATATTTAAGGAGAAAAAAATGAAATTTCAAAAAATTATATCGGCTCTTTTTCTAACGGTTACATTGTCAATGTTAACCCATGCACAGCTGCAATTAAACGGCGCCGGGGCAACATTCCCGGCTGTTATTTACTCAAAATGGTTTGACCAATATAAAAATGCAACCGGCGTTCAATTCAATTATCAAGCTATCGGAAGCGGCGGCGGAATTAGACAAATTGCGGAAGGAACCGTAGATTTTGGCGCAACCGACGGTCCAATGACGGATAAGCAGTTGGCAGAAGCAAAATCAAAACAAGGAACAGACATTCTTCATATTCCAACTGTAATGGGGGCAGTAGTTGTTTGTTATAATGTGCCGGGCGTTGGCAAAGGATTAAATTTAAGCGGTGAAGTTCTTGCAGATATCTTCCTTGGAAAAATTATTTACTGGAATGATGCAAAAATCAAAAAAGACAATCCTAAATTGAATCTTCCCAACAAAGCGATTGTTGTTACTCACAGATCAGACGGCAGCGGAACTTCGTTCATCTTTACTGATTATTTAACTAAAGTCAGCAAAAACTGGGAATCTAAAGTCGGGAAAGGAACTTCAGTTAACTGGCCTGTTGGGCTTGGCGGAAAAGGAAACGATGGTGTTGCAGGACTTGTCAAACAAACATCAGGTTCTATCGGATATGTTGAATTAGCGTATGCCGTGCAAAACAAAATCCAATATGCAAATATGAAAAATAAAGCGGGAAATTTTGTTGAAGCTACATTCCAATCAGTTTCATTTGCCGCTGAAGGAGCTGCCAAGAGTATGCCCGCAGATCTTCGCGTTTCAATTACAGATGCGGCAGGAAAAGATTCTTACCCGATTTCGGGTTTCACCTGGCTGCTTATTTATAAAAACATGAAAGATGAAGCAAAAGCTAAAGCCCTTGTTAATTTCTTAAAATGGTCGATGGTAAAAGGACAATCTTTTGCTACCGAACTTTACTATGCACCACTACCGAAAGCGGTTGTAAAATTGTGCGAAAAAAATATCAACTCGATTACGGCAAACGGTAAAAAAATAAAATAGTGGATAATTCAGAGACACAAATAAATAGAGAAGACCCGAAGACTAAGAGTAATACCCCGGTGTTTGCTCCGAAAGGACGGTTTAAAAAGTTCTTTTCGTCTCACAACATAGGCGACCTCATTTTTGAAAGACTAACACTGCTTTTTGCGGTGTTGGTCTTTCTGCTTGTTATTCTGATGGGGTACGAAATGTATGTTGGTTCAAAAATTTCCATAAATAAATTCGGCTGGTCATTTTTAACAAATTCCGTTTGGGACCCGGTGCAGGAAATTTATGGTGCGTTGCCTATTATTTACGGAACGATCGTCTCATCGTTTCTTGCTCTTGTAATAAGTGTTCCGCTCAGCATTGGAATAGCAGTATTTCTTTCCGAACTTTCTCCCGGTTGGCTTGAAAAACCGTTATCATTTTTAGTTGAATTACTTGCCGGTATCCCTTCGGTCGTTTATGGCTTATGGGGAATATTTGTTTTGGTACCATGGATAAGAAACGATGTTGAACCTTTCTTATCAGAGCATCTGGGATTTCTTCCATTTTTCACCGGAGCTCCCTACGGCTTTGGAATGTTAGCCGCGGTATTAATTTTAGCTATTATGGTCCTTCCGATTGTCTCATCAATTTCGCGTGATATTTTAAAGTCGGTTCCTCAATCTCAAAGAGAAGCGGCTTTGGCATTAGGCGCTACACGCTGGCAATCAACAAAAATTGTTTTGAAAGATGCTAAATCGGGAATTCTCGGTGCAACAATGTTAGGCCTTGGTAGAGCGGTTGGCGAAACTATGGCTGTTACCATGGTAATAGGGAACAGAGCAGTAATTTCTCCATCCCTTTTTGATCCTTCTTACACAATGGCAAGTGTTATAGCGAATGAATTTACTGAGGCAACGAGTGAAATGTATTTAAGTTCACTCATTCAGCTTGCATTAGTGCTTTTTGTCCTGACCATCATTATCAACGCCTTAGCGAAATTACTGGTCTGGAGTATGGAAAGAAAGTTGAGGCCAAGATGAAACTCTCAAGATTCTTTTTTCTCAAAAGAAAAATTACAAGCGCAGTTATGATGTCGCTTTCTTTGGTTGCAACGCTTGTTGCAATTATTCCGCTTGTGTTTATTTTCTATTATACAATCTCAAAGGGGATTGCATACCTGAACCTTGATTTCTTTGTTGCAATGCCGAAACCGGTCGGAGAATCCGGTGGCGGAATGGCGAATGCAATTGTCGGAACGCTGATGCTGATTGGGATAGGTGGAGCAATTGGAATTCCCGTGGGAGTAATGAGCGGAACGTATCTCTCCGAATTCGGAAACAACAAATTTGGTGCAACAGTAAGATTTTTAACGGATGTATTAAGCGGCGTTCCTTCTATTGTTGTTGGCGTTGTTGCATACACTCTTGTGGTTGTTCCGATGAAACATTTTTCGGGATTAGCTGGAGGGATTGCTCTTGGAATTTTAATGATCCCGACAATTACCCGGACAACTGAAGAAATGATAAGGCTTGTTCCTCATTCCTTAAGAGAAGCGGGGTTAGCTCTGGGAATTCCTAAATGGAAAACCACTATTTTAATAGTTCTAAAAACTGCTTGGAAAGGAATTGCCACCGGAATTTTATTAGGATTGTCGCGGGCAGCCGGTGAAACGGCTCCATTACTTTTCACTGCATTAGGAAATAGATTCTGGTCAACAAAAGTAATGCAACCGATGGCATCATTAACTGTGTATATTTACGATTATGCGAAATCTCCTTTTGAGGATTGGAACAATCAAGCATGGACCGCCGCATTAGTGTTAATAATAATGATCTCAATGTTAAGCCTGCTGTTTAGGATTATAACGCGTTCAAAATTTAAAACAAAATAAATTGATTAATTCAAGTATAGAATGATATGGACATAAAAATTTCTGTAAAGAATCTTGAAGCTTTCTACGGCAAGAATAAAGTATTGAAAAATATTTCAATTGATATTCCCCGGAATAAAGTTGTCGCGATTATCGGTCCTTCAGGGTGCGGTAAATCAACTTTTCTGCGCTGCTTAAACAGAATGCACGAAGTTGTTGGAGGAACAATTACCGGATCAATCCAGGTTGATGGAGAAGACCTTACAAAAACTGATCCCGTTTTATTGCGCAAAAGACTGGGAATGGTGTTTCAAAAACCAAATCCTTTTCCCACAATGTCAATTTTTAATAATGTCGCTGCCGGTTTAAGATTTAACGGAGTGAGAAATAAAAAAGTATTAACGCCAATAGTTGAAAGATCATTAAAACAAGCAGCTTTATGGGATGAAGTAAAAGACAATTTGGAAGATTCCGGAGTGAACATTTCCGGCGGGCAGCAACAGAGGCTCTGTATTGCACGAACGCTTGCAGTTGATCCCGAAGTGATCTTAATGGATGAACCTGCCAGTGCACTTGATCCGATTTCAACGTCCAAAATTGAAGAGTTGATATTCGAGTTGAAAAAAAATTATACAATTGTAATCGTTACCCATAACATGCAGCAAGCGGCGCGTGTTAGTGACTTTACCGCGTTCTTCTATATGGGTGAGTTGATTGAATACGATAAAACAACAAAAATCTTTACAAATCCGGCAAATAAAAAAACCGAAGAATACGTAACCGGAAGATTCGGTTAATTAAATCCAAAGAAAAATGTTTGAGGAAAAATGGAAACTCATTTTGATATACAACTTGCAAAATTAAAAACCCGTCTTTTTAAGATGTGCAGTTTAGTTGACGAACAGGTACAGTTTGCACTTCGCGCAATTGAAGAAGAAGACGTCTCACTTGCAGAAATGGTAATTGAACGCGATAATAAAGTTGATAAATACGATGTGAAGATCGAAAAAATTTGTCAGAAACTTTTTGCGCTTAATCAGCCGGTAGCAATGGATCTCCGGCTTATCATGTCCGCCATGACCATCAACACCAACCTTGAACGTATCGGCGACATTGCGGTTAACATTGCCGAAAATTTCATCCTCTTAAAAAAGAAACCGGCATTCTTAGAGAGGACAACAATTAATTCGATGTCCTTGCTTGTAAAGGAAATGCTAAGAAATGCGATTGATTCGTTTATTCAAAACGATCCGAAACTTGCAGAAAAAGTAATTCGTGCAGACGATGCACTTGATGCTTTTAATGCCGAGAACCATAAAGTCCTTATCGATATTATGAAAGAAGATAAAGAAAATATTGAAGCGGCAGTTGCGTTTTTAGGAACTTCGCGTGAAATGGAACGGATTGGCGACCATGCCACAAATATTGCTGAAGATGTTTATTTTATTGTGGAAGCGGACTTAATAAAACATAAATATGAGAAGTTTTTTTTAACTCAAGTTGAAGAAATAGAAAAAGAAATTGACGCCGAAGAGAACGGAAATGAAAATGAGGATTAATCGGGAAAAGAAAACTTTCTCAGAAATTCATCTTTTGCTTTTTCAATAAACGCGGGTTCAATTTTATTGTGAGCTTTTAAAAAAGAAGATAGCAGCAAAAATCCTAACGTTTCTGCCACAAGAACTTTTGTAAATTGGTTGTCAATAAAATCATGCTTCTCTTTTTTGATTGATTGCAAGAAAAGTGATAAAATTTCCTCTTCCTTTTCTAAAAAACCGAGATGAAGTTCAACCATCAGTTCGGTAGAAAATTCATTAATCGTCTGCTTCATCACCTCAAACAAAAGTGGATACGTTTCTCCCAACTTCATTTTAATAAAAAAATATTCTTGAAACCTCTCTTTGACCGTCGGAGCCTCATCGTTAAAACAGTTTTTTATTTGTTCGAGATACTCTGAAATCTCTAATTTTACGGTTTCGGTAAAGAGCTGATCCTTTGATTCAAAGTAGTTGTAGATTGTCGCTTTGCCAATTCTCAAGTCTCTGGCAATTTCATTAAGCGTGGTTTTGTTTAGTCCATGCCGGATAAATCTTTTTTGTGCAGCTTTAAGAAGCTCGGTTTTACGTGATTTTGCCATTTTCCAATAAATTCCCTTTACTAAAATGAAAATAATCAAACTTTATTTCAAATTTACGTTGATTTTTTGGACTTATGTGTCTAATTTGTAAGACTAAATTTACTAAAATGGAGATAAATAAATTATGGCTATGATGGCTAAAATGCGGTCTTTAGCTCCAGCCTTCATTGTTTCTGTAGGCGTCTTGTTCGTGTTGTTCATGGTTATTTCAGATTCTAATGTTTTAGAAGCATTAGGGGCAAGATCCAATGATGTAGGCTCAGTCAACGGTAAAAAAATTTCCTATCAAGAATTCTCAAACTTTCTTGATCGTGCAATTGAAAATCAAAAAGCACAAACCGGTCAGGAAATCCCCGAAGAAAATATGGACCAATTCCGTGATCAGGTTTGGGATGCAATAGTAACTCAAACGTTAACCGAAAATCAGATTAAGAATTTTGGAATAAAAGTAACCGATGAAGAGGTAAGAGATTATATTCTTGGACCAAATCCGCCGGAATTTTTAAAGAAGAATTTTATTGATTCCACCGGGAAGTTTAACAGAGAAATGTACGAAAGCGCTTTGTTTGATGCACGCAATAAAAAAGCGTTGGTTGAAGCCGAAGAAGTGGTTCGTCAACAATTACTCAGTCAGAAATTACAAAGTTATTTGCTAGCAACCGTTAGTGTGAGCGATGCAGAATTGAAACAAAAATTTATTGACCAAAATATTAAAATGCAGGCTGAATTTGTATCAGTTGATCTAGCTTCGTTACCGGACGCTGATTTCAAAACTCCGGAAGATGAAGTAAAAAAATATTACGATGAACATCCGGATCAATTTTCTGTAAAAGCTCAAAGAAAATTAAAATTTGTCTTCTTTAAAATTCAAGCTTCACGAAGCGATTCCGACGGGGTATTCAAAAATTTGCAGAATGTAATGCTTAAAGCAAAGAATGATACCGCTTCTTTTAAATATTTCTCCGATATTTATTCGGAAGTTCCTTATTCAAAAGATACGATGGATATTACGCAATTACCGACGGTGCTTTTGGATAATTTTGATGATTCTAAAATTGGAACAATGATCGGACCCTTCTCGGGCAATGGTACGTATGGGATTTATAAAATTTCCGGTACAGTACCTTCAAACGAAGTGCTTGTTAAAGCATCTCATATTCTCGTTAAAAGTACGGGTGATGATGCAAAAGATTTAGCAGAAGCAACACGCGTTTACAATGAAATTCAAAACGGAATGAATTTTTCTGATGCTGCCGCTAAATATTCTGCGGACTTAGGCAACGCCAAAAACGGCGGAGAACTTGGCTGGTTCGGCAAAGGAAGAATGGTAAAGGAATTTGAAGAAGCGGCTTTTAATGGTCCAGTTGGTGTTGTGCAAAAACCTGTAAAGACAAACTACGGGTATCATATTATTAAAGTGACTGGTAAAACCTCGAAGAAATATATCGTTGAAAAGATCATTAATTCAATTAAACCCTCTGCGTTAACAAGAGACGATATCTATAATCAAGCTAATGATTTTGCCTATCTTGCAGAAAAAAATGGGTTTGAAAAAGAAGCTGATCTGGCAAAATATAAGATCGAAGAAACACCCGCCTTCAATCAAGAGAGCGCTTATCTCCCAATTATCGGAGCTAATAAGCCTTTGATAAAATTCGCTTTTGAAAATGGTGTAAATACTATTAGCCAGGTCTTTAAAGGAAATAATGGATACGTTATTGCAAAAGTTTCAGAAGTGATCAGTGAAGGAATTAGGAAATTTGAAGAAGTTCAGAAACAGGCGCAAGCATTATTGCTTAAAGAAAAAAAGTATGCTAAGGCAAAATCAATCATTGTAGAGATCAAGAAAAAAGTTGGGACAAATTTTGCCGATGCGAAAAATGTATACAACAGAGCTATTGTTGATACAACCGGTATCTTCATGTTAAGTGGAAGTGTTCCGAAACTTGGTTTGGAATATAACTTTGCAGCAAAAACTTATGATCTGTCAATCGGAGCGGTTTCAGAACCAATCAAAGGAAACCGTGGTTATTTGTTAGCAAAACTTTTATCCAAAGATGCATTCGATGCAAATGCTTTTAACACTCAAAAAAATGCGTTAAGAGAACGCTTGTTACAAGAGAAGAAGCAGTCTTTTGTAAGTCAATGGTTAGCTAAGATGAAAAAAGATGCGAACATAGTTGATAAAAGGTATCTTTTTTATAACCGTTAAAAAATAGTTGCAGAAAATCCAATTATCCCTCTATTTTTGCAATAAAGATAGAGGGATTTTTATTTTAAATGGATGAAATGAACAAGAACAGAATTTATTTAACCGGATTTATGGGCTCAGGGAAAAGTACTATTGGACCAATTTTGGCTAATGTACTTGGCTGGGATTTTGCCGATCTGGACAAGTTAATCGAACAAGAACTGAACGACTCGGTTAATAATATTTTTGCCGTTCGTGGAGAATTGTTTTTTAGACAAAAAGAAAGCGAACTTCTAAAGCACTCAGCAATTGAGGAAAATCTTGTTCTGGCTTTAGGCGGCGGCACGTTAACATCAAAAGAAAATATTGATGTAATTAAACAAACAGGAGTATCGATCTATTTAAAGAGTTCTCCGGGAGAAATTTTTAAGAGATTAAAATTTAAAGTAGACCGACCGCTTTTAAAATCCGAAAGCGGAATGCCACTTCCTGAAGTTGAAACTAAAGCAAAAATATCGGAACTCTTAAAGAAAAGAGAGCAAACCTATTTGCAGGCAGATATTGTTTATTTGATTGACAATATTTCTGTTGGCAAAACAGTAGATGACCTAGTAAAATTACTTAACAGAAAGTTTTTAAGATGAAGACAATTACTGTTCCGCTTAATGAAAATGGATATGAAATCATTCTTGGGAAAGGAGTAGTAAATAAATTTTCTCCCCTTTGTAAGAAAAAATTATTACCTGGGCGGAAATTTTTTGTTATCGATGAAAATGTTTTACGTATACATAGAAAATATTTACTAACATTTTTAATCGATGAGAAGAAGGATCTTGTTTACAAATATCCTGCGGGAGAAAAGTCAAAATCATTTAAACAAATAGCCGAACTGCATAAAGTTATGCTTGAACATAAACTTGGAAGAGATACACTTCTTGTAGCGGTTGGTGGCGGCGTAACGGGTGATGCTGCGGGATTTGCGGCTTCAATATTTATGCGGGGAATTCCGGTTGTTCATATTCCAACAACCTTATTGGCGGCGGTTGATAGTTCGGTAGGTGGAAAAACGGGGATTAATTTTAACAACACAAAAAATATCATCGGAAGTTTTTATCAGCCTAAATTTGTTTTAATCGATACAACTTTTTTCTCCACTTTACCGGAAAAGGAAATTACTTGCGGATTAGGCGAAATTATTAAGTATGCTTATTTAACAGGACAAAACTTTTACGATGAAGTCTTTCTTGATTTTAATTCTTTCTACCAAAAAGATTTTTCTAAAACGGAAAAGTTGATTGCAAGTTCTATAAGTGTTAAAGCGGAAGTAGTCTCAAGCGATGAAAAAGAAACCGGACTGCGGAAAATATTAAACTTCGGACATACATTTGCTCACGCTTTTGAAAGCGAGCTTCATTTCAAAATTAAACATGGAGAAGCGGTAATTGCGGGGATCATTTGCGCCTTATATCTATCGCATGAAAAAGGATTTATTACAGAAGAACAACTGAAAAAATTCCTTTATCTTCCAAAACAAATTCCTCTACCGGCAACACTAAAAAAACTTGATAAAGAAAAACTTTACCATGTTATGCTATCCGACAAGAAAAATAGAGACGGTAAAATAAAGTTTGTCTTACTTAAGAATCTTGGTGAAATTCTTCTTGATGTGGAAGCGGAAAAAATGGAAGTATTTAACTCGTTTGATAGGATGTTTCAAAATATTTAGATGGAAAACACTTTTTCTCTTCACATTTATTGAAATTATTCAGTTATCAAGCATTCCTTTTTTTTGATGCAAAGACTTCTTAAAAGCAAGAAAAAATAAACCTTCTAATCCCGAAACTTCTCTATGCTGCTTAAATCGGCTTTTTTTTACCTGCAATCTGGCATCTAAAATGTAGTATTATTGAGAAAATTGATAGATAAAAGCTCAATGATTAACGGTATTATTAGTACAATTCCAGATCGATGCAAAAGATGTTACTCTTGTATACGGGAATGTCCGGCTAAAGCGATAAAAGTCCTCAACGGTCAGGCGGTGGTTATTCCCGAACGGTGTATTGTTTGCGGACATTGTGTAAAAGTCTGTTCACAGGGGGCCAAAAAAATCTATAGTTCGTTAGAATTTGTCAAAGATGAAATATTACCTCTTACAAAAAATGTCGCTTTAATTGCTCCTTCGTTTGCTGCATCATTTCCAAATCACTACAATAAAATTCCTACAGCACTCCGTTTACTTGGATTTAAAAAAGTAGTTGAAACCGCTTTCGGAGCTGATTTGATAAGCGACTATTATTTAAATGAAGTTCAGAACGAAAAAAAAGAGACGATAATAAGTTCAAGCTGTCCTGCGGTGTGCAATTATATCGAAAAATATTTTACCGGTTTGGTGCCCCATCTAGCGGAAATTGTTTCCCCGATGATTGCACTCGGACGTTATTTAAAAGAAGAGTTGGGGAATGATTATAAAAATGTCTTCATCGGTCCTTGCATAGCAAAAAAAGATGAAGCACAAAGCGAGCAAGTTTCGGGTGTAATTGATGCCGTCTTAACATTTACTGAATTAAAATCGTTATTTCAACAGTTTGCTATTGATCTCTCCAAACTTGAAGACGGGGAATTTGATCCTCCTCACGCGGAAATGGGAAGGTCTTATCCGTTAGCAGGTGGACTGCTGAAAACCGCAAATATTTCCGGCGATATTCTAGAGAAAGAAATAATTGTAGTTGAGGGGAAAAATAAAGTCTGTGAGATAATTGATGAGCTCTCCGATAAAAATATTAATGCAAAATTTGTCGATATTTTATTTTGCGAAGGGTGCATCAGCGGTCCGGCAATAGAGAGCAATTTGAATTACTATTCCCGGAGAGAAAAAGTAATCGAATATATCAATGAGAAAAAAAATAGTTCCGATAAACAAGTATGGAAGAGCAATCTTTACAACAGCCGTAATTTAAATTTACGCAGAAAATTTCTTCCCCACGATGAACGCCGCCCCATGCCGGATGAATCAACTATCGAAAGTATTTTACATTCCATCAGAAAGCCATCGGAAAAAGACAGGTTAAATTGCGGGGCTTGCGGGTATCAAACATGCAGGGAGTTTGCAATAACGATCAGCAAAGGATTGGGAGAAAAAGAAATGTGTCTTCCTTTTCTGATTGAAGAACTTCAAAAAGCATACGAAGATTTGAGAACCACCGAAGAACAACTTCATTCGGCAGAAAAACTTGCCTCCATTGGTCAGCTTGCCGCAGGTGTTGCGCACGAGATAAATAATCCTCTTACAACCATCATGCTGTATGCTTCGCTAATAAAAAAAGAGCTTGCGCGAATAGATCATTCAGCCCCGCATTCTTCTGATTTATCATTGATTGTTGAAGAAGCGACAAGGTGTAAAAACATTGTTTCGAACCTGTTAAATTTTGCGCGGCAGGGAAAACTAACGCTTTCAAAATTTGATTTAGGGGAACTACTGCAAAGTGTTTTACATCCTCTTAAATTATCCGAAAAATATGTTGCAATAAATTATCAACTCTCCTTCCCGGGTAATAAGTTGGAAATTGAAGGAGACAAAGACCAGCTTCAGCAAGTATTTTTAAATATCATTTTAAATGCATATGAAGCTATGGATGAAGTTAAAGTGAAAACACTTGAAATCTCTCTTGCTGAAAAGAATGATAAAGCGGTTATTGAAATTAGAGACAGCGGATGCGGAATTGCAAAAGAAAATTCGGGCAAAATTTTTACTCCTTTTTTTACAACAAAGAAAATCGGGAAGGGAACGGGATTGGGGTTGGCAATCGCTTACGGAATTGTAAAAATGCACAAAGGAGAAATTCAATTTGAAAGTACACCGGGACTAGGAACCCTTTTTACAATCAAAATTCCTTTAAATATTTCCAAAATAAATGAGAATTCAGTTACCTATGAAAGAAAAAGAGATGAATATAAAAGTATTATTAGTTGATGACGACATTGATATTCTTGACCAAACCAGGTTGTTATTGGAATCAAGAGGGTATAAAGTTGTATCGGCAAACTCAAGTGAAGAAGGCTGGAAAAAATATCAGCAGGAAAAACCGGACATCGCGGTTCTTGATTTAATTATGGAAGAGTATGATTCCGGTTTTGTTCTGGCTTATAAAATTAAAAAAGCTTCCGGCGAAAAAATGATCCCGATCATTATCCTAACTTCCGTAACATACGTTACCGGATTAAAATTTGACGCCGCAACGGTTGAAGAAAAAGAATGGACAAAATGTGACGCAGTACTAAATAAACCTGTGGTCATTGATGAGTTGACGAAAATTATTGAAACATTACTTGCGATGAAGCAAAGTAAAAAAGAGGCAAAAAAATAATGTCCGGTCACCCAAAAGTTCTGGTTATTGATGATGAAGATTTGCTTCGTACCGGTGTGCAGCGCCTTCTTGAGATGGAAGGATATGTTGTTGATGTGGCGGCGAACGGAACGGAAGGAATTTTGCTCGGAACTAAGGGTGATTACGATCTGGCAATAATCGATTTGAAAATGCCGGACAAAGACGGAATGGAAGTGCTGAAAGAAATTCATACCGTTAGACCGAACACGGTTTGCTTTATCGCCACCGCGTTTGCAAGTTTTGATACGGCTATTCAAGCAACAAAGCTTGGTGCAGACGGATATATTCCGAAACCTTTTTCTGTAGAAGAACTTCTCCAACAGTTAGAACTTGGCAATAAAAAGCGCCTCCTTTTATTGGAAACCGAACGTTTACGAAAAGACAGAGAAAACAGATTACTTGAAATTGCTTTTGAACGAACCCGCATGAACACCATTGTTAATGCGCTTGAAGACGGAGTTCTCGTGATAAATAAAAATGGGGAAGCGGTTCTTTTCAATCCGTCGGCATTAAAGTATTTACAGTTGAACGAAATAGTGATTGAAGAATTTCTCATCCCAAAACTTCATCCTCAAATTGCAGAACTCATAAATCGGTATCTTTTAGCGGAAGAGTATTTGTCCAAGTCCTTCTCAATTCAACTGGCGTTGAGTGATTCAAATGAAACTTTTGTGCAACTTACCTGTTCGCCCGTTCCGCATCCGGACGGATCACTTGCGGGAGTAGTACTGGTATTAAAAAATATAACCGAATTAAAAAAAATCGAACAACTAAAATCTCAGTTTGTTTCGATGGTTTCGCACGAATTAAAAGCTCCGATAGCTGCCGTCTACGGATATTTAAAGCTCATCTCCGACAGATCCATTCAGCTTACAGAGGATCAACAACAAAAATTTATTGAAAGATCAGAGTTTCGTCTTGACGCATTGCTTAAGATGGTGAATGACCTTCTGGATATTTCAAGAATTGAGATGAAGACTGTCCGCCGCGAAATTACCGATTTGGATATCCCCGCGATAATAAAGTCCATACTTGAACTTTTTTCCCTTGAGCTGAAAAATTCCGGGTTAACCGTCAATTTTTCTTTTCCGGAAAACCTCTCCTTTATCCAGGCGGATGCAGAAGAGATAAACCGGCTGTTTACAAATTTAATAAGCAATGCCGTTAAGTATAATAAACTAAACGGGAAAATAGATATCGCTGTTTCCGCAAATGAAAATTTTGTGATTACTTCAATAGCCGACAGCGGTATCGGGATAAAAAACGAAGAAAAGAAAAAACTATTTCATGAGTTCTTCCGAGCTAAGAATGAGTTCACAAAAGAGATTAACGGAACAGGCTTAGGGCTTTCCATTGTGAAAAGAATTGTTGATTCGTACTCGGGTAAAATTGAGGTTGAGAGTGAATTTGGCAAGGGGACTAAATTCATCGTCTCGCTTCCGTTTAGAACATCCATGAAAATTAAAAACGATGAGAATGAATACTAATTTGAAAATTAAATTGATCTAAATAACTAGCATAAATAATAATCGATAGAAAGGATTCAAAATGGCTAAAATTGTAATCATTGATGACGACCACGACATCCTGGATGCGAGCAGTCTTGTCCTAACTTCAAAAGGGCATGAAGTACTTACTGCTACAAATCCGGAAGACGGGTTCCAGTTGGTTAAAGAGGCTGTACCTGATTTAATAATTCTTGATGTAATGATGAATGAACCTGATGATGGTTTTTTTCTTGCACAAAGATTTAGAAAGAATAAAATCACCGTTCCAATTCTCATGTACTCATCGGTTTCTAAGACCATCGGAATGAGTTTCGGCGTAAACGAGTTAGTTCCTGTAGATGATTTCGTAGAGAAACCGATTTCTCCGTCATTACTTGTTGAAAAGGTTGAACATTTACTACAACTCCGAAGGGAGAAATAAATCATGTTGGTATTAGAAAAAAACGCACTCTCTGAAGAGATAGAAAACTTAGTCAATCAATTCGGTAAAGAACGCTCGGCATTACTTCAAATTCTTCAGGCAATTCAGAGAAAACATAAACACATCTCGGATTTTGCCCAGCAAGAAGTTGCCCGTATGATGGATATTCATCCCGTTGAAGTGAATAGCGTAATCTCATTTTATGCGTTTCTCTGTTCCGAACCGAAAGGGAGAAACATCGTAAGATTATGCCGAACCATTTCATGCGATATGGCGGGGAAAGAAAAAGTTGAAGAAGCTGTTCAAAGAGAATTAGGAATAACATTCGGTCAAACAACAAAAGATAAACGGATAACTTTAGAGTATACAAATTGTCTCGGTATGTGCGACCAGGGACCGGCAATGCTTGTAAATGAAAAAGTATATACCAAGTTGGATCCCGAAACGGCAATTAACATTTTGAACGCAATTAAATAGGTGGAAAAGAATGGAATCAGTAAAAACAATAAATAAAAAAAGAAGCGGTCCGGTTTTATTCTCGGAATACAAACCGGGTGAAGGCGTACGCAAAGCTCTTGAACTTGGAAGAGAAGAAATTCTATTTGAATTAAAAAGTTCAGGCTTAAAAGGCAGAGGTGGTGCGGGTTTTCCGACCGCTACTAAATGGATGCTAACGGCGGCATCGATGTCGGATAAAAAATTCATCGTTTGTAATGCAGATGAAGGAGAGCCGGGAACATTTAAAGATAGAGTTCTTCTGCTTGAATATCCCGAACTTGTTTTTGAAGGAATGATCATTGCCGGTTATACGATCGGTGCAAAAAACGGAATCTTGTATTTGCGCGGAGAATATGAATATATGCTTAAATCTCTGGAAGATTATTTAGAGTCTTTAAGAAAAGATCATCTTTTAGGGAATAATATTCTCGGTAAAAAGGATTTCAATTTTGAAATTAATATTAGATTAGGTTCTGGTGCGTATGTATGTGGCGAAGAGACCGCTCTGATCGAATCACTTGAAGGGTATAGAGGCGAACCGCGTAACCGTCCCCCGTATCCGGTAAATACAGGCTATCTCGGGCATCCAACGGTTGTAAATAATGTTGAAACGTTAGCTTCAGTTCCTCATATACTCCTTAAGGGAGGTGATTGGTTTAAAAAGCACGGAACCGATAAATCAACCGGATCAAAACTTTTTTCTGTATCAGGCGATTGCGAAAAACCCGGTGTTTATGAATTACCCTGGGGAACAACTATCAATGAATTACTCAAACTCGTAAATGCTACAAATACAAAAGCAGTACAAGTTGGCGGTGCTTCAGGAATATGTCTGCCGAAATCACAATTTGGCAGAGTTCTTGGTTACGAAGATGCTGCTACAGGAGGTTCTATCATGGTTTTTAACGAAAGTAGAAATATGTTGAAAATCCTGAAAAACTTTATGGAGTTTTTCGTTGAAGAATCTTGCGGACAATGTACGCCGTGCCGTATTGGTAATACCAAATTACTTGAAGCAGTAGAGAAAATAGAAAAGAATGATTTTACATTCGTGTATATAAACAATCTCAAAGAATTAGGGAAGACAATGCAGGTCGCCTCAAAATGCGGCTTAGGGCAATCGAGTCCGAACTCGTTTATTTCAATTCTTGAGAATTTTAAAGATGAAATTTTTGGTTCAAATGGAAAGGGAAAACAGAATGACTAAGCACGAAAATGAGAGAATACCGGTCAGTCAAAAAGCTCATGTTGTAGATAAACCAAAGGACTTAACGACGATCGGTGGAACGATATCGGTTGAAATAAACGAAAAGAAAATTACTGTTCCGTTAGGAACAACAATTTTAGAAGCGTGTCAACTCAATCAAATCCACATTCCAACACTCTGTCATCATCCGGATTTATGTATAGCCGGTGTTTGCCGTGTTTGTGTTGTTGATGTTGAAGGAATGCGCACGCTTCAAACGGCATGTTCGTTTCCTATTACCTCCCCGATCAAAATAAATACTTCTACACCTATGGTTAGAAAAGCAAGGAGACATATTATCGATCTGCTTTTAAGTGAACATTACGGAGAATGCTATTCCTGTTTTAGGAACGGAAATTGTGAACTGCAAAACCTTGCTAAAGAATATGGTGTTGATAGCTATACCTTTGGTCATATTGAAACTCCAAAGTATGAGGTCGATCGTTCATCAGCTGCGGTTGTTAGAGATATGAACAAGTGCATTCTCTGTAAACGTTGTGTAAGAACCTGTATTGATCTCCAGGAAGTTGGAGTGCTCGAAGCAATTAATAGAGGACACGAAACACATGTAGGAACATTTTTAGACAAACCACTTGCCGATGTAGTTTGTATTAATTGCGGGCAATGTATCAACCGTTGTCCTACCGCGGCGCTTAGAGCCAATGATCCGTCTGATGAGATCTGGGCGGCCATTGATGACCCTAAGAAGCATGTGGTGATACAGACCGCTCCTTCACCACGTGCAGCGATTGGTGAAGAATTTGGGCAGGAGCCCGGTAAATCTTTTACCGGTGAACTTAATACTGCTTTACGTAGAATAGGATTTGACCGTGTGTTCGATACAAACTTTACTGCTGATTTAACAATCATGGAAGAAGGTACCGAACTTCTTACAAGGTTGAAAAAAGCTCTTGTTGATAAAGATGCATCAGTAAAACTTCCTCAATTTACTTCTTGTTCACCGGGATGGGTAAAATACATTGAACATTTTTATCCTGAATTTCTTGATTACTTATCATCGGCAAAATCTCCTCAACAAATGTTTGGAGCGCTTATCAAAACATTTTATGCGCAAGAAGCGAAGATTGATCCCGCTGATATTGTAACCGTAGCATTGATGCCATGCGCCGCAAAGAAATTTGAGTGCAACAGACCTGAAATGGTAGACTCAGGTTTTAAAGATGTTGATTATGGATTGACAACCCGTGAAATGGCAAAGATGATTCGCGAGGCTGGTATCTTTTTACCAGAAATGCCAAAGAGTCACTTTGACGATCCATTTGGAGATGCGTCGGGTGCCGGACTTATTTTTGGCGCTACCGGTGGTGTTATGGAAGCTGCACTTCGTACGGCTTATGAATTAATCACCGGAAGGGAAGTTCCTTTTAAAAATCTTATCATCGAACCTTGCCGTGGTTTTGAAGGTGTAAAGCAGGCTTCGGTTAAATTAGAGAATTGTGTTGAACAATATAAATTTCTTGAAGGGGTTGACTTAAAATTTGTTGTTGCACACGGAACAGCGAATGCGAAAATTGTAATGGAGATGCTCAAAAATGGTGAGTTAAATGATGTTCACTTTGTTGAAATTATGGCTTGTCCGGGCGGTTGTTTAGGCGGCGGCGGTCAGCCAATACCAACGTCAGCAGAGATTAGAGAGAAACGCGCACAAGCGATTTATGAAGAGGAAGCTTCACTCCCGATACGAAAATCACACGAGAATCCGCACGTAAATTACATTTACGAGAAATTCTTAACCGAAGGACCTTGCGGCAAACTCTCTCATAAATTACTGCACACTCATTATACCAAAAGAGGTAAATATATTTCGTAGTTTTGTATCATGAATTCAATGATTAAAACCGGTTGTTTTGTGCAACCGGTTTTATTAAACACAAATTACTTATACTCTCAGTAGTTAAGGGATTTTATGATTTCACTAATTCCATCTTGGGCCATTCATAACGAAGAGTTTTGGGGAACAATTAAGAGACGTAATTCCTGGTTTATCAAACTTCGCTATGGTGCCGTACTTATGCTCTTCGTCTTTATAGTGAGTTCGGAATTTCTTTTGGGTATAAAGTTTACACATACACAAGTGGTCGCGCTTTCTCTCATCAATTGCACTATTCTTGTTTACAACGGAATACTTCAAGTGGTTCGAATATATTTAAAGTGTGATCCATTTAAATTTAACCCTCTCCATTTCTCACTTGTTCAAATGCTTTTAGACCTTACCGCATTGATGCTGGTAGTTTATTATACCGGAGGAATAGAAACTCCGCTGTTTATGCTTTTCGTCTTTCATATGATAATAGGAAGTCTTATTCTACCCGGTACGGTAATTTACACCATTGCTTTTTCTGTTATTTCTGTTTTCTATGGAATTGTTTTTGGAGAATATAACAACCTGGTTACTCACCATGCCGTAGCGGGATTATTACAAGCTCCGTTGTATAGCAATTTTAAATTTATTGTCGCCTATTCGACAATTTTTGGATTTGTGATATTGATGAGTGTAGTACTCGCAAACAGAATCGCAAATCAATTATATCGAATTGAACAGGAGTTGGCGGAATCACTAGAGCAGCTAAAAGCCGCAGAGGTTGAAAAGCAGAAATATGTAATGGGTGTTGTCCACGAAATTAAAACACCGTTAGCTGCGTTGCACTCTTATCTTGATTTGATATTACAGGGTTTCCTTGGTTCAGTGAACGAAAAAATATTAAATAAATTGACGAGAGCCCGTACCCGTTCGGCAGAAGCCATACAATTAACTAATGATGTTTTAAGCGTATCAAAACTCCGGTTGCTGGATGAAATAAAAAAAGAAGAAATAAAGGTAAGAGATATTCTTAGTTCGGTACTTCAGAAACAAAGGGCTATCATCGAAAGAAAAAAAGTAAAATTACATTTCAAAGATAACCGAAAGATAAAAGCGAAAATTTTAGGAGATAGGTTTCTTCTCGAAATAGCTTTCTCCAACTTGATTAGTAATGCATTGAAATATATTGACGAGGATGGAGTGGTCGAAATTATTCTTGATGAAAAAGAAAATGGAATTCAACTTGAAGTTTGTGACAATGGGATCGGGATTCCTGAAAAAGATTTAGAAAAAATATTTAACGATTTCTATCGGGCGTCAAACATCAGAAGCAAGGGATATGAAGGAACAGGAATGGGGTTATCAATAATCAAACATATCGTCGAAAGACATGGGGGAACTGTTGAAGTGCAAAGCCCATCAAGACTTGCCTCTGAAAACAGACCGGGCACTTCATTTATAGTTTTCCTTCCGCTGGAGTATTAGCTACATTCAAGCCTATCCTACAAAAAGATAAATACGCCATTTGCAGTATGGTTTCTCATTCATTCATGGGATAAGTTCCTTATAAGAGGTATTTCAATTAATTAAAAGGAGCTGCTATGAAAAGCAAATTGGTACTTGTTTTTTTGTTTCTATTCATTCATTCACTGTCCGGTGAAAATAAACCTGATATAAAGAACCTTGCAAATCTTTTTCCGAAAAATTTTCACGCAGTACAAACGGGATTATCAACCGTTCAAGTTTCGTCTATCATCACTTACCAGGAAGAACTTACTCAGCAATGGTCTAACGGCAATTGGATGTCCACTCAAAAGACTGTTACAACTTTAGATACATCCAATTGGACGATGATTGATATTTATTCATTCAATAATCCACAAACTGGTTGGCAGAATCAATCAAAGTTAGAATTTCATTTTAAATATATGGGAACAACATTAGGATTCCTGCAGTTAAAAATGTATGCTTTTAGCGGCACTGATTGGAAACTGCAAGGGCAGAGTGACTTTTCTTATGATGCTAATGATT
>JBAYFO010000054.1:0-24045 GCA_041667115.1 Ignavibacteriaceae bacterium | reverse complement strand
TTAAAAATGTTCCTCCAAGTACGCCTCCAATAAGCGTATAAGGAGCGCTTAAAAAATCCAGAAAGGAAGTGCCAAGATTAAAATTAAAAATTTCAAATTTATTTCCATTCATTGAAGCATAAGCAAACACATCGCCAAAACCATTTGGCAGATTCGCAACAATAATTGCCAGGGAAACTACCGCGCCGGTGAGATAAATAAAAAGCTGTACAACGTCCATTGCAACAACGGCTTTTAATCCACCGATATAAGTATAAACAAGTGTGAACGCCCCGATGATAAAAATAGATGTCGTATAATCATATCCGGTTATCAGGTGAACGGGAATCGCTGTGGCAAATAACCGTACGCCGGAAGCGAGAACTCTTGTTGATAGAAAAACTGATGAAGTGAATTTTCTTAATGAAGCGCCGAATCGTTTTCCCAAAAAATCGTACGCGGTTTCTAGATCGCCTCGATAATACGCCGGGATAAAAACAAAACTAACGATTATCCTGCCTATGAAATACCCAAAGACTAATTGCAAAAAATGGAAATTACTTTTATATGCGAGTCCGGGAATACTTATAAAGGTAAGGGTACTTGTTTCGCTTGCAACAATTGAAAAGCCGACGGACCACCACGATAAATTTTTTCCGCCTAGAAAATAATCTTTTGCATTTTTTTGTTTAGCACCGATGATTATTCCCGCCGCAGTTACCCCTAAAAGATAACCGATGATTATGATGTAATCGAGAAGGTTTCCTTGCAAGAAAAAACTTATGGGTTATTGAATTCTTGAATGGCGGCTTCAACATCGTCACAAATAAATAGGACGCGGTGAAGTTGCGTAATTCTGATGAGAGAAAGAATTTTTTCAGAAGTAGTTATTATCGCTAATTTTCCACCTATGGTATTTGTCAACCGATTGGCAACAAGTAATGCGCTTAAACCGGAACTATCACATGACTCTACCTCGTTAAGGTCAATAATAAGATTGGTTTCGCCCTCTCCTTTAATCAAAAGAGTAACTTCGGCTTTGACTAATCCTGAAATATTGGCATCCAGCTTTTTTTCTTTTAGCTGAAAAATGGAAATGTCGTCTAAATGTTTTACTTCAAAATTCATAATTTAAAATAATAGTTGTAAGCAATTTAAGAAATTTTTATAAAAATCAACTGAATCCAAAGTATTAATTGAAAGTTGTACACAATAAATTTTACCGTTCCCTGACCCTGCCAAACCAATTTTTACTTCAGCCGGGAGTTGATCGGCACAAACGTTGTGAAAAAAAGAAGATTCTCTCTCCATCGAAATTAACGCATCGTATGAATTAATTTTCAATCGTCGTAAAAGTTTTATCTTCGGAAATCCAAGCCTGTTTTTGTCGGTTGGGTAATATTCTTCAAGCCGGTACGGACTTTTATTTTTGATTAAATGCATGGCTAAATTATTAGCAACGAGCGATACATGGAAATTTTTAGAACTTAGAAACTCGGCAACAGTTAACGCATTTTGAAAATCGGTTGAATCTTCAGGCATGAGTAAAACATAATTTTTTGCATGAGAAAGAATCCCGTTATATTTTTGTACAAGGTCTTTCCGGTGCTTTATTGCAAGGGCAAAATAAATGTTTGGAAGAATGTTTTTCATGTTTGTGATGCGCTTCTTAACATTTCAAGGAAATCATTTTCAGAAAGAATTTTTATACCAAGCGCTTTCGCTTTATCCAGTTTTGACCCGGCGGCTTCGCCGGCTAAAACAAAATCCGTTTTTTTACTGACACTTGAGACAATCTTACCTCCAAAGGTAATGATTTTTCCACTGGCTTCTTCACGACTGAAATTTTCTAACGATCCGGTGAGCACAAACGATTTATCGGTAAAAACATTTTCGTTAATTATTTTTTTTTCGGTCGAAAAAACAAGATCCTGTTGTTGAAGTCTCTCAATAACATGTAGATTTTTCTCATCTTTAAAAAACGATAAAATGCTTTCGGCAATGCTTTCGCCAATCTCAAAGACACTTGTCAGTTCGTCTTTTGTTGCTCTTCGCAAATTATCCAAAGAGAGAAAATTGTCCGCTAATTTCTTTGCAACTCCGGCACCCACATAACGAATGCCAAGTGCAAAAAGAATTTTCGCAAAGGGTTGCTGCTTGCTTTTTTCAATTGAAGCAAGAAGATTATCAATGCTCTTTTCTCCAAGCCGATCTATTTGTATTAAGTCTTCACGATGATTTTTTAAATCATAAATATCCGCAATGTTCTTCAAGAAGTTCTTTTCAACAAATAAATCAACTAAGGCTTCCCCAAGACCTTCAATATCCATAGCCGTTCGGGATGCAAAATGTTCAATTTTTCCTTTTACTTGTGCAGGACATTCGAGGTTTTGGCAATACAACGCAACCTCATCCTCCGGTTGAAATAACAGCGCATTACAAACCGGACAATTCTTAGGTGGTTCGGTCGGCTGTGAATTATTTTTTCTTTCAGCTAAAAGGACAGAGACAATTTTTGGAATTACATCTCCTCCCTTTTCGAGAACAACCAAATCATTTACACGAATATCTTTGCGGCGAATCTCATCCAAATTATGAAGTGTTGCTCTGCTAATTGTTGAACCTGCAAGAAAGACCGGCTCAAGTTCGGCAACAGGGGTAACCGTACCTGTTCTTCCAACTTGCCAGGTGATCGCTTTTAACAGCGTTGTGGCTTGCTTCGCCTTAAATTTGAAAGCTACCGCCCAACGCGGAGATTTTGCTATGCTTCCTAAAATAGTTTGCTGCCTGATGGAGTTTACTTTTATAACGGCTCCGTCAATTTCAAAAGGAAGTGAATCACGCTGTTCCTCGAATTGGCGGCACACTTGCAGAACTTCTTCAATTGATGTACAAACCCGGAAATCCTTGTTAATTCTGAATCCAATTTCGCCGAGCAGAATTAAATTTTCGCTTTGTTCTTTTAATTCAGTCTGTTTGCTTAATAAGTAATAAGTGAAAATTTTAAGTGGTCGTTTTGCAACGATTCTAGAATCTTGAAGCTTTAAAGTTCCGGCTGAAGAATTTCTCGGATTGGCAAATAGCTTTTCACCGCGCTCTTCCCGCTCTTTATTTAAGAGCCTAAAATCCCTCATGTCCATAAAAATTTCCCCGCGTACCTCAATATCATTTAAAGAATATTTTGGGTGAGGATAATTCTTTAATTTCAGAGGAACAGATTTTATGGTTTTAACATTTTGTGTGATTTCTTCTCCGGTAGTTCCGTCTCCGCGCGTTGCAGCAGATTTCAATTTACCTTCAACATAATTTAGACTAACGGAAGCGCCGTCAATTTTATATTCAACAACATATTCAACTTTTTCATTTTCTCCGAGCATTTCTCTTACCCGTCTGTCAAAATCGAGTACTTCACTTTCGTTATATGTATTTGCCAAACTCAGCATGGGAAATTGATGTGTTACCGGATTAAATTCTTTTGTTAAATCTTTTCCAACACGCTGGGTGGGGGAGTCGGGTGTAATAAACTGAGGGTTGTCCGATTCTAATTTTTCTAATTCTTTCAGCAGCAGATCATATTCGTAATCATCAATTAACGGGTCGGAAAGGACGTAATAATGATGATCATAAAGGTGTATCTTTTCCCGCAGTTCATGCAAATGTTCTTCGATACTCTTCATCGCGTGTTGTTACGGCTGAGATTGATCAAGACGCGTAACTCCCTCTTTTGTAATCTCAACTATTGCCCGTCTGACGGAAGTCGGTTTGAATTCCAGAGGTTGGTTATTTAAGATTAACTTAACCGCTCCCGGATTGCCGATCGTCATCGAAAATTTTGCCGCAGCCTTTATTTCTATTGCTGTATTGGGATATAAAAAATATTCTTTCGCTGAGCCGTTGTCGAATACTACTCTTAGCCATGAAGAATCTTTTGACGAGATCGACAAACGCAGACTATCTGTAGAAGGAACAATTGTCGAAGAATCAGCCGGGACGGCATCTTCTTCAAATCTTGCTTTATTTTCCTGGATAGATTCTTCGTACGGCCGCTCCGTTACAATCGTATCGGCACTCTGCTTTATTACAAACCAATAGATTAAAGCGGAGAAAACAACAAGAACAGCAGCTCCGATACTTATAAGTTGCTTTGAAGTAAAAGAAAACTTTTTTACAGGTGAATAGGGTTGTTGAAGCTGGTCGTCGGTGATTAATCTGGGTGAAGTTAAAACTGGTGGAACTTCAATTACCGGCACTTTTTCTTCTACTGGTTTTTCAAGTGGTTTTCCTTCTTTTGCAAATTTGTATTTTTGCAACATGGTTTGTTCGGGTAACCCGACACACTTTGCATATTCACGGAGAAATGCTTTTAAATAGATATCCGGAAGGAAAGAAAAATCTCCACCTTCCATTTTAAGAAGAAATTTCAAATCCATTTTAATTTTTATGGCGACTTGCTCGGGTGTTAACCGCAGGTCTTCACGGGCTTTTACTAATTCTTCAGCTAATTGTTGAAACATTTGATTCATTATAAACACCTAAAATCTTTATGCATTTCGAATTATTCTCGCGGCAAACGCTCCGTCCATCTTATGAATATGGGGATAAGTTTGGACACATCCCAATTCATCAAGAACATCGGACGGGACATATTGCTGCGCATTATCTAAACTAAAATTAGGATTTTCATCAAGAAATTTTTTCACAACTTCGTAATTTTCTTCCGGTTCGATGGTGCATGTGCTGTAGACAATGGCTCCACCAATTTTAATTAATGTCGAAGCTTTTTTTAATAATTTATATTGTGTCTCCGCCAATTTTCTAATATCGAGTAAATCTTTTTTCCATTTTATGTCAGGTTTTTTACAGAGCGTTCCCATTCCGGAACATGGAACATCTGCCAACACCGCGTCAAAAAGATTTTCGGTATGATATTCAAGCGCATCAACGGCAAAAGTTTTTACCGATGTAATTGCTAAACGTTGCAGACTTTTTTCTACCATCGTTAGTCGTGCGTCAAATTTATCAAGAGCGAGTATTTCTCCGTTATCTTCCATTAAGTTTGCCAGATAAGCAGATTTTCCGCCGGGAGCGGCGCATAGATCAAGTACACGCATGCCGGGTTTTACATTTAGCAGGCGGCAAGCCAAACTTGCGCTTTCATCTTGAATATTGAAATATCCTTCCGTAAAATACTGCCATTGTGTAATATTTGATAGGTTTGTCAATTTTAAAAATTCAGGATAATATCTTCCTTTTACAAATTTTAAGTTGACGGCACACAAAAGATTTTCAAAATCGTGCAGCGAAACTTTTTTTGTATTCACTCGCAACGTTAAGACCGGTCTTTCGTTGTTTGCCGCAAGAAGCGCTTCGGTGGCTTCTCTTCCAAATCTTGGGAGCCATCTTTTAATAATCCATGTAGGATGCGAATAAAATGTTGATAAATATCCGATTTCATCCTGTTGAGGATCAGGATAGCGCAAACTGCCTTTGCTTTTTAAGATATTTCGCAAAATTGCATTTGTAATGTCGGCAGGTTTTTGTCCTTGCAATTTTTTTACGAACTCAACCGCTTCGTTTACCGCTGCGTATTCAGGTATTTTATCAAGAAACATAATTTGATATAACGCGACCCGCAAAGCATTTTTTAATATCGGGATAGCTTTAGAAAATTGCCCTTTATAAAATCCGCTAAGGATCCAATCTAATCTACCCATCCAGCGGATAACGCCGTGAACAATTTCATAAAGCAGGGCTTTGTCCTGTCCTGATAAATCTGTATTGCGTAATTCTTTATCGAGCTGTTTATCTAAATATGCATCAGTCCGTTCGACACGGTTTAAGATTTTAACTGCATTGCCGCGTACACCCGAATAAATATCTTTTACAAGATGTTCTTCTAATTTTACAATTTCACCGTTAATAAGGATATCCTCTTTTTCTTCTTTCTTTTTGTGTAAGGTCGAAAATTTTTCTAAATAATTTTTCTTCAACCTCGTTCATAACTTTGTTTCTTCTTGCCATCACCCGTTTGGCTGTTTCAATACTACGCTCAATGTCATAAGTTGTAATAGCATCGCTTCCGCCCCAAGAAAACGAAGGTAAATATTTCGGCGGAAATCCGGCTCCAAAAACATTGCACCCAAAGCCAACAACAGTACCGGTATTGAACATAGTATTGATGGCGATCTTTGATTGATCTCCCATAATAACTCCGAGAAATTGTGAACCGGAATCAACAACTTCTCCATTGACATACATTTTAACACTTCCGTAATTATTTTTCAAGTCACTACAGTTGGTATCCGCTCCGATGTTTACCCAGCTTCCTAAATATGCATGCCCTAAAAATCCCGAATGCTGTTTATTAGTGAAAGGCAAAATAATAGAGTTTTCAACTTCACCACCAACTTTACAAATTTTCCCGATACTCACGTTTTCATAAATACGGGCGCAACTTTTTACATGGCTTCCTTTTCCCACATACACGGGACCTTCAATTACTGCGTTCGGAAAAACAACTGCATTTTCATCAAGATAGATCGGACCGAGAGAAGCGTCCAATACAGCGCCCGGTTTTATTTCTACCCCTTCGGCAATAAAAATATTTTCTTTCCCAACCAAATGAGCACCGTCATAAATTTTACCGCGGTGCATTTCCCCTTTTTTAGATTTCGTGTAAAAAGAAAAATCTGTTAACATTTCTTTGTGATTATTGTTTATCAAATCCCAAACATAATTGACACAGGGAATATCAATTTTTTCAATGCTAACGCCATCAAAATTTGAAATCGTAAGTAAGTCATGGATGTTTTTTTTTACTTCATTTAACTTTTTGCCGGAGATGCGCGCGGCTATCAAGGTATCGTCCTCACTTACAAAAACTTTATCTGTTTTATCTTTTAGAGGAAGTAGTTCCGAAATATTCTCCGGAGCCAGGATTCTTCCGTTGATAAAGAGGCAATCATCATCCTCAATTTTATTAACACTCAACTCGGGATATTTCGAAATGAGAAATGATTCCAGATAGGGACGAGTATGAAGAGAAACTTTTATTCCGGGATAATGGCGGATGATTTTTTCTTTTAGAGATGAGATACCACAGACCAAATCATACGTTGGACGAGAAAACGTGAGCGGCTCAAGCCGGTCAAAATATAAATCTTCAAAAATGCAGATTTCCATAGCGCTCTTTCCTCTTCAAATAAATAGACACTCCCCAAATTAAAACTTTCAGCTAAAAACAAAAAAAGCTATTACACAAGAGTGAATAGCTTTTAATAACTAACCCAAAAAGCTTAAACTAGCTTTTTGCCTTTGCATATTTTTTGTTGAATTTCTCAACTCTTCCTGCAGTATCAAGTAATTTTTGTTTTCCGGTAAAGAAAGGATGTGACCCGCTGGAAATTTCCAAACGAACTAACGGATAAGATTTTCCGTCTTCCCATTGAATGGTTTCACTGCTTTTTATCGTTGACCGTGTTAAAATTGCAAAATCGCAAGAAAAATCTTTAAAGACCACTGGTCTGTAACTTGGATGAATTCCGTTTTTCATTTCAAAAACACCTTTACTAACTAAATTATTTCATATTCGTGACCAAATATATTAATAATAAGGGAATTTCAAAAATAAGTACGGCCGAAAAATCACTTTTTTAATTGACCACAGTTTTTTCTATTTTTCTTACATCTTAGAAAAGATTTTCTTTTCACTAACAATAATTGCCAAAATCGAAAAAATATTTAGGTAAATAGCCGAAAAACTATGAAATGATTTTGGTATAATTTTTGGCTAAGTTTGGTGACAATTCTCTTGAATATTAAATATCTTATAACTTAATAATATTGGTAAGAAAAATGGAAAGAAAAAAAGTAACAATTGATGGAAATGAAGCCGCAGGATATGTGGCTTACCATACAAATGAAGTATGTGCAATTTACCCGATCACCCCTTCTTCCCCGATGGGAGAATGGTCCGATCAATGGGCTTCCGAGCAAAAGAAGAACATTTGGGGGACAATTCCTTTAGTAAGTGAACTACAGAGCGAAGGCGGCGCTTCCGGTTCCGTCCACGGCGCATTACAAACCGGTGCATTAACAACAACTTTTACAGCGTCTCAAGGTTTGCTGCTAATGATCCCGAACATGTACAAAATTGCCGGTGAATTAACTTCAACGGTTTTTCATGTTACTGCAAGATCGATTGCAGCACAAGCGCTCTCAATTTTTGGCGATCATAGCGACGTTATGGCAACACGCCAAACCGGTTTTGCCATGATCTGCTCAAACTCGGTTCAAGAAGTTATGGATTTTGCGTTGATCGCTCAAGCAGCTACACTTGAATCACGTATTCCTTTCCTTCACTTCTTCGATGGATTTAGAACTTCGCACGAAGTAATGAAGATTGAACAATTGACTGTTGAAGATATGAGAGCCATGATCGATGATGAATTGGTTTTAGCTCATCGTAAACGCGGCTTAACACCTGACGCACCGGTAATGCGAGGAACCGCTCAGAATCCGGATGTTTATTTCCAGGGAAGAGAAACCGTAAATAAGTTTTACGAAGTTTGCCCTTACATCGTTCAAAAACAAATGGATAAATTTGCCGGAATAGTCGGAAGACAATATCATTTGTTTGATTACGTCGGCGCACCGGATGCGGAACGCATCATCATTTTGATGGGAAGCGGCGCTGAAGCTGTTGACGAAACCGTTCAATATTTAATTAACAAAGAGGAAAAAGTCGGCGTTGTTAAAGTTCGTTTGTATCGTCCATTCTCAATTGAACATTTTATTAACGCACTCCCAAAAACAACAAAATCAATCGCGGTATTAGATAGAACAAAAGAACCCGGTTCTTCTGGCGACCCGCTTTATCTTGATATCGTTAATGCTATTTCAGAACAATTTAACGACGGCGTTTTGCCATTCGCTTATCCAAAAATTATTGGCGGACGTTACGGACTTTCTTCTAAAGAATTTACTCCGGGAATGATCAAAGCCATTTATGATGAGATGAAAAAAGAGACTCCGAAAAGACATTTCATCATCGGAATTAATGAAGATGTTATGCATACAAGTTTGGAATACGATGCAGCATTCACGGTTGAAGCAAGCCAAACTTTCAAAGGAAAGTTTTACGGATTAGGCGCTGACGGCACTGTTGGTGCAAATAAAAATTCAATTAAGATCATCGGCGAAGGAACTGATAACTTCGCTCAAGGTTACTTCGTTTATGATTCTAAAAAATCGGGCTCAACCACAACATCGCATTTGCGCTTCGGACCGAAAGAGTTAAAATCAACATACTTAATTGATAAAGCAAACTTCATCGCATCGCATCAACAAACATTTTTAGAAAAAATGGATCTGTTGAAAGATGCTATCCCCGGCGCAACATTCTTATTAAATACACAAGAGCCAATCGATAAAGTTTGGGATACGCTTCCTGAAAAAATTCAACGCGATTTAGTTGATAAGAAAATGAAATTCTTTATTATTGATGCGTACAAAGTTGCCAATGAGACCGGAATGGGCGCACGAATCAACACAATCATGCAGACATGCTTCTTTGCAATCTCAAATATCTTCCCAAAAGAAGAAGCAATTGCGCTTATTAAAAATTCCGTTAAAAAAACTTACGGCGCTAAAGGCGAAAAAATTGTTGAGATGAACTTCAACGCAATTGATCAAACACTTGCCAACTTACACGAAGTAAAAGTACCTGCAACCGTTACAAGTAAAATTCAATTTATGCCTTACGTTTCCGGAAATGTTCCTGAATTTGTTCGAGATGTTACCGCGGTAATGATAGCAGGCGAAGGAGATTCTATTCCGGTTAGCAAAATGCCGGTTGATGGAACCTATCCAACCGGAACCAGTAAATTTGAAAAAAGAAATATCGCGCTTGAAGTACCTGTTTGGGATGCCGATGTTTGTATTCAATGTAACAAATGCGTTATCGTTTGTCCGCACGCTACAATCCGTGCAAAAATTTATGACGAAGCATTGTTGGCAAACAAACCGGAAACATTCAAAGCGGTTAAATTCAAAGCAAAAGATTTCGGCGACAATCTTATGTACAGCCTTCAAGTTGCAGTAGAAGATTGTACCGGATGCGGAATCTGTATTGATGTTTGTCCTGCAAAGAACAAAAAAGAAGTCCGGCTTAAAGCGATTAACATGGCGGAACAACTTCCGCTTCGCGAAACCGAAAGAGCAAACTGGGACTTTTTTGAATCACTTCCTTTATATGACAGAAAAAAATTAAATCCGGCTCAAGTAAAAGATTCACAGTTCCTCGAACCGTTATTTGAATTCTCCGGTGCATGTTCAGGGTGCGGTGAAACTCCTTACGTTAAACTTGTAAGCCAGTTATTTGGCGATAGAGCGGTCATTGCAAACGCAACCGGCTGTTCTTCAATTTACGGTGGAAATTTACCAACAACTCCCTGGTCAAAGAATGCAGACGGCAGAGGACCGGCATGGTCAAATTCGTTGTTCGAAGATAACGCGGAATTCGGTTTCGGTTTCCGTCTTGCAATCGACAAACACAATGAACAAGCAAAAGAATATTTGCAAAAACTTTCGGCTGAAGTCGGCGGCGAACTAGTTGAAGAACTAATGAACGCAGTTCAAAATGATGAAGTTGGAATTTATGATCAGCGCGGACGTGTTGAAACTTTAAAACAAAAATTAAATGATTATAAAGCCACAAATCCTGGAAGTCCAAAGGCTTCAGAGGTTGAGCATTTACTCAGCCTTGCAGATTATCTTGTAAAAAAATCCGTTTGGATTATGGGCGGCGACGGCTGGGCTTACGATATCGGTTACGGCGGCTTAGACCACGTGCTCGCTTCCGGCGCTAACGTAAATATTTTAGTTCTTGATACTGAAGTTTACTCAAACACCGGCGGACAAGCATCAAAATCAACCCCGATGGCAGCAGTTGCAAAATTTGCGGCTTCCGGTAAAAAGATGGGAAAAAAAGATCTTGGTTTGATCGCCATGTCATACGGAAATGTCTATGTTGCAAAAATTGCGATGGGCGCTAATGATGCGCAGACGGTTCGTGCTGTTTTAGAAGCGGAAGCGTATGAAGGTCCATCTTTAATTATTGCTTACAGCCATTGTATCGCTCACGGAATAAATATGGGAACCGCAATGAAGAATCAAAAAGCGGCAGTAGATTCAGGTCACTGGCCTTTGTTCCGTTACAACCCGGCTCTTTCTTTAGAAGGAAAGAATCCATTCAAGCTTGAATCTAAAGCACCAAAGATTCCTTTAAAAGATTATGCGTATATGGAGACCCGTTACAAAATGTTAACAAAATCTCATCCGCACGAAGCTGAAATATTAATGACGCATGCTCAGGAAGTTGTTAAGAACCGCTTCCATTATTATGAACAGTTAGCGGCGTTAAAAGGTGATAACGAAGAAGTGAAAGAGTAAGAAATAAAATGTGTCGCAGAATAGTATTCTGCGACACAGCATTAAGATTTTGATTAAGAAAAAATTAAAAGGATAAACAAATGGACTTAAGCACAACATATCTTGGATTGGAATTAAAAAATCCGCTTGTTCCTTCAAGCGGTCCTTTACAAAGAGAAATTAGTAATCTAAAAGCGATGGAAGATGCCGGAGCCTCAGCAGTTGTGCTCTGGTCTTTATTTGAAGAACAAATTACGCATGAACAACTCGAGCTTCATCATCATACATCCGTACACGCGGAAAGTTTTGCCGAAGCTACAAATTTTTTCCCGGAACAATCAGAGTATAAAGTTGGACCGGAAGAATATTTAGAGCATATTCGCAAAGCGAAAGAAGCAGTACACATTCCTATCATTGCAAGTTTGAACGGAAAATCTGCCGGCGGGTGGATTGACTACGCACAGAAAATTGAACAAGCCGGCGCTGACGCAATAGAATTAAACATCTATAAATTGGCAACCGACAGCAGCAAAACTTCTGCTGAAGTTGAAAAAGATTATATAGATATTGTTAAGTCAGTTAAAGCGGCAGTAAAAATTCCGCTAGCCGTTAAACTTCATCCTTTCTTCACTTCATTAACTAACATCTCGAAAGAATTAGTTGATGCGGGCGCGGACGGTTTAGTTTTGTTCAACCGTTTTTATCAGCCGGATATTGATCTTGAAAATTTGGAAGTTATTCCAAACGTTCTACTTTCAACTCCGATGGCAATGCGTTTGCCGTTGCGCTGGGTTGCAATTCTCCACGGAAAAGTAAAAGCTGATCTCGCTGCAACTTCAGGTATTTATACAGAAAAAGATGTTTTGAAAATGCTTATGGCAGGCGCCAATGTTACAATGATGATGTCGAGTTTATTGAAATTCGGAATTCCACACTTAGCCGATGTGTTAGGTAAATTAAAATTCTGGATGGAAGTAAACGAATACGAATCCGTTGAACAGATGCGCGGAAGCATGAGCTACCAAAACGTTGCCGATCCTTCCCAATTTGAACGCGCTAACTATATGAAAGTGTTAAATTCATACCGCTAACGGTTGAATGAAAAACTCTTTAAAAAGAAAAAATCCCGCTGCATGGCGGGATTTTTTTTGTATGCGCAGAATGTTGGTATATGTTGCCTTTACATAGCTGACGGAATTACTAAAACATCTAATAATTTATTGTGGTCTGACTGGTAGAATAATCTTGGGCATTTCATCCGCTATCCCTAATTCTACTCCAATTTTTAAAAGAAGTTGATATTCCTCTATAGATGTGGGAGGCACTTTTTTATCATCAAATGCAAGATGTATATAATTTGACCAGGGATTGTACATTGTACTTATTGTATATACCGGAACAAATATCTCAACTTTTGTACTATTTGAATCTATGTATGTTAAGTGAGCATACAGTTCAATATTACCATGTACAGGTCTATCTAGTGGGCTATAATATAAGATCGATGTATCCTGTCCTCTCCAAACATAAGCATCGTTTTTATTCTCCGGTTTGCTTAACAATTCTTTCCCAACAAAATCTACTGTATCGCTTGCAAATTTGGTTGAGTAATAATGTTTTTTAATTATTTTTTTAATAGAATCTATACTTGCCGGGAAAATATAGCTGGTTAAATTCTTCTTCGGCAGAGGCAATTTTTGTACCTCTAAACTACAATGCCATCCGGTAATACAAATTAACAACGATAAAAATAAAACTTTAAAATGGTTTTTTGGTGTCATTTTGATAATGCCCTATTCTATTAAAATGGATTTCAAATTCTTTGTTCCGCCCTTGCATGCTTTGCTGTTCTTCAGTTCTTTAACATCCCGTTTGCGCGGAATGTTGGCATATTTTTCCCTTTCAGGGCTGAGTAACTCCAAAACAAATTATTTTATCGAGAGAACATCTCTTGCAGCAAGCGTAATACTTTGCGTTCCGTTATTCTATCTATCTGTCCTAATAAAGCGTGCAGCCGGGACTTATCAATAGTTCTAATTTGATCCAGAACTATTTGTCCTTCTTTTCCTTGAAATTTGCAGTTTATTCTTGTGGGATAATTTTTCCCTTTGGTTGTCATGGGTGCAACTATTACTGTTGAGATATAGCGGTTCATTTCATTTGGCGAGATAATTAAGCATGGGCGGGTCTTTTTGATTTCCGAACCTTCGGTCGGATCAAGATTTACAAGATAGACTTCAAATCTATTTACGATCATCTACCAGTCCCACTCTTCTTTGTCCCAACGGTTTTTGAGAGATGCATTATTAATATCTAAGAGAGCATCATCTTTTTGTTCTGCCATGGTGCGAAAAGCTTCCGCCCAGTTTTTACGCGGTTTATCAATTGAGCGAACAATCAATTCATCTTCTCGCACTTCAATATCCACTTCTTTGCCCAGGCCGCTCTGCTCAAGGAGTGATTTTGGAATTCTAATTCCGCGCGAATTACCGATTTTAATAACTTGTGTTTTCATAGGCACAATGTAATTACATTATTGTAAAAATTCAATAGCTGTTTTTTGCTACGAACACGATAATGCAAAAGCCCTGAAGGGGCATCACACATCAACAGAGGGCGCAGCCCTATGACTAAACAAATTCCAAACAACAGAAAAGCTCTGAAAGAGCGTAATAATCAGGTAATGTAAATCTCTCTCCATTATTGGTAATAATGAGAGTCTTCTAAACCAATTCTCTGCTTGATTATTTTATGACTTACTTTTCCTTTTTTAGATATAATCAGATCAACGTTGTTATATTCGTATGTTGTTTTTTGGGGAGTGTATCCAATTTCTTTTTTGAATGAAGCATTAATGATAAAAGCATTTTCTTTTTCTACTATTGTTTTTTCTTTAACAATATCTTTATAATTATTAAATGCAGAGGAATCATAATCATGGTCTTTTTGGAGTAAACTTCCCAAAATTCCCGACAGTGCATACAAATTAAAAACTTCTAAAGCTGTTTCTTTATCATTTACTTCTTTTAACTGATCTTTGATTAATTTATCTACATCGTTTTGTTGAAATCCATATAACAAATAAGCTTGGCCACGTTTATTGATACTTAGTGAAAATAAAAATCCCATTTCAGGCATAGAAAGGAATCCCTTTACTGAACGCATGTAGAAAACATATGAATCAGTACATTTATAATATTCTCGTAAACTACAAACAATATTTCGCCCTTCAGCAGTTTGACGTGTGTGTATGTAAAATTGTACTGAACTACGATAGGTTGAGTAATACTTTGTCACGATATCGGATTCTATAGGGCTTGATAAATCTCCATAGTGTTCCTTGATTGTTTCATTCATAAAATATGCAGAAGCTATTTGCCGTGCAATTATTTCCATTTCTTCTAAATTTAGTGTGTCTCGATAATCTTTGAACTCATAGTCAATTTTTTTTCCTAAAGACCATCTAGGTGGTTTCTCTTCAAGAAATACTTCCTTTTCCTTACGATTATAATTATTATGGACAATAAGAATTAATCCAACTATGATTAGAATAGAGATAATCAAATAAATGCGTTTTTTCTTTGTCATTTTTCTATTCCTTTTTATCGATTGATAGAATGTCGTTTCCTTTATAGACAAGAATCTCCTTAAAATAAAATTCCCGCTCAAGAGGCGGGAATTTTTTATATCTTACAAATTGATTGATCTGTTTACATCATTTCAATTTCATTCAGATCGGGCAGAACAATTTTTCTTGTAGAAGGAATTGTTTTCCTGGTTTTTTCTTTTGCGGTTCTTCTCTCAGTTCCTTTAGTAGCTTTGCCGCTTGATGGTTCATTTTCCCTGATGTTATCGTAAGCAAAGATTTTATTCTTATAGTTACGGAGAATAATTTTATCTTCGTCGTAATGAAGAACGTAATTCGGAATGAGAGGAATCTTTCCGCCGCCGCCTGGCGCGTCAATTACAAAGTGAGGAACAGCCAAACCGCTCGTCCATCCGCGAAGGTTTTCAATTATTTCCAATCCTTTTGCAATTGAAGTTCTGAAGTGATGCGTTCCTTTTGTTTGATCCGCCATATATATATAGTAAGGTTTCACTCTGATCTTCAAAAGTTTTTGCATTAATTCTCTTACAACCAACGGATCGTCGTTAACACCTTTCATCAAAACCATCTGGTTGCCGACCGGGCATCCGGCGTTTGCAAGCATTTCACACGCTTTAGAACTTTCCGGTGTAATTTCCCACGGATGATTGAAGTGAGTGTTCACGTAAATAGGGTGGTACTTTTTCAGCATCTCGACAAGTTTGGGAGTAATACGCTGCGGAAGTACGCACGGCATTTTCGTTCCGAGTCGGATAATTTCGATATGCGGAATTGTGCGAAGCCGTTGCAAAATTTTCTCAAGCATTACATCGGTCAACATCAACGGATCGCCGCCGGATAAAATAACATCACGGATCTCTGTGTGCTGTTCCAAATATTTGAAAGCTGCTTCCAATCCTTTCATCGAAATTTTTTCCTGATCGCCGACTTTCCGTTTCCTTGTACAAAAACGGCAATACAATCCGCACTGGCTGGTTGTTAAAAACAAGGCGCGGTCAGGATAACGGTGCGTAATGTTTGGGACCGGACTCATCGCGTCCTCGTTCAGCGGGTCGTCGTTCGCATCAAAATCATTAAGCTCTCTAATATCGGGAACGCACTGGAGCCAAATCGGATCGCCGGGCTGACGGATCAGACTTAGATAATAGGGATTGATGCGGACCTGAAAAAATTCATTCAAACTCTCAGCAACGGTTCTATCGATACCGAATTTTTCAACCAGTTGATCGACAGTGTGTACACTATCTCGAACCATTTGTTGCCACTGTTCCATTACTTCACCTTACTTATTTGTTCAACAAATATTTACCGAAGACGAGCAGAGCGTCTCCGACAGCATAAAAATCATTAATCTGCGCAACGATGGAAAATTCATTCTTGAAATAAAATTTCTGCGTAGCCAGATATAATTCTTTTGAAGAAGTTTCCGCTAAGAGCCAGCGTCCGTTTCTTTCACGTACAAAGGTTTCGGCATGCTGCACTAATTTTTTCCCGATTCCTTTTCCGGAAATTTCGGGATCAACAACGATCCAATAGAGATCGTAAACGCCGTCTGTTAGCGGGCGTTTGCCTGTGCAGTGATAGCCGGAAATTCTTCCTTTATCTTCATAAACAAAAATATGATAATCGCTTTGCCCGTCATGCAGTAAAGCTATATCGATTAACTCAAGCGCAACGTCGACTTCTTCGCTATGAAAATTATTTGTCTTCCGTAAAATTGTTTCTAAAGCCGGGCGGTCAGCCTGCTTTAATTTGCGTATCACGTTTTCCTCGGTATAAAGCTAAATTTATAATTTTAAAAAGCATTTCTTCATAGTGAAGACCGGATGCTTTTGCAGCTCTTGCAAATCCTGAATCGGTAGAAATGTCGGGATTGGGATTTACTTCAATAACGTATGGAACATTGTCTTTATCCAAACGAATATCAACGCGTGCATAATCTCTGCACTCCATGGCGTTAAATGTTGCCAGAGCTGTGGCTTCAATATTTTTTCTTTGGTGTTCAGAAAGTTTTGCAGGGCATTGGGGATTCGTATGTTTGTAATACAAACTTTCTGAAATCCATTTCCCTTCATACGTTACAATTTTAGGAAGATGATCCGGCAGACCGCTGAAATCAATTTCTGAGATCGGCAGTGTGTTGTTTCCTAAAACCGCAACATTAAACTCTCTTCCTGCAATATATTCTTCAACAATAACATCTTGTTTATACGTTGAAGTTAAAAACTTTATCTGTTTTCTCAAATTTTCAAAAGAAGAAACAACCGAGTGTTCGGAGATTCCGATGCTTGCATCTTCTTTTGCCAATTTGGTGATAACAGGGAATTGCAAAGAAAACTTTTTTTGTGAAATACGAGAATGGGGGGTAAAGGTAAGTGAGCCGGGAGTTTTGATTCCGTTTGCCCGCAATACTTGTTTGGCAAATGTTTTGTTCAAACAGTTCCCAAGTGCTTGCGGCGGGTTTCCCGTATATGGAATATCTAATAAATCAAAAATGCCTGCGTGAAACGCTTCGAAGGCAGCGTTGCCTTCAACTGATTCAACCATATTGAAAATTGCATCGGGATTAATCGATGAAATTTTTCTTATTGATTCACCAATATTTCTGGTAACTGCTAACGTTTCAACTTGGGAAAAATATTTTTTTAATGAGGCAACCAATGTACCAAGCTCGTTAACAAAACCGCTTTCAGACATATCGTCAACAGCGCCGTCAATTTCTTTTGGCTTACCGCTATACACCTGATAGATGCTTACAGGAGCATTGTAGCAAAGTAATATTTTTGAATTGCTGATCATACTAAGTTATAACGTTTGGCTGCTGTATATAAAACTTTGTTCAATAAGGTTGTATAATCCATTCCGGCGGTTCTTGCAGCCTTGGGATAACATGAATTATCTTTTGGATCAGGCAAGATTCCCGGAAGAGGATTTATTTCAATAATATTTGGGTCTCCGTTTGCATCAAGGCGAACATCAATTCTGCTCCAATCTTTGCAACGTAAAACTCTATATGCTTCTAAACAAACATTTTGAATTTTTCGTTCAAGTTCTAAAGAGAGTTTTGCCGGGCAAGAAAAAACATCAAGTGGATTTTCTTTTGTGTCGAGGATCCATTTTGCTTCGTAAGAATAAATCGGGATGAAGTCTTCAGGAAATTCGGAATAATTTATTTCAACGATCGGCAAGACTTCAGTTTCATTTCCGTTTCCGAGCATCGCAACTGTAAATTCTCTTCCGGGTAGAAATTCTTCCAACAATGCCGATTGATTATACTCGTTTAGTACTCTTTCAACTTCTTTTTCCAGATCAACATAGTTTTTTACAAAGGATGATGTAAAAATTCCTTTACTTGAGCCTTCTGCGTTTGGTTTAACGATCACAGGAAACTGCAAATCAAATTTCTTTAGATCATCAACTTTGTCAATCACTAAAAATTTTGGAGTCGGGATGCGGTAGTAAGATAAAATTTCTTTTGTGCGGGCTTTGTCTAAACAAATTGCAAGTGTGGAAGGATCCGAACCGGTGTAAGGAATATTTAACATGTCAAGCATTGCAGGAATCTGCGCTTCCCTGCTTACACCGAAAAATCCTTCTGCAACGTTAAAGACGATATCGGGTTTGATTTCTTTTAATTTTTCGAAAGCGTTATAATCAGCTTCGATCATTGTTACCGAGTGGAATTGTTCAAGTGCATCGCGCACAGCATTGACGGTGTCGCGGCTATCCCACTCAGCAAATGTATCCTGGATTTTTTTTGATGAGTTCTGAAAAGATGTTACAGGGTTTGGAGACAATTCATCAATGAAAGAAGAACTTTCAGGTTTTACATTGAATGTAAGTGCAACATTCAATCGAACAGTACGTGATGAAAAAATTTTTGTCTCCTTTAATTATTTTTTTTGTACAAATATAAGTAGAAAATTTTTTATGTCAATATTTTTTTACTAAACAATAAAAATAATTTTTAAAAAATATTTTGCGAGAAATTTTTTTTCATCACCCAACTTTGGCATACTTTAAATTTTCGGAGTAGTGTTCGAGAAGATTTTTTCTGATTACGGCATGTTCTTCTTTAAGAAGTTGCGGATCATTTCCAATAATATTGAATGCATCAGTCTTTGCTTTCATCAACAGGTCGCCGTCTTTTACGATATCTGCATACTTCAATTCCGGAAAGCCGCTCTGCTTAATTCCAAAAATATCTCCGGGTCCTCTAAGCTTCATATCAACTTCGGCAATTTCAAAACCATCAAGATGTTTTGTCATTGTTTGCAGGCGAATTGATGATTTATATTTTTCCAATAACGCTGGCGAAAGGTACATTATATCTTTTGGCAGTCTTGCAGATGATGCGGCATACTCATCCTTTGTTACTAAGATGCAATACGCTTGCACCGTTCCGCGCCCTACTCTTCCCCGAAGTTGATGCAGTTGGGACAAACCGAATCGATGTGCATCATCAATAAGAATAATATTGGCTGAGGGAATATCAATACCAACTTCAATTACCGTTGTTGAGATCAGAACATCAAATTTCTTTTCAGCAAAAAGGAACATCGTTTCCTCTTTTTCCTGCCAGGTCATTCTTCCGTGTATCAACCCGACGTTCAAATCTTTAAAGAAAGTTTCTTTTAATTTCTCATAAAACGTTGTGGCAGCTTTTAATTCCAGTTTATCGGAATCTTCAACTAAAGGATAAACGATAAACGTTTGCACTCCTTCTTTTGTTTTATCTACTATAAATTTATAAATATCGGGGAGTTTGCTTTCTCCGCGCAATAACGTTTTAATCGGGATTCTATTCTTCGGCATTTCATCGATGGTTGAAACGTCGAGATCACCATAGATCGTCATAGAGAGTGTTCGCGGAATTGGAGTTGCGGACATAACAATCACTTCGGGAACCGTTCCTTTAGAAGCAAGACGTGCGCGTTGCGCAACGCCAAATCGGTGTTGTTCATCAATAACAACAAGTCCAAGTTTTTTAAAGTGTACCTGTTCTTCGAACAGCACATGAGTTCCGATGATAATATCCGCTTCCTGCAATGCAATCTCTTCAAGATTTTTATTGCGTAAACTTTTCTTTTGCCCACCGAGGAGCAATGAAACTTTGATCTCATACTGTGGATTGACCAAATGAAAATGTTGAAGGAGTTTGGAAATATTTTTTGCGTGCTGGTCAGCCAAAATTTCCGTTGGAACCATTAATGCCGCCTGATACCCGTTATCAACAGCAACCAGCATTGCAATAAGCACTACAATCGTTTTTCCGCTTCCCACATCACCTTGCAGTAAACGATGCATCGGTTTATTGTTTTTCATATCGTCTAAAATTTCTTTGAGAACTTTTTTTTGCGATGCGGTTAACTCAAACGGAAGTGTTTTTACGAAATCTTTTACAAGGTTGGTTTTTATAGGAAGAGAAAGTCCCTTTAATTTTTCTTTGTAATCGGTTTTTCTCAATGCAACGAGTGTTTCAATGAAAAAAAGTTCTTCATACGAAAATCTTTCTTTTGCTTTATCGAGAAGGTCTTCGTTTTCCGGAAAGTGTATCTGTTTTATTGCTTCGGGGAGAGACAGGAGATTATATTTTTCTATTAGCTGATCGGGAAGTGTTTCTCTCACTTCCGAAAGATGTTCATTCATCGCAAAGGAAATTATTTTTCGGAAGCTTAAATCTCCGATATTGTTTTCCTTCAACTCTTTAGGAATGCGGTACACAGGAATAATTTTACCGGTATTAAAAAAAGTTTTTGATTCCTCTTCAGTTAACCTATCAAAATCCGGGTGAACAAAACTTAATTCTCCGTAGCGGGAATGAATCGGCTTTGCAGAGATTGCGTAAACCTCTCCGCTGTTAAATTTATCTTTAAAATATTTTGCACCCTGGAACCAGACACATTCAAAATATCCGTCAACATCGCGGAGTTTAACATTTAATATCGTCTTTCCTCCAAAATGTCGAGAGTCTTTAGAGATCACTTTCCCGATTACCGTTAACTCTCCCTCGTACCCTTCTTCCATAACTTTAGAAGCTTTTCCCGAGGTTAAGAGAGTTCTTCTATCAAGATAGCGTGTCGGAAAATAAAAAAGCAAATCTTTAATAGTATTTATTCCTACGGCGGCAAAAGCTTCAGCGCGCCGGGGTCCAACGGATTTTATATATTGGATTGATTGATCTAATTCATAATGATGTTGTGCGTTCATAGGTCAATTTGTCTCGTTTATAACTTTCTCTATTTCTCATGTCAAATTAATAGGAAAAACAATATTTTAGTAGTAGGAAGTAAAAAACTTTCACACTCTTTCACAAATAATAAATACTATGCGCTGGGAAAAACTGCTTTCAACAAAAATTCTTGGGTATGATAAAAATATCCCCCAACATAAAACTTCGTATGATGGACGAAGTGCTTTTCAAAAAGATTTTGACCGCGTGGTTTTTTCATCTGCTTTTAGAAGGCTTCAGGACAAGACGCAAGTGTTTCCTTTGCCGGAAAGCGATTTTGTTCATACGCGCTTAACACACAGTCTGGAAGTTTCATGCGTTGGTAGATCGCTTGGCAATCTTGTTGGTGAAAAAATTATCGACCGTCATCCCGGGTTAAAAAAGAATTTTACAAAATTTCATTTCGGTGAAATTGTTGCCGCCGCTTGTTTGGCGCATGATATCGGAAATCCACCGTTCGGACATTCGGGCGAAGATGCTATTTCCGATTATTTCAAAACCGGAAACGGGAAGCCGCTTGAACAAAAAATTAACGACATTAAAAAATGGAACGACTTAATCAAGTTTGAAGGGAATGCACAGGGGTTCAGAATTATTTCTCAACTCCAAAATCCTGATGTGCAAGGCGGGCTTCGCTTAACCCATGCAACACTCGCTACATTTACAAAATATCCAAAGGAATCTTTTCTTGAGAGCGATAAAATTATTTCTGCTTCTATAAAAAAACAACCGAAGATTTACAAAAAGTTTGGATTTTTTCAATCCGAAAAAAATATATTTCAAAATGTTGCCTCGGAAGTAGGATTGACAAAAAAAACGAATGACAAAAATTCATTTTTCTGGTGCCGTCATCCGCTTGCCTTTTTAGTTGAAGCTGCAGACGATATTTGCTACCGCATCATGGATCTGGAGGACGGTTCGCATCTTGGATTAGTTTCTTTTAAGGAAACCGAAGAGTTGTTGATGCCGTTGATCAGAAAAGCGAAGCTAAAGTTGTACAATACACGCGATGAAAAAGAAAAGATCGGCTACTTACGTGCAAAAGCAATTACTTTACTTGTCGATCAGTTGGCGGAGGGGTTTCTTGCAAACGAAGAGCAAATACTTAACGGTAATTTTGAAAGTGAACTTATCGGTGTAATTTCAACGCGCAGCGCACTTGAGACAATTGAAAAAATTTCCGTTGAAAAAATTTATTCCTACAAAACAGTTATTGAACGGGAAGCGGTTGGATACGAAGTGCTCGGCGGGTTACTTGATATTTTTGTCTCGGCGCTGCTTGATTCCTCGAATGCTCCTCTTTCGCACCGGACAAAAACCATCATCAAACTATTTCCACAGCAATTTGAGCTGGTTAAAAATTCGGATGAAGATTTCTACGCAAAACTTTTACAAATAACAGATTTTATTTCCGGGATGACGGATACCTTTGCAGTTTCTCTTTACAGAAAACTAAAAGGAATTTCTCTACCGCAATAACACAGACTAAACAGAAAGGAAAAACATTTTATGAAACGGTTACTTTATTTTGCCCTCGTAATTTTAATTTTTACAGGAACGGAAATGATTCCACAAACATTAAATTTAATGCCTGTTCCGGAAAAGATATCTTCCGGAGAAGGAAAATTCATTATAACTCATTCGTTTGATATTGCCGTTACCGGGAATACGGATAAAAGAATCTATCCATACGCCACGCGTGTACTGCGCCGGCTTTCCGGGAGAACCGGTTTATTCTTTCCGCAAGACAATATCACCGCAAATTCAACGAACGACACTGCCGATTGTGTTATTTCAATTGAACGTCCTGGAAAAGTTTTATTAAAGGAAGACGAATCGTATTCTCTTCAGGTCTTAAACAATAAAATATTACTTAAAGCAAAAACCGATCTTGGTGCATTACGTGGGATGGAAACATTGCTTCAACTTTTGCAAAATGATGGAACGGCTTATTTCTTTCCGGTCGTTACAATTCAAGATCAACCCCGGTTTCCCTGGCGCGGATTGATGATTGACGCCTGCCGCCATTTTATGCCGGTTGAAGTGATCAAAAGAAATCTTGACGCAATGGCTTCGGTTAAACTAAATGTTCTTCACTGGCACTTAAGTGAAGACCAGGGATTCCGTGTCGAATGCAAAACCTTTCCTAAACTTCACGAACTTGGTTCGGATGGAAATTATTACACGCAAGCTCAGATTAAAGATATTCTTGCTTATGCTGAAGACCGCGGCATACGCGTTATTCCTGAGTTTGATATTCCGGGACATTCAACTTCCTGGTTTGTCGGTTATCCCGAACTTGCAAGCGCTCCGGGTCCTTATACTATAGAAAGACAATGGGGAGTTTTCGATCCAACATTCAACCCGACAATTGAAGAAACGTATAAATTCTTTGACGCTTTCTTCAAAGAAATGTGTGAACTTTTTCCCGATGAATATATGCACATCGGTGGTGATGAAAATAATGGAAATCAATGGAACAAGAATGAACAGATACAAACGTTCATGAAAGAAAACGGAATAAAAAGTGATCACGATCTGCAAACGCTTTTCAACAAAAGGATTTTAGCAATCCTTACAAAGTATGGTAAAAAAATGATTGGCTGGGATGAAATTTTTCAACCCGATTTACCAAAGAATGTTGTTATTCATTCATGGCGCGGAACGGAAGCACTTGCAAAAGCTGCTCAACAAGGGTATATGGGAATTCTTTCCAATGGTTATTACATCGATTTAATCCAGCCGACAGATTTTCATTATCTCAATGATCCCATCCCGGCTGACTCAAAGCTGAGTG
>JBAYFO010000053.1:0-24592 GCA_041667115.1 Ignavibacteriaceae bacterium | reverse complement strand
AGAATAACGATTAACGATATTTGATTTTTGATGTAACAAAATCTTCTAACTTCTAAAATCGTTAATCCTTGTTCTGAGATCAATTTTGGTTCTGGCTTTGCCAGTTTATGAATTAGGAATTTCGCCTTCTGCGGAACTGTTTACTAATAACTGACGACTGAAAACTGTTTACTACCCAAGGGCTCAATTATCATCTCACATCTAAAATTTACATGAAGAAAGAAAAAGCACCATACAACAGAACACTTGATTTAACGGAAGAGGAAATGCGTTCCTTTGCAACTGAATTAATTCATGTAAATGAAAATGTTTCTCTCGATCAAATTCTCAATAAAACTATTCATCAAGACCTGTTTGCTGCTCTGGATTTGCTGCCGGATGCTTTTTGTGATTTGATTTTTGTTGATCCTCCGTATAATCTTCACAAAAAATTTAACAAGTTAAAATTTGCTCAAATGGAAGATGAAGAGTATGAAGTATGGCTTGATAGCTGGGTTTCAAAACTTCCCCGGTTGATGAAAGAAAATGCTTCGATTTATTTGTGCGGAGATTGGAAATCGTCTCCCGGTCTTTATAATATTGCAAAAAAATATTTTCATGTTCAAAACAGAATAACGTGGGAACGGGAAAAGGGGAGAGGCGCAAAAGCAAATTGGAAAAACTGTTCGGAGGATATCTGGTTCTGTACAAAAACCGCTGAATATACTTTTAATCTTGACGCTGTAAAGACGAAGAGGAAGGTGCTTGCACCTTACAAAGAGGAAGGAATACCGAAGGATTGGTCGGAAAGCGAATCGGGGAATTTCCGTTTAACGTCTCCTTCAAATATTTGGACAGATATAACTATTCCTTTTTGGTCGATGCCGGAAAATACCGATCATCCAACGCAAAAACCCGAAAAACTTTTAGCCAAGATCATTCTGGCAAGTTCAAATGAAGGCGATGTAGTATTTGATCCTTTCCTCGGTTCGGGAACAACATCAGTAACGGCAAAGAAATTAAAAAGAAATTACGTTGGTATTGAAGCCGATAAATTTTATTGTTGTTTGGCGGAGAAAAGGCTAGCCGGGGCTGATAATGAAACAGCCATTCAAGGATTTTTCGATGGAATCTTTTGGGAAAGAAATACGCCGCAATCGCAAAAGAAAATTGGAAGTTAGCACATTTTTGTAGATTTTGTGTTTGAAATTTTTCCGGATAATTGTTAACAAATTGTTGCCCAACCCCGTCAGATCCGAAAGGAAGCAGCGGCAAGTATTCAGTTTGTGTAATTTATTATCCGGTTTTTTATTTTAAAAGCATCGGGTTAAAAAGAAATTGTAAAGTTCCGGCAGCCTCACGCACTTTCCCTTCGAACGAAATTTTAGCAAATGCTCCCGGTTTAAAAAGGAGTGAGGAATAATTTTTCGAAATTAGGAGAGAGCAAAATCTGGAAATTTCCGGCTCATGTCCACAGATAAAAATGTTTCTTCCTTTCAAAGCGTTAAGTAAAGGAATAATTTCTCTTATGTCTTCTCCGGATTTAAGCACATTCTCAATAAGTATTTCCGGTATGCTCTGCGAAAGAATTTTTACCTGTTGTGTAGTCTGTACAGCGCGAATTAACGGTGATGAAAGAAGAAAATCAAACTGGGAGATTGATTTATTGAAAATGTGAAACATTTTTTCAATGTTAGATATCCCGGTAGCAGTTAATTGTCTCTCAGAATCACTGAGTCCTGCTTTAATGTTTTCAGCCTCACCGTGCCGCATCAAATATAAGTTCAAAAAGATCTCCTTACCGGTTGGTGTATTTAACAATCCATCCAGAATGAATTAATGATTGATTCAAATGTCTGTTTATTGCCTTCATAAAGTGTTTCGGGGCACTGGAAGACTATTAAAAATTTTAGCGTATAACAACTAATTTCAAAACAGAGATAGTAATTCTTGTTGATTAAATTTTTCTCGGAAAACCGGACCGTATAATTCCCGTTCACTTTATTTTGTAAGATGAAAGGAAAATACTCTTCTGCCGTACTATTTTCTTTTAGTTTGATGATCCCGAAAGACGCCCCCAGACTAAGGTTAATAAATTTTGTCCCTTCAAGTTGAGTTTTTATTAAATCCTTGAAAACGACTCCCGAGACAGGTTTCCATCCCTCAGGCAAATAGAGAGAATATTTCTCCTTCTTGTTTTTGTAATTATTATACGTTTGTGCTGAGTCGACCGAGTGTTTTATTCCTAAGCTTTTCAATGCAGAAGACTGATCATAAAAAAACGGTTTCTCCGGTTTTCTTACAAATTGTTTGGTTAGCTGCAGAACAAACGATTCGAAATAATTATTCTGGCTGCGGAATTTGCGTGAATGTTCGTCAAAAGAAAAGGTATCCCATAGCTGTGTAGGTGAGAATCCTTTTTCACTTCTGATCTTTGTTTGAATAAAATCATCGGTAAAGGTTTCTACTTCCTGAATGAGTTGGTCATCCGGGGAGAAGTACTGGGTGTAAAACCGGAGCGCCAGATTTACCGAATCGCCTGAAACGAGGTACATATTTTTTCTTTTCAGAGACAAAACATCTTTTGACGTAAACTGTTCATAAACCTGGAAATAGTTTCTTTTCTCCGAATGAATCGAAGTGAGTGAAAGATACCCGTTAAGTGATTTATCAATAAAGTAACACTGCATGCTTGAATCATAAACGGCAAAGCGGTTGAAAAGGGGATTTGGAAATTCTACAATAACACCGTAAAAGGTTTTCCCGGAAGTATTTTTAATGCTGTCAATTTCAATCTTATTTATCACGGTTTGGGCGGGAAGCGTAAGGTCGAATAAATTTGAAAGACTATCGTTTGCAAGTTTATTCCCGTCCGCCGCTTGCGAGATAAGATAGTCGATCCCTTTGGTATCAAAGTGGGCTACCTTTTCATTTTTACTACACCCGGCGAACGCCAATAAGATAAGTAAACTTGAGATAAATATTTTCATTGAAAAATCTTTGCTTTATTAAAAAATTTTTTAGACAGAGAGAAAGAAAATTATTACTTAATTATTTTCTTCCGCAGACGAAAAATAAGAAAAAACCAACTCTGCTTTTTTCTTCCCGATAACTTTTTCTAATTCTTCTTGAGAAACTTTTTTTATTCCCGAAACACTGCCAAAGGCGATCAGTAATTTATCTGCAAGAGATTTCCCAATTCCTTTTATTTCCAAAAGCTCGGTGGTTATAGTTCGCTTATCTCTGCGCAGACGATGAAACGTGATGGCAAAGCGGTGTGCTTCATCGCGTAACTGTTGCAATAATTTTAAGGAGGATGAAGTTTTGGGGATTATAACCGCATCACTTTCGTCCGGCAGAAAAACTTCTTCAAGCCGTTTCGCCAACCCGATAATCTGAAATGAAGTAAAGCCTAATTCATGCAATGCATCAACCGCGCTTGACAATTGCCCTTTTCCTCCATCTACCATTATTAAATCCGGTAATGGTTGTGTTGTTTCAAGTAATTTAGAAAAATGACGTGTCAGTATTTCGCGCATGCTTGCAAAATCATCGGGTCCAACAACGGTTTTAATAATAAATTTTTTGTACTCACTTTTTTTCGGTTTGCCGTTCTCGAACGTAACCATACTTGCAACGGCATCGCTTCCTTGCAGGTTTGAGTTGTCAAAGCAGACGATCTTTTTTGGTAAATGCTTCAGGTGCAAATCTCTTTGCAGTGCGGCAAGTGTGTAAGGAACATTCCCTTCCTTTTTCATCCTTTGCAGCTGCCACTCTTTTAATTGAAGAAGCGCATTTTCCGAACTCATCTTTAGAATTGATTTAAGCTTACTTTCTCTTTGCGGGATCGTTATTTTTACTTTATGTTCAGCTTTTTTTGAGAGCCATTCGCTTATACTTTCAAGATCTTCAGGCTCGATCTCAAGCACAAGTTCATTAGGGATATCCACAAACTCATTTGCATAGTATTGCTTAATCAATGCTGAATAAATTTCTGCCGGTTCAGTTTCCCGTTCAACTGATAATCTGAATTCCTTTTTGCCTATTATTTTTCCCTCTCTAATATTCAGAATGGAAGCGGCGACATCCTTTCCTTCATTGGCAATTGCTATTACATCGCGGTCAAGAACATCATCGCTTACAACTTTTTGTTTATCCGCCAACGATTCGAGGTGTCTTATTTTGTCTCTTATTTCGGCAGCTTTTTCAAACGAAAGTTCTTTAACGAACATCTCCATTTTTTTTCGCAGTTCTTTCAGCAAGTCGCCGGTTTTGCCCTTCAACATTTTTATAACTTCTAAAACCATTTCGTTATAAGCAGATTCGGAAATCAATCCTTCACACGGACCGTCGCATTTCTTGATATGGTAATCAAGACAAACTTTAAATTTCTTTTTTTCAACTGCTTCACGGGTAATAGCATATTTACAACTTCTAATTTTAAAAATTTGATTTATTGCCCGAAGCGAAGCCTTCATATTCCTGACGTCGGTGTATGGTCCAAAATATTTTGAACCGTCGCGGATAATTTTTCGCGTAGCATAAATTTGAGGGAACGGTTCGTTGGTTACTTTTATAAAAGGATATGTTTTGTCGTCTTTAAGATTTACGTTATAGCGGGGTTTGAATTTTTTAATGAGATTGTTTTCCAGAATTAAGGCTTCCACATCAGACGCGGTAACAATGAGTTCAAACTCGGCTATTTTGCTAACAAGTGCAAGCGTTTTTGCAGAAGTAATCGAAGAATGAAAATATGAACGGACGCGGTTTTTTAAATTTTTCGCCTTTCCTACATAGACCACCGTTCCTTTATCATTTAGAAATTGATAAACACCGGGCTGCGCCGGCAAATTATTTAACTTTGTTTCAAGAACTTCATTCATTGATTAGGGGACTTGATCCTTTGCTACGCTTTAAAGACGTAATTTTTCGGGATGACAACGATACCGGATTCGGTGACAAAAAATTTCTTTTTATCTTCGGTCGGGTCAAATCCAATTTCATAACTTTCAGGTACTTGAACATTTTTATCAATAATAGCGCGGCGGATACGGGCTCTTCTCCCGATTTTGCAATTATTCATAATGATAGAATCAGTAACATAAGCATAGCTATTTACACGCACGTTGTTCCCGATTATTGAACGTTCGACCAAACCTCCGGAAATAATCGTCCCGTCGCAGATCATTGAGTTAAGTGTTCGTCCGATTCTTTCTCCTTCGTGCGATAATGTTTTAGCAGGAGGGAACTGATACTGATATGTTCTCAACGGCCAATCAAAATCGTACAAATTAAATTCCGGGATAACACTAATTAAATCCATGCTGGAATCGTAGTAGCTGTCGATAGTCCCGATATCTTTCCAATAAGTTTTACTTTTTTTATTTTCATCTACGAACGGATAAGCGACAACTTTATATCCTGCTCTGATCATGTAAGGAATAACATCCTGGCCGAAATCGTTATTCCTAATTTTCTTTTCCTGCATTTCGAGCAGCACATCTTTTAAAACCTTGGCATTAAAGACGTAACTTGCCATGTTAATAAAGGCAAACCCTTTTTTGCCGGGAATTTCAGGAGGATTTTCCGGTTTTTCTATAAAGTTTGTTACATTATTTTCGCTATCAATTTCTACAATTCCAAAACGATGCGCTTCATCAACCGGAACCTCGATACAAGAGAGGGAGAGATCAATTTTCTGATCCACATGGTTTTGCAACATTTTCATATAATCCATTTTATAAATATGATCGCCGCTGAGGATTAAGACCCATTTACATTTCCTATCTGTGCTGATCAAGTTTAAATTTTGATGAATTGCGTTTGCGGTTCCAAGGTACCAATCATTGCTCATCTTTTGTTGAGGCGGTAAAGTGTAGATAAACTCTCCGAGTTCAGGATTAAAAATACTCCATCCCTCAAATAAATGTTGGCTAAGCGAGTCTGATTTATATTGGATAAGGACATAAATTCGTCGAAGTCCGGAGTTCAGACAGTTATTTAGCGTGAAATCAATTATACGGTATTTTCCGCCGAAAGGAACAGAAGGCTTGCTGCGATAAGCAGTTAACGGATAGAGACGCTCTCCCTGTCCACCGGCAAGAACCATAGTGATCGTATCTCGTAAAATTGATGAACCTTGATATTGCATCTTCACGCTCCAACATTGTTTTACTTAATTGACCTTAATATAAAAAACTTACTATAATAAATAAAGGGTCAAGAGGTTATTCCCATCTTTTTTTTTATTTCCTCCGGTGGACTACCAGAAAAACTATTGAAGCTTTTTTGTTTCCCTGTCGCTTATTAGGTATATTTACACGCCATTTTTAATAAATTATTTGAGGTCCCATGCAAATTGGGTTAATTGGTCTACAGAACTCAGGTAAAACAACCCTTTTTAATGCTTTGTCGGTTAAAAGTTCTGAGGGACATCAACAAAAATCTGAAATTGCCAGAGCTGTTGTAAAAGTTCCGGACGTTCGATTAGATAAATTGACTGCGTTGTTTAATCCCAAAAGTGAAGTGTTTGCTACACTTGAAGTGATTGATATCCCCGGGTTGCAAGTCTCCGATGACAACAAAGTGAAAATCACTTCGGATTTTCTGAATAAAGTAAAAAACAACAACGCGCTTCTTCATGTTGTAAGACAATTCGCTAATGAAACTGTTCCCCATCCGGAAGGGAGTATCAATACTGCACGTGATATTGAATTCCTTGAAACCGAATTTCTCTTTGCCGATATGGCGTTAATAGAAAGTCGTCTTGAAAAATTAGCGAAAGACATTTTAAAGTTGAAGAACGATCAACTGCAAAAGGAGATGACCCTTTTCAAAAAAATGCAGGGACATGTTGAAAAGGAACTTCCATTACGCGAAATGGTGTTAGATGAGAATGAAAGGAAACTGCTCTCAGGGTATCAGTTTTTAACATTAAAACCGTTGATTATCGGAATTAATTTTGATGAAAATGCAAAAGATGACATTGAAACCTTTATAAAAAGTATTCAACAGAAATTTTCTAAATATCCGCTTCTCGTTATTCCGTTTTTTGCACAGTTTGAGTATGAATTGACACAGCTTTCAGAGGAAGAAGCCGAAATATTTAAAACCGATTTTGGTATTCATGAATCTGCCTTCACCCGTATTTTAAGAACGAGTTATGAATTGCTCGGGCTGCAATCGTTCTTTACCGTAGGCGAAGATGAGTGCAGAGCCTGGACGATAAAAAAGAATATGACTGCACAAGATGCTGCAGGAGTTATTCACACCGATTTTTATGACCGGTTTATACGCGCGGAAGTTGTGCACTACGAAGATTATCTTGCACACGGATCATTTGCAAAATGTAAAGAAGCCGGTGCGTGGCGTCTAGAAGGAAAAGAATATATTGTGAAAGACGGAGATATTTTAAATATCCGGCATAGTTGATTTTAGATGGATGATGGAAGATGGCTGAGGGGTGATGGAAAAGGGGAAGAAGAAAAAATAATTAAAGATATTCACTTGTGTGGAAAAGTTAGACGCAAAAAAAGTTTATTGAAAATAGGATAAGTAATCACCGATTAATCTCATCAAAATTTCTTGTCAACATTAACATTCAAATTACTGATTACTGATTACTGATAACTTAGAAAAGAGGTACATATTGTTCAGCTTAGATAAAATAAGAAACATTGCAATTATTGCTCACGTTGATCATGGTAAAACTACGCTTGTAGATTTTATTCTTAGACAAACCGGCGCTTGGAGAGAAAATCAACAAGTCGAAAAAAGAATTATGGATTCCAACGACCTTGAACGGGAAAGAGGAATCACGATTCTTGCAAAAAATTTAAGCGTTTTTTACAAAGATTATAAAATAAATATTATTGATACTCCCGGGCATGCCGACTTTGGCGGTGAAGTTGAACGAACGTTATTAATGGTTGACGGTGTTCTTCTTTTAGTTGATGCGGCTGAAGGTCCGCTTCCGCAAACAAAATTTGTTCTGAAAAAATCATTAGAATTGGGAATTAAACCCATCGTTGTGATAAATAAGATTGATAGAAAAGACGCACGCCCGAACGAAGTGCTGAATGAAATCTTTGATCTCTTTGTTGCGCTCGGAGCGACCGACGAACAACTTGACTTTCCTTACGTCTATGCAATTGCTAAACAAGGAATTGCTAAAATTCATCTTGAAGATGAAAACGTAAATCTATCTCCTTTACTTGATTTAATTATTGATAAAACCCCTATCCCCGAAGCTAATCCGGATTTACCTTTCCAGATGCTTATTTCGGCAATCGATTATAACGATTATTTGGGCAGAATAGGAATTGGAAAAATTCATCACGGAAAAGTATCGGCAGGTGATCAAGTTCTTTTAATTACACACGAAGATGAAAGAAGTGAAGCAAAAATTTCCAAACTTTACGCCTATGAAAATATTAAGCGAGTTGAAGTGAAAGAAGCTTCAGCAGGTGATATTGTTGCTGTTGCAGGAATTGAAGATATCAATATCAGCGATACTTTAACGGATAAAAAATTGCCGGAAAAACTTCCTTCGCTTGCAATTGAAGAACCGAGAATTACGATGAACTTCGTCGTGAACAATTCTCCTTTCGCCGGAATTGATGGGAAGTATGTTACCACAAGAAATCTTTTTGAACGGCTTGCAAAAGAATTAAAAATCAATGTTAGTCTTCGTGTTGAAATAACTGACTCCGCAGATGTTTTTAAAGTAAGCGGAAGAGGGGAACTTCATCTTGCAATTCTAATTGAAAATATGCGCCGTGAAAGTTATGAATTACAGGTGAGCAAACCGCAGGTAATTATGAAACGAATTCTGGATGTACTTTCGGAACCGATTGAACATGTCATCATCGATGTTCCTGAAGAGTATGTTGGAACCGTGATAGAGAAAATGGGAAAAAGAAAAGGTGAAATGAAAAACATGCTCACCTTTAATCAAAATACGCGCCTGGAATTTTTTGTCCCTTCCCGCGGATTGATCGGGTACAGATCTGAATTTGTAAACGACACGCGAGGCACCGGAATTCTTCATCACAATTTTCATGCTTACGAACCTTACAAAGGTGATATTGTGCAGCGGCAGCGCGGCGCTTTGGTTGCTATGGAAGCAGGAATTGCCTCAGCCTACGCAATGTGGAAATTACAGGAACGGGCTGTCTTTTTTATTGAGCCCGGGACAAAGGTTTATGAAGGTATGGTCGTTGGAGAAAATTCCCGTAGTAATGATATGGGAGTAAATGTAACGAAGACAAAGCAACTTTCAAATATGCGGTCCTCCGGAGCAGATGAAGCAATACGTCTTGAACCGCCGCTTATTCATACGCTCGAACAAGCGATAGAATGGATAACTGATGATGAATACGTTGAAGTCACTCCAACCGCAATCCGGATCAGAAAAAAATTCTTAACGGATATGGATAGGAAGTCAGCGCGGTTGGCTGCTAAAAGAGCAGACGAAAAAAATCTGGAAAATTAAGTTCTAACTTTTATTGGTAAAGATGAAGTTATTGTTCTTCATCTTCGCCAATAAGGCAAACATCGCAGGTGCACGATTCATAGATCTCATCATACCCGTAATCAATCACCAATTCTTCGCCGGCTTTAATATCATTGCTGGCAACAAGCCAAAGTGATTCATCATCACGGTCTTGAACTTCGCAGTTAAATGAACAACTATGATTAATGTATTTTATTTTTTCGGTGTTTGAGACGTCGATATAGTTGTCGCCGTTCCAAAAAATATAAACATTATTCTCATCTTCTTCACGCCGGACGCACTCAGACTCAGAAATAACTTCCCCTTTGATGACCAGTATTTCAGTTTCAGCTTTTATAGCAATTGAAGTGAAAATTCCCTTACCATGAATCCCGGATTCTTTTACGAATAAATCTTTTTCAAGCGGCATAATTATTTAACAGATTCCTTTAGTTTTCTTATCCGGAGAAGCTCATCAATTAATTTTTGCATAAATGAATTTTCTGTTATGGGGAAAATAAATTTATAATCTTCGGTTAAACTGTTTGTGTCGTATTTAAAACTTTTTATTATTTGATTAGAGGGATCGTAGTAGACCACCTCTTTGATTCCATATTTATATCGTTGCAAATCAACCATATAAAGAGTTTTTGTACGCATGATATTATCGGAGATCCCTTCAAGCGATAGATTGGGGCGATGCATTTCAAGAATCCAGACATTAAACGTTGGAGTGTCGACCGTATCAAGTTGAGAACGATCATACCAGATTCTCTGCGTAGCGTCTATTATCAAAGGTTTCCAATTGTTATTTGCAGATTGTGCGTTAGAAAATTTTGCTGCAATAAGAAGCACAAAGAAAATCACCAGATATTTTTGCATAGGTAATGTGTATGGTTCTTGTTAGTGTAGTAGTAATCCAAAAGTAAGACTTTAGAGACAAATAAAATTTTTATAATCTTGATTGCTATAATAAACAATTATTCACTTTTAACACAAAGCTTCTAGCATTAAGTAAAACCTTTGATTGCATAATTCTGATAATCCTAAATACATTTGAAGGTAAGCAGATGAAAAGGCAGTTTCGTATTCAAGAGAAATATAGTAGATTTGTCCTCCAAAATTTAATAGCTAGCATATTGTTAAGAAAGGTGTCGTTGATGAAAGTTTGTGTCGGTTCTCTTTTACGAAATGTGGGGATACTTTTAATAATTGTTTTTCTCTCAGGCAATAGTATTGCGCAATCCGGATTACCGGAAACTAACGGCGCTGTTTCCGTTAAGTCAAACAACGAGAATTTCAATCCGCAACAAACAATGGGGACAAACGATTATTACGAAATGGCATATAAATTATATGGCACTGCTTTACGGTTAGCACTGCATAACATTATTAAAGGTCATACAGTAGTTAGCTATGCGTCTCTCTGGACATACTTTCAATCCACAGATAAAAAACCAAACGGCAAAGTTTGGGATATGTATTCCGATATTCCCGGAGGAACTCCACCATATGAATTTACTTTTATTACAAAGCAATGCGGGAATTATAGTAGTGAAGGAGACTGCTATAATAAAGAGCATTCATGGCCGCAAAGTTGGTTTAATGAACTTTCGCCACCAGTTTCAGATATATTTCATATTTTCCCAACAGACGGAAAAGTTAATGGGATGAGAGGTAACTGGCCTTACGGAAATGTTAGCAGCCCAACATGGACTTCACTCAACGGAAGCAAACTAGGGCCAAATACCTCCCCCGGTTATAGCGGAACTGCGTTCGAACCAATTGATGCATACAAAGGTGATCTTGCCCGTTCTTCAATGTATATGTCGGTACGGTATTATACTGAAGATGCAGGATGGTCAACAGGCGCAGGAACGAATAAATCGGATTTACTTCCCTGGTATGCAAATCTTTTATATTCTTGGAGTGTTCGCGATACGGTAAGTCAAAAAGAAATTGACCGGAACAATGCCATTTATGGAATCCAAAAAAATAGAAATCCTTTTATCGATCATCCCGAATTTGCTGCTGAAATTTGGGAAACAACGATGGCTCCTTCAGTCGTTTCAGTAAAGCAGATGAATACAACATCGGTTCTGATAGATTTTTCACGATATCTTGATTCCACGGTAACAGTCGATAACCAAAATTTTATTTTTGATAATTCAATTGGGAATCCTTCAAGTATTCAGTGGGGAGTTAATAATGATATTTCCAAAATACTTGTAACAGTTCCAACTCTTGCAACCGGTACAACTTTTTCTATTCAATTAAAAAATCTAAAAAGCATCAATAATGTAGCAATGAATGATACGGTTGTTACTTTTAAAACCTCCGGACCAACCGGAATAAATGATAAACAAGAAATTCCACAAAGGTTTATGTTACAGCAAAATTATCCTAACCCATTTAATCCGAGTACAGTCATCAGTTGGCAGTTGGCAGTCGGCAGTTTTGCAACTTTAAAAGTCTACGATGTATTGGGGAATGAAGTTGCGGAACTTGTAAATAATTTTCTTGAAGCAGGAAATTACAACGTTGAGTTCAATGCGTCATTGCTTTCAAGTGGAGTATATTTTTATAAATTAAGTGTAGACGATAAATCGGAATTGAAAAAACTAATTCTTATTAGGTGATGCCATGAGAACAAAATTAATTGCTGCCATTATTTTTTGTTCGTTTTTGGTTTCAAGCGTATCATGTCATATTAAAAGTGTTTACAGTTCTGTTTATGATTCTCTTAATTATAAAGGTCTTGTTCGAACATATCTTATTCATGTTCCGCCTGGATATGTTAACACAAAACCAACTTCCTTGATATTAGCTTTGCACGGCGGATTCGGAAGCGCGGTGAATATTGAGAACCAATCTCTGCTAAGCATTAAATCCGATGAAGCAAATTTTATTGTTGTCTATCCGGAAGGAATTAAAGTCCTCGGGATTAGAACCTGGAATGCCGGAGGATGCTGTGGAACCGCTGAATCATCTAACAGTGATGATGTTGGCTTCATTGATACACTCATCGAAAAACTTTCTACCGAATATAACATCGATCAAAAAAGAATTTTCGCTACGGGAATTTCAAACGGCGGGATGATGTGCTACCGGCTTGCAAGCGATCTTTCAAATAAAATTTCTGCAATCGCACCAGTTGCCGCAACAATGGTAATTAAAACTACGGTTAATGCTTCACGCGCGGTTCCTATCATTCATTTTCATTCTTTCAATGATACCAATGTTCCTTACACCGGTGGAATTGGCAGCGGTGTTAGCGATCATTACAATCCTCCACTCGATTCTGTTTTTAACGTCTGGATGAATATTAACGGCTGCCTCAAAAAAGATACGATTCAAAACGACCAGGATTATTTGTTTGTTAAGTGGAGTAACTGCAATTACAATTCTGAGATACATTTTTATATGACGCGCGATGGCGGACATTCATGGCCTGGTGGCGTTAACGCTCTTTCGGGGGACGAACCCTCTAAAGTTATTAATGCCAATGATTTGATGTGGGAATTTTTTCAAGCGCACCCGATGCCGGATAGCGCTACAGCTATTGACGAACAAAACCTAAAGATGCCGAATGAGTTTCAATTATTTCAGAATTATCCAAATCCATTTAATCCCGTAACAGAGATCAGTTGGCAGTTGGCAGTCGGCAGTTTTGCAACTTTAAAAGTTTACGATGTATTGGGAAATGAAGTTGCAGAACTTGTAAATAATTGGTTGGAAGCGGGAACACACAGTGCAACATTCAATGTATCATCGCTATCAAGCGGAATATACTTCTACAGATTAACCGCAGGCAGTAACCATGAAATGAAGAAGATGGTTGTTTTGAAGTAAAAATATATTATTTTTATTGTAAACTATTTTTGAGGGTTTGTTATGATTAAAAGAGGATTCGTTTTCTTCTGCATAATTTGTGCTGGATTTATATGTAATTCAATGGCGAATGGCGATGAACAAAAGAAGGTGGTTTCTACTTTAGGGGATTCAAATTATACCCAGCTGAATATCAATTCTATCTCAACGTATTTTTTTAATAATGGCATATCCGACCATGCGCCGAATGGTAATTCCGGATGCTTTTTCCCTAAAGGCAATTGGAGAACGGCTGTTTTTGAAACTGGATTTTTATGGGGCGCTAAAGTTTTAGATGATCCTCAAGTTAGAGTTGGCGGCAGCTCTTACAGAAGCGGACTTCAAGGGGGAAAGATAATTTCCGAAGGAATAGCTGAAAATCCCAAAGCAGAAAACGTTAGAATTTACAGAGTACGGCGTGATGTTTATCCCGGCGGACCGGATGTAGATTTATCTTCTGAAATTGCTGACGAAAAAATAACTTCCGAACAGATCAGAGCGCAATATGAAAAGGACTGGAAAGAATGGCGCGCGGTTGACGGCGCTCCATTTGAAGATAGAAACGCAAATGGTGTTTATGATCCGGCAATTGACATCCCGGGATTTCCTGGCGCAGATCAAACAATCTGGTATGTGGCAAATGATCTGGATTCTTCAAATACAAAATATATGCACGGAACACTTCCGCTTGGAGTAGAATTACAGGTTACCGCCTGGTCTTACTCTACTGATAATTACCTGAACGATATGATTTTTAGAAAATATGTGATGATTAATAAGTCGTCCACAATTTTCAAAGATGCTTACGTAACTCTTTGGTCTGATACGGAGATTGGCGATGCCGGGGATGACTTTGTTGGATGCGATACCACTTTGAGTCTTGGATTTGATTATAACGCATTCGAAAAAGATAACTCTTACTATCCATTTCCACCTCCGGCTATCGGGTTTAAACTTTTAAAAGGACCTTCCATTTCAGAAAATCATAATCTTCCTATGACGGCATTTTATCCTGGATATAAATCTACCCCGGAGGATGGCGATCCGATTCAAGAGAATTCAAAAGGAGCGGATCAGTTTTATAACTTAATGAGGGGGAAACATCCATATAATGGAAAGCCATTTATAGATGTGCTTACTGGAGACTCATCAACGTTTCCTCTCTCCGGTGATCCGATAACTCAACAGGGTTGGCTTGATGGGAGAGTTTATCCCGGTGGATACGTTCCAGGGGATAGAAGGTGCGGAATAGCATCCGGTCCTTTCCAGATGGCAGTAGGAGATACGCAGAAAATTATTTTTGCAGAAATTGCCGCTATGGGAACGGATAGACTTCAATCGGTAAAAATATTAAAAGATTATGCGCGGAGTGTTCAAGATTTTTATAATTCAGATTTTAAACTTTATTCACCCCCAAAAACTCCAATTCCCGTTGTAAAAGTGAAAGGAACGATTGCTAAAGTACGTTTAGACTGGGGTGAAGATTTCGCCGTAAATAATACTATAGAAAACTATAGCAAGGAAGGATACAAATTTCAAGGATACAATGTTTACCAACTCTCGGCAAACACCATAACAAAAGAAGGAGCAAAAAAAATAGCTACTTACGATATTGTTGACGGCGTTACTGAAATTCATCAAACGTACAATGATCCGATTACACGTTTACGGGTTGACCGCGTTGAACAATCCGGTTCAGATTCCGGGATAAAAAGAGCATTCAGTACTGATTTTGACTCTTTTGAAAATTCTCATATGCTTATCGGTAAAAAATATTATTTCGCGGTAACGGCATATATCTATAATTCAGATCCTTCCGCGTCCTCCTCCACTTCTGAAAGTCTGGTAAAAGTTATTGAAGTAACGTACTACGAAAATTATCCGGGACCAGATTACGGTGATGAAGTTGTTGTTGATCGTTTTACTGAAAGTGAAGAATCAAATATAAAAATTACTGTAGAAGACCCGACTAAATTAACCGGGGATAAATACGAAGTATTTTTCACCGAACGAGACGAGTTACTTAATGACGATGGGGATTGGGTAGGCGCTTCACCCAATAAAAAAACAAGCGACACAGATAGTTTACTAAAACCTTCATCAGCATTAACCGTTGATGATACCCGGTCAATTAAATTTTTAACACGACGCGCAAAATATTGGAATGTTAAAGATGTAACCAGGGATGCGCTCGTTTTAGAAAATCAGTCAATTGTAAATGGAAAAGATCTTTTCCCTCCGCGTAACGATATTCCCAACAAAGGGAGTAAGCTTCCGGGTCCCGTAGTTGACGGATTAAGAATAGAAGCGGATGTAAATTATGAGCAACCAATTAATTTTAGTAGCATCGTAAGTAATTATCGTTCCCTTACTTTCTTCTATGAAGGGGATGCACCTTCAACTAAAGCGTTTGTGATGTCCAACTATTCAATTTTTGCGGGTAAGGTGAGCAGTAGGGCAATTGATAATTTTGGTATTGGTACCGCCGATGTTAAAGAACTTAAACAAGATTATACGTTGAACTTTTCGGGTAACATGGATTCTTCTATTGTCAACGGACGAAAAATTTTTACCATAAAAAACGGTGGCTCGATGGCAACTCTCTTTGCGGGAAAGGACACCTTTTCTCTTGCAAATCATCCGCTTAATCCAAATCCCGGATCGAGTGCTCCGTTTTTAGTTAGAATTCCATTTGAAGTTTGGAATAAGGACAAGAAAATCCAGGTAAACTTCATGTTCCAAGACCGTATGCAAGAATCAAACGCAAATCCATTTTATATTTGGAATCCCAATGATAGGATGTATGGAATTATAGTAAACTCTCCATATGACGCGAATGCACCAATAACTTTATCTCCTTCAGATAAAAATAATGCGGCAGCAACATGGGCATTAGTTTTTTGGTCAACAAGGTATTACAATGTGGATACGTTAACTATTACTTATCCTAATCCACTTCAGTTTGGTATTGATAAGTTTACGTTCACGGCACCGAGACCAATAAAAGAAGTTGGTAACATAGACTTAGATTCTTACGTAGTATTTCAAAATTATCCCAATCCGTTCAACCCGGCAACAAAAATCCGTTTCTATTTACCGGTGCAAGGATTGGTAAAAGTTGATGTCTTTAACGTTCTCGGACAGAGAGTAGCAAGATTGGCAAATGATGAGTTTGCCGCCGGGATACAGGAAATAGATTTTGCCGGAAATCGTTTGGCAAGCGGAATGTATATTTACACCGTTGAGGTTAAAGACAAATTTTTTGCGGCAAAAAAAATGCTCATGGTGAAATAGTTCTAAAAGTTATTCTTGAATGGATTTTATAACTCCAATTAGTTGTTCATGCAACTTTCCGTTGGAGGCTAAAATTTGTTTTGAGAAAATATCAATTTTATCTCCGTTAAAATTGGTTACTACTCCGCCGGCTTCTTCAACAATAAGTTTCCCGGCGGAAATATCCCAGGGATGAAGGTGGACTTCCCAGAAGCCGTCGAACACACCTTTTGCCAGGTAACAAAAATCAATTGCCGCGGAACCTAATCGTCTCACTGCACGCGTCCGTTTGATCATTTCAATAAATATTTCAATCGCATTGTCGGGATTTTCTTCAATGTTGTAGGGAAATCCGGTAACCAAAAAACTTCTCCGCAAATTATCGTTTTGGTTAACAGAAATTTTTACACCGTTGCAATAAGCGCCGCTGCCAAATTCGGCGGAATAGATTTCGTTTCGCATAACATCGTAAACAACTCCCGCAATGGTAATACCGTTTTTTTGCAAGCCGATTGAGACAGAAAAGATCGGCAAACTATGCGCAAAGTTTGAAGTGCCGTCAAGAGGATCGATAACCCAGACGTACTCCGAATGATGATCAAACTCACCGGATTCTTCCGTAAGTAAACTATGGGTTGGATATTTTTTTGTGATAAAATCAATGATATGTTTTTCCGATTTTTTATCAATCTCGGTAACTAAGTTCGATTCGTTAGTTTTAAATTCAATTGAGAAGTTCTTTCCAAATCCTTCGCGGATAATTTCTCCCGCTTCCTTTGCCACCATAATTAGATCATTTAACATAAAAACTCCAAATAATATCAAAAAATGCCTTCACAATTTACGATAAAGAAAGGGGAATAACATTCATCCGGAAGTACAAACGCAATGGGACGCAGATTAGTTATGATTTTTTAAGATCAATTAAGATAAAAATTCTGAAATCATAAATAGTCATAATTGATCTTAATAAATCTGTGTCCCATTGCTTTCCCCGGCGAAAGGGGGAAATATCATTCTTACTTCTCCACTATTTTTTGGTATATTTCAGTCCGAAATTTGAGAAAAAGGAGAACTTTTGAACGTGAACGTTGAAATAGAAAATTTACCTAAAGACGAAAATCTATTAATTGATAATTTACCAGAGATCCTTCCGGTTTTACCGCTAAGAGATATTGTAATTTTCCCATACATGATCTTCCCGGTGCTTGTTGGAAGGGAGCAGTCTATCCGTGCCGCTAATGCCGCGGTTGAGCGGGACAAATTTATTTTTCTTTCAAGCCAAAAAAAATCAAACTTGGAAGATCCGCAGCAAGAAGATATTTATCAGGAAGGAACGATAGCACGCATCGTGCAGATATTAAAACTGCCGAACGGATTGATGAAAATTTTAGTTGATGGTTTACTACAAGGGAAAATAATTGAGTTTACCGGTAATAAAGATTTTTTTGAAGCGAGAATTGAAGTGATCATTCCGAAAATTGAAAATGACCACGAAATGAAAGCGCTTGTCCGCCAGATGTCCGGCTTGTTCAAAGAATATGTAAAAATAAACCGGAATATTCCGTCTGAAGCAATCAATGCGTTTGAAGCAATTGAAGAACCCGATAGAAAGCTGTTCTATGCGGCTGCAAATATTAATCAGTCGCTCGAAGTGAAACAGAAAATTCTTGTGCAAACTGAAATTAAAGATCAATTTTACGAAGTGATAAAGTTGCTCAACTCAGAGATCGATATACTAAAAATAGAAAAAGAGATTGACGGGAAAGTTCAGGAGAATATTGGGAAGACGCAGAGAAAATTTATCATCCAGGAGCAAATTAAAATTCTTCAGGATGAATTAGGCGATGAGGATGACAGCAATTCTGAGATCGGCAAACTCCGCGACAAAATCAAAAAAGCTAAAATGCCGAAACTCGCAAATGACACGGCGATAGAAGAACTGAACAAGCTGCAAAAAATTCCGCAGATGTCTCCCGAGTTTACGGTAATAAGAAATTACCTGGATTGGCTGATCGATGTCCCCTGGTACAAAAAATCGGAAGATCATTTAGACATAAAGCACGTCGAAAATATTTTAAATGAAGATCATTTTGGTTTGGAAAAACCGAAAGAAAGAATAATTGAACATATCGCTGTGCTTAATTTAGTGAAGCAAATGCGTGGACAAATTCTTTGTCTTGTTGGACCTCCGGGAGTTGGAAAAACTTCTCTCGGTAAATCAATCGCTCGCGCCATAGGAAGAGAATTTGTCCGTATTAGTCTTGGCGGCGTTCGTGATGAAGCAGAAATCCGTGGGCACAGAAAAACCTACATCGGTTCGATGCCGGGAAAAATTATTCACGCGATGAAACGGGCTGGAACAATAAATCCTTTAATTCTTCTCGATGAAATTGATAAGATCAGCAATGATTTTCGAGGTGATCCTTCATCAGCGATGTTGGAAGTTCTCGACCCCGAACAGAACCACACATTTCAAGATCATTATCTCGAAGTTGATTATGATCTTTCCCAGGTAATGTTTATCACTACGGCAAACATTCGGTATTCAATTCCCCTTCCGCTTCAAGATAGAATGGAGATTATTGAACTCCCGAGTTATTTGGAATATGATAAACTTGAAATTGCAAAAAGGCATCTTCTTCCAAAACAGATAATAGCGCATGGTCTTCAGGATAAAAATGTACAGATCGGCGACGATGCAATTAGGAAAGTTATTTCGGGATACACAAGAGAATCGGGTGTAAGAAATCTTGAAAGGGAATTAGCCTCACTTTGTAGAAAAGCCGCTAAAGAAATTGTTTTGAGAAATTCAAGCAATGGTCATAAAGAGAAAAAAAGTAAACCGCTTGAGATTGATGAAAAGAAAGTCGAAGAGTTTCTCGGAGTTCCGAGATTTAAACGGCAAACCGTTCAAAAAGAAAACCGCATTGGAAGCACTACCGGCTTAGCCTGGACAAGTGTCGGCGGCGAAATTTTAGAAGTTGATGTTACTATCATGCCGGGACAGGAAAGACTTTCGCTTACCGGACAGCTTGGCAACGTGATGAAAGAATCGGCTCAAGCCGGATTAAGTTATATCCGTTCGAACACAAAAAAACTCGGCATCCCGGAACAGTTTTTTAAAGGAAAAGAAATTCATATTCATTTACCTGAAGGAGCTATTCCGAAGGATGGACCTTCAGCCGGAATTACAATGGTGATGGCAATGCTTTCTGCAATTTCGGGCAACCCAACTTCTTCCGATGTTGCAATGACGGGCGAAATTACATTGCGCGGAAAAGTTTTACCTATCGGCGGATTGAATGAAAAACTTATTGCCGCAAAACGGAGTAATATTTCCACAGTGCTTATTCCTAAAGATAATGAAATAGATCTAAAAGAAATCCTGCCAAAAGTGAAGGACGGGTTGACCATTATTCCTATTGAAAAAATTGAGCAAGCGCTTCCGTATGTTTTTAAGAAAACAATTGTAAAGAAAAAAGCAGCAGTTGTAAAAAAGCAGGTACAAAAATCTGGAAAAATAATTTCAAAGGAAAAGAAATAAATGGCGGAAGAGTTTAAAATAGCTTTCTCTTTAAATGATGAAGAAAAATATGCAGTGTTAATTCCGCAGATAAAAATTCTTCTTTCAAAAGATGATCTGTTGCTTTCAAATCTTTCTAATTTTACTGCTGCACTAAAACAAACGTTTGAAAAAATCAGCTGGGTAGGATTCTATCTTTATGACGGTGAGAAACTTTATCTCGGACCGTTTCAAGGAAAAGTTGCGTGCACAAAAATTGAGGTAGGCAAAGGTGTTTGTGGTACTTCAGCTTTGAAAAAAGAAGCAATTATCGTGCGTGATGTGAATGCTTTCCCCGGACATATCGCTTGCGATGATGGCTCAAACTCTGAAATCGTTGTCCCAATCTTAAAAGGGAATGAACTTATTGGAGTGCTGGACTTAGATAGCTATCAATTGAATGCGTTTGATGAAACTGATAAAAAATATTTAGAAGTACTTACTAAGTTTTTAGCAGAAAAAATCTTTGTTAATTAGGAATTAAAAATTACGAATTAGGAATTCACATGTCATTTGTTGTAACAGCAAGAAAATACCGCCCGCAACTTTTTGATGATGTTGTTGGGCAAGAGCATATCACCAACACGTTGAAGAACGGAATAAAGAGCGGACGGGTTGCGCATGCTTTTTTATTCACAGGTCCGCGGGGAGTTGGAAAAACGACGACTGCACGTATTCTTGCCAAAGCTTTAAATTGTGAAAACCCGAAAAACGCCGAACCTTGCAACGAATGTGAGATGTGCAGATCCATTCAGTCAACACAATCGATGGATATAATTGAAATTGATGCGGCTTCGAACCGTGGAATAGATGACATTCGCACACTCCGCGATTCTGTTAAATATTCTCCGACAAAAGGGAAGTATAAAGTTTATGTGATAGATGAAGTTCACATGCTTACAAAGGAATCATTCAACGCTCTGTTGAAAACGCTGGAAGAACCACCTTCTCATACTATTTTTATTTTTGCAACCACAGATATACACCGCGTACCGATCACTATTATTTCCCGCTGCCAGCGATATGATTTTAGAAGAATTGACATAAATACAATTAAAGCTTTGTTAAGCAAAATCGCTATCGATCAAAAAATATCGATCGATGATAAAACGCTGACGTTGATCGCGAAAAAATCTGACGGCGGTTTGCGTGACGCCGAAAGTTTTTTTGATCAAGTAGTTGCTTTTTGTGGAGAAAAAGTTGAATACGAAACGGTTATAAAAATTCTCAACTTTATTGATGATGAATTGTACTTTTTGGTTTCGGATGCGATCAAATCAAAAAATTATCAAACTGCTTTTACCGTTGCTGAAAAAATTTATCAAAACGGATGGAGCTTTACAGATTTTCTGGAAGGATTAATTGAGCATTTCAGGAATATTTTGACTGTGCAAATTTCCGGGACAACTGCTCTTATTGAAACCGCCGAAGTTTATAAAGAACTGTATAAATCAAACCAAAATACGTTTACAGAAAATGATTTGATCAGGATCATCAGCTTCCTAACAAAGACTTCTTCTGAACTTCGTTATGCTGTAAACTATAAATTAAAAATTGAAATGGCGTTATGCTTCATTATCGGTTTGGAATCAACATTAACGATTTCGCAATTAGTCGGAATGGTAAATGAAGGAAAATTTTCAGAACTGCAAACCAGTTTTCCTGACGAACATTTAAAAAACGAAACGATGGCAATTGAAGAACCTTCAAAACAGAAAATTGAAAGCAAACTTGTCTCAAAAGTTTCTGAACCGTCCGCCACTCCCATTTCTACCAGGAACGAACCGATTATAAAAAAAGCCACTGAAAAAATTAATTCGGAAGAAGAGAATACTCTTTTCAATTTTGAATCTGTAGAAAAGGACTGGGAACAATTCGTTTCGGCTATAACGAAAGAGAAAAAGTTACTTTTTGGAAAAATAATGGGACAAATTTCTCCGGTTAGCCTTAATGAGACAATTTTGAATGTTCATTTAAAAGATGATTTTGGTAAAACAGTACTCCTCCAGCACCAGGATTATTTTACCCAAAAGGCGAACGAAATATTCGGTACCAAATTAACTTTCAATTTCATCGAGTTAGAAGATAAACAGCACAAAATGGAAGGCGAATCGAGCGTTTCATCAAAAAAAATAGATTTGCCTGACAGTAAAATCTTTAATTTTATAAAAACTGAACTTGGCGGCAAAGAAGTTTACTAAACCGGCGCTTTTTCACCTAGATTAATTGTAAATATTTTGATAATTCCTTAACTTTTCATACGATGTCTAAAAAATTAATTGTCGCTATCGATGGACCAGCCGGTTCGGGAAAAAGCACCACTGCAAAACTTTTGGCAAATAAGCTTAAGTACCTTTATTTGGATACCGGTGCTATGTACCGGGCAGTTACTTTCCTTGCTTTAAAACATAATATCGCAGATAATGAACCTGAAATTGTTGAACTGCTTAAACATACCGACATTGAATTAACTTATATCGATGGTGTTTCAAAAGTGTATGCCGATAAAGTTGATCTTTCAGAAGAAATTCGGAGTTTGGAAGTTAACAGCAAAGTAAGCGACATAAGCAAAATTAAACAGATTCGCCAGATTTTAGTCGAAAAACAAAAAAAGATTGGCGCTTTAGGGGGAATAGTAATGGAAGGACGGGATATCGGAACTGTCGTTTTTCCAAACGCAGATGTAAAATTTTTTCTAACTGCTACTATTGATGAGAGGACGAAAAGACGAACAAAGGAAATGAAGGAAAAAGGGAATCTTATTCCCGAAAATATTGTTAAAGAGAATTTACTGAATCGCGATAAAATAGACTCAACCAGGAAAGAAAGTCCCTTAATAAAAGCAAAAGATGCGATTGTTGTTGATACATCCTCTCTTTCAATTGAAGAGCAAGTGGATTTTATTTATGAAGAAATATGTAAAGTTGTGGAAGAAAAAGGATTGACCCTATAAATGGTTTTTGGATTAGGTGAATGGAATGATCGTTAATATAGATAAATTTGCCGGATTTTGCTGGGGTGTAGTTCGAGCGATTGATTTTGCCGAAAAAGAATTGAAGATTTCTTCCAAATTGTATTCTCTGGGAGATGTTATTCACAATACGGCGGAAGTAAACCGTTTAGCAAAACTTGGTTTAGAGACGATAACAGTTGATGATTTTGAAAAAATTCCGCGCGGCAGCAAAGTTTTAATCCGCGCGCATGGTGAACCGCCTTCAACGTATAAAAAAGCGGTTGCTTTTGGAATTGAACTGGTAGACGCTACCTGTCCGGTTGTTACAAAGGTTCAAGAAAGAGTAAAGAAGTTCGTTGATAAAAATTATCAGGTAGTGATCTTTGGAAAGAAAGATCATGCAGAAGTTATCGGCTTACGCGGAGTTACGAGAGATTCTGCCATTGTTATTTTAAGTTTATCTGAAGCGCTTGAAAAAGTTAATTTTTCCAAACCGACTGTTTTATTCTCACAAACCACGATGGATAAAGAGACGTTTTCTTTAATTGCTTCTGCTTTAAAAGAAAAAGTAAAAGAACTTATAATCGGAACAATTGAGGACGAAGCTGTTGAATTTCACGCAAAAGATACCATTTGCGGGCAAGTTTCCGGGCGAGAAAAGAAGCTTCGTGAGTTTGCCGGTTCAAATGATGTAGTTATCTTTACTGCCGGGAAAAAAAGTAGTAATGGCAAAGTTCTCTTTGCAAACGCTAAAGAAGAAAATGCCAAAACATTTTTTGTGGAATCGAAAGAAGAATTGGATTTTTCCTGGTTTACCGGCGCTGAAACTGTTGGGATAACCGGTGCAACATCAACCCCGCAATGGGTGATGGAAGAATTGAAAAAAGTTATTGAAGATCATTTTGAAAAAATAAAAAGTTTAGAAGCCATCGTTAATTAATAATGTCAAATTAATCCGCCTCTGGCGGACTGTTTTTATTTTCATTTGATGGCTTGGAAAGTAAGAACAGATAATTATTTTTTTGGAGGCTCAATGTCCGAAAAGAAAAAAAAATCAACCCTTGATGAATTCAACAGTGCGAAGAAATTCTTCTATGAAGATGAATATTCGCAAGAAGAATTCTCTGCACTTTCTAAATTATATGGCGATTCATTTCGCGATGTAAAAGAAGGCGAGATCATCAAAGGGACTATTGTTAGAATTCAACAAGATACAGTAATTATAGATGTCGGATTCAAATCTGAAGGGCAAATTCCTAAAGATGAATTCTCTGTTGATGAACCACCCAGAGTTGGTGCAGAAATAGAAGTTGTACTTGAAAGCGTTGAAGATCAGGAAGGAAATCTTGTTCTCAGCAAAAGACGCGCAGACTTTCTCAGAATTTGGGAAAAAGTTGTTCGCGCTCATGATACGGGTGAAATTATTCAAGGTAAAATTGTTCGCAGAATTAAAGGCGGT
>JBAYFO010000052.1:0-25044 GCA_041667115.1 Ignavibacteriaceae bacterium | reverse complement strand
TGTTGATCCTTTTATATAATTCTCTCCACCGTTCGGTGTGGTTACGGCAAGATTACTGATCTTAAATTGTCCGCTCGTTATCGCATTTGTTGGATTTAAGACATCCGATATTTTTATCATTGCCTGATTCGTGGCAGCAATTGCCGGCACCGTCCAATTGTATGTTCCGTTTGATGTCGGTACATTAGTTTGTACTGATAACCAATTCACGCCACCATCAACTGAATAGTAAATATTTACAGTTGCTACATTTTGTATGTTCCAGTTAATTGCATGTGTTGTTCCACTCTGCCAGTAATAGCCTGCTTGAGGACTACTAATTGCATAACTTGAAATCGTAAAAGCATTATCACTGATGTCATTAATTGTTGCATCTGCTTTATCACTTATTTTTATTCTTCCGGAGGTAGTTATAGAATCAGGCACTGTCCATACAAATGAACCTGTATTTGCTAATGAAATAATACTATTCCAGCTTATTCCATTATTGATCGAATAATTTATCACAACGCTATCAATGTTAACATCCGGCGACCAAGTAATGTTTGTCGTCGATCCGCTTTGTAAATTTTCTAAGCCGTTGGGCGTAAGAACCTGTAAGGAGATCACTTTAAATAAAGATGAAGAATCAACTATCGTAGGAGTGTTTACGGAACTAATTCTAATTTTCGCGCTTGAGGTAGCCGTGTTAGGAATTGTCCAGCTATAAGAACCCGCGGCAGCCGGAGTAGAGGCAATAATATCATTATAACTTCCGCCACCGTTTGATGAATATTGAATTCTAACATTCTGTATGTAAGCAGATTCCCAGGTAATCAGCTTGGTTTTCCCACCTTGCAAATAATCGGAAGCAACCGGCGTTAAGAGTTTTAATTTCGCAACGGTAAAGAGAGCATTGCTTGTATCTTTTATATTTGAATTCGTCACATCCGAAATTCTTATACACATCTGATTTGCTACAATTAATGTATCACTAATCGTCCAGGCATAGGTTCCTAAACCAGCAGAAACAGAAGCGATAATTGAGGTATAACTTTGTCCTCCATCTTTGGAATATTCAATCTTAACATTTGCGATCGATGGACTAGCTGTCCATGTAATATTATTTGTTGAGCCGGTCTGCCAAATTTCATTTCCATTGGGAGAGGTAACTGTAAGCGAAAGAAATGAAAATTGTCCGCTAATGCTTTTGATTCCCAAATTGGAGTTAGCATCACTAATACGAATTCTTCCCGTGGTCGATGTCAAAGCTGCAGGAACTGTCCAATTATATGTCCCACCGGTGATAGTTGAAGGATAACTACTTTCTATTATGTTATAATTAAATCCGTCATCAGTTGAGTATTCAATCTTAACTTGTGTAACGCTGCTGGTGTTCACCCACGTAATTGGTTTAATAGAGCCAGCTAAAACGGTATCACCGGCTAAGGGAGAATCAATATTTGTTATGTTGCCTATTTTAAAAGTATTGTCACTCGAGTCAACTATTGTAGGATCGGCAGTATCCGACACTTTTATTAAAAAATTTGGAGAATCATAATTAGCATCCAAAGCCCAACTATAGATTCCAGAAACTGCCGGATAAGATAAAACTAGATTATTCCAATTGCTACCATTGTCACTAGAATAATCAATTCTAACGGTTGTAACGCTGCTGCTTGACCACTTGATTGAATCGGTCTTTCCAGCTTGTAAATAATTTCCGCCGTTTGGATACGTTACGGTAAGTGAAGCAATTGTAAAAATACCTGAACTGTCTCTTATTTGCCCGGTTGAAGCATCACTTACTCTTATTCTCGCTTGCGTAGAACTAAGATTAGCCGGAAGTGTGAAAGTAAATGAGTTAACAGCCGCACTACTTACGACATCCGGTAAAATTGTCCAACTAGTTCCATTATTTGTAGTATATGCTATGTTAACATTATCAATCCCACTTGAAGTCCAATTAACAGTTATTGCTTTACCGGCTTGATGGATCGTTCCGGCGCCCGGTCCTGTTACACTAAGCGTTCCAATATAAAAAGTTGATAATGAAGAATCTTTAATTAACGGTTGTACAGCATCACTAATTCTAACTAATGCTTGAGACGATGCCGAACCTGGAATTGTCCATGCATAACTTCCGGAAGCGGCAACAACTGAAGAATTAATACTTGTCCAATTGACGCCATTATTTGTAGAGTATTCTAATTTCACATTGGCAATGCCGGAACTTGTCCATGTGATATTCTTAGTTGATCCAATTGTCCAGCTTTCACTTCCATTGGGAGAAGTTAAATCAAGGCTAACAATTTTGAAAGCTACATTACTTTGATCAAACACAGTTGTATCAGACACATCTTCAATTCTGATAAAAGCTTGTTGAGTTGGGTTCGAGTTTACCGTCCATAAATAATTGCCGACAGATGCTGCAACGGTTGTAATCTGTGACCAATTTACTCCATTGTCGGTAGATACTTTTATATTGACCGAAGAAATATTTGAAGCATCCCATGCAATATTGTACTGCTTCCCTACTTGTACCGTATCTCCGCTATTCGGGCTTGTTACTTTTATTTTTGCAAAAGTGAAAACATTATCACTTACATCATAAATTAACGGACTCGTAAAACTTGATATTTTAATTCGGGCAGATGAGGAAGGAGTTAACGTATCTGGAATATTCCAATCATACGTTTGTAAGGCGGCAGCAATATTGGTGGTAACCGGAATCCAAGTTGATCCATTATTAGTCGAATAATCAATATTTACCGAAGCAAGTGATGAAACATTATTCCATGTTATTGTTTTAGTATTTCCAACCGCCCATTTTTCTCCACCGTTTGGAGAAACAACATCAAGTTTAAATATCTTGAAAGCCGCATCACTTTGATCAGCTACAGCCGGAGATAGTACATCTTCAATTTTGATTAAAGCTTGTGAAGTAGGAATGTTGGGAACCGTCCAGGCATAAGTTCCCGCCGATGCAGAAATACTAGGCGCAAAGGTAGTCCAGTTTAAACCATTATCTGTAGAATAATTAATATTCACCAAAGAAACATTAGAAGAAGACCAGGTAATATTGTACTGTTTTCCCACTTGTAAAGTATCTCCGCCATTAGGGCTGGTCACTCTAATTTTTGCAAGTGTAAAAACTAAATCACTAACATCATTGATTGTATTGTCCGGTGTGTTCGAAACTTTAATTTTGGCTAAAGAAGAAGATGTTGTTGTATCTGGAATGCTCCAGGTATAAGTTTCTAAACCGGCAGCTATATTCGTAGCACTTGGAATCGGTATCCAATTTGTCCCATTATCAATTGAATAAGAAATATCGACATTGCTGACAGAAGATATATTTTGCCACGTTATAGTTTGAGAACTTCCAACCGCCCATTTCTCGCCTCCATTAGGTGAAGTTACTTTAAGTGTACTGATTGTAAAAACAGCACTGCTGGCATCAGTTGTTGCAGAATTGAGCACGTCACTAATCCTGACTTTTGCAGAAACTGTAGGATCATTAGGCACAGTCCATGCATACGATGATAGCGCAGCCGGTGTTGAGCTGATGATAGTTTTCCAGGTTACACCGTTGTTTGTGGTATATTCAAGCTTCACGTTTGCAATTGAAGAACTGGTCCATTGAATATTTTGTCCACTGCTAACAGAAAAATTTTCACCACCGTTAGGAGAAACTAAAGTTAGTAAACTTATATTAAAGACACTGCTACTTGTAGCGGCAATACTTGAAGCTGCAGCATCACTTATTCTCACTTTAGCTAAATTGGTTGGTGTACTTGGGACTGTCCAATCATAAGTTCCTGCTGCTGCAGAAACACTTGAAATTGCTGTTGACCACGTTGAACCGCTATCCGTTGAATATTCAATTTTTACATTCGCAATATTTCCACTAGTCCAGGTGATTTGCCTTACGGTACCAGCTTGAAAATATTCTCCTCCGTTCGGTGAAGTCAAATCTAATTTCTTAATAGTAAAAACAGCATCACTCTGATCTGAAATATTTGGATTAGCCGCATCGCTGATACGGATTAAAGCCTGAGAAGAAGGATAGTCTCCGACCGTCCAATCATAATAACCTGTGCTAGCGGAAGCGCCGGATATAATGGGAAGCCATGAGCCGCCGTTATCCGTTGATAAATCGATATTCACACTTGTAACAGGAGATGAATTTGTCCATGTTATCCTCTTAACAAATCCTTTTTGCAAGTTTTCCGAACCGTTCGGGGCAGTAACGGCAATACTTGCAACTTTAAAACTGTTATTGCTTACATCATAATTGGTTGAGTCATCGGTTGCAACAATTCTGATTTTTCCGTTTGCAAAAGAAATAGCAGGAAGATTCCAACTTAAACTTCCAAGACTTGCATTAACGGAATTTTGAATCGTATTCCAGGAAACCCCATTATCCGTTGAGTACTGAACATTCACCATGTTAAAATAAGGCGCTGACCAGGTAATAGTTTGCGTTGATGATGGGGCAAACCCTTCACCGCCGTTAGGAGAAAGAACAGTTAACGAAGAAATCGTAAAAACGCTGCCGCTTTGATCAGCTATGGAAGAAGCTGAGGCGTCGGATATTCTTACTAGTGCCTGGTTTGTTGAAAAGCTTGCCGGTAGTGTCCAAGAGTATGTGCCGGAAGTTGCTGACACAATTGATGTAATTGTCCCCCAACTGAAACCGTTATCGGTTGAATATTCTAACTTAACATTAGCGATGTTAGCAGAAGTCCATGTAATAGCTTTAACAGAACCAGCAAACCAAGTCTCTCCGCCAACCGGTTTAGTTAGTGCAAGAGAAGTAATTGAAAAATTAGCGCTCGTATCCGATACTGCCGGAACAGAAGGCATACTAATTCTGACAAGAGCCGTAGTAGAAGGAGTGTTTGGAATAGGAGTCCAGTTATAACTTGCCGGTAATGCAGAAAGAAATGATGTTATAGTGGTCCATGTTCCTCCGCCGTTTGTTGAGTATTCTAACTTAACTGTAGCAACGTTTGAACTTGCCGACCATTGAATTGATGTAGATTTTCCAGTTTGAATTTTTTGGTTTAAAATTGGACTAGTTAAAGAAAGCTGAACAATTTGGAAAGTTGCATTTGAAGTGTCGGCATAGGCAGTGCTATCAAAATCAATTACTCTAATTTTAGCCTGCGAGGTCGGATTATTTGGAATATCCCACTGATAACTGCCTAAACTTGCGTCTGTTTTATAAATAACATCGCTCCAACTGGAGCCGTCATTAGTAGTAAATTGAATTTTTACAAATGTTACACCGGAACTTATCCACTGTAGCTGTGTGGAACGCCCGGCTTGTAAAATTTCTCCACCGTTTGGAGTGGTAACCGTAATAGATCGTGCCGACAACAAACTTGTGAAGAGCATCAATAAAAAAACTACTTGTAAAAATCTTTGCATACACTATCTCCTATTCACAAAAAAATGTGAATATGATTTCCTCTTGAAGCCATACAATTAATAATTTATTCTAATTACAGGAGAAAAAACTAAATAAGAACTGTTCCTGTAAAACGGCAATGCCGTTGATGTAAACTTGTAACTTGTAAAGAACCTAAAATCAAACCCTACCGTATTTGTTAGCATAAAAAACATTCGAGTTCCGATAAGACCATACGAATCGGTCATATTGTGCACTGTTATGAGAGAAATATAATGATTTAATAACCCTGCTTCTCCTGTAAGAAAAACTTCGCCGACAATGTTCTTTTTAAACCTACTAGAAGAGGATGGATTTAACTCTATCAATTTAGTAAGATCCGGGTCTAACAAATAGTGATAAACATCAAAGGTTGAAAAGCCCAAACCTACACCTAACGCCGTAAAATCCGTTATCGGGAGTAACTCTTTCTTCCGGACAAGAAAAGTCATGTTATTACGATTAGAGTAAAATTGAGTTATATAAGGAATACCAAAATCCTTGACGGTGTATTCAGTAAAAGAAAACAACCCTTGGAAATAAAAATCTAAATCATAACTATTCTTCCAAAAAAGTTTCAAAATATTGCCGCTTCCACGAATGTAAAAATTTGCACCGGTATGGTAAAACTCTTTTGCAACATCATGGCTTTCATTTCCAAAGAGTGGTTGTCGGGCAGGAAAGCCGGTTCCAAGCTCAAATGAATAAGTATTATTAGGTCTGTTGTTAATTAAATAATCAATGTAGGTTAGCTTTAGTCCGGCTACATAATCTGTATAAAACCAACCCGGGAACCCAATATAGTCATTGCCCCAGCGACCAATAAATGACAATAAATATTTATTTTTATCGTTAGTAGTAGTTTTCCAAAACATAATTTCAGGTTCAAAAAAATGCAAAAAGATATCAAAGTTGTAAGCTTGCTTATTGTCATAATAAGTTTTAGTCAAATCATTTAATGCATAAAACTGATGTTTAATATCTTCATACATATTCCGCCCCAAAACGTCCCGAATAAAAACAAAATCAGTGTAAGGATCAAAAAAGAAATCGCTGCTATCTTGAGATTCTAATTTGCTTTCAGTAAGAAAACGCAGTTCTTCGATTTCATTATCATAATATCTTTTTTTCAGTTCAATAAAAACATTTCCATCATAAATATCTTTAGCTTTTTTCTCAATAATTTCGGTACTAGGCTTAACTCCATGAAGTCTTAAGGCATTCTTAACAACAAACCGGTTAAATATTTCCCTAACATAGATAGGGTCTGTAATTACCCACGTTTTTTTTAGATCATTGAATGCAGTTGTATTGTATTCTAAATTTCTATAAATTTTTTGAATTCTTTCTTCTTTTGGAGACAATGGATTTTGTAATGTGAGTGCCGCTGTTGAATCTTTTTTAGCTGAGGCAACATTTTCCGATAACTTTGGAGAATCATTCTCCGCTGTTGAGTCAGCATTTTGTGCGAGCACATTAAAACATGTAAAAAGAAAAAATGCCGTTAATAATTTTAAATAGTTCATAATCCGTATCTATACCTTAGTTGAATATAAAAACTTCCTTCCTCGTTTTCCCATTCTCGAATGCTTCTAAAAAAAGGAGTAGTTATATAATTGATCTCTACCCTAAATGTCTGTAAAGGGAATATTTCGGGAATGCCTACCCAACCTCCAAGAGTTAATTCATTGTCAAAAAGTCCGGTATACATACCAAAATAATCTTTCTTTTGGGGAGAAAAGTTAATATAAAACTTTACTTTAGGTTGTGTTGTATTATGCACCTGAGCTAAATTATTCGTAGCATAATTCTTTTTCATCACGTTAAAACTGCCAAATCCAATGTCCATCCGGAACCTAACAGTTAAATCTTCATCCGAATTCCAATAGAAGCTCATACTTCCTTCATATTGACTTGAGGTATAGTATGCAACGTCATTTCCATCTTTATCTATTAATTTAATTTTTGGATTTGCCATAACCTTTGAACCGATTGCAGCATAAAAATTGATAAATGGGAGTCCATACGCACGGGATGTGCTAACATCAAATATTATTCCTGAGTTTAGATTAAGTTTTGGTTTCTGTGAAAAGAGGTTATTTGCAACACTCGAAAAATTTACAGGAACGCGTAACATTATTTTACCATCTATAATGAAATCATCTAAAATATTTTGAACTTTGCTAGAAACACTAATTAAAAAACGGCCGCCAAAACTGATAGACATCGCCTGGAAAGGATGTACATTTAAAACTTTTGCACCTAAATTAATTTCAGGACTAAATGAGACCATGTTTTGCCCCAAGATTGGATGAAAAAAAGTTAAATGAGAAAATGAAGCGTCTATCTGAAAAGGGGCAACATCAGTAGCAACTGCTCTCCGAAGGTTTCTCGTTTTTTTTTCAAGTGATAAGTCGGGGATTCGATGAATGGAATTTACTTTCAGAAAATTATAATAATCTTGATTGTTCACGCTTGAAATACCCCTACTTTTATTAACCTTATCGTCAATTTTAATTTTAAAGGTAGCTTCTCCCTCATTGTCATTATCAGCTAGTAGCTGTTCAGTCAGTTCATAAAGTTTCGAATAAATTTCAGGGTGTTCAAAGTATAATTCATTTATATCACCAAAAGTCAGTGCATCAGTAACTTCCGGAGGAGCTGCTTCACCAGCATTTTCAAATATTCCAACCTGCCCGGTAGAAGCTTTGTCAAAAATTTGAATGACTCTTAACACTACCAGCGAATCAATTTCGGAATTTGGTTTTAATATTTCAATTTCATAACTATATCCATCAGTTGATTTAAAGTTAAGGACATCCTTTTTGCCATATTTGGGAATGTTAGTTAGTCCGGTTAATGAGATATCTTTCGCACTAAAAGGTAATTTATAGAGATTTAAATAGGTCGAATCTTGTTTTAATTTTTTTTCAACTTTGGAATAAATTTCCTTAAGATCTGTTTGGCTATAGCTCCTGCCAGGAAAGATCACTAATAATATTACAATCACAAAAATGGAATGGACTAAGACTTTATAATTACTCATCTATTTTCTTATTTCTCTCATAAATTTGTTATTAAATCAAAAACGGAAATAACAAAGAAACTTTTTCTAATCAGACCACTTTTAAGTTTAAAGAATAACTGTCGCATGGTATTCTTTTGTAACCTTCGTGCCAAATACAGTTGTAAAAGAGATAGTTACTTTAACTTCTTCCCCTTCGGGGGGTAATGCTTTTAGGTAATCTTCACTAACATTCAATTTAACATTCAACCAAACTGTACCATAAGAAATAGTTGAAGTACCGGCTAAAAACTCCGCCGGTTCAGAGCTTACTTGTACGCTTCCTCGTATCTCCGGCTTTGCAAAAATATATCCGCTTCCGTCAGACTTTTTCCCGAGTAGTGTAAACATAATGGTTCTAGCATTATTATTACTCATAGAGGCGAAATCACCGCCTTCTTCATCGGTAGTTTTTGGATCGTACTTTTTCCATACTCCTGCAAAAACATCTACATCTATCTCTTTAATTGAAAATTTCCATTCAGAGTTCTTTATGGCTTTTGTAACCGGATCAATAAACGAAAACTGCTTCCCGTTATAAAATCCCTTAACGGTCATTTCCTGTCCGACATTGCTGATGGTTTTTAAAACAGAATCTAATTTAACTATCGGTCCTTTTCCTTCTAAAAAAACTCCTCCCCGCGAATCTTCAATCTTATAAGAATAAGCTGTTATATCATTAAATTCAACAGTCGCAAAACTAAAAGATTCTTTTTCACTATAAAAATAATCGGATCTTATAGTTACCGGTGCGGCGAGAGTGGGATTTTCAACAATCACTGCATAATAAAATGCATCGTTTAACCCCCCCTTCTCGCCAGAAGCTTTTATCGCAATTCGGATATAAAAGGTCCCTGTTTTTTCAATGGATTCCTTAATTGAAAGGATAAATGTAGTTCCTCTTTGCCCAGCGGTAGCTTTAGCCCATTCTTCCTTTTTGGGTTTTTGAGTGAAGTTTTTACAATCGCGAATTTTTTGAAGATTCGCGTCAAGCAGGTCGATATTATAATCGATCCTCAAAATATTTGTAAGAACAAGTGGAGGCACATCAATATTCTGAAATGCAGCTACTCTGATTGTATCTCGCACTTTAATATTTTGAGCGAGAGTAAAAGCAGATAGAATAATAATGAAAAGAAAAAACGAAATGTGTTTCATATAACTCTCTTTGAATTAATCAAACTTATCACAACTTATCAAATTAATTTGTGAACTAAATCAAGATATACATTTATAATAATCCCCTATAGAAAAGATTATTATAAATGTTAAGACGACCTAATATACCTCTATACCTTTAGCAACTTTACCGCCTTGGCGTTTCGCGCTGATAGAAAAACTTTCTGGCTTGCTTGAAACTGACTTAAGATCCGGAACTTCAACTTTCAAAGAATCCATCAAGGGAGTTCCTTCAAGATAACTAGGATATTGCCTTGCAACTTCGCATCTGGCTATGAATTCATATTCACCAACATTGGAAAAACTCCCATGAAATATTCCATTCCCTTCCGAGTTTTTTTCGATCCAAAAGTCAGAAGTTCCATTTTTTAAATTCAATATATCATCAGGCCATCCGGAAGGTTTAGAAGCACCCGGCGCTATACTTATAAAAAATTCAACTCCTTTTTTCTCTTCATCGGAAGCTAAACCCAGCGGAGTCATAACAACAGTAAACCCATTTGAGTTTGTCTCTCCAACATTATAATCAGATTTTTTCTGCGGAATCGCCATTATAATTGGGCTCTTTAAGACAGTTACTAAATTTTTAAGCAATTTCTGCCTTATAATTGTCTGTGTGTCTTCATATTCATCTCGCTCGGTAATAACAACCAGTAACTCCGTCAGCAAAACAAGATAGAGGATAAAATAAACTAAATTCTTCTTCATTTTTGTTCCTCAACTTGGTTAAACTTTAATACTTTGTTTGAATTCATTCATTGTTTTCATGTATTCATTTCTAATACCGGTAATTTTTTGTGTTAGTCCGGCAATTTTATCTACGTATACATCAATCCCTTTTAATTCTTCAATTGCCATCGCTCTAAAAGTATCCGCTTTATATGTTTGCTTTACTTCATTTACTGCGGCAAGATATTCTTGGTTCATATGAGCTAAACGTTTTGATATCTGTGTCATTTTTTCAACGTAGTCATCTATCACTTTTAGATCTTCATAAGCAATTCCTTTCAGTTGTGAAAGTTCTTGCTTGATTGTGTTTACATCTATTCCAAATTTTTCTACCGCTTTTGGATTATGTTCGGCTACAGAACCATGTTGATCTTCCGGTGTAAAAAAGGTAACCAGGGATAACACGAGCAATAAAAGAAATTCTAGAAATAAAGCTCCCATTACCCAATTAGGATCAATCTTTCCGTCAACACCTAAAAAAAATTTTGGAACAATTGCAATTTTTCCGGCTACCGAGCCCAAACCTCTTAACCCGACAATGATAATAAGTACGGCAGCCCCCATGTAAACAACACCCTGTACGTTGTTTGCGTAATTCGGTATTACCGTATGAACCATCCATTTTCCAAAACCTGTTTTTGGGTTGTTTGCCTTGTTTGTATGTGAATCCACTTTTTATCTCCTTACATTTATTGAAAAAAAATACTTGTTTGGCTCTTAAAGGACAATTATTCTTAACTTCAGTATACTATCTTAGACCTGGTTAAAACTACGTAACAATAATTTATCTGAATACTTGTGCACAAGTTTATGGATAAAATCTAAATTATTCAACTTTTATTTTATAAAATCCGTTTCACTCGAACCAGGAAAAGAATTCTCTCAAAGCTTCACGCCTTTCGGGCGGGACATAGTAAAAATTTATTCCGCGGGGAGTAATTTCCCAGAATTCTTCAGTAGTTGTGTTAAAAATTAGATCTTTTATTTTTTCAATTCTGCTCATCGGTTCAATGGTCATGTCCTGATAAATAATTCTTGCTAATTCCTTTTCTCCTTTCAACAGGTAATACCCTGCCAACTTAACTTGTGCGATGCGCACTCCGATTAGAGAAAGTTCTTTTGTATCAACTCCTTTCTCATTCGATTCTTCAATCGGTTCATCAAGTTGAAGAAATTGCATGAGAAGAGTTTTAAGATTTGGGACATTTAAATCGTAGGCGACTTCATTTAGCCTGCATAAATCATGTGCAGCAGTTTCAAGAATAAAGAATACTTGGTTTTTATTTGCTTCCTGTCCGTAGTACCGGAAATAAAAAGCAATTTTTTCAACTTCTCCGGCATTTCCTACTAGTAATTCTTCAGCCACAATCCGGTAATGTTCGAACGTGTTAAATGCTGAACGAGGATCTTTTTCTCTAATGGCAATACGAAGGTAAGAATTAAAATATTGGAATGCGCAAGTCAAAGCCCCTTTATCCTTAACCTGCATTGCTTTAATAGCTATAAGTTCTGAATTGAGAAGCACGCCGGAAGCTACATCACGCAACGTTAGCCGGGAGTTGTTAAATACCAATTCAAGAAGTCCGAATATTTTTCTTTCAACTAATACTTTTTGCTCCTCAATCTGATTCATAACATACTGTGAGTAACTTGAAAAATCAGGATCAAAATATTCATCACCCGAAAGTTTAAACCACGTTTCAGGCAACTGTGCTTTTTTGTCTAAATATTCTTCGAGAATTTCTCGTAAAGCATTTATACATAAAAGTGTTACCGCTCTATCATTTTGGAAAACCGAGTTAAGCGCAATATCACCAAAGAAGTTAATGTGTTTTGCCAGTTTGCCTTTAGCCTTAAGAATATCCTTTTCTTTCCCTAAAATAACATCATCAAGAAGTTTAATTGATTTTATTTTAACGTACGAAAGAAAATTATCCGGACTTAAAAAATTGAACACATAATTAAAATGAGGAAGGACAATCATCAAACTAAAAATGATCAGCAATAAGTTAAACGCAACACTATAGAGCGTAACAAAATCTGATCTTATGGTATTTGTTACTAGTATTGTATTTACTCCGGTGATAATAAAAAGCCCGATAACCGAAATATTTTTTTTATCCTCGATGAATAAATTCATAATTTTTGATGAATACTTGGTTGCAGCCAATTGTACGATGATTGCAATAACAGTAATTTCTATAGCTAGAACAGCGGTAACTAATTCTCCCAGACCGCCCAAAGTATTGGTAAGTGTCCCAACATCTTTATTGAAAAAAATATAGAATATTGATTCTAAATTCGCTTGAATGAGGAGTGAATCAATCCATCGGTTTACAAAATAGATTGCAAAACTAATCCCGATGATTAGTGAGAGTGGTTTTATCCACGGAGAAGAATTTATTTCGGCAGTCGTAACATTCTTTTTCATTACATCCAAATAAAACTTTCTTAAAAATATCATTTAAATCAATCTCTACAAAACACTTTTCTCCCTCAACTCGAATCATTCCTCTTTCAGTTCGCCGCGGCGAAGCAGTTTTCAGTATTCAGTTATCAGTTTTGAGTTTTAACTCATTTGAAAATTCTTTTAATCCTTGCCATTCCGATGAGATGAATACCCAGCGCTGTAGTTAACCCCACAATCATCGGTTCAATTTGAAACCATGCTGATTCGTTTGGTATAAATTTTTTAACAAAGAACCAGAGTAGGGACGTTCCTGAAGCAAAAATAATTTCTGCAGCGGCAAAATTCTTCTCAATCCTAAATGAATCATAATAAGAACCGATAACCAAAAATATAATTCCCGGTATAGCTATTGACCCGATTGTGTACCATAATTGTACTACGGAAGGAATAAAGTAGGCAAATAATGCACCGGCAATTGCCGTAAGCAGTAATCCGAATTTAGTATTAAAAACAATTTTTGAATCATTCTTGCGCGATAATTGAGAAATAAAATCATTCCCCAGCGTAGTTGCGCTTAAAAACATTAAACTGTTAAACGTTGAAAGGATTGTGGCAAATACTCCCGCATAGAATATTCCTTTAAATCCGGGAGATAAAATCTTATCCGCCAAAAGGAAAAAAGAGAGAGAAGGATTTTTCAAATTAGGAAAGACAGCCCTTGCATAGAGTCCCGTTGCGGTAGTGAGAAAATCAAATAAAGCCCAAAGAACGATAGAGATCAAAATTCCTTTTACTGCCACTTCTCCGCTCTTTGCAGCATTACATCGTTGATGAAATCCGGGATCTGCAAATGTCCAGAGTGCAATTAAAAACCAGACAAGAATAAATAATGGCGAAGCTCCGCCGGTTAATTGAAGATGAGTTGCAGGTAAATTACTCGTGAGGAAAGTAAAATCTCCAATTGAGTTCCAGCAGAAGTAAAAAAACAAAATAAACCCGCCGAACATAATAAAGAATTGAAATGCATCGGTATAAATATCTGCACGATATCCTCCCTTTAGCATGTAAGGAAGAATAAGGAACAGCGCTATTGCTAAACCGGTAAGTAAATTGGTCTTAAAAAGCATGGTAAAGATATTTGCAAGCATCAGCAAATAAGGAGCGGGAGAAACAAGAATAAATACAACCAACGCAGAAAGAAGTCCAACCTTTTTTCCATACGTCTCTCTCAGTTTTTCAGGAAGTGTAAAGAGAGAAGCCACCCGGATTTTTTTTGCAAAAAGAAGTGCAAAGATAAAAGCAAAAATGTAATAGGGTAAGCCCTGGGTAAACCAGCTTGCCAGACCATAATTGTAAGTAAATTCCGCAATCCCCAAAACTCCACCATACCAGGTAGAAACATTTGTTAAGACAAAAAGGAACAGAGTTAAATTTCTTCCGCCGAGAAGATAATCTTCCGGTTCACTGCTTTTCCGCCGTGAAAAATAGAACCCAATAAAGAAAAGGAGTCCAAAAAAAATCAGGATAATTGAAATATCAAGGCTAGCTAAAGAGATCATATTTCTTCATCGTTTCAAAATCTCTAATCACAAATATTTTACCATAGTTAATATTGAGTGTAACACTATCGGCAACAGCTACATTGCTGGTACTTTCCCTTACGCCAAATGGAAGCGGTGTTTCTTTTAAAGGATATTTCAATCCGCGGGAGGTTATTTTGGTTTTCTTATCGAACGCATAAAGAGAAACATATTCTCCCCTTTTTGTACTCAAACTAATTTGTTTCTCATAAACTGAAAGAATGGAAGTTTCCGAAATAATTTTCACATCAATTCTGTTAAAGAACTTCAAGGCAATTCCAAGATTGCAATACGAATGGTCCAGCCTATCCCCCGTAACACTTAAGAGAATAGCATTTGTAAATTTCAGTTTAACTGCATGCATTAAACATTTTTCAATGTCGGTATTATCCTGTCTTTTCACCTGAATAATCATGGATTTATTCCGGTAACGTTCCAGCAGGTCTTTATCAACCGAATCAAAATCGCCAATGATATAGTGAGGAGTGATCTTTAATTTATGCACATGACGCAATCCTCCGTCAGCGCAGATAATTGTGTCGTATCCTTTTTTCATCAGGAATAAAATTGTCTTTTTTTCAGGCGCTTTTCCATTCCCGATGATCAAACATTTTTTCATTTTAAATACCTACTTGTAAACCTGCTACAAAATTGCGTTCGGCGGCAGGGAAAAATTCTTTTCCAATAGCGTACATCGCATAATATGTATTAAAAACATTATTTACCTGTAAAAACAATTTTGATTTTGTTTGCGTGTTAAAAATATTCACTTCATAACCGGTATAAAAATTCAGTACGAAAAACGCATCGTTTATATTATCGGTGTAATCAACAAAATTGGGATATTTTGCCAAATAGTTTTTTAGTTGATCGCCGTAATTATCCGAAAAGATTTTACCGGAATATCTGCCGTCAAGTTGAAAGTAAAAATTGTTTAAAGAATAACGGACAGAAGCATTGGCAAGAATATCCGGGAAACCGCCGATATGGTTGCCATCTAAGGATAAGTTTGTTACATAGGAATTTCCATCCGCATCGTAATATGTAATAAATGATGCCGCATCTTTAATTTTATTTTGGCTGTATGTAGCGTTAAATATAATTTGCAAATTCTCAACAGGTTTTACGGTTGAAGAGAACTCAATCCCGGAATGAACGGTTTGTTTTGCATTCCCCATTATCGGTGCGCCAAAAATATCCAGCCTGCCGTTCTTTACAAGTTCATTTTCAAACGACATGTAAAAGAAATTAAGATTCAGTTGATACTTTCGTTCATTTAAAGAATACCCGATATCAAGACTGTTCATCGTTTCCGGTTTAACGAGAGGTTTTGTGTAATCATAACTTCCATCACTTTTCATTTCAAATTGGGGAACGGCTCCACCGCTTGATTCAACTGCGTTATAGTAATCGTTTAAACGCGGCTCCCTTGATACTCTTGCAAACGACGCATACGCGCTTGCGGTAGTCGTGAATTTGTAATTCACCCCAACACGAGGATTAAAGAAAGAATTACGAATTGAAAAATCTGTTCCGATGAATTTTTCATTATAAAGACGGTACTTATTCATAGCAATTTGTAATTCACCGAGCAGTCCGATTTGTTCATTTACTTTATATTGTTCATTTACAAAAACATTAACAATATCTTTTCCTCCGTTGAATTCATAGTAGCGGTAATTAATGATGTTGCCGGATGAAATATTTTCCGCCGAAACAATCGAGCCGTAATGTAAAGAACGGTGGCTGCGAAATTCCAGGCCGGATGTTAATACTCCGTTTGCATGATTAATTTGAATCCTCGGAATCTATCCATACTGTTTATTCTCAACCATACCGCGCAGTAAAGCATTTGCCGGAGATTGGATATTGGAGAAGCCTTCATTCTGTGTAAGCCTTAAGTATGAAGTATCAGCCCACGAGCCGTCGAAATCAAAAAAACCTTTTCCAATTACCAAAAACAAGGCAGAATTAAGAGTAATGTTATCGTTGATTTTATATTCGTTCAACATTTCATAATGAGGCTGTGAAAAGTTTTCTATTTCTTTATCCCGCCGTTGATCTGAATACGTAAAGTCGGTAGTATTCGCTTCCCAGTAGGAGAGATTGTCTTTCCGGTAGTTTTTGTTTTTCACGGCAAACTTCGGCAATCCGTTATAGACTAATCCGTCTTTGATTGGTCCGCCAAACAAATTTATTTGTGTCGTAAAGTTGTCGTCAATTCTTGACATGGAAAAATAATATGATTTTAAATCCACCCATGAACGGTCGCGGTATCCACTGCTTAATGTTTGAGATACTTTGCCGGAAAAGGAATATTTCCCAGCAATCAATCCGCTGGAAGCAGAAACGCTGTACTTCCGGGTATGGTAGCTCCCCAACATTGAAGAAGCTTTGATATACTTATTCATAGAGAAATTGGAAGTAATAATATTGATAGAGCCGCCGATAGCAGGATATCCGAAAATTCCTCCGGAACCTCTCTGTACTTGGATAAAATCTGTTGAGGCAAGAATATCAGAAAAATCAACCCAATACACATTATGATCTTCGGGATCATTTTGTGGGATGCCATTTACCGAAATGGAAATTCTCCTCTGATCAAATCCCCGGATACTTACATAATTATACCCGATCCCGTTCCCGCTTTCGGAATAATAGGTAGTTGACGGAATTGTACTTAAAAATTCCGGTATGTCTTGAACAGAGAATTTTTTTTCTATCTCTTTTCCGGTAATTTCCGAAAAGGTTGCAGGTGTTTCCCCTATCTTGTTCACCGAGGCGGTAACTAAAACGGTTTGCGCGGGAATCAGTTTTCTCTTTAATTGAATGAGCAAATCTTTAGCATAGGTAGCTGTGGAAATGCGAACAGTAGCCTGTTCATATCCAACATGCGAAATCAATAAATCAATTTCGGGAATATCGTTCTCTTCCGGAATTTGAAAAAAACCTTTATCATCCGATCGAATCACTTTATCAGTTTGTTTAATTCGAACATTAACAGAGCCCAACGGTTCAGCTGATTCAGAATCAACAATTCTTCCGGATAAAGTTTTTTGCTGCCCAAAAGCAACGGTAGCAACTAATAAACAAATTAAAATATATTTCATCATCGTGATACTCCAAAAAAAAAGCCGTCTTTTTAGGGGCGGCTTAAATTAAATAAATAATTCCATTTCCCTACGCCGGTACTAGCCGGATCAGGTTAAAGGGTATGATCTCAGTCATGGAGCAAATGGCGCCACAACACCCCTAACGGTCAATAAATAAAAAAAGAACGATTAATCGAGTACTAGCTTTTGTCCAGCGACAATTTTATTAGAAACTAATTTATTAAGATGTTTAATGTCATTAATTTTCACATCATATTTTTTAGCAATTGAGTCGAGCGAATCTCCCCTCTTTACAACGTATGAACTTTTTTTAGAAGATTTTTTCTTCGTTGCAGTATGAATCTTTTTATCCAGAGGAGCATTATCACTATAAATTTTTAATTTTTGTCCGGCAAGAATTTTATTACTCTTCAACCCATTCCATTTTTTAATGGAGGAGGTTGAGACATGAAATGTTTCAGCAATATGCCCGATGGTTTCACCATTTTTAACAGTATAATTAGTTAAAATTCCAGGTGTTTTTGAAATTGCATCACCCATCGCAGCTGATTCAGTACTGTGAATTTTTAATACCTTACCAGTCATTATAGTATTTGATGCTAGATTATTCCATTTCCGGATCTGATTAATTCTTACACCAAATTTGTCGGCAATTTTCCCAATTGATTCTCCCCGACGAACTTTGTATTTAAACGTTCTCTGGGTCAAAGAAGTATTTTCAGATTGTTCTTGAGCCGAAGCGTAATTGCTTCTATTACTTTCTGTGCTAATTTTAATTTTCTGTCCACGGAATACCCGGTTAGAAGATAAATTATTCCAGTCTTTAAGAACAGCAACACTAACTTTATATTTCGATGCGATTGAAGAAAGATTATCACCTCTTCTAACCTTGTAATACGTCCATACACGCTTACTAACATCAACTGATGAACGGGTAATTTTTTCCTGCGAAGTTTGATTATCTAAGCTTGCATAGTAATCTGCCTTTTCTTCAGGGACAAAAACTTTTAAAGTTTGTGCAACTTTGATCGTTTCCGTATACGGGATGTTATTCCAGTTTCTAAGATCGCTTACCCTTACATTGAAAAGATCGGCTATTCCCAAAAGGCTTTCGTTTTGTTTTACTTTATAAGTAACAGCAGCCTTTCCGGCAGGGCTTAATTGAATTGGTTGGTCTTGTTCAACTGTTTCGTCATTTTCATCCGAAAGAGGTTCTGCATCAGCAGTTTCATTCGAAGTATTCATTAGCGAAGGAAGTTGAGCTAATTTATCGTTATTTAAATTTTTATAAGGAGAAACATGTTCTTCATCAGCAACTATTGATTCAGCTGGAGTTTCAACTGCCGAGGCTTCATTAGAGTTGTATGCAAAATCCGAAGCGGTGTAGGATGACTTATAAGGAATTTTTAATTTAACCCCGCGTTTTAATCGGGTTTTAACCGAGACATTGTTAGCATCAGCTAAATCCTCTTTTGAAATACCATAGATGGAGGCAACCTTAGCAATTGATTCCCCTCTCTTTACCGTATGAAAAGCAAATTGACGTTTTGCACTTTGAGGAACATTCTCCAAAGCAGATGCAAATAAATTTGATGACCCGACGGGTATTTTCAAATCATAGCCACCAGAATAATTGGCTGGAGTTGAATTCATAGTCAATTCTGGATTTAAGTCGACGAGTTCTTCAGCAGAGATATTACACGCACTCGCAAAGTACTCCAGATCAATTGCTTCGGAAACTTTAACCGTCTCAAACTCTAATTTCTTTTGAAATTCTATGTCTGTAAAACCATATTTTTCAGGTTCCATCGCTATAAGCGTAGCTGCAATATATTGAGGGACATAACTTCTTGTTTCTTTAGGCAAATACTTTTGAAGCTCCCAAAAATCAGTTGTACCCGAACGCTTAATTGCTCTTTGAATTCTTCCTTCACCTGCATTATAGGAGGCTAAAGCAAGATACCAATCACCCAAAGAGTTATATAAATCTTTTAAATGTCTTGCAGCGGCTTGAGAAGATTTGAAAACATCTCTTCGTTCATCAAAATGGAAATCTGAAGTTAAACCATAAATTCTTCCGGTAGAACGCATGAACTGCCACATACCAACGGCTCCCGCCCATGAACGCGCAGTTGGGTTAACTCCGCTTTCAATCATCGAAAGAAACATTAGTTGCTGAGGAGTCCCTTCTTTTGCAAATATTTCTTTCATAACGGGGAAATATTTCCCGGAACGGGAAATCCAGAGTGCCATATGTTTTTTCCCGCGACCTTGAAAATAATCAAGCCATTGTTGGACTTCGTCGTTGATAACTAAGGGAATTTCAGAAGCGATAACAACTTTTTCTCTTGGTTCGGAAACTTTTTTGTTCGATGCAAGCTCAAGTTCCGGAATTGATTTCCCGATCCATTCTTCTAAAGCTGCAAAGGAAACATTTTCGGGGAGTTCAGGAAGTCCATCAATATATGATTTATAATCATCAATTATTGAGGTTGAAAGTTCTGTGTAAGCATCGTTCTCTTCTATACCTGGATAATAACTCAAATTGTTTATTATACGAAGAGCATTTTCGTAACTGTTAATTGCCTCAGCAACACTATTGATTTCTTGTTTTGCTAACGCAGATACATAGGACTGGCGGGCTTGTTCTAATAATTCGGAAACTATTTCACTTTTTTGAATTTCCGGTCGAGCTGTAATGGCCTGTTCATCTTTTGCTATTTCTTTATTGACTCCGCATGATGATAATGCGATAGCTGATAAAGAAACAACAACAAGCCATAGTGGGGTTGTTTTCATTCTCACTCCGATTGTTAAATAGATACATTACAAAATAAAACAAAAGACTTTGGAAGTCAAGTAAAATTTTAAACAAATGTTGTAAGGTTATTAAATAACAAGAACTTACAATTACAAATATTTACAAAGGAATATTTGAATGTTTCTTTTTCGGATTGGTATCAACCTTTGTTTTCAGTAGTGAAAAGGCTTGAATGATACGTCCTCTTGTTTCTGAAGGAATGATTACATCATCAATAAATCCCCGTTCGGCAGCAATGTATGGATTTGCAAATTTCTCCACATAATCGTTGAGTTTTTTGTCTAGTTCTGATCCAGGATTTTCAGCCGCAGCGATTTCTTTTTTAAAAATAATTTCAACCGCACCTTTAGGACCCATAACCGCAATTTCAGCGGTAGGCCAGGCAAAGTTAAAATCTCCGCGAATATGCTTTGAGTTCATTACATCATACGCTCCACCGTATGCTTTTCGCGTTATGACGGTAATTTTCGGAACGGTAGCTTCGGCAAATGCAAAAAGAAGTTTTGCACCATGCCGGATTATTCCATTCCACTCCTGGTCTGTCCCCGGCAAAAATCCCGGAACATCTTCCAAAACTAAGAGTGGAATATTAAATGCATCACAAAAACGGACAAACCTTGCCCCTTTTACTGATGCATTAATATCAAGTACTCCGGCTAAACATGAAGGCTGATTTGCTACTATTCCAACCGACATTCCACCGATTCGGCTAAAGCCGACAATAATGTTATCAGCATAATTTTTATGTACTTCATAAAATGAGTCTCCATCTACCAATAAGAAAATGATCTCTCTCATGTCATAAGGTTTATTAGGGTTATCCGGAATAATTGCTTCTAATTTTTTTTGAGGCGATAATGTTGCGATGTCGTATTCTTTTTCTTCCGGTTTATCCATAAAGTTTTGAGGCAGATATTCCATTAATTTTCGAACTTGAGTAAGCGTTTCAATTTCATTTTCAAAAATAAAATGTGCTACACCACTTTTTGAAGCATGAGTTTCCGCCCCACCTAAAGACTCAAAAGAAACATCTTCATGAGTAACAGTTTTCACCACATTCGGACCGGTAACAAACATATAGCTGGAGTTTTTCACCATGAAAATAAAATCTGTAATAGCAGGCGAATAAACAGCTCCACCGGCACAGGGACCAAGAATAACTGAAATTTGAGGGACAACTCCCGAGGCAAGCGTATTCAATAAGAAAATATCAGCATAGCCACCCAAACTTCTCACACCTTCTTGAATTCTCGCTCCTCCAGAATCATTTAAACCAATTATCGGAATTCCAAGTTTCATCGCAGTGTTCATGATCTTGCATATTTTTTCTGCATTTGTTTCGGACAGAGAACCGCCAAGAACAGTAAAGTCCTGGCTATATATGGCAACATCTTTCCCATGAATTTTTGCATATCCGGAAACCACTCCATCTCCAAGGATATCCATTTTTTCCAGTCCAAAATCTTTACTCCGCTGTTTAACAAAAACATCAATTTCCTGGAAGGAACCTTCATCCACAAGAATTTCTATTCTTTCTCTCGCCGTTAACTTCCCCTTTTGATGAAGTGCTTCTATTTTATCTTCACCACCACCAAGTTTAGATGAAGCTCTTAGCCTGTTTAATTTCGCGATTTTAGTTTTCATAAATTTTTCTTTTTGTTTAAAATAAGAAAAGGCAGCCAAATTTTGACTGCCTTTTCAAAATTAAAAATAAAACTTAGAAAATGAAATTAACTCCGAGACTTGCCGCCTTATATTTTGCAAAACTATAATCTGCGCTGATATTTAGTATTGCTAATTTAATAGATGTCCCAATGGTCATACGAGCTTTGTTTTCGCCTTTCATAGTAAAAGCAATTTTACCTGGAACCGAGACACCACCAGGTATTGCACTCGCATAATTTACATCGTAAGATACATCAACACTTGAACTTTCCATCGAAACTCCGGCAAAAGGAGCAATTGACAAAAACGCCCATCCAAATGTTTTGCTTGCATAAATTCCAAATGTAGTTGCCGTGGCTTTAAATATTTCTCCTACTTTTAAAGTCTGAGTAAAGAAAGCAGCCGAAATATCAACAGGCAAAGGAACCGGAATGAACATAGCAGGATTATGCTGCAATCCAAATCCAAAGTAACTGAATTTACCTAAATCCTGGATATTGACACTTGGTAAAAATCTAAACGTTGCCATTGTACCGTAAACTGTTCCGATTGAAAATTGAGGAGCAGCCATTGGAAGCGCAGGAATATCTCCTAAGAAACCTTTAGCACCGGTGGCAATTTCTTTAGGGTCAACTTTATAAGTTAAACCATTGTATGAAACATCAGCACCGGAAAAACCTACCATTACTTCAGATTCCTTACTCCCAACAATTGTTGGACCACTGATTCCAACTGTAAAATCTTGCTGTGCAACTTTTGCAGCAAGTCCATCTTTTTGAGCACTTGTCATAAACGCCAACTTAGGATCATGAGTACTATTGTCAATAATGCTTCGCGCTTGACTTTGGCTGAATCGAAATGTTCCGCTTGAACTGAATGTTTTATTATTGTCGCCAAACATTGTCCCCATAGCAACTACACCAATTTCTAAATCTATCCCAAATATTTTAGAGGAGGGAGATTTATGAACCCAGCCTGAATTCAAATTAGAACCGAAAGCGGAAATGATTGGTGAAACATAAGCTTCCCCGGCATTACCGGTAAGTTTAGTTAAGGTTTCCTGAAGATCCTGGCTTTTTCCTACTCCGGAAAAAACAAACGCGAAAAAAATAATAGCCGTAATAAAATTGTACGTTCTTTTCATACTGTTCTCCTTTTTGTTTTTTGAATTAAGTTTTCTGACCGAAACATAGGAATTTTAATTCAATCGGTCAAGTAGATTTATTTACTAAGAAAACTCTTTTGACAAAGTGAAAATAGAAATTATTTTATCTGATCGGAATAACGCATATGCACTATTTAATTATCTGTTTAACCGATACCTGATTTTTATGACTAAGATTAAACATAAAAAAAAGGATTGAAATGTTTTTCGTTCCCAATGGTAGATGAATTGCCGTGTCCCGGATAAATTACGGTTTCTTCCGGCAGTGTAAAAAGTTTTTGTTGAATTGATTTCATCAGAGTACTAAAATTACCACCTAACAGGTCTGTTCTCCCGATTGAATTCTCGAATAACACATCTCCGGTAAAACAAATTGAATCCCCGGGGAAATGAATACAGAATTCTCCCGGTGTATGACCCGGTGTAAATAAAAACCTAACCTCATGTTCCCCAAGAGATAAGACAGTTTCTTCAGAAAGGAAATTATCCGAAGGCTGAACCGCAGCCATCTCCAGCCCAAATAACCGCGCCTGCGCCGGTGCATTCTCTAAAAGCGGTTTATCAAGTTCGGGAATTAGGTATTGCGGATCAAATTCTTTTAGGATAAAATTATTCCCGAAGATATGATCAAGATGACAATGTGTGTTGAGTAAATACTTAATCGAAAGTTGATTTTCAAGAATAAAATTTTTCAATTCTTGTTCTTCTCCAGCAGAAAAACATCCCGGATCAATCATGGCTGCCTCTTTCGACTGCTTATCCCAAACAAGAAACGTGTTTTCAGAAAAAGGACTAAAAGTAAATTTTTGTACTGCTATCATCGTGATTTGAAATTTTTTCGGATTCTTGTTTCGAGTTTATTACAGTAAGAATGATAGTTATCCTTAATTTCTTCAAGAGAATCACCACCAAACTTTTGCAAGAAATATTTTGCCAGCACCCATGCCAGCATCGCTTCGCCAATTACCGCACATGCGGGAACAGCTACAAAATCACTTCGTTCTCTTCTTGCATTAACTGCATTAAAATTTGCCAAATCAATTGAAGCAATAGGACTCATCAACGTTGCTATGGGTTTCATTGCGGCTTTAACAATTACCGGTAAGCCGGTTGAAACGCCACCTTCAATTCCCCCGGCTCGATTTGTTTTTCTTGAAATACTTTTGTTATAAATAATTTCATCGTGCGAGGCTGAACCGAAAGCATCCGCACACGCAAATCCGGTCCCGATCTCAACTCCCTTGACCGCATTAATTGACATGAACGCGTGAGCAATATCTGCGTCAAGTTTAGTGTCGTAGTGAACAAAACTTCCTAAGCCAACAGGCAAACCTGAAGCGGCGACATAAAAGGTTCCGCCTAAGGTATCACCCCGTTTTTTAGCAAGTTTTATTTTCCTGACTATTTTTTCTTCGTGCTCAGTCTCCAAAACACGGACTTGACTTTTATCCGCCCACTCGGAAAGTTTCCAAGCATCAAAGTCTTTTTGATTACTAAAAAGTTCTTCTGCAAAATTTTTCTTTGGATAAATTCCTCCAATGCTTTCTACAAAACTCCCGATCGTTATTCCAAATTCTTCCAACAATCTGCGGGCAAGTGCTCCAACAGCCACACGGGCAGCCGTCTCTCTTGCGCTTGAGCGTTCGATCGAATTTCTTATATCATCATAATTATATTTTGAAATTCCAACTAGATCAGCATGTCCCGGTCTCGGAATCGTAATCTTTTCGACTTTTCCTATTTTGTTTTCGGGAGACATTTTCTCAATCCAATTTTCCCAATCGCTATTTCTAATCAGCATCGAAATAGGTGAACCTAAAGTTTTTTGAAAACGGATCCCCGATAATATTTCCGCTTTATCTGTTTCAATTTTCATACGCAGCC
>JBAYFO010000051.1:0-26174 GCA_041667115.1 Ignavibacteriaceae bacterium | reverse complement strand
TTTTTCTATAAAGCTCGCATGAAAGCAACAAGATCTTTCTTTTCTTCGGATTTCAAATCGAGTTGTTGAATCAGATTGAAATACTCTACTATATCCTCAAGAGTAAAACACCTTCCGTCGTGCATATAAGGTGGAGAATCTTTGATACCTCTCAACGGGAATGTTTTAATGTTCCCGTCGTGCGCCATCATCATTCCGTTTACTAGTTCCTGTTTATAAAAACGCTCAGCCTTCAGGTCATGCATACTGTTATCAGTATAGTAAGGTGCGGGATGACAGGATGCGCATTGAGCTTTGCCGTTAAAAAGCGCCTCACCGCGCAATTCACTTTGAGTAGCTTTGGTCTGGTCAAGTTTGCCGTAAATATTTAGTTTGGGCGCCGGGGGAAAATCAAGGATCGCCATAAATTCCGCCATGAAATGTACTTGCGAGCCTCTCTCTAAAACGTTCACACCTTTTTTAGCAGCCATAACATGGTCTCCATCAAAATAAGCAGCACGTTGTTCAAACTCGGTGAAATCTTCCACCGTCTTCATAGCACGCTGCGAACCGAACAAGCGTTGGATATTGACTCCTCGCAATGTTGGCGTTTCAATACGATGGCGAAATTCTTGCGGTCGGATATCTCCAACAAGATGAGTGGCTCCATTGCTATTACCGTTCGCATGACAATCAAAACATGTTACGCCCAGCATACCATCGTGATTGTCTGTTCGTCTGTCTTCAGTAGCGTTGAATTGTTGTTGGGGAAATTGGGTTACCAGAAGGCGCAAACCTTCAAGTTGTTTTGGATTCAGAATTCCGTTAAAAATTTCATAGTAATTGTCGATTGTGATCAGTCGTCCCTTTGCTACATCACCAAGGTCGGGACGGGTTGTAAGGTAAATTGCCGGAGCCGGGTCAGGAAGAATATGTTCGGGTAGATCGAAATCCAGATCAAAGCGGACTAATCTTGGAAGCAGTTTAGTTATCATCTCCGGGAAGAGCATTCCACCTTCTGCATGATCAGGAAACGGTAGTGGTTTGTACGGGAAAATTCCCTTCTCTTTGATTTGTTCCGGAGTCATTTTATTTAGCTGTTCCCATGTTACTCCGTGAAGTTTTGCTGTCGGTCCTATTGGAATAGGTTTTCCTCCTGACATAAGGATGTTTGCATTAGTTTTCTTTGAAAGATCATAACGGGAATTTAACATTTTCATATGCTGTTTCGCTCGCTCAGATTTAACAGCCATGCGTGCCGCTTTAATTTGATCGAAAGTTTCTGTCTGATTAGTAGGACCATAACTTGAAATGATTTCCCCTTGTTGCGTAAAAGAGACTGAAGGGGCAAACACAACTATGAAAATAATGTATGCGCCCATCAACTTAAAAAGAATGTGTTGTTTGTCCATTCTATATAACTCCTTAGCTAATTATTATCTTTTAATAACATATAATCACCAACGTTTTCTGTTTGTTTGCGGCATTAACAAAGCAAGATCATGATTTAATGAATTCCAGTAAATCGGCGTTGAGCTTGTCTTTATGCGTGTCTGCAATGCCATGCGGACCACCAGGGTAAATTTTCAAAGTCGCGTTCTTAATTAGTTTTACCGATGCGTGAGCAGAAGCGCCAATTGGCACAATCTGATCGTCATCGCCGTGAATGATTAATGTTGGCACATCAAATTTCTTTAAATCTTCTGTGAAGTCAGTCTCAGAAAAAGCCTTGATACAATCGAGTTCATTCTTAAGTCCGCCTTGCATTCCCTGAAACCAGAAAGCGTCGCGGACACCTTGACTAACCTTCGCTCCTATTCTGTTCGCACCGTAGAATGGTGTCGTGAGGTCTTTGAAGAACTGCGAACGATCGGCAGCGACACCGACGCGGATGTCATCGAATATTTTTATCGGCAAGCCTCCTGGATTAGCATCCGTCTTAAGCATCAGCGGTGTTACCGATCCCATCAAAACAGTTTTTGCAACACGTTTAGTTCCATGACGTCCGATGTAACGGGCAACTTCTCCGCCACCAGTCGAGTGACCTACCAAAGTGATTCCGTTCAAGTCGAGTGTTTCGATGAGCTCCGAAAGATCATCGGCGTAAGTGTCCATATCGTTACCGTTCCATGGCTGGCTCGAACGGCCGTGACCACGTCTATCATGAGCGATGCAGCGACAACCGTTGGATGCGAGGTAAACCATCTGGCTTTCCCATGCATCAGAATTGAGCGGCCATCCATGACAGAAAACGACCGGTTGCCCGGAGCCCCAATCCTTGAAGTAAATTACTGTTCCGTCTTCTGTAGTGATTGTACTTGATGATAGATTTTTCATTTTACATACCTTTTATTTTATGACTTGACGTGTACCTTCAATCCTCAATCTTTTTCTAAAAGAAAAATCATTATTGCATTTCTTGAATCCGTCCTGTTTTTATTTTTTTTATTGTAACGGTGTACAGATTTTGAAACCTTCTTGAAAAATCAGGTTGTTACACCTTCGGATTGATTAGCTAGATAATTCTCAATTCCCATTTGATCGATCTGTGCGCGTTGGATTTCTGCCCAATCAACGTGACCTTCTTCCATTTTGAGTATTTTAGTTAGCAGATCAACAGTACCTTGGTCATCAACTTCACGAGCGAGTTTGATCGCGTCATTATAAGTGCGGACAGCTTCGAGTTCATCATCGTCGTCGTTGCTGATCATTTCTGAAACAGTTTTACCAATTTTTATAGTATTGAGTTTAGATACCGTTGGTGCACCTTCAAAAAAAATGATTCGCTCGATAAGCCATTCAGCATGATGCATCTCATCCATTGCCTGCTTTCTAATAGCTAAATGAAGTTTGCCATAGCCCCAGTTTTCGCACATTTCAGAATGTACCATGTACTGGTTTATTGCAGTAAGTTCATCTGCCAGAAGTGAATTCAGGACTGTGATTAATTTTTCATTGCCTTTCATGATCGTTCTCCTTTGTTATTGTATTAAATATTTCATTTTGAAATTTAAACTTCAAGTTCAATTATAAACTACCTACGGAGTAAAACTGAAGCAATCGTTCTAAGGGATGAAAAAGGAACTAGCTCCTTTGGGGGAAGAAAAAAAACCGGGACAAATTGTATTCTGTTGAAGAGGAAATTATTAATCCTCCATGCTCGCGGAAGTGACAATTTGGAAAAATCGATATTCCACTAAGAGAGGTGGGATAATCGATGATCCCTCAACTCTATTTTACGGTTGATTAAAAGTTCATTGAGTGAAGTATCTGTATTGATAAATCTGGTGGGGTATACTTTTACACACAATAAACTCACCTTGCTTGTACATGAGTAAGATCAATAAAAATTAATTCCCTATTCAAAAAATCTTATTCAAAATTCTTACAACATGTAGCTATAACGAATAACTCTCGATCATCTTAATTGAAACTCTTCTTCTTAAAAAAATAGTTATAGACCAAAAAGCAACCCGACGGTAAAGACGACGAAATCACTACTCTTGTCGCCCATGCCAGGTACGCTACTAAAATCGTAATCAATAAAAACATACCGGATGTCAGCCGTTAATATTGAACTTGTTCCGACGGGCAATTCCAAACCACCGCCAAAATGCCAGCCGATTTTCTGTTTGGTTTCATCAGCAACAAACTGAAACGGAAATCTGCTTTGGTCATAATCGAATGTTGTATTATACCAACCTGTACCGATTGCTCCATAAACTATGGGGATCGGATAAAATAAACCGGTTATCATCACCGGCCAACTCTTAACGGTTAATGCTCCATCAGAGTATTCTTCCGAGCGATAGTTGATAGACGCTTCAACGCCAATACTATTGGTTAACTTTAAGCGCAAAGCTGCTCCACCCATAAATTTTCCTTCGTCGGCATCTTGGGCTTTTTGATAACCAATCTGCGGACCAAGATTTATGCTTTGTGCATTGACTTGGGTAAGCATCAACATTGTTAATCCAAGTGTTAGTACTACTTTCTTTAACATAAAATTTCCTTTTTATAAATTGATTGTGTGTAAGGTCGCTGCTTTATTTCAATTTTTAGCAAGGAACTACAAACCGAATAAAAGACTCACAGTAAACAGAACTGAGTGAATACTTCGGGCTTTTGAGATGAAATGTTTATCGTCGTCTGAGTTGTAAAAAGGATCAGCGGCGTCATTCAAAGAAAGATAAGAATCAATACGTTGGTTTATTCCCGGATTAACATCGTTCCACTCTTTACCTGAAACATTCATTAAGTTGTAAGAGAGATTAAAATCAAGCGATAGAAAAGGACCTACGCTCACTTCAGCTCCAGCTGCGAACCCGATACCTAATCGCGTTGCACTATTTACACTATAAGTTGCGCTCGGAACCTTTGAGACACCTTGAAACGTCGCCTCTCCGCTGAATGAATTCAATGCAAGGTTTATACCGAGGTATGGAACAACCGGCACAACCGGTAAGCTGAGACGAAACTCGGGTCCAATTTTTAAGGAGAGAATTTTTTGTGAAATATCCACGACTCCTTGGCCCGGTTCAGAATTCCCGGAGTTACTTAAAGAAGCATAATCAATTTCACCGGTGAGATTGAAGCCGGACAACCCGATCTTTGCCTTTGCTTGAATGTTAAGACCGCTGCCAAGTCCATAATTGGAGCCGTTATAATACTCCATTGTTGAGCCGCTTAAGTCTGAAGCCGGACTCATCATTCCCAAACCACCACCAAGTTTTATGTTCACCTGCGCGCTTGTTTGCGTAGTTATTAGCGTTGTGAACGCAATAATTACAATTGAAAATTGAAGCGACCGTACAAGCAGTTTCATAATTCTCTCTCTAAATGTAAATCTAATGTTTTTCACAAAAACCTCTTTATAGTTTGAAATTATTCTTGTGAACAAGCGGGATAACTATTTACCCATTATTCACGCAATGAACATAGAATTAAATAAGAGACTGATAAATAGCCCAAAGGGATGAAAAAGGAACTAACTCTTACGCGAGTGAATAATTTAACACAAGACTATTTCGTACTGATAGAACAAGAAAAATAATCACAATACTAATTTCTGTTCTGAATATTTTTTTATTTTATTCTCTATCAACGCGAAGTGCCGGTGTAACTCCCGCCTGAATTACTATAGTGTAGCGTGTATCCTTTGTAGCGAAGAATGATATTTGGGGTGACAAAGACTCATTCTGAATTACTGCGGTTGCAACAATATTACCTTCTGAGCATGTCTGGAACGCCGTTGCTTGACCTGCTTCTACATCATTAATGTTTATAGTGTTGCCGCCCGAAGTTTGTATCTGCACATTCGCTTTATCCGCTCGCTCATTGTGAATGCGGAATTGAGGGTCTGTTGCTTTGGCACAACCAGCAAGGACAACGATGAACGCCAGGCTGAGAATTCCAAGTATTACATTTTTCATTTTTTTCTCCTTTATTTTAATTCAACTGAAATTTTCTTTTACTTTTTATATTTATAGTTTACTTTTTAATTGGGCATCATGGAAATACTCGCAGAAATGGAATTCAAAGATTCTACATTGAACGAATAGTTTGCTAATTCAAGTCGGGTATGTAAAGCAAGTTTCTCCATAATATTGTGAATGTGGCTTTTAACTGTATAAGTAGAGATTTTAATGCTTTGTCCAATCTCTCTATTGCTCATACCTTCACTAAGTAACGAGATAACTTCACGCTCGCGCTTCGTCATTTGAACCGCTTCTTTTAGTGTAATGTCTCCTTCTTTAATGGCATGTTCAACAATCTGAGAAAAAAGTGAATTGACAAGCAGAGGAGGCAGCACCGTTGATCCGTCGGCGACCGCTCGTATCGTTATTAAAAAATCATTTAGCGAAGCGTCTTTAAGAATGAATCCATTTGCGCCGGCCTTAACATATTGCAAGATATCGGCTTGCACAGGGGCAAGATCCATAACTACTATTTTGGCTTTGGGAAAATCTTTCTTCACTATTTCGACAACATGCAAACTATTTTGACTTCTCAATCCGAGGTCTAAAAGAACAACGTTTGGTTTTAACTGCTGAATTTTGAGAAGAGTATTCGTTCCATCACCGGAAGCCGCAATAACAACAATATCCTTATGCGGTTTTAGAATCGACATGATGCCGTCTCGAAGCAGCCGGTTATCTTCGATCAGTAACAATCTAATTTTGTTCATCGTATCATCTCATGTTATAATGAATCTAAAGTTGAAGCATAAGAACGATTCATTTGGAAACAACAAATGAATTGGGAAAAGGAGCAATTGATTTTTTTCGATTTCTCTAATTCATCTATTTGCAAATGAAACTTATTGTCAAATCTTTCTTGGAAGAATTAACAATACTCATGCTGAACTGTTTTCAGTTTTACAATTGCAAAGTGCACTTATTTGAGATGTATAATCAATCGGTCGAAAGGATGAAAAAAGGATTAGATCTTGAGAATGAGTTATATGAAGGTAATTACTCTTCGATCAATGAGGTAGTATCTGTAGCAGAATTATATGAGTCCGCAATATGTGCGTAATTTGCAACTTGAACACGCGTGTGAAGCGATAATTTTTCAAGGATATTATGCACATGACTTTTTATAGTGTATGTTGAGAGATGAAGTTTTTGTGCGATTTCTTTATTAGCAAAGCCATCGGCAATTAGTTCGATCACTTGGCGTTCGCGTTTTGTCATACGAACCGATTCGACTATCAGGGAAGGTGATGACCCGTGAAGTGCATGTTCAACAATTTGACTGAACAGTGAGCCGGTTAAATGAGGCGGTAACACTTGTGCCCCTTCAAAAACTGACCGGATGGTTTTATAAAAATCAGCGATGTTTGCATCTTTAAGGATAAATCCCGAGACCCCTGCTTGAACAAATTCAAGAACGTCAGTCTGCAGGGGAATAAGATCCATCACTATTATTTTAACAGTCTCAAATTGCTTCTTGAGCAATTTTACGATTTGCAAACTACTTTGGCTCCGCAATCCAAGGTCTAAAAGAACAATATTTGGTTTGTGTTTTGTAACTTCAACAAGAATATTTTCTCCATTCCCGAAAGTAGCAATCACATTCATATCAGGTTGCTTTTTAAGCATAGCAGAAATGCCTTCACGCAAAAGGCGATTATCTTCGATTACTAATATGGATATCTTTTTCACGTAATTGTTTTCATTTCACTGGATTTTAGAATTTTTACTCCAACGTAAAATAATACTACAATATTTCTTTTCCAACTTAAATTATATCTTTTCTATTTTAATAAAAGATCTATCTTCTTCAGAATAGAAATATATATTTACTTCAAAAGTAAGTCTAGTGCATGAGATCAATTTTAAAAATAAACCAAAAACTCCTAAGTTTTAAATTCAACAATACTCTGCATTATCAAAAAAAAATATCGATGTAATGAGAAGCCATCAGACTTATTACTGAAATAAACGAGTAAGAGATAGAATCATAAAATTGATTAACCTCCACGCGATACTTTTTAGCTAAATCATAATAGAATAACCTTTTTGATTTGAGTTACTTTACTGCTCGTTATATCTATCAGTACATAAATGCTACTTCAATAAAACCAGCTTCTTTGTATCAATAAAATTCCCGGCTTGTAAACGATAATAATAAATACCACTTGGTACATGGGCTGCATTCCAGTTTAACTCATAAGTGCCAGCAGATTTAACTTCATTAACCAATGTCACAATTTCTCTGCCAAGCAGATCAAATATTTTAAAAGTTACAAATTGTTGATTCTTTAATGAATATCTAAAACTTGTGTTTGGATTGAATGGATTTGGATAGTTTTGACACAGTTGATAAGTGGTAATAGAATTTTTCGAATCCGAAACGTCTGTAATTGCCTTAATTATGGAAAATGTGTGCTCACTAGTATCTATTAGATTTACATGATCGATACTAGTAATTCTGATTTTATACAAAGAATCAATTTGGATCGATGAAGGGACTTCCCACATAAAAGCATTCGTATTAGAAGTAATTGAATCGGCAATTACAACAACTGAACTATTGTCCTTAATTAAATCAATATTAAACTTATCATTAACATTTGATTGCCATCGTATTATATAGATGGAATCCACATAAACATTTTCACTACCGTTAGGGGACGTTATGTTTATATAAGGTGATGCGGTATAAAATTTATTTACAGTTGACCATTCACTAATTCCAGCTGAATTGCTGTTGTTTACTCTCCAAAAATATTCTGCGTTATTGGTCATAGAACTTAGTGTATACGAGGTTGTTGTTAAATTCTTAATATCAATCACAGGATTTGAAAAAGTCGAATCGATTGATACCTGAAGATTGTAAGTTTGAACAGTCCCTTTTGTTCCCCATAACAAGTTTATTGAAGACTCTCCATTTACAATCTGTTGGTCCTTTGGTGAAAAAGGAACAGGAGCTAAAGTTGAAACGCTCTGAGGAACTCCAAAAGCAAATTCACCGAAAACATTTGTATTAAATACCAATTCATTTTTTGCTGAATCATAGCTCGTAGCAAGTGGTATAAAAACTTCACCATAGAGTTGTTTTACATAAACTTGAGTTTTTGAGGGGACGGAAATCCCTGGGAATTTATTTAAGTCGACATGCACTTCACCAGAGAAAGAAGTAATTTCCTGCCCCATAAAACTAAAATAATGTGGAGCCAAAATGGGAGCGGTGTCAATAAAAACCGGCTTTGTAGGAGAGTAATTGTATTTGTTGCAGATACTACTGCAATATATCGATGTTGTACTTAGTTGTTTAAACGTTATTTTAATCCCGGTAGACACCGATGAATTACTGTACTTGTAAGTATTCCCTTCCAATATTTCATTGATGGTGATAGAAGCATCGGGAGTCTGACTTATCCATGGGTATTTATATGCCCTATAACAAAACTGCCCTACGGGAAAGAACAGTTCTAATGCGATCGTATTATCTGGGTGAACTTCTGTATACACAGGAATTCCGGTGCCGGTTTTAATTCCCCAGCCTATAATTGTATTTCCGTTTGGCAACCTTTGAACAGAACCCATCGCATCGGTATAAATATCCGGAGTATGCCTGTAGTCCCATATCATAGTTGCCGTTTTCAGCTGCTCATCTATTTTATATTCAACTCCACGTGAATATTGAGGGGTATGTTGAGTGCCATCATCAAACAAAGTTATATTCCCGTTTGGTAAAACTTCTATGTTATGCTGATATGAAAAATAGGTCGGGCTATTGGTTTCATGCTCGTTAATAAAAGTAAACTCGTTCAGTTTACCACCAAGTATCCACTGCACATTTCCGGTTTCTCTGTTAATCTTTACAATATTTGAAAGGTGCCTCAGTGAGACAAGAATATTGCCTTCTTTATCAATCGCCAAACCATTAGGATGAATCAAGTCGATATCTACCATGGTAAGGTCAAAGTAAGAAGCGGTGATGGGTAGATAGTCCCAGCTACGCCATTGAAAAACAACATTTTTTGAAGCATCAAGCTCCTGTATTACTATCCCTGTAACTTTTGCGTTTGGATCTCCACCTTGTACTAACTGGCTCATATCAACACTTTGCTTATCATTTGCAAATAGGATAGCATGACCATTAGGCAGCAGAAGGGCGTCATGGCCGTTTGCCTTATAGCCGTTACCACATTTTAATGTATCAACAGGAACAAAAGAAGTATCCATAATAATTCTATTACCATTCCCCTTAAGGTTATAGGAAAGTTGTCCACTCTGTTCCATCTTAAATAGACTTCCTGATTGAGGAATCTTATAATACTGAGCTATGCTCCCATCGTTATTATAAATCAACAGATAAGTTCCTATAGTTTTAGAGGTAGTCTGTGATTGGTTTGTGAGAAATATTTTTCCATCGGCAGGATTGTTTGATGTCCCTACCGTGATAGTTGGTAAATCTGCCGGTACTGAATCAGTTGAAAGAGGAGAAAAAGAATTCTCTAAACCGGATTTATTATTCTGGGATTCATCCCCCGAATATAATTCGTTGGCAAAATCTGTCTTTTTTTGAAGAGGAGATATCTTAAATGAAAATTCAATCGCACCTGTACTTTTTCCATCAACAGTTTTAATCCCATCGGAGAGATGCACTGTAACCATTTCATTAGGAACATAACTACTGAATGGATTAAAAATGATTGTCCTCTTATCATCAGAAAGGATGAGCTTCCCTGAATGAAGGCCACTTTGAGCTCCTTGAACGCTAATCAGGTTTGAAGCTAATGAAGAAGGATCTACAGTACCAGCACTCCGCAAAATAATATTTGTTTCACTTGATACCAAGATCGAATTTGGTTTTGGCGAGATGTAGAAGTAATTATTTTGCGCCTCAGTCGCATTATAAAAAAGAATAAACAGTATAAATAACATATAAGATTTCATTTAACACTCCAAAATATTTTCTTGCTCACTTAAGCACCAACATTTTATTTATTTTTGAAAAAGATTTTTCGTTTTTTAATGTTCTACCATCAAATTTATAAAAATATATCCCCGAAGTAAGATTTGATGCGTCGAATTTTACATGATGCAATCCTGCATCTTGCTGCGAATCCATCAACGTCTTAATTTTTCTCCCAAGTATATCAAAGATCTCTATATTAACATAACTTAATTCCGGAAGTGAGTAATTAATTTCAGTAACAGGATTGAATGGATTCGGATAATTCTGATAGAGCATAAAATCTCCCGGCACACTTGGATTATTGTCCGCCGCATCAGAAGTCAAATCTTCTTTTACAGAGATATTATCAAAATAACAAGTGAGATTTGAAGTCCCACAGTTCATAACAACTCTTGCTAAATAATCAGTCGGATCGGTCATCTCAAATGGATATTTAAAGTGGGTCATTTGAGAAGTGAGTACGATAGGACCTGTTTTAGAATAGACAACATAATTTCCACCGTTTTGAGCTATTCTCGGCTCCATCACCCTATTACCGGTTGATCTAGCATCAAATTCAAATGTATAATGTTTCCCTTTTATCAACGGAAAACTTCCCTGGATTAGTTGAATATCGGAATAAGCTGTGCCGCTATTCGTAACTCTAACAACATACTCACCATTTTCTACAGTCCCTTGTGCAGCAGCTCCATTCCTTGCATTAAAGGTCCAAATGGTATTCCCTAACGAAAAATCTCCATTGACTATTAAATTTTGCCCAGGTTGCGTGAACTTTACTTGTACATTTTCCTCGTTTGAATAATCGCTTTCAATCCCAGCAATATTCCGAGCGGTCACACGAAAATAGTATAGCTTATTGTTTGATAAATTTGATAGATCAATTGACGTACCCGATGTGCTATCTATTGGAGTAACAGGATGAGGTGAAAGTCCCACATAGACTATATATTTCTTAACTGTGTTGTCTCCGAACTTATTGAATATCAAAGTAACTTTATCTGAATAAGATTCCGCTATCAAGTATGGAACTTTCAATACACTTTCCCACTCAAAACGGTAGGAGCGATAACAAGGCATGCTTTGATCGAAATTAGCTTGATACACCGTTTGACCCGATGGAGTTACTTCGTAAGCTTTGGGTAACGGATTATCTGCCCAATCAATATAGGTATTCCCGTTCGGAAGACGCTGGGCATTTCCCATCCAACTGGTGTAATAATCTGGAGAATGGCGGTACTCCCAAACTTTTGTAGCAGTCTTGTTTAAGGTATCTATTTTGAACTCAACAACCCTCGAAAAATTGGGGGAATGATAATTTCCATTGTCAAAAATAGTATACTGATCCGGTTTTCCAGGGACAGGTCTAACATTATGCTGGTAAGATATACCATACGGATCATTAACAATAGTAAACTGGTTATGAGCTCCACCAAATCTCCACATGATTTTACCCGTCTTTCGATTGATTTTCGTTATTTCGCTCAAGTGTCTGCTGGAAATAACAATATTACTATCATAATCAATGGCTATTGAATTCATGTGAATATAATCGATGGTATTCGCTTGGAGATTCTCGTGTACAGCATCCGCGATATTAAAATTATTCCAACAACTCCATTGAAAAACAATATTATGGTTTTCATCAAGTTCCTGAATGCTATTCCCTATCACGGTAGCATTGGTTTGACCTCCGGAGACTATTTTGCTCATATCCACACTGTGATAATCCAGTGCGATCATAAAACTGTGGTGGTCGGGCAATAACTGGATATCGTGCTCATCGGTTCCATAACCATTCTTGCACCTAAAAGTATCAATGGTTGTGTATTGCGAATCCATTTCAACAAAACAATTAAGATTCTCATACACGCGCCGGGTAAGAGTTCCGGTAGGCTGGACTTTAAAGTCACGTGTTTGAGTGCTGCCCGGGAATCGTTTGTAAAAATAAGGAGTGCCGTCATTTTCCATTATCATCATATATGAAGTACCACCCCAGTTGGAAATAAATATTTTTCCCGGTGCAGTTTGGTTTGAGATGACAACATTGATTTTAGGGAAGTCGCTTGGAACAGTTACACCATTTATTGAAGTAGGTTTTCCGACTGTATTATATTCAGCACTTGTTTTATTTAAGGCTAAAAAATTATTGTCATCCGAAAATGGCTGAAATACTTTAGGATCAAATTCCTTTATCGAATTTGTTTCGAATGAAAATGTATAGACTTGTCCGGGGACAAAAAAAGGCGGCAGAATAGTAACATCTACCTTCTCGGAAGCTTCGAACATTGTCTCTGGTTCAAAAATTACGGTATTTTTTGAAATTAAAATTTTACCGCTATGATAACCGCTTTTTGATCCTACGACGGAAAAATTCATTGATTTGTTGTTTAATTGAGATAGATATTTTTCATCAACTTTTATAATGATCGTTGAATTGACATGAATAAATTGCGAGCCTGGATTCGGATAGATGAACAGTATTTCTTTGGGTTTAATATTTGAACCAGCGAAAGAATCAACAAAAAAGAATAGGGATAAAAAAAGTAACTTTATTTTCATCTAATACCTCAAGAAACAACTGTAATTGTATTTTGATTTCATTTAAAGATTTTAAAATTTGAAATTGATTTCAGAAATTGCCATTAAAAGAAATTTCTGGTGCGGGCTTCTGAAATGTAATGTTCTTTTCCGTTATCAATTTAAGATTGCCCAAAGCAAGAATTTTCTTTGTCAGATCAAAAATAAGAATAATATTTTGAATTCTCCCGATATAATTATTTCCGATAAAAATAGGAGTGTCTTTTCAACTCCATTTGCATACAGAAGTTAAAATATTGGACGGACTTCTCAAGCATGAAGAACATAAAAATAGAGTTCACAGAGCTTCCCGTTTATCGGATAATTTTGAAAAGAATTAGTGTCCAAAAAGTGTCCAAACCAGGTTTAAATAGGTGGGTTTTATATAAACTGGTGGATAGTGAAGCAATGAAAAAGCCTCAAAAACGCATATTCTGAACGTTATTGAGGCTTAATTTTTAGGGGCGGAGAGACAGGGATTCGAACCCCGGAAGGACTTACATCCTTAACGGTTTTCAAGACCGCCGCATTCAACCACTCTGCCATCTCTCCGTATTATTTATAATTTCTTTTTCAAGACCGCCGCATTCTCAGCCAAAGGTTGATGAGCCTCTGGCTCAAACCACTCTGCCATCTCTCCGAAGAGTATCATTTCTTCTTTTCAAAAATACTTAAAATTTCCTTTTGTAACAATGCTTCTATTGAAGAAGATCGAATTTCTTTTAACAAAAAATTAGTTGCTGCCGTAAAGTTCTTCTTCCGTCAGTTCGCAGATGATGTGGGCAACCGTGATGTGCCCCTCCTGAATCCGTTGTGTGTTAGTTGATGGAATAACAACCGGAATATCAACTAGTGATTTTAGCTTCCCGCCATTTCCTCCGAGAAATCCCATAACTTTCATTCTTTTAGCGTGAGCCATCTCTACAGCTTTAATAACATTCGGAGAATTTCCACTTGTTGAGATAGCCAATAAAACATCCCCCTCATTTCCCAAACCTTCAACATTACGGGCAAATACATTTTCGAATCCAATATCATTTCCGCCGGCAGTTAAATTTGATGTGTCGGTTGTTAATGCTATTGCAGGAAGTGCCGGTCTCTGTATGTGATGATTTAGGCGGATCATTAATTCCGTAGCGATGTGTTGGCAATCAGCAGCGCTTCCCCCGTTTCCGCAAAGTAAAAGTTTTTTCCCTTCTTTATAAGCTTCAACCAAAAGTTCAACTGCCTTTTCAATATCGCCTGAACAGCTATTTAACATTTTTAACTTTGTTTCAGAACTTTCCGTTAGCGAATCGGAAATGAATTTTTGTTTGTCCAATTTTTGTTTCCCTAATTAAATAGCTATTATTTTTTCAGATGGATCGCTTCGGCAAACTCTTTTAGCAATTTCCAATTTTTTTCTTCTTCAAAAAAGTTTCCTGTTACAACAATCTTTGCGCCATGTTCAACTTTTTCACGCGCTTCTTGTGGTGTGCGAATTCCTCCACCTACAATTACCGGAATATCAACAGCCTTTGAAACCGCAGAAACCATTTCTTTCGGAACAGAGAATTGTGCGCCGGAACCCCCTTCAAGATAAATTAATTTCATCCCCAAATACTGCGCAGCTAAAGCAGTTGCAACTGCTATTTCCGACTTGTTACGAGGTATAGGTAAACTTCCACTGATATATTCCGCCGTAGTTTTTGTTCCCGATTCAATTAACATATAACCCGTTGAAATCGGTTCCAGACCCATTTGTTTAATAATTGGAGCAGCGATGATATGCTTGCCTATAATGTGTTCGGCATTTCTCCCGCTAATTAGAGAGATATATAAAACAGCATCAGCACGCTCATACAATTGATGAACTGCACCTGGGAAAATAATTACGGGAAGTTTGCTACTTTGCTTTATCTCGTCGATTGTAGTTTCAAGATTTCCGCCCATGAGCAAACTGCCACCGACAAGAAATCCATCTACGCCAGCTTTATCACAAGCTGAAACGAAAGAACGTAATTTTTCTCCGGATATTTTATCGGGATCAATCAGGAGAAGGTACACCGCTCCCTTTTTCTCGATAATATCTAACAAATATGAATAAGTCTTCATAATCCCAAATATATTTTGTGCAATATATTTAATTCTAAAAAGATAGAAAAGCAAAATGAATGGTTTATTGTCAAAAATTTTACGATTTTTAAGGAACAAATTTTTAATCTCCTGGAGTTTTTATGGCTGTTATTCGTCCTTTTAAAGCATTGCGACCACTTCCTGAAGTAGTGACAAGGGTTGCCAGTGTTCCTTATGATGTAGTAAATACTGAGGAAGCCCGCATATTAGCCAAAGGAAATCCGCTAAGTCTTTTAAATTGCACAAGATCAGAAATTCATTTCCCAGATTCATTTGACCATTATGCAAAGGAAATTTATCACAAAGCAAAAGAGGTTTTGGAAGAGATAAAAAAAAACGCTCCGCTAGTGATTGATGAAATCCCTAGCTTCTATTTATATAAACTTGTTATGAACGGCAGGGCGCAAACCGGAATTGCCGCAACATTTTCAGTAGATGATTATGATAACGACATTATTAAGAAACATGAAAAAACCCGCAAAGAAAAAGAAGACGACAGAACAAATCATATCGTTACAACCGAAGCACAAACTGGTCCTGTTTTTTTAACCTACAAGGGTGTTGCTGCCATAGATCAAGTAGTTGAAAAAATAACGTCGGAAGAAAAACCATTATATAACTTCACGGCTGATGATGGCATTCAGCACACCGTTTGGACGCTTCCGACCAAATACAATAAATTATTTGTTGATGAAATGGCGCAAGTAAAAAACTTCTATATTGCCGATGGACATCACCGGGCGGCAAGCGCGAGCCGGGCACGGAAAGTTAAAATGGAAAAGCATCCTGAACATACTGGAACCGAAGAATATAATTTTTTTATCGCCGTGCTTTTCCCTGCAGAGCAATTGCACATTCTTCCCTATTACCGTGTTGTTGCTGACCTTAATGGAAATTCAAAAGAAGCATTTCTAGACGCCGTTGCAGAGAAATTTTCAATTGAAAAAACTACATTAAAAGAGCCCAACACTGCAAAATCATTTTGTATGTTTCTGGACGGAGAATGGTTCCTGTTAAAAGCTCTTGATGCTGTATTGGCAAGTAATAGTCTCTCTTCCTCCGTCGGTGATCATTTAGATGTAAGCATTCTGCAAAATTTTTTACTACAGCCTGTATTAGGAATCGATGATCCCCGGACAAACAAACGAATTGATTTTGTTGGTGGAATTCGCGGTAGCGCCGAGTTGGAAAAACTTGTTGACAGTGGAAAGTTTGCCGTTGCTTTTTCTCTTTACCCGGTTACCGTAAATGATCTAATGAACATTTCAGATGCAAACGAAGTGATGCCTCCGAAGTCTACCTGGTTTGAACCGAAATTACGGGATGGTTTGTTGATCCATACAATTTAACCTTTTTAAAGTTTTTGTTTTGTTTTCCGTTTTAGTAGATTACTATTGAACAAAGTGCATATGTTGTTTCACTCCTGCAAGAATCACAGCAAAGTGGAACAATACGAGTTTTGAAAAATATTGAAAAAGAATACCTACTATATTTGTTCGTTGAAGAAACCATGGAAAATTTTTCCATTTGTTGTTTTTTGTCTTCTCTTTTACCCGGCACTTTTATATTCCCAGCAGTTAACAGATTCGCTTGCTCTAAAACTTAAGGACCTTTCCGACGTAGAAAAAGTTAATCTCCTCAACCAGCTAGACGACGCCACGAATCGCGAATCTATTTTGCAACCTAACACGTATGCAGAGCAGGCTTTAAAAATTGCGAAAGAAATCAACTATCGATACGGGGAAGCAATCGCCCGGCGCAATCTTGGATTTAGTCATTATCGAAAAAATGAACTCGGAAAAGCCGAACCTCAATTTAAAAAAGCATTGGAAATTTTTCTTCAACTAAAAGATAGTTTTCAATTGTGTGAAACATATAACCAAACTGGTCTCCTTTATTGGAAGAAGGACCAATTCATTCCCGCTTATCAATATTTCAGAATTTCACTGAAAATTTCTACAGCGAAAAATCTAAAACGTGAAGAAGCCCAAGCTTTAAATTATATCGGGTTAATTTATTGGAAGTGGAGTGAGTATCCTTCCGCTCTTGATTATTTTGCTCAAGCATTAACTATTAAAGAAAAACTAAAAGATACTTTTGAAATCGGAGTTACCCTAAATAATATTGCGAATATCTATAATGAACTTAATCGACCAGACGAAGCAATCATTTATGCAAGTCGTTGCTTAATCTCGTCCCAAAATCTTAAAAACAAATATGTGTTTGGCCGAGCACTGAACAATCTTGGTGTCAGTTACTTTAAAAAAAATGATTTCGCAAGATCTATCAATTATCAAAACAAATCATTAGAAATTAAAGTTGAGGGCGTTGATCTTGTAGGAGAGGCATATTCTTTGAGTGATTTGGGTGAAGTATATTTCGCTAAAAAAGATTTCGCCAAAGCATTGGCATATTTCCAGAAAGCACTTACTATTTGGAATAATCTGCATGACTCTTTTGGAATTTCAAAAACAACTTTAAATCTTGGAAAAGTTTATGCCTCTCAAAAACTTTGGGCAGAAGCAGAAGCAGCATTTAACAAAAGCCTGCTCGAAGCAAAAAACAATCAGAATAAAAAAAATATCGCGCAAGCCTATTTAGCCCTTTCTTCTTTGTACGAAGCAAAGCAAGAATACCAGAAAGCGTTGGAGACGCACAAGCTTTATTCTTTGGTTTCCGATTCCCTCTTAAACACTGCAACTAGTGATAAAGTTGCCGAATTGAGAGTCATCAGCGAGATGGATGAGAAGGAAAAGGAAGTTGAACTCCTTACAAAAGAGAAGAAGATCCAATCACTTGAAATTGACAAACAACTAACGACAAATAAAATTTTTCTCATTGTTGTTCTTGCCAGTTTTGCTATTCTGCTCCTCCTCGTATTCAGATTTGTTAAAATCCGCAGACTACAAATTTTACTTGAGGAAAAAAACAAAGCGATATCTCAAAAGAGTAAAGAACTTGAAGACGCTAATGCGGCAAAAGATAAATTCTTCTCTATTATTGCTCACGATTTGAAAAGCCCGTTTACCGGATTACTTGGTTATTCTCAAATTCTTTCTGAAGAATTTGACTCAATGGAACATGACGAAAAAATTAAAACGATTAGCTACTTGAAAACACTAATTGAACGTGTCTATACGCTCATCGAGAATTTGCTTGATTGGTCACGGATTCAAACAAGTAGAATTGAACTGATTCCCGTAACTATTAATCTTGCAGTTGGAATACCTGAGATTCTTACTTTGCTTAAAGCAAATTCAGAGAAAAAAAACATTACTATCATCAACAAAATCTTGGATCCCATTTTTGTTTTTGTTGATAATTATAGTTTCAGATCGATCATACAAAATCTGGTTGCAAACGCCGTGAAGTTTACCAATCCGGAAGGATCGATTATCATTTCTGCGGAAGAGAAAAGTGATGTCGTTGAAATTTGCATTGTTGATAACGGCATAGGAATTGATCCTGACCTCTTAAAGAAAATTTTTAAAATTGAAACAAGACATTCCACCACAGGCACCGCTAACGAGTCCGGCACCGGATTAGGGTTGCTCCTCTGTAAAGAATTAGCAGAAAAAAACGGCGGGAATATTTCAATTGAGAGTACCGTTGGTGTCGGAACCACTATTTATCTTTCTCTTCCCAAAGCGAAAGTGGCTCTCTAAAACTCACCCAAGAAGTTGGTTGAGAGTATCGGGAATTTCTTGTAACTTTGAATGGTATTTTCATAAATTTACAAAAAAAGGGAACGAGACATGGAAAATCGTGTTTATAATCTAAATGCCGGTCCGGCAATTTTACCAGAAGAAGTTTTAAAAGAAGCCCAGAAACAACTCTTTATGCTTCCGGGTGTTGGTATGTCAATCTTAGAAATAAGCCACCGCTCAAAAGCATTTGATGCTATTTTAGCCGACGCAAAAAACGGTGTAAAACAATTATTAGATATCAGCGACGATTATCAAATTTTATTTTTGCAAGGAGGTGCAAGTCTCCAATTCTCAATGGTTCCGCTCAACCTTATGCCTCCCAAAAACAAAGCAGATTATATCGTTACGGGAACATGGTCTAAGAAGGCGGTAAAAGAAGCAAAGCGCGTTGGAACCGTAAATATTGCTGCTTCAACCGAATCGGAAAATTTTAAACGCATCCCTAGACAGGAAGAATTAAAACTTGATACCGATGCTGCTTACGTTCACTATACTTCAAATAATACTATTTACGGAACCGAATGGCACAGCGAACCCGAAGTTGGAAACGTTCCGCTGGTTTGTGACGCTTCATCGGATATTTTTCACAAAAAAATTGACGTGAACAAGTATGCAATGATTTACGCAGGCGCACAAAAAAACATCGGACCTTCAGGAGTTGTGTTAACACTTCTTAGAAAAGATTTGTTGGAAAGAAGTCAAGATTCTCTTCACACCATGTTGAATTACAAAACGCACGCAGAAAATGATTCACTCTATAATACGCCGAACGTTTTTGGAATTTACATCATCGCGTTAGTTACAAAATATTTATTGAAGAACGGCGGACTTGATGCGATGTATAAAACCAATTTGACGAAGGCAGGATTAATCTACGATGCAATTGATAACAGCGGTGGATTTTACAAAGGACACGCTGAAAAAGATAGCCGCTCACTAATGAACATCACATGGCGTCTACCAAGTGAAGAACTTGAAAAGAAATTTGTTGAAGAAGCTACTAAAGCTCAGTTTATCGGATTGAAAGGCCATCGTTCCGTTGGTGGGATCCGGGCTTCTGTCTATAACGCTTTCCCGGTTAAAGGTGCAGAAGCGCTTGTTCAGTTTATGAATAACTTCAAAACAAAGAACGGATAATTTTTTACTTTGCGTCTTTGCGTCGCTACGGTAAATTTTCCACCGTAACGGCGCTAAGCCGCAAAGAGTTTTAACTAAGGTGTAAGATGAAATATTTATCAATTTTATTTTTCTCGTTTTTTTTAATTGCCGGTTGCGGTAAAAAAGAAGAAACAAAATTGCAGGCAGTTAATCCCGAAGCGGCTGCGTTTGATATGGGAGACGGGGCATGGGAAGTAAACGCCTCTGTAATTGTAAAAGGGTTCCAACAAAACGAAGTTGACGGACTCTTCAACTCGGAAATAAGTTTCAACGTTGATTTACAAAAGCCGGATGGAACGTTGGTCACAAACAAATTTTCAGATACAACGATTAACAAAGAAAAAGAAAAACTTTCCGATACACAACTCAACATTCAATTTGAACTTGACTCAACGTTTACTAAAGGGAAATACAAACTCGTAGTAAACATCAAAGATAAAAATTCCGCGCAAACGGTTACTGCAGAAAAAGAATTTGAGGTGGGAGAAGAATAGAGATCGCTTTTTCCTTAGAAAAAGGTTGAGCCTTGAATATTTGAAAGTTGTTTCAACCTAAATTATTCTGAAATAAAATTATAGGGTGTAAAATGAAGAAATCATTTTTTGTGCTTTTGTTTTTTTTCGCTGCCACAAACACAGTATTGGAAAACCCCATTTTGATTCCACCTGCATACTTATCTGAATTTACCTTTGACCTGAACAACAAATGGATAATGGAAATAGATTTTAGTTTTGTTTACGGCGGATACTTGGCTAAGAATTATGATAGCATTTGTGTCGTTTCAACCGAAGGGATTTCAAAGATTCGGATGGAGAATGTAAAAGATAGTGCCTTTATTCTTGTGATTAATTCGGATAGCTTATTCTCTCCATTAACTATCAATAAAAATGGAGATATCGTCAAACTTATTTTCTATCCTTCCAAGGATGCTTCGTTGTATTTCGAACCAGATTCTCTAACCTTTGGAAATTGTCCCGGCTCTTTGATTGACTCAATTCCTTCCGGTTATTCTTTGTGTAGATACGGCTATAATGATATTTGCCTCTGTAGTAAACCGACCATCGGTTCTTCAAATAGTATAGATGGAAATTATTTTACGCTTAAAGGACATATTTTTAATAAACGAGGTTTCCCAATAACAAAAGGACGACTTAGATTTGACGAATATTTAGACATTTACGACGATGGCACATATTCAACAAAATTATTTGTGAGGAAATTAGATTTACACTTTTTACTCGGCTATTATATGATCGAATATTATTCCATAGAGCCTTTCTCTCTTAATGTTTGCGCGGATACGGTGGTTGAGCATGACATTTATGTGCTTGATGAAATAATGGGAATCGAAAAAAACGGAATGCCCGAGAGTGAAGAGATAGATGTTATAAATTATCCTAATCCGTTTAATTTAAGTACAAATTTCTTTGTAAAAATTCCTTCTTCTTTGCAACAAAAAGAAGGTTCAATAGTTATTTACAATGTAACCGGAAGGAAGATAAAGACTATACCGATAACAAACGGTTCCTTTATAAAATGGAATGGAGACGATACCTACGGCGGCGTAGTTACATCGGGTGTTTATTATTATCAACTTGAGATTGATAAAAAGAACTATAAAAGCGGCTCAATGATTCTTCTTAAATAGGGCGCCATGAAATTTTTATTTATTCTGTTTTCGTTTGTTTCCGGAAATGTTTTTAGTCAGAATTTAAATTTTTTCCGTGAGGATATTAATTTCATTTTAGACAGAGAATATTTTAATGTGGAAGGTTATTACTGGTTTGCAAATAATTCGGATAAAACTGTCGATTATAAAATCTACTTTCCGGTTGGAGACAAAAACGATACTGTTCTCTTTGATTCAATAAACGTATTTGCAATGCCTCAAAATGTCCCTCAAATTATTTTATCTAAAACTTCTCTCGGGTTTTCTTTTGAAGTGAATATTAATGCCGGAGATACCGCTATTTGCAGAATAAAATACCGGCAAAAAATGTTAGACAATACCGCGAAATATATTTTGCTATCGACTAAAACGTGGAATAAACCTTTGGAACATGCGGTTTATAAATTGATTGTGAAACAAGATTTTGTCATTAAAAAATTCTCTTACCCGCCTGACAAAGTTTATCGCATCAATGATGAAAAAATCTTTTATTGGGAACGCAAAAATTTCACACCCCAATACGATATGCTCTTCAGTCTGAATTAAACAATTACGCTTGAACAAAATAAAGGGTGGCTTTGCAGCCACCCAAATTCGAAGAACTTATTTTCTGCCCCGGCCCTTGCCGTTTGAACCGCTTCCGGTGCCGTCACAGACTCCTGTACCAGACCCGTTACCTGAGCCAAGCCCGGTGCCGTCGCAAACACCTGTTCCAGTGCCGGATCCAAGACCTTTTTTGCCTGAACCTTTACCGAACATATTTTTGCTGCCGCTGCCGTCTTGAGGACGAACGAAATCAGCGTCTTGTCCGTTCGGGATGCCGTCGCCATCAGCGTCTAACGCGTTGTCATTGATACCGTCACCATTCGCATCAACAAATCCTTTGTTGGCTTTTTTACCGCCGCCGTATTGCTGGGCGCTAGCTTCCGAGGTGAAGAAAACAGTGATGAAAAGAACGAGTGCGAAAACCGACGAAATTTTTGCTAAGGTTTTCATGATGTAACTCCTTTTGTTTTGTAAATAATTATTAGTTCGATAGAGATTATACAACCGCCGTGCCAAAACAAAACAACGTGTTTATCCTTTAGAATCAATGGCTTTTTGATATTCCCGCACGAAGTTCGACAATCTTGACGTAATTGAGCGACTCGAATGTCGAAGTGTGCCGGCATCTCAAATGGAAATTCTGAATCAAACAAGCGTGCTGATTAAATTGCATACTCGTTTTATTTCCACCGCGTATCTTATTTATGCGGATTTCTTTTAATTTTGGTTATGAAAAATACATTTAGATTACACCCTAAAGTCATTATCACGATTTCCCTCATAATCGGAGTAGTGATGATAGCTTCGGCTTACTTTGAACTAAGCGAAAGTAAAAAAGAAATTTATCGCTTGCTCGATAAACAATCTGCGTCACTTATTGAAACCATCCGTCTTTCCAGCATTAACACGCTGAATGCTTCAGATGAAATAGAAAATCTCCTTACCGAACGTTTATTAGATAACGCAAGATTTATCAGAACGCTTGATAGCTCAGCCAGTTTAACCGATAAGGATTTGATCGCATACGGTAAAATGAATTCGCTTTTTAGAATAAATATTTTGAATGAAAAAGGAGTCCGCATTTTATCAAATAGGATTCCCGTTCCCGGTCATCTCCACAAAGAACAGAATTTGAATCGTCCGGAAGAAATAAACCAACTACTCGCAGGAAAATCAGACGAAGTAATTATTGGTTTAAAGGAAGCCCGTCTTACCAGCGGATCGCGCTTTGCGGTTGCTGTTTCCCGTGCGAACCACAAGGGAGCAATTATTATCAATATGGATGCAGCTTCTTTTTTAGAGTTTAGAAAAAAAATCGGGATCGGAAGAATTGTGCAAGACATAGCATCCAACCCCGGCATTGTTTACATTGTTCTGCAAGACTCCGCGGGCATTTTGGCTGCGAGCAAAGGAATAACAAAAATTAATTCCGTTGATGAAGATGCCCTCCTGCAACAAGCATTACAAGAAGACAAACCGTTTACGCGCGAGTTTTCATATAAAGGAACAACGGTCTATGAAATTATTCAACAACTCAGGGACGGGGATAATATTGTAGGTGTTTTCCGTATCGGATTAACAATGGATGAAATCCGCAACCTGGAAGACAGAATGATCCGTCGTGTAGTGATTCTTTCGTTTTTACTTGCCGCAATTTCTATCATCGTGTTAAGCATTGTTTTTACGATGCAAAACCTTAAATCGGTTTCAAAAGAATTGAGCAAATTTAAAACATTTACCGGCGCTGTATTAGAAAATATGGGAGAAGCGGTGATTGTGGTAAACGATAACTTTATTGTCTCACTCTTTAATAAACAGGCAGAAAAACTATTTCAAAAGTCCCCGGCGGATGTTATTGATCATCATCTTTCTTCATGTTCCAAAGAATTATTTGAAGCTTTAGAACTTTATACCGGACAAGAAAATAAAACCGCATTTGAATTCTCAACTGAAACGTCTACAAACTCGGGAGCCAAATATCTTTCGGTCACTGTTTCTCGAAACAATGATGAAAGCGGTAACATAACATTAGTTATCAAGGATTTAACCGAAGCGCGTCTGTTGGAAGAACAAAAAAAGAGAAATGAAAAACTTTCGGCGATGGGAGAATTGGCTTCGGGAGTTGCACACGAAATCCGCAACCCGATTAACGCAATTGGAATGATCGCACAGCGGTTGAACAGAGAGTTTGTTCCGGCGGAAGGAAACGCCGAATATCTTGACATTACGAAAGTGCTGAAAACCGAAGTTGAACGGATAAATAAAATAATCACCCAGTTTTTGAACTACGCAAAACCGATCGAGTTGCAAAAAAAGAAAATTATCTCCAGCGAGTTTTTTAATGATCTCACTCTCCTTTTTAAAGAACAAGCAAAACAGCGAGGGATACATTTGCTGGTACCTGCCGAAAATGCTTTTACCATGCATATCGATCCCGAGTTAATGAAGCAGACGATGATGAATTTTCTTCAAAACGCCTTCGACGCAACAAAAGAAAACGGCACGGTCACTCTTGCCTATAGTAAAAAAGATCAAAACATTCTTATCAAAATAGCTGATGACGGTAAAGGTATTTCGGAAGAAAATCTTGCAAAGATCTTCAATCTCTATTTCACCACAAAAAAAGAGGGAAACGGTTTAGGGTTAAGCATCGCACAGAAAATTGTGAGCCAACATAATGGCACAATTCATGTTACAAGTAAAGTAAACCAAGGCACAACATTCACTATTACGATACCGGATTATGAAAAATTTTAACTTATTAATTGTTGACGACGAACAGGGGCAGCGGGAAATTCTCAGCGGCTATTTGAAGAAAAAAGGATACACTGTTTATACTGCAGGCTCGGGAGAAGAAGGCATTCATCTTGCTAAAAATACTCCGATAGATATTATTATTTCGGATTTTAATATGCCCGACAAAACTGGAATTGAAGTACTTGAAGCAGTTAAGATCATCAATCCGGAGATCAGCTTTGTTATGGTTACCGCGTATGGAACCGTTGAAAACGCCGTGAAGGCAATGCGGCTTGGTGCTTACGATTATCTTGCCAAACCTATTGATCTTGACGAACTCGATCTTCTGCTTGAAAGAATTATTGAAAACAAAACTTTGAAGTCGGAAAATCAATATTTAAAACAACAGCTTGAAGAGCGGTTCAAAATCTCTTCCATAATTTCTCAATCACCGAGAATGGAAGAAGCAATAAATCTTGCCGCGCGTGTTGCAGAAAGTAAAGCTACTGTTTTAATTACCGGTGAGAACGGAACAGGAAAAGAAGTGTTGGCAAAAGCAATTCACTTTATTAGTCCGAGAAAAAACAATGCTTTTATTGCGGTTAATATTCCGGCGCTGTCGGAAAATTTAATGGAAAGCGAATTGTTCGGACATGAAAGAGGCGCCTTTACCGGTGCAGATAAAATGAAAAAGGGGCGTTTTGAATTAGCTGCTAAAGGAACAATCTTTCTTGATGAGATTGGCGATGTGCCTCTACCCATGCAGGTAAAACTGCTGCGCGTACTGCAGGAACAACAGATTGAACGGGTTGGCGGTACGGAAATTATTCCAATTGATGTCCGCATTATCGCTGCAACAAATCAAAATTTAGAAAAGAAAATTAAGGAAGGAACTTTCCGGGAAGATTTATTTTACCGGCTCAATATTGTAGCAATAAAAATTCCACCGCTCCGCGAAAGAAAAGAAGATATTCTTCCTCTAGTTGAATTTTTTCTTTCTAAATACACGAAAGAAAATAATAAAGATGCTTTTTCAGTTTCTAAAGAAGCCGTTGATTTGCTGATGAAATATTCTTACCCAGGAAACGTCCGCGAGCTTGAAAACAGTATTGAGCGCGCTGTTGTACTGGCAAGAGGAACTACGCTAACGCAAAACGATTTGCCGATGTCTATCAAAGGTTTTGTCCCCGAGCAATCAAACGAAATACAAGAAGAAACGCTGGCAGAAGTAGTTGAAGCATTAGAAAAAAAATTAA
>JBAYFO010000050.1:0-26965 GCA_041667115.1 Ignavibacteriaceae bacterium | reverse complement strand
CATTCCGTTTTTTCTCACCACCGGAGAATCCTTCGTTAACCGAACGTCTTAGCAGATCTTCCGATAATTCAACAAGCGACATTTTCTTTTTTACGAGCGTAAGAAATTCCATCGCGTCAAGTTCTTCCTCGCCACGGTATTTACGGATTGAGTTCAAAGCATTTTTTAAAAGAGTTGTGTTTGAAACTCCCGGAATTTCTACCGGATATTGGAACGCAAGAAAAATTCCTTCGCAAGCTCTATTTTCAGCAGAAAGTTCAAGGAGATTTTTTCCGTTAAAAAGAATTTCTCCCTGGGTAACTTCATAATCTTCTCTTCCGGCTATTACTTGCGCCAGCGTGCTTTTCCCTGAACCATTTGGTCCCATTATCGCGTGGACTTCACCTTTATTTACGGAAAGATTAATTCCTTTTAAAATTTCTCTTCCGTCAATGTTCGCGTGTAAATTTTTTATTTCTATCATTCTTAATTCCTTCCGCATGAGGCGGACTTTAATTTCTAATTTCTAATCTGGTCGAGCCAGAACCGAATAACTTGTTCTTAACAAAGAATGATTGAATGCCTGCTTGGTTGAATGAAAATTTAAGCCATTCATCCATTCAACTTCATTCATTCATTCTGTTAGTTTTGTTAAACATTCTTATCAATTCTGAACAGAATGTTTTTGCTAACTCACTAATCCTACCCCACGCTTCCTTCTAAACTAACGCTTAAAAGTTTTTGCGCTTCAACGGCAAATTCCATTGGAAGTTCTTTAAAAACTTCCTTGCAATAACCGTTCACTATCATGTTTACTGCGTCCTCGGTTGAAAGTCCGCGTTGATTTAAGTAGAATATCTGGTCTTCACCAATTTTTGATGTTGTGGCTTCGTGTTCAACAATTGCGGAAGGATTTAACACTTCCAAATAAGGGAACGTATGCGCGCCGCATCTATCGCCAAGCAAAAGAGAATCGCACTGCGAAAAATTTCTGGCGCTCTCTGCTTTTTTGCCAATACGGACAAGTCCGCGGTACGAGTTGTTACTCTTTCCGGCGGAAATACCTTTTGAAACAATTGTGCTTCGTGTGTTCTTCCCAAGATGGATCATTTTTGTTCCGGTATCAGCTTGCTGATAATTGTTTGTAACGGCAACGGAATAAAATTCTCCAACGGAGTTTTCGCCTTGTAAAATGCAGCTTGGATATTTCCATGTAATTGCCGAACCTGTTTCAACTTGCGTCCAGGAAATTTTTGAATTGATCCCTTTACAAATTCCTCGTTTGGTAACGAAGTTATAAATACCGCCAACACCTTCTTTGTTCCCCGCGTACCAATTCTGCACGGTTGAATATTTTATCTGCGCGTTGTCTAAAGCTACAAGCTCAACCACCGCCGCGTGCAATTGATTTTCGTCCCGCATCGGTGCGGTGCAGCCTTCTAAATAGCTTACGTACGCCCCTTCGTCAGCGATTATCAATGTCCGTTCAAATTGTCCAGTGTTCTTTGCGTTAATTCTAAAATAAGTTGAAAGTTCCATCGGGCAGCGAACGCCTTTCGGAATATAGATGAATGAGCCGTCGCTGAAGACCGCGGAATTTAACGCGGCGAAATAATTATCCGTTACCGGTACAACCGAACTTAAATATTTTTTAACAAGATCGGGATGTTCTTTTATCGCTTCGGAAAAGGGAGTAAAGATGATGCCGAGTTCGCCTAATTTTGCTTTAAATGTTGTTGCAACCGAAACGCTGTCGAACACCGCGTCAACGGCAACGCCTGCAAAAACTTTTTGCTCTTCAAGCGGAATGCCGAGTTTGTTAAAAGTTTTAAGCAACTCCGGATCAACTTCATCAATGCTGTTTAATTTTTTTTGCTGTTTCGGTGCGGAATAATAGATGATCTCCTGGTAATCGATAGGCGGATAATGGACGTTGGGCCATTTCGGCTCTTCCATTTTTAACCAGGCGCGGTAAGCTTTTAAACGATATTCAAGCATCCATTCCGGTTCTCCTTTTTTTGAGGAAAGAAGACGGATAACGTCTTCGCTCAAACCTTTGGGAATTTCATCGGCTTCGATGTCGGTTACAAATCCATATTTGTAATCTTGCCCGGTAAATCGTTCTAAATGACTAATTTCGTTCAAATTGTTGACTTTCTCTAAAAAAGAAATAATTTCTGTATTAAACTTATACATACTATACAAAAAAGTCAAGATTAAAGTTCCGGTATTTTGCTGAATTTTTGAAAGGTTATAACCTCGAAGGCCGAAGCCGAAAAATGTGGGCTGACCTTCGAGGTTGCTTATGAACAAAGAATAGTCTTAATCAACTACAGCGGTAGGATTCATTTTTAAAAATTCTTTCCAATCTAATCCGGATGAACCGATCAACAGAATTTTTTGCGGATGGAATTGATCCTTAAAAAATTCCGCACCTTTCACTGTTTTTGCCGCAGTGCTTTTTACTTCAATCCCAACAACATTTTCGTGATATTTTAATACGAAATCTATTTCGTGATTATTGTGGCGCCAATAAAAAATATCATATCCTTCGGTAATTGAATAATTCAATAAATGCGCTCCTACTGCCGATTCAATTACTCTTCCCCATTTTTCCGGTTTCAAAATTACTTCTTCAAAAGTTAAAGATGAGAGTGAACTTATTAACGCAGAGTTATAAACCTGAAACTTAGGGCTTGATGCTCTTTGCCTGGCAATATCGGGGCTATATTTTTCTATTCCCGCTAAGAGTCCGGCATTTGATAACAGATTCAAATAATGTGATAAAGTAGTAGTATTACCGGCATCTTGCAGTTGACCAAGTATTTTTGTGTAAGAAAGAATTTGTCCGGAATAACTGCACCCAACTTCGAAAAGGTTTTTAAGTAAAGAAGGTTTATCTATCCGTGTCTGAAGCAGAATATCTTTTGAGATGGTGGTTTCAATAAGTGAATGCCTGATATAATCTTTCCATCTCTTCTCGTCTTTTATCAAATCTACGGAACCGGGATAACCGCCAAACCAGACATATTGTTCCTCACTGATGCCAAAAGCAGATTGCATTTCTGTCAACGACCAGTGATACATTTTCAACAATTCAAATCTTCCGGCTAACGACTCGCTCAATCCCTTTTGAATTAATAACGTTGACGAACCGAGTAGTATCACTTTTATATTTACTTTTTCGTTTGTGTCTTTATCCCAATTCCGTTTAACGGCATTGCTCCAATCATCAATTTTTTGAATCTCGTCAAAGATAAGAAGGAACTCTGCTAAGCCTGAAGTTTTTAACCTGATACGCGCAACTTCCCATTGTTGCTCTATCCATAGAGAATTTGAGCCTGACTGGTTATCTGCAGAAACGAAATGAAACGGAATGTTGATCTCTGCAAGAAGTTGGTTTACTATTGTTGTTTTACCAACTTGTCTCGGTCCAAGAATGACTTGAATCCTCTTTCTTGGCTCATTTATCCTTGTTTTTAGAACTTGAAGGTGCGGTCTTTTGTAATTCATGGTATTTTACTCAATGTCTTGAGTAAAATTAAGAGATATTCTTTCTTATTCCAAGAACTTTCTCCAAGTGTCTTTATTGCAAATGAGTTGTTTGCAAATCTTTTGCATGGCACAAAAAGTCAAGATTAAAGTTCCGGTATTTTGCTGAAATTTTGAAAGGTTATAACCTCGAAGGTCGAAGCCGAAAAATGTGGGCTGACCTTCGAGGTTGCTTTTAAGTTGCGGAGTAATCTGGAAGGTCTTTCACCTCAAACAAAGTAGCGACCTTCAAGGTTAGCATTCATGAAAAAATTATTCCCAACAAATTCTTGCATCTTCCATTCATTTCTTATTATTGTTACAGAAAAAATAAATTATTTACCGGAGCGGATTTGGTGACTTATTCTTTTATGAAAAAACATTTTCTTTCTGTTGTATTAATAAGTTTTGTACTATTAAGCTTTGGCTGCAAAAAACCGCCAACAAGTTCTGATGATAATAAACCGGCTCTTAAAAAAGAATTTGTTTGGTCAATTGATACATTGTTTTTTGATTATCCATACATGCCCCCAGATCAAATTAATTTGCACTCAATCTGGGGTTCATCACCAACTAATGTGTGGGCGGTGGGTCATAGCGACATTCCTTCCGGGAGACTTTGGCACTATGATGGTAATAAATGGACACCTGACAAAAACTGCCCTTTGTATGGGTTTGAAAATGGTAACTCATTTATTTTGTATCCTTATGCCGTTACGGGATTTGACGCCAAAAATGTTTTCCTCGCATGTGATAAATATTTCAGTGGTACTATCGACAAAGACTCTGCCGTAGTTTTAAAGTGGGATGGAATAAATTGGGAGGAAGTTCCATATAAAGATGGGAAAAGAATTTATGGAGGATTTGGATGGATTGAACAACAGGGAAAAACTCGATGTTGGGCTTTAGCAGCATCCGGTTTAGTCACAAAATATGAAAACGGATTTCTGTCAATTGAACCAAGATTTACTGATTACAGACTTGGTATTGGGCAAATTGCACCGCTAGCTAATGGAGAAGTTTATGTTAGCGCATATAAGGAAAGCCTTTCAGTTGAACAGCAACCTTTAGGTACGATGACGAAATTATATCGACGGAACATAGATGGAAAATGGGAGATAGCAGAAGAGAAATTTATGGCAGGAACTGATTTTGATGGGAATGGATATGGACGGGGCATATTTGGTGTTGGAAATAAGCTCTTTACTGATAATAGAGGTATTTGGGAAAAAACCATTCTTGGATGGACTAAAATATTAAATATGAGTTATATGGGTGGAGCATGTCTTACCAGCGAAAATGATCTTTGGTTTTATTTTAGGCACGAATTATGGCACAGTGAAGGAAAAGAATGGCAGCTAATAGACCTCCCCATCTTAGACAAATATCCTGGCTCATATCTTTATGGAACGGGTTGGTCGGATTCTAACGAAATATTCATCTCTTTGCACTACAATGGTAAAACATATATTCTTCATGGTAAAACTATCTACAAATAAAATAAATATTTTAAGTACACGCCGTAAAGCAGGAATCGTTGAACCATTTGCGACAACAACTCTTTTCGTTTATCGTTTTAATAACCATCATTTTATCAGAGTAATAAACTTTCCTCACCATTTTTTGCAAATAATTGAGCAAAATCCTCTAAAACATCAATTTATCCTTGTAAACCGAAAGGCATGCAATTTGGTAAGTGGTAGTGATGGATAAAATTGAATAAAGAATGAGTGCATGACTGAATGATTGTATGGTTTTGTTTTTTCAATTTTCCATTCACTCATGCAAACATTCATTCATTCCCCCGGGGTGAGCGAAATTTTACTTTTGCACAAAATTAAATATTCAAGGTGGAATTATGTTAAAAACTTTTCTTTCTTTCGTTTTCTTCCTCGCTCTTGCAGCAGCTACTTCAATTTTTCCTCAAAAAAACTTTGTAACGGTAAAAGGAACTCAGTTTATCGACGGTGACGGAAAACCATTCTTACTGCAAGGGACAAACCTTGGCAATTGGCTGAATCCCGAAGGTTATATGTTCCATTTTGAAGATGCGAGTTGCTACCGGTTGATAAATGATGTTTTTTGCGAACTTGTCGGCGCCGATGATACAAGAAATTTTTGGAAAGCATTCCGCGATAATTACATCACCAAAGAAGATATACATTTTTTAAAACAGAGCGGATTAAATCATATCCGTCTACCATTTAATTTTAAATTGTTTGTGGTTGAAGATCATCCCGATGTTTTTCTCAAAACCGGATTTGAATATCTCGATAAAGCAATCAAATGGTGCCGTGAAGAAAAACTTTACGTTATCCTTGATATGCATGCGGCTCCCGGCGGGCAAACCGGTGCGAACATTGACGACAGTTGGGGCTATCCCTATCTTTTTGAAAATAAAGAGGCGCAGGATTTAACCGTCACGCTCTGGAAGCAAATTGCAAAGCGTTACGCTAACGAAAAAATTGTTATCGGCTATGACCTTTTGAACGAACCGATTGCTACCTATTTTGAAAATAAAGAAGAACTGAACAAACAACTTGAGCCGTTGTACAAAAGAATCACCGTGGAAATTAGAAAAGTTGATAAAAATCATATCATTTTTCCCGGCGGAGCGCAGTGGAATACTAATTTTAATGTGTTCGGCAAGCCGTTTGACGACAAGCTTGCGTACACATTTCACGGTTATTGGATGCCTCCGGTGCAAGATCAAATTCAAAGGTTTGTTGATTTCAGCAACAAGTACAATGTTCCGATTTGGCTTGGCGAATCTGGTGAAAACGAAAATTCATGGATCGATTCTTTCCGGGTTGTACTTGAAAAAAACAATGTAAGCTGGAGTTTCTGGCCTTATAAAAAAATGGACTCACCGAGAGGGATCGCTTCGTTCGCAAGAACTGCCGAGTGGGATTCGATCATCGCATACACAAAATCGCCAAGAAAACCATTTGATTATGACACATCGCATCGTCCTTCAAAAGCAGTGGTAAAAAAAGCAATGGATGATCTGCTGGAAAATATCAAATTCAAAAATTGTACAATTAACGAAGGTTATTTAAAAGCGTTGGGAGTTAAAAAACCATGAAACAACTTATTCTAATTTTAATTACTGCATTTACATGTCTTGCTCAACAAAAGGTTTTGTATAAAGAGGCATCGCTTCCAATCGAAACTCGTGTTGAAGATTTATTAAAACGGATGACGCTGGAAGAAAAAATTGATATGCTCGGCGGAACCGGATTTGCCACTAAACCAAATACGCGGCTTGGTATTCCTGAATTACGAATGAGCGATGGTCCTTTGGGAGTGCGCATGGGAAAATCAGTTGCATTTCCTTCGGGAATTAGTTTAGCCGCAACCTGGAATCCTGCACTTGTTGAAAAAGTTGGACATGCGTTAGGGCGCGAAGTTAAAGCGCATGATGCACATGTGCTGTTAGCTCCTTGCGTAAACATTGCGCGCATTCCAAACGGCGGTAGAAATTTTGAAAGCTTTGGCGAAGATCCTTTTTTAACTTCACGCATGGCTGTTGATTATATTAAAGGATTGCAGGCTGAAGGCGTTGCCGCTACGGTAAAACATTTTGCAGCAAATAATCAAGAGCACGAACGGATGTTTGTTGATGTACAAGTTGGTGAACGAGCGTTGAATGAAATTTATCTTCCTGCGTTTAAAGCCGCTGTTCAAGAGGCAAATGTCCTTTGTGTGATGAACGCGTATAACAAAGTTAACGGGCACTTTGCAAGCGAAAATGATTTTCTGTTAAAAGATAAATTAAAAAATGAATGGGACTTTCAGGGAATGGTCATGTCTGATTGGGGCGCAGTGCATAGTTCAATTCCAACCGCAAATGGTGGAATGGATTTGGAGATGCCGTATGGAGAATTTTTAAATCAAAAAACGTTACTCCCCGCAATACAAAAAGGGGAAGTGATGCGTTCGACTATTGATGATAAAGTTAGAAGAATTCTACGAACGATTTTTAAACTCGGACTCTTTGAGAAACCAAGTTTGAAAGACAATTATAAAGTCGGTGCAAAAGAAAATCGTGAAGCAGCCTTTCTTGCGGCGCGTGAAGGAATTGTACTCTTAAAAAATGAATCGAATATTCTTCCCTTGAATTTTTCAAAGATAAAATCACTTGCTGTGCTTGGTCCAAACGCGGCAAAAGCAAGAACCGGTGGCGGCGGCAGTTCGCAAGTTGAACCGATCGCAGCGCCAAGTCCGTTGGAAATCTTAAAGAAAAATTTCGGCAGCAAAGTAAAAATAAATTATGCGGCGGGAGTAAAACTTGACGGTGAAACAATTCCAATCGCCTCTAAATATCTTTCAACTGAAAAAGGGGAAGAAGGATTGTTGGGAGAATATTTTGATAATATGGAATTGAATGGGAAACCGACTTACTCACGGATTGATAAAGAACTAAATTTTGATTGGGGTGGAGGTTCACCTTTCGACAAAAGAAGTTGGAAGACAGATAATTTTTCTGTCCGCTGGACCGGCAAAATCAAACCGGCAGTAAGCGGAGAATTTATTCTTGATCTTACGAGTGATGACGGAGTGAGACTTTTTTTTGAAGATAAATTAGTGATCAATAACTGGAGCGATCATGCGCCTGAACCGCGGGAGTATAAGGTTGATCTTACTGCCGGGAAAGAATATAAAATTATAATTGAATATTATGAAAACGGCGGTGGTGCGGTTTGTAAACTCGGTTGGACGCTGCCCGGCGAAGACCCGATGATAGCAGCTATTAAAGCAGCAAAACAATCGGATGTTGTTCTGCTTTTTGCCGGAACATCAAATGCGTATGAGTCGGAAGGATTTGACCGGAAAGATTTGGTTCTTCCGAAAAATCAAGATGAACTGATCGAAAAAGTTGCTGAAGTAAATAAGAACGTAATAGTTGTGATCAATGCAGGTTCTCCGGTGTTGATGGATAAATGGCTCGGCAAAGTGAAAGGTGTAGTGTTCGCTTGGTTTGGCGGGCAGGAAATGAGCTATGCGATCTCCGATATTCTTTCCGGTAAATTCAATCCTTCGGGCAAATTGCCGGTCACATTTCCAAAACGATGGGAAGACTGTTCCGCTTTTTCGTCGTATAAACAAGAGGATAGTGTTACCAAATATACAGATGGAATTTTTGTCGGTTACCGGCATTTTGAGCACAATAAAATTGAACCGCTTTTTCCATTCGGTTTCGGGTTATCGTACACAAATTTTGCGTACGGAACATTGAAACTTTCGGCAAATGAGATAAATCAAGATGGAAAAATCAATGTTACTTTTGAAATAAAAAACATTGGAAAAGTTGCCGGTAGCGAGATTCCACAGCTTTATATTCATGATGTAAAAGCAAGTGTTGAGCGCCCGGTAAAAGAACTAAAGGGATTTACAAAAGTCTATTTGAAACCCGGTGAGACTAAACAGGTAACGTTTACAATTGATAAATCAGCGTTATCTTTCTATGACGTAAATTCAAAATCGTTTGTTGCCGAACCGGGAGAATTTGAAATCCTGATTGGAAGCTCTTCGGAAAAAATTGAATTGAAAGATAAGTTCGTATTAAAATAGATCCGTGAAGATCCGTTTGATCCGTATAATCCGTGTGCTATAACAGTTGCAACAATGGCACACGGATGACGCGGATGTAACGGATAATGACTAATAAAACAAAGATAGTATTGATGAAAAATATTTTATTCCTCCTGATTTTCTCTTTAGATATCTTTGCCCAAAATTTTTCGGGAGGATTTAGCTTTAATCTTCCTCCGCAGGATACCATCGCAAGAAAATTTCTTCCTCAATTTCCTATGCAAACAATTACGGATTTTGTTTCTATTAATAACGACGGAAATTTTTCCACCAACGGAAAACAAATCCGTTTCTGGGGGGCGAATATTGTTGCCGACGGAGCTTTCCCCGATAAAAACAAAGCATGGTTTATTGCGGGCAGGCTGCGGAAAATGGGATTCAACTTAATCCGGCTGCACCATCTTGATAACAACTGGGGTGGCGGTTCCTTGTTTGAATATGGAAAAGATACAAGACACCTTAATACAGTGACGTTAGATAAATTGGAATATCTCATTTCTAAGTTGAAAAATAACGGCATCTTCATCAATATGAATCTTAATGTTTCTAGAACTTTCTCCAGATTAGATGGTGTTCCCGATGCAGATTCGCTTGTTGAAATGGCAAAAGGTGTTACGCTTTTCGATCCTTTGTTGATAGGTCTTGAAAAAGAGTATGCCCAGCAGTTGTTAATGCACGTTAATCCGTATACCGGACTGGCGTTAATTGATGATCCCGTGATGGCGATGGTTGAAACCGTAAATGAAAATTCTTTGTACAACATTTGGCGCAATGGCAAATTAAAACCGTTTGCCCAAGGAGGATGGCTCACTATCCGTCACACAGTGATGCTAGATACGATGTGGAATTCATTTCTTAAAACAAAATATCAATCAACTACAGCGTTGGCGCAAGCATGGAATAACGGGATTACGTCTTCAAGCGGGAATAATTTAATTGTGAATGGCGATTTTGAAGCAGCGACAATCGGCTCGAACTGGTCGTTGGAATTGAACAACGGAACAGCCGCCATCCTTACGAAGGACGCAACAACTCCATTTGCCGGGAGTTTTAGTGGAAAAGTTACGGTAACAAATGCTACCGGCACAAACTGGCATCTTCAATTTAAACAAGTTGGCAGAACAGTAAAAAAAGATTCAATTTATACTCTTCAATTTACCGGAAGAGCAGACTCGAGTAGAACCATACAATTTGCCGTGATGAGAGATAATTCGCCTTACACTTATTATAGCGGCATAGATGTAAAACTTACAACGCAATGGCAGACATTTAGTTTTAGTTTTGTTGCACCGGAAGAGAATCTCGGCTTTACAAGAATAACGTTTCAGTTTCTGGCTAAAGGTACTTACTGGTTTGATAATGTTAAAATGATACAAGCCGGAGTTGATGGACTGCTACCCGGTGAGTCGCTTGAGAATGCTTCCGTAAAAAGAATTGATTTTGCCGACTGTGGAAAATTTTCTGATAACCGGGTAAAAGATATTTCTGCATTTTATATCAAACTGCAAGATGATTTTTTTGCTGAGATGAAAGAGTATTTGAGAAATTATCTCGGCGTGAAAGTTCCCGTAGTTGGAACAAACTGGAACGTTGGTCCCGGTGATTTAACAACACAGACAAAGATGGATTATGTTGATAACCACTCGTATTGGGATCATCCTTCATTTCCAACTATTTCCTGGTCTTCAACGGATTGGTTAATTAACAACACACCGATGGTAACTTCCGGCTTCGGTACTATTCCCAATCTTTTTGCCGCTGCGCCGTTCGCCGGTAAACCATATACCATTAGCGAATACAATCACGCATTTCCTAACCGTTATCAAAGCGAGGCTCCGGTATTTCTTTCATCTTACGCCTCGTTCCATAATACCGACGGTATCATGTTCTTTGACTATAACTCAAGTACTGATTGGGAAAATGATAAGGTGAATAGTTATTTTAGTATTAACCGTAACACCGTAATGATGTCGCTAATGCCTTCGACTGCTTTTGCATTTAGAAATAAGTTAATTGCGCAGTCAAAGAATCCGCTGACGGTTCATTTTACCAACGATGAAATTTTATTACTTCCGAAAAAAGATAACGGCGGCTGGCAGACCTACGCGTTCTTCGATAAGAAATTGGCATTAACGCATGCTATCCGTGCTGAATCATATAACAGCAGCTCAAGTTTTGATTTTTCAACATTACCGCATGGAGGAGTTAGCCCCTACAAAACCGATACTCAAGAAATTACCTGGAATATGAATGGCTTGTTATCGGTGAACACTCCCAATTTTATTGCAGCAACGGGATTGTTGAATAATTTTAGTAATTCGGAGATCGGCAATCTTAAACTTATTTCCGTGAACGGGTTTGGTTCGTTGACCTGGTTGTCTCTTCAAGATGATTCACTTGCAAACGTGAAAACTTCGCTCTTAACCATTTCAACTATGTTGCAAAATAGCGGAATGATTTGGGAAGGCACAACAACCATTCATGATAAATGGGGAAACGCTCCAACACAAATGCGTCCTCTTGTACTTACCGTTCAATTAAAAATATTTGCAGATTCGATAAGCGTTACCCCGCTTGATGTTACCGGACTTGAGCTGGCAAATCAGAAAAAAATCTATTCACCGGTTACTCCGAATACATTTTTAATATCGATTGATCAAAGTTTGCAGAAATCGGTTTGGTTTGGAATTGAAAAATTTGGAAACGGAGTCCTCTCTTCAATAAACGATGAAACGAATGTAACGCGCAGTTTTTCTTTAGAACAAAATTTTCCTAATCCCTTTAATCCGGTTACAACCATAGAATATAGTATTGGAAAAAACGATGTTCCGGTTCAATTAAAAATTTACGATATGCTGGGACATGAGGTAGCAACACTGGTTGATGAAACAAAGAACGCCGGAAAATATCATGTGGTATTTGATGCTTCCAAATTATCGAGCGGAATATATTTTTCAAAATTAACCGCCGGAAAATATACCTCTCAGAAGAAAATTGTTTTTTTGAAATAGGAGGTGCGCTAAAATTCAAAAGTCAAAATTCAAAAGTCAATTCCTAATTTGTAAACTGGCAGAGCCAGAGCCAAAATTGATCTCAGAACAAGGATTAACGATTTTAGAAGCATGCCAAGGCTTGCCATGGTTAGAAGATTTTTGTTACATTAAAAATCAAATATCGTTAATCGTTATTCTTAAATTTTTAATATTCTCGCCATTCTGCGCAGTCCGCCTCTGGCGGATTACTAACTATCTAATTCCTAATTTATTCATCACTGCTCTAATCTCTCCGTAACTTATATTCTCTCCCAACACTTTTTTCAACTCGCTTAGTGGTAAATCTCTGTGCAGTTGAATTGCTTTTTCAATCAGTCCAATTTTTTCCAGCGTTACCAATTCGGTTACATCGATTTTTCCCACTTCAACAAAAAAAGCTAAATGGTTTTCTATGGTAGAGGTTGAAAGATTTCGAACAACTGAAATATCGGCGATGGATTTTCCACTTTTGAATAATTCAAAACTCTCAAGTCTCGTGTCGGATTTTTCGGTCGTTCGGGAAGACCCGGTTTTTCTTTGCCGCTTGGGAGTTTTATTTGTCATGCGTGATTGCAGTTTATTCTGCTTGCAATAGATCAACACAACATCTAAAAACTGTTTTCCGTACCGCTGCAATTTAATTTCGCCGAAGCCTGAGATTTTTTTCAACTCGGAATAATTTTGCGGAAGATACGTCGCCAATTCTATCAAGGTTATATCTGAAAAAATAATGTAAGCCGGGACGCGCGCTTCTTCAGCCAAACGATTACGAAGTGCTTTGAGTGAAGAGAGTAAATCAACTTCATGAGGTTCCTCTTTCTTTTCAACTTCTTTGCGGGTAACGGATTTCACCAGTGTAACCTTTTCTTCCCCTTTTAAAACAGCCTTACTCTTGTTGGTTAATTTCAGAATTGGGTATTGTCCTTCTTCTTGATCCAAATAACCCAAAACAATCAAGTCATGCAGATATTGCCGCCATTCCTCTTTGCCAATGTCTGCGCCGACTCCATACGTTTTTAATTGCATCTGCCACTCCATGATCTTTTCCGATTTTGACCCGCGCAGAAAATCGATCACAAAATTTACTCCATATCTTTGATCTAATCGCGCCACTGCGGAAAGAGCTTTCTGTGCGACGATCGTTCCGTCAAATTTTTCGTAGTTGCTCAAACAGACATCGCAGCTTCCGCAATAGTTGGGATACTCTTCTCCGAAATAATTCATCATAAATTTCCGGCGGCAAGTTTGTGTTTCGCACAACCGCGCCATCTTGTTTAGCTTCTCCAACATTATTTTGCTTTGTGCCGGGTTATTTTCAATCTCACAAAACTTTTTAAGTTTCACAAGATCGCCCCTACCGTAGAATAAAATCGCATCACTTTGTATCCCGTCGCGTCCGGCTCTGCCGGTTTCCTGGTAATAACTTTCAATATTTTTCGGCAGGTCAACGTGAAAGACAAACCTGACGTTTGATTTATCGATCCCCAGACCAAACGCGATTGTCGCGACAATAATTTTTACTTTGTCTTTGATGAACAACTCTTGATGCAGATCGCGTTGCTGCTTTTCCAATCCGGCGTGATACGGCTTGGCAGAAAAGCCTTGTTCCCTTAAATCCTCGGCAAGTGATTCTGTTGACGCTCGTGAAAGGCAATAGATAATTCCCGAATCCTCTTTATGCTTTCGTAAATAATTTATTAAATAGGGAAACCAATCCTTCTTCGGCTCGATATAATAGTAAATGTTCTCCCGGTTAAAACTTGAGATAAATACTTTTGGTGCGTGGAGTTTTAACTTTTCAAGAATATCTTTTCGCGTCAGTTCATCGGCGGTTGCCGTTAAGGCGATGATGGGAACATCCGGAAAATGTTTTTTGAGAACGGCTAATTGCAAATACTCAGGGCGGAAATCGTGTCCCCAATGAGAAATACAATGAGCTTCGTCAATGGCGAAGAGGGAAATATTTAACGGTTTAAGGAAATTGAGAAACTGTTGTTCATTGATGAAAATTTTTTCCGGTGCGATATAGAGAAGTTTTATTTGTTGATTGCGGATATCGTTTATCACTTCAGTCTGCTCATTCGGGGAAAGAGTCGAGTTGAGAAACGAAGCGGCAACTCCGTTTAATCTGAGTCCGTCAACTTGATCTTTCATCAACGCTATCAATGGAGAAATAACGATTGTTAATCCGTCGAATAGCAACGCGGGAATTTGATAGCAAAGCGATTTGCCGCCGCCGGTCGGCATTAACACGGCGGTATCTTTTTTCGCCAGCACCGATTCGATTATTTGCTGCTGGTGAAAACGGAATTCCTTAAAGCCGAATTGCTTATTTAATATTTCTAGGGGAGTCTTCATTTTCCTTTTGTTGATTTCCTGGTTTGTTAAAATACGTAGAAAGCGATAATGTTTTTAAAATTTAGCATGCCCATTGAAATTTACCATTTCAAATTTATAGTAGACCTGTATATTGCAAGTAAAAAAATATTCTTTACAAACAACTTGATCAGGATTCTCCGGTAATGAAAAAAAATATTCTCTTATTCTTATTAATAATTGTTTTACAGACCCACTTTTGCCAGGCGCAAAAAAAAGATGAGCCGGTTGCAAAAATCGGAAATGAGACGATCACCTCCGATGAGTTTAAAACCCGTTACGAACTTTTACCTCACCCGAGCGCCACATACAAGGATTCCGATTCACTTAAAAAAGAATTTCTCGCTTCACTCATCGCCGAAAAACTTTGGGCGCTAGAAGCAAAGGATATGCACTTTGATACATTAAAACTTTATCAAAACCTCCTTAAACCAATTGAAAAAATGTTCCTCCGGGATGCGCTATACAAGCAGGAAGTTGAAAGCAAATTTAAAATTACTGATCTCGATCTTATCCGGGGAAAAGCTAGAGCGCAGATCACATTAAAAGTTTTAATCCTTAGTGCAATTGATTCTGCCGAAAGTTATGCGATGTATAAAAAACTTACAAAGGGTGTACCGTTCGACTCGCTATTGAAAAAGCGCCCTGACTTTGCCCTGCAAAGAGAGCCTGTTCCGATTACTTTCGGCAAAATGGATGAAGAGTGGATGGAAGACTCGCTTTACCGGATGAAACCAAATACTTTTTCTAAACCGATGAAAAACAAAAGCGGTTGGTTTATTTTTAAACTCGTTGATAAAGTTGACGGGAACGTTGATAGATCCCCCTCCATCGCGGAGAATGTTAAAAATATTATCCGGGCAAGACGGGGCAGGGTATATGGCGGCGAATTTCTTAACAAACTTCTTAAGGGCAAACAAGTTCCTTTCAATCCGGATATTGTCAGGGGGCTACCCGATAAGATGCTTGAATCATTTGAGAAAAGAAGACAAGCTAACCCTGCCGATTCGGTTAATCTCCATTTTACTGAAACTGATTTAGCTTACCTTTCTTCGTTGTACGGAGATGAAACACTAGCTAAACCGATCGCGATGATGAAAACGGATCCTCCAACCTTGAGTGATTTTTTCTATTATCTGCTTGTTGAAGATTTTACTATTAAAAAAGTGACAAAACAAAATATCATAGCGGCGCTGCAGCAAAAATTGAATGATTTTGTCCAACACGAATTAATAACCCGTGAAGCTCAAAGCAGAGGGTTGGGAAACCTTCCTGAAGTAAAAAAAGATATCCGGATGTGGCGGGAAAATTATTTAGCGCAATTTATGAAAAAAGTTTTTGTTGATTCTTCACGCGTAACAGATGACGACGCGTATCAATACTATCTTCAAAAAACCGGAAACCAGGTTGCAGGCATTAAAGTAAACCTTCTTGAAATCTTTTTGGATAATTTGGATACCGTCCAGACGGTCTTAAAAGAAATAAGTCAGGGAAATGATTTTAAAATTTTAGCGGAAAAATATAATCTAAGGAAATCAACCCAGGTCCAAAATGGTGAATTCGGTTGGCAATATACTTCTCAGTTGGGAGAAATCGGAAAGATTGCAGAATCGATGCAAGAAGGGGAAGTGTACGGACCTCTAAAAGTTGAAAACGGATATTCAATCTTCAAATTGCTGGGGAAAAAAGAAGCACAAGACTCCATTAAAGAAAGTTTTCAAACAAGTAAAGAACAATTGAAAGAAGACCTGTTCGCTAAACATCTGTATGAAAACGTTAATAAAGGAACTGCCAGGCTTGCACAAAAATTCGGTGTTTCGTTGTTTGATGAGACATTGAAAAATCTTGATGTAACAGAAGTAAATATGTTCGTCTATCGTTTTATGGGATTTGGCGGAAGGATCACCGGTGTCCCTTACACGCTGCCGAATTATGAGTGGCAGAACGTCTGGCAGAAGGAGAAAAAATTAATCCCGTAGTAATTTAAAACTTCTCGATTGAACTTTTATATTTACGCACACGTAATTTGATAATAGTAAAAGCAGTATGTAATGAAATATGAAAAAACTGTTTATGTAATTCTTAGCGGAATTCTAATCACTGCATTTTTTTTGATCACCTATGTCTTTCCAACCGGTTCAGGGTTGATTGGTAATTCGGTTGCAAAAAAAATTTATTATGTCGATCATATTTCAAAAGCTCATCAGAAAGTAATAGATGCGTTTAATAAAAAGTATGAAGGGCAAATCCAGGTTGTTGCGATCAATCTTTCTTTTGATAAATTCAGTACAAATGAACGAAAAGAATTACTTGCCCGTTATCTCCGTAACAAAAGCGACCGCATTGATGTCTTCGCGGTAGATCAAATTTGGGTGCCCCGATTTGCTAAATGGGCAGTATCGCTTACGCCGTATTATTCAATTAAAGATCAACAGCGGTTGCTGCCAAATGCGCTTGAGACTTGCAGCTACAACGATTCGCTGATGGCGTTTCCCCTTTATATTGATATTGCGCATCTTTACTACCGCGAAGATATTTTACGGAAACTCTCCAATTATTCAGATCTTAAAAAGAAGATCGATGCTTCAATGACCTGGGAAGATTTTGCAATGCTCTCAAAAAAGATTGCTACAAAGAAAAGCCCGTTCTATCTTTTTCAAGCTGATAATTATGAGGGACTGATCTGCAGTTTCTTTGAAATGATGGCTAACGATCATCGTTCCTTTTACAGAAATGATACGCTTTATTTAAATGAAACCGGGTTTAAGAAAGTTTTAAATCAAATGGTAAATATGATATATCGGGATAATGTTTCTCCTGAAAAAGTAATTGAGTTGAAAGAAAATGAAAGTACGGACTACTTTCTTAAATCCGGAGGTTTTTCTGTGCGGGGGTGGTCCAGTATGAAGGAAAGAGAAACAAGCCCGGAATACTCAACAATATTGAAAAACCTGCAACGCGCTCCGACACCCCATTTTACCGGTGAAACACCGGCTTCTGTTTTTGGCGGGTGGAATTTGATGGTCTCCAAATATTCAACAAATGTTACTGAGTCGATAAAATTCATTAACTTCTTCACCAGCGAGGAATCTCAAAAATTAATGTATATGGATGGGGGGTACTTACCTATTCTTAATTACTTATATGATGATAAAAAGTTTTTCGAGAAAAATCCCGATTTAATTTTTTACAAAAATTTAATGAAACATGGAATCCATCGCCCGTTTTTTGAAAAATACACAATCGTTTCAGATCTGCTTGCAAGTGCGATCCACTCCGCCTTAAAAAAGGAAAGTAGTGTTGATGCGGCAGTACACACAGCGTACGAAAAAATTCGTAAAGCGGGAATTGTTGTTCATTCGGCAGATTAAAAAATTATGGCACAAAAAAAATTATTAGAAAAATTCCGCGAATACCATTTTGAGTTTAAACACCTTACGGTGTTGTTTATTGTCATTTTTGCGTTTCAATTAATTATTTCAATAATCAATAAAGTCTCAATCACTAATTTTTTAAGTTCAACACAGGAGTGGTACCAAAAAGATTCCGCCGAGCGGCTCGCCAATTTAACAACAACATCACTTGAACTGTTACTTGAAACAATAAATCCCCAAAAAACATTAAATGAAGAGGAGTCGAGAAGAATTACCCAATCGTTCGATATTATTTTCAGTCAGCAAATCCTTCAACATAACATTGAAGAGCTTTGCATATTTGTGAACAAAGGCGATAGTGTGGTTGCCATAGATGATGGTAAGGTGCTCTATGCTTTTTTGGTAAGAGATGATTTATCGGTACCCGCCACGAAAAAGTCGTACACAAAAGCGATCGCACTTTTTATGCCCATCAAAAATATGGTTGAATCGAACGAACAAATCCATACTATTTTAACAAATAAAACATCCTACAATATTTTTGTGCCTTTCGTGATAAGGGGAGAAGTGGTTGGCGCTCTCTATATGAAAAACTCTCCCGACTTTTCATTTATCACCGATCAAATTATTTCCGGCTATGATGAAACTTCGGTTATTTATCTTTCGCTTATTTTACTCGGACTGCTGGCGATGTACTTTATTTCAACCTACACGGTAAAAGAACGGGATGAAGCTCAAAAACTTTTATTTGTTGAGCATGAAGAAAATTTAATGAAACAGATTAATTATCAGAAAGAACTGGTCTTCACCAAGAGAATTTATCACACGCACCATAAAGCCGAAAAAATTATGGGATTCATTAAAGAAGATTTGCGCAAACTCGATTCTGAAAATATCGATGAAATTAAATACCGTGTTGCAAAATATTCAAACTTTATTTCCCGCGTGATTTATGATATGAAGTGGTACGATCCGCCGATCCAGACAATCCGCAACCAACTGTTTCAGACGAACCTAAACGAAGTTATTAACTTTTTGGTGAAAAATATCTTTTTTAGAATTGCGAAAAAGACAAATGCGTTTACTATTAATTTAGTCCTTGACGAGAACCTCCCGACCGTTCCCGTAAACGAATTTGTTGCATGGGAAATTATTGAACCGCTTATTCAAAATAGTATTGACCATGGCGGCGAACAGAATCTGCAAATTACTATAGCAACGAAGTATGATCCTGAAAATAAAACATCAACTGTTTCGGTTTCCGATAACGGTAAAGGAATTTCTCCCGAACTCTTAAGCGTTGAAGAAGATGGAATAAAATATCTTTTCCACGAAAATATCTCAACAAAAAATTCCGATGTTCCAACCATTGGGTATGGATGTTATATTGCCAATGAAATATCTAAACGTTGCGGCTGGCAGCTTGATGTGGAAAATTTACCGGAAGGCGGATGCAAGTTTGAGATTTCGGTTAAAAATTAGATAGTTAGTAATCCGCCAGAGGCGGACTGCGCAAGATGGCGAGAATATTAAAAATTTAAAAATAACGATTAACGATATTTGATTTTTGATGTAACAAAAATCTTCTAACCATGGCAAGCCTTGGCATGCTTCTAAAATCGTTAATCCTTGTTCTGAAATCAATTTTGGTTCCGGCTCTGCTAGTTTATGAATTAGGAATTAGATAGTTAGTAATCCGCCAGAGGCGGACTGCGCAGAATGGCGAGAATATTAAAAATTTAAGAATAACGATTAACGATATTTGATTTTTGATGTAACAAAATCTTCTAACCTCTAAAATCGTTAATCCTTGTTCTGAGATCAATTTGGTTCTAGCTCTGCCGGTTAGAAATTACGATGTGTATTTCATTTTATATAATAATCATGCTGAACAATTGCACTAAGGAGTTATAATGTTTTCTGAAGAAATTATAAATGTTCTCTTAATTGAAGACGAAGAGTTTGACGTCAGGCGTGTGCAAAACACCATCAAACCTTTTTCAGAACAAATAAAAATTGGAAAAATTGTCTCCGATGGAAAAGGGGCGCTCGAACTTCTTAAAGAAAAAAAAGAACGCTTCGATCTGGTGATTATGGATTTTCAAATCGCCGGCGGATTAATGGGCGAGGAATTGATCCATAAAATAAAAGAAGTTGATTCTGCACTGCAAATTATTGTTGTTACCAAGATGACGATCAACATCTCCGATTATGCTTTCGCAAATAAATTGATGAAAGCAGGTGCTTTCTGGTATTGCACGAAATATCCAGGCGATATCGAAGAATTTATTTATCAGCCTACAGATTTCATTATCAGTATTTTTAATGCATTTGAAAAAAGAAAATTGGAACTTGAACGGCTTCGCGTCAATCAAAAATTAGTACGCAACGCCGAAGAAACGTTAGAGCAGAAACGGATGGTGGGAGAATCGCCGGAAATTATTAAACTGAAAGAACAGATTACAAAATGTTCGCAAAGCATGATCAACGTCCTTATTCGAGGCGCTTCCGGCACCGGCAAAGAACTTGTCGCTTACAACATCCATTACAACAGCGCACGCAAGCTTGAAAATTTTGTTATCATCAATTGCGGAAGCCTGCCGCACGATCTGGTTGAAAGCGAATTATTCGGATATGAAAAAGGCGCCTTTACCGGAGCCGACAAAAAGAAACTCGGACTTTTTGAAGTTGCCAACAACGGAACAATTTTTCTCGATGAAGTGACCGAACTCCCTCTTTCCGCGCAAGTAAAACTCCTTCGTGTTATTCAAGACGGTGAAATTGAAAAAATCGGGAGGACTGAAAAAATTAAAGTTGACGTCCGCATTCTTGCCGCAACAAACAGAAATATTGAAGAAGAGGTAAAAGCTAAACGCTTTAGAGAAGATTTGTATTACCGCTTAAATGTTTTACCGATTCACGTGCCTGATTTGAAATATCGAAAAACCGATATTCTGATTTTACTTGATTACTTTATGACCACCATGAGCATCCAAATGATAAGGGAAAAACCCAAGTTTGAAGATGATGCTATGAAATTATTAGTCAATTACGATTGGCCCGGCAACGTACGCGAATTGAAAAATGTTGTGCAGCGGCTGCTGTTTAATGATGAAAAGATTATTACTCTAAAAGATGCAAAATTAGCCGTTGGCAAGTATGGGTTCTCGGAAGAAAGAGACGAACAGAACGGTATCAACTTTGACAAAGAAAATATTCTGTCTCTCCGGGATTTAGAAGTTATGGTTCGTGAAAAATATTTCACGTTTGTTAGGTTCAACTCAAATTCCGATACCGATGCTGCAAAAAAATTAGGACTCGCTCCATCGAACTATTTCCGCATGGCTAAAGAACTTGGAATGAAATAAAGAGAAAAAATTGATAAAAACATCGGAGGAAAAATATTTTCCTTTCCCTTCATCCGTTTTAGCTATGCGGGAAAACTCACGGAAGTAAACGATTTACAAAATAAATCAGTTCATTTGAAGCTGTCATCTTGAAATCCCTCATTTTCACACTAAAATCCCACTTTTTTACGTTCACGCTCTATTTTTAACCCCGCTTACCTGTATTATTTAAACTGATATATCTATTTTTTGCCCGGAGATGTCTATTTTATAATCAGATAAGTGTATAAATTAAACGAGAATATCATTTATTTGCTCTGCAATCTGTTTTTTTACTCTTCTATATCTATTAGTTAAACTACAAAGTGGTTTTTATAATAAGCTAAGTCCATTTTTTGTTTTCCCACCCCTATTATTTAAATTAAGGAGTGTATTTTTTACTAATCTGAAAGGTATTTTATGCTTACTTATAACCTAAAAAAACATTTCAAGCTGCGCGGAATAACTTCTCCAACCAGGTTTTTGATGGAAATCGGTTTTACCAAACAGATTGCCTACAACATTGCAAGAAATAACTTTACCGGACTTTCTCCCAAACATCTTGAGAAACTTTGTCTTTCCTTAAACTGTACGCCAAATGATTTAATGGAATGGGAACCGGATAAACAAATTGCACAGCCGGAAAAATTTTCCTTAAACAAACTTCGTCCCGCACAGTTTGGGGATTTATGGAATTTTGCCAAAGATGTTCCATACGAAAAAATGGGAGAGTTAATTGCTCAAATTGAAGAAGCGAAAAAGAAAATCAATAACCAAGTCTGATTAAATCATAACAAATCCGCGTTCCATTTTTTAGGGATATAGATTTTCCTTATCACTCTAATAACTTTCTTTTATTATAGTGATAACAACTTTATTAAGCCGCCCTCAAATAAGTCCATTTTGGGAACAAATGAGAATAAATATCATGGTACTGTTTTTGCTACAATAAATTAGTAGTCTCCCTACTACTCATTACCCCCGTCAGTTTTAAAATAAGCTGATGGGGGCATGAGCATATAGTTTTACTTCTTCCCAAACAGTGAAAGATGAAACCTTTAAAAGAATAACTAACAAACCGGCACTCCTCAGCCGGTTATTATGAATAATAACTTTCGCTTTTTTTTGTTGGAACAGAATTAAAACTGTAAAAAACACTAGGTGAGTTATTAAATTAATAAACACGGCTTATTATTCTAATAAATCAAAAACGGATTTTAACGTTTTGTACATTAAATAATAGAGAATTCTCATACCTTTTTAAAATAAATCCTTGGCACCTTTTGTGTATGAACTAAGAGTCTAATAAAAGGAAATTTTCGGCAGTGTCTTTTTCAATCTTCGATAGTTTAATCTTGATTGCTTACCTAGCAGTTGTGCTAAGTATTGGATTTCTCTATTCACGAAAGAAAGAAAAAACTACTGAAGATTATTTTTTAGCGGGACGGAACAGCGGTTGGGTTGCTGTGGGGCTCTCAATTTTTGCAACCAACATTTCAAGTGAGCATTTTATTGGATTAGCCGGTTCGGGCGCTTCCAGAGGCTTTGCCGTTGCCCAGTTTGAACTTATGGCAATATTTATTTTAATTCTCTTAGGCTGGTTCATTGCCCCGATCCTCTTAAAAAGCGGTGTACAAACAATGCCGGAATTTCTGGAAAAAAGATTTGACAGAAGAAGCAGAAAAGTTTTTGCAGTAATTTCGATTGCAACGTATCTTTTTACAAAAATAACGGTTACGCTTTTTGCAGGCGGTCTTCTGTTTACAAAAATATTTGGAATAAACATTTATACATCCGCTATTATTATCGTGCTCATTACCGGATTATATAGTGTAACCGGAGGCGCTACTGCCATAGTTAAGACTCATTACGTCCAGGCAATTTTAATGATCCTGGGGGCGGTTACCTTAACCCTCTTTGGCTTACACGAAGTTGGCGGCTTTTCAACACTCAAGGCAAAATTACCGGCAGATTACTTTTCAATGTTTAAAGGTGTATCTGATCCTGATTATCCCTGGACGGGAATTATTTTCGGCGCTCCCATTATTGCTTTTTGGTATTGGTGTACAGATCAATTTATTGTACAAAGATTGCTGAGCGCAAAGAATATTGAAAACGCCCGGCGTGGTTCTCTGCTTGCAGCTTTTCTTAAGATCAGTCCGATTTTTATTTTAGTTTTACCAGGATTAATTGCTGCCGTTCTTTATCCTGAAGCAAAAGGTGACGATGCATATCCGGCTTTAATTTCCGGCAATTTTTTGCCTGTTGGAGTTAAGGGATTTGTAGTTACGGGATTACTTGCTGCGGTAATGTCGTCTCTTGCCAGTGCGTTTAACAGTTCATCTGCAATTTTTACAAATGATTATTATAAACCGAGAAACCCTGAGTCCTCCGAAAGGAAATTGGTTTTGATAGGTAGATTAGCAACAATGGTTACAGTAGTCGGAGCTATTCTGATGGTTTCTTTTGTTAAACTGATCAGTTCTCAAGTTTATTTGTTTTTACAAAATGTGCAGGCTTTCATAAGTCCGCCGATTACCGCCGTTTTTGTCTTCGGGCTTTTATTTAAAGGAATTACAGGCAGAGCTGCAATTTGGACGCTAATTGTTGGTGAAACAATTGGAATATTTCGCTTAGCTGCCCAACTTCTTGTTCAGATGAACATGACGAACTCACCGCTGCTTATCGGTTTTGTATCCATCAACTTTTTACATTTTGCTATTCTTCTTTTTGTCTTTTGTTCAGCACTTATTCTTGTGCTAAGCTTTGCACTTAAACCTGAAAGAGCAGAAATCTCGCGGGTATCATTTTTATTCCCGGATACGTTTCGCGAGATTAAATTTAATTTAAATCATTTTGGTTCGGTTAGCAGAGACAGATTAAACATCGTCTTCTCAGCATTTATTTTATTAATCATTCTTGGTCTTTGGAGCCTTTGGAACTAAGTGAAAAAGATATTCTATCATTCAATTGTTATTTACTTAAATGAATTGTTTCATTGTACTAAACACATATCAACTAACTAACAAAGGAGAAAAGTCATGAAAAAACTTTTCGTTTTCATTTTTCTTTCTTGGTCTTTTGTGATATACGCACAGACCACGATTGAAAGTTTTGACAACATTGCTGCCGATACTAATTATGTATGGACGTCTAATGTTGAGTCTGCACCAAGCTATCAAACAGTTACAACAGATTCAGCTGATAAGGTTGAAGGTGCAGCTTCTCTAGATGTTGTAACATCTATTGGTGCTCTTCATCAATGGGGAAGCTATTCGCAAATACAATACAGATTCCCTGAAGGGGTAACACAAGATTGGAGTGCAAACGATACTTTAAAAATTTGGATTAAAGTTGTCAAGGCTCCTACTCTTCCGGAAAATATGCTTTTTAGGGTTACTATTATTGATCAGGATGCCCCTGGCAACGCTACTGAATCATATGTTATGGATAATTTTGTTGCTATTGATGCGGCTACAGACTGGTATGAACTTAAGATTCCATTCTATGAAATCAGTTCTCCAAATGATGACGTTGTCCCTGGTGACAGCGGTTTTGTTCAAGTTCCATCTAGTTGGGGTGGATTTACGTGGAACGATCATAAGTTTAATAAAGACAAAATTGTCGGTTGGAATATTGGATTTATTACATCCGGGTGGAACCCTGACGCAAATATTCCTGCGGATTCTCTCGAACTAAAACTTGATGGATTTGTAAGAAGCGGCGCAAAAGCGATACCGGTTATATTCTTTAATGGAAAAGCGGTCCCTTCTATTTTCGGCACTCCTTGGGCTTGGGGAGCCGGTTCAAGTATTTCTGTTGTAGAAGGAGCTGGAGATCAAGGCCCTTTAACGAATGCTCTAAAGTTTGTTGAAAGTAGCGAATGGGGCGGATGGGGCGGATGGGGCGTTGATATGCCTCCGACAAATATGGTTAATAGCTGGGCGGTAGATTCATTACAGGTGACCATAAAAGCAGAAGCAGGAGGAGATGATACTCTCCGGGTACAATTCGAATCTGCAAATGGAAAACGCGGTATCAAATTCAATGTGATTCGTGATAATTCTTGGCATACATATAAATTTGCCCTCCGCGATATGACTTTTGATGACGGCTCCCCAAACTTTGATGCTTCAGCTGTTATAAAATGGGGAATGATGGAGAATGGACATAATTCGACCGGAGGACAGGTAGATTATTTAACCAACATTTGGACAGGCAATCCTGTTTTTGATGTGATTTCTCCACTTCCTCCAACCGGGCTAAGTGCAATTCAGGGAACCTACCAAAATTTAATTACCTGGGAAGATGTTCCCGGCGAAGTCGGTGAAACATATAGTGTTTATTCTGCGGATGCCCCAATAACTGATGTTACAACAGCAGATGCAGTTAAATTAAATGTTGCTCACGGAGAAAAGAGTGCCACACAAATTCTTCGTGCTGCGCTTACAGATCAGCCGATAACCAAATATTATGCAATTGTTTGTAAAGATGCAGCCGGAAATATCTCCGCTCCTGCTTTCTTGAATTCCCCAACCGTTAATAACGGAAAAGGAGTTCCTACCATCGCAAAAACCGCTCCGGCAAATTTCGTAGCGGACGGTAGTTTATCTGAATGGACAAACGTTCCTAAAATTGAAATCATGACTTCTAACGCAACCGGATTTGCGGCAGACAATAAACCAATTAATGGTGATGCGGATTTAAGCATTAAGACTGCATACATTGCTGTAGACCAAGATAATCTCTATTTCGCTGCTGAAGTGACTGACGATATCTACACCTGGTTACCGCCACCACAGAACTCTTATCAGAATGATTGCGTTGATCTTTTCCTTGGTTTGTTTGATGCAAATAAAGCCCCGGCTTTTTCTTCATATAAAAGAGGTGCCACGCCACATTACCATTTTAGATTTGATGAAAAACAAATCCTTATGGAAGGTGGAGCTAATTTGGATAGCATCTATATGAATAATGGTGGAGCTAATTATTTCTTCGCCTGGACTACTTTCACTAATTCATACATTATCGAAGCAAAGATTCCATTTACTGTGCTCGCAAATAATCGTGACAGTGGAGACAAGGACAGTCTTTTTGTTCCTGTTGAAGGAATGAAAATCCCGATCGATTTCTCAATAAATGATAATGATGGTGGATCTACATCAAGCGATGGTGGTCGCGAAGGTATTCTTTGTTACTCACCGTATAATAATGACCAATCTTGGGGCGATCCTTCACGTTGGTTATGGACATGGATTGGAGCCAAAATGGTTGTTGATCCTGATGGAGTTGAAAATGCTAACGTCGTAGAGACTTTCAACCTAGCTCAGAACTATCCTAATCCGTTCAACCCGTCAACGAAGATTAATTATTCTCTTCAAAATCCTGAATTGGTAACCTTGAGAATATTTGATGTTCTTGGACGCGAAGTTGCAACATTAGTAAATCAGTATCAATCTGCAGGCAATCACACTGTTAGCTTTAATGCAAGCAGCCTCGCCAGCGGAATGTATTTCTACAAATTAGAAGCAGGTTCATTCCAAAGCATCAAAAAGATGATGCTGCTTAAATAGTTCACGTTCAAGATAGTCCCCGCAAATAGCATGAACCTGAGCTATAAGCGGGGGCTTTTTATAAGTTGATTTGGTTACGCATTACAAGAGTCGGAGATATATTTAGTTACAGGGTTCTT
>JBAYFO010000049.1:0-27295 GCA_041667115.1 Ignavibacteriaceae bacterium | reverse complement strand
TGTAATAAACCTTTCTTTGTGCGCTAAACTTTTTCTCTAAGTCTCTTTCTATATTCATCCGTTCATCTTCAGAGATTTTAAACTTTTGATGAGCTGATTTCAAATCCATCTTCCAATCTTCCAGTTTATGTTCGGAAGGGGTTGGTTGATGTTCATCCGAATTTTTTGCGAGAACTTCTTCCGGCAGCGGAATGGGTTTTGGCGATGGAAGATTTCCCCGGTTCATCATTTCCTCGATCTCCGTAAAAATATCTAAATCTTTATTTTGATACGAAGGTCTCTGTCTAACAGGAGGGGTATATGGATTCCTCTTGCTTGAGGTCGATGCACCGGTGTCGTCTTTCTTTTTTTTGAAGAGCGGCGAGAGAAAACTATAAATAATAATTATAGCAACAAGAATGTTGATTAAATTATCCATTTAGCTTATCCTTTTTTCTCTTCCGGTTTTGCAATTGAATCACGCATCTGCGTATCTGCCTGGATATTTTTCAAGTTGTAATAATCCATTACACCCAAGTGCCCGCTACGGAAAGCTTCAGCAATTGCTTTTGGGATTTCAGCTTCAGCTTCAGTTACGCGTGCTCTTTGTTTAGCAACTTCGGCGACCATTTCCTGTTCAAGCGCTACTGCTGCGGCTCTGCGCTCTTCAGCGCGTGCACGGGCAATTTGTAGATCGGCTTGCGCTTGATCGGTTTGTAATTTTGCACCGATGTTTTCACCAACATCAACATCAGCGATATCAATTGAAAGAATTTCAAAAGCAGTTCCGGCATCAAGCCCTTTTGCCAATACAACTTTAGAAATAGAATCAGGATTTTCAAGAACATGTTTATGTGTATCGGATGAACCGATTGTTGAAACAATTCCTTCGCCAACTCTCGCTAAGATGGTTGCTTCGGTGGCTCCACCAACAAGGCGGTCAATGTTTGTACGAATTGTAATTCTCGCCACTGCTTTAAGTTGAATACCGTTCTTTGCCATTGCAGAAACAAGCGGAGTTTCAATTACTTTAGGAAGCACCGACATTTTTACGGCTTCCAAAACATCTCGCCCGGCTAAATCAATTGCCGTAGCGCGTTCAAAAGATAAACCAAGATTTGCTTTATCTGCAGAGATAAGGGCGTTAATAACTCTATCAACATTTCCTCCGGCAAGATAATGCGCTTCCAATTTACCGACATCGAGCGTGATGCCTGCTTTGGTTGCAGTGATCATTGAGCGAACGATGATGTGAGGTGGGACTTTTCGTAGACGCATACCAACGAGATCTTTGAAAATTCTTACTTTAACACCGGAAAAGTATGCTGTTACAAACAAGCCGATTGGTACGAAATAGAGAATGATGAAGAGAATGATTAAGGCAACAACTATCAGAATCACTGATAAGCCTGCTAATGCTTCCATATTTACTCCTAAATATATTTTTTTCTTGCTCCTATTTACAATAATTTTTACTGTTTTTCAAGGGAAGAGCCGAAAAATCGTGTAATCGTACTATTTCTAACTTGATTGAAGATAATTCAATTAATATATTGTGAATGAAACAATTTTGGAATTAAAATTGTTGTTAAATAAAACAAGGGAACTAAAAATATGGACGGAAATTTTTCAGATAGACTTCAAGATGTAATTCGATTAAGCCGCGAAGAAGCGCTCCGGCTTGGTCACGATTATATTGGCACAGAACATTTACTCCTCGGTATTATCCGCGAAGGACAAGGGGTGGCTGTCCGTATTTTGCGAAACCTGGACTGCGATTTAGTCCGGTTAAAAAAATCCGTTGAAGATACAGTACGTGTTGCAGGTGGAACGCTTACAATTGGGAATATCCCATTAACAAAGCAGGCGGAAAAGGTTTTAAAGATTACACAAATTGAAGCAAAAATATATAAAGCAGATGTTATTGGTACTGAACATTTACTCCTTTCTCTCTTGAGAGATGAAGAAAATATTGCCACACAAATTCTCCATCAATTTAATGTTACGTATGACATTACCCGTGCAGAATTGAATGAGATGTTGTCAAGCAAAGAGCCTAAAGATCAAGTGAAAGGAACTCCTCCTGCTCAAGCTGAGAAAAAAGCGGAAAAAACAAAAACTCCCGTGCTTGATAACTTTGGAAGAGATCTAACCAAACTTGCAATCGATGAGAAATTAGATCCGGTAGTTGGACGAGAAAAAGAAATTGAACGCGTTGCGCAAATCTTAAGCCGGAGAAAAAAGAATAATCCGGTATTAATAGGCGAACCCGGTGTTGGTAAAACTGCAATTGCAGAAGGGCTTGCACTGCGCATTGTGCAGAAGAAAGTTCCGAGAATATTGCAAGATAAACGGGTCGTTACTTTAGATTTAGCCGGACTTGTTGCCGGAACTAAGTACCGCGGACAATTTGAAGAGAGAATGAAAGCGTTAATGAATGAACTTGAAAAAGCAAAAGACGTTATTCTCTTTATCGACGAACTTCATACCATTGTTGGTGCAGGCGGCGCTTCCGGTTCGCTGGATGCCTCGAATATGTTTAAGCCTGCACTTTCACGCGGAGATATTCAATGTATCGGTGCAACCACATTAGATGAGTACCGGAAATATATTGAAACCGACGGAGCGCTCGACAGACGGTTTCAAAAAATTATGGTCGAACCACCGAGTGCAGAAGAAACTATACAGATTCTTTTCAATATTAAATTTAAATATGAAGAACATCATCACGTAAAATATAGTGACCAGGGAATTCAAGCCGCAGTAAAATTAAGCGAACGTTATATCACAGACAGGCATCTCCCTGATAAAGCGATAGATGTGCTTGATGAAGCCGGTTCGCGTGTGCATATGGGCAATTTTGAAGTCCCGCAGGAAATTCTAGCTCTGGAAGATGAGATAGTAAAAGTAAGACAAGAAAAATCTTTAGTTGTAAAGAAACAGGATTATGAAGATGCTGCCCGGCTGCGAGATAAAGAACGGCGCATTCAATCTGATTTAGAAGTTGCCAAACGCGAATGGGAAGCGAAGACAAAAGATATTATTTATGATGTCTCTGAAGAGGACATTGCTACAGTTGTTGCTATGATGACGGGTATCCCGGTTACGCGTGTTGCACAAACAGAATCGGATAAATTGCTTAACATGGAAGAATCGCTGAAAGCCATGATAGTTGGGCAGGATGAAGCTGTATCGAAATTAACGAAATCTATCCGGAGAGCAAGAGCAGGATTAAAAAATCCAAAACGCCCAATTGGCAGTTTTATATTTCTTGGACCGACAGGTGTCGGGAAGACAGAATTGTGTAAAGTTCTTGCGAGATATTTATTTGATTCAGACAGTGCGTTGATAAAAATTGATATGAGCGAATACATGGAAAAGTTCGCAGTCTCCCGTTTAGTTGGTGCGCCTCCCGGATATGTTGGCTATGAAGAAGGGGGACAATTGACTGAGAAGGTAAGACGCAAACCTTATTCCGTTGTCCTCTTTGATGAAATTGAAAAAGCTCATCCTGATATCTTTTCAATTCTCCTTCAAGTGTTAGATGAAGGAGTTTTAACCGATAGTTTGGGAAGGAAAGTAGATTTCAAAAACACGATCATTATTATGACTTCGAATATAGGTGCTAGAGATATCAAGTCAATCGGTGCATTTGGTTTTTCAAATGCGCCGGGCGGAGAGAACCATTATTCTTCAATGAAAAATACTGTTGAAGAAGCAATGAAAAAGTTATTTAATCCGGAATTCCTAAATCGTTTGGACGAGACAATCGTATTCAGAAGTCTTGAAAAGGAAGACATACTCAAAATTATCGATATTGAAATAAAGGATTTGCTTAATAACATTCACGACAATAAAATGGAGATAGTCTTAGAAGATTCCGCAAAAGAATTTATTGCAGAAAAAGGATTTGATCCAAAGTTCGGTGCGCGTCCGTTACGGAGAGCCATACAGCAGTACATTGAAGACCCTTTAGCAGAAGAAATTTTGCGTGGCTCATTCAAGGAAGGAAGCAAAATAATTGCAAAGCACGTTGAAAAAACCGAGCAGTTAATTTTTATTGAAGATGAAATTGTTTCCGATGTTTCAAGTGCTGAAGAAGAGAAAAAATAAAACTGAAAATATTAAGTTAAAAACTTTCCACGGAGATGACATCAATTTATTTAAAGTGTCATCTCTGTTTTATTATCAACCCGCGAATAAATTACTCATACAACGTACGCAAATATGTAGGTCGAATCCGAAAGCTTTCGGATTCGACCCTTAAATGAACGAGTCGAAGTAAAACGCATGGGCGATTCAGAGAATCGCCCTACGATTTGTATAATTTTGCATAAGGTGACCTATTAAATAATCGCCTACCAACGGGTATAATATCAAGAAAATTGCGTGTACTACCAATAAAAGATAGCGTACTACTAAAAAAAGCTCATATACTAGCCATAGAAACCTCCGTACTACTCAGGAAAGGAGATGCGAAAGGAGGTTGGATTGCGGAGAAGTTGGGAGGTGGAAAGAGACTGTGGGACTATGGGAATGTGCGAAGGAAAAGAGTCAATTTTAAAGCAATGAGACGATAATGAACGCAAGTTGAACGGATTTGTACTGATTAAAAAGGGAGTGTAAAATGTTTTAATTAATTATCTCATCCCTCTCCTTACAAAAGAGAGTGAGACGGGGGAGAGGTCGTTCAAATCATGTTATGATACAAACCAAATTATTTCTTATAACCCCTTGCAAAAACTAAAATTATCTCCAATATTTACGATAGTAATAATTAGCGAAAGTACAATTCGCTGTTATTTACACAAAAGTTCATTCCATTAAAAACAAATCTGCTAATCTCATCTTAGTCCGCTAAGAAAATAACACAGATAGAGAGAAAGTTCATCCTTCATGCGATTACTTATTATCATTGCATTGTTGGGGGTACAGTTGGCTGCACAAACAGCGGTTGATACATACTATTCCGGTGTGAATGTATCAAGTGCTTCGTTTATAACTAATTTACAAACTACAATTAGGTCACCATACACCAGAATTATCTATGAACAATTTGATGAAACAAACGTAGCGAATTTTGCTTCACGCGATACTACCTATTCACGTAAGGTTGTGACATGTGTTTATTCAGGATTAAATTATGTCTACACGCCTCCATTCAAATGGTATGGCACGGTAGGCGTAAATGTCGATTCAAGTTTCAGCCGAGAACATAGTTGGTGTCAGAGTTGGATGCCTACAAAAGATACCGTAGGCTTCGAAAACCGTGCAGAATATTCCGACCAACATCATCTTTTTCCAACAAATCAGAAATACGCAAACGGAGTACGGAACAATCACCCCGAAGGAATAGTAACTACTGTAACAAGTTCATATCTCCTTTGTAAATATGGACAAAATGCTGCGGGAGAAACCGTCTTCGAACCACGCAATTCACATAAAGGTGATTTCGCTAGAGCACTATTGTATATGTCGGTTAGATATAACGGTATTAATGGATATGATTGGACTTTTAATCACCTAAACGCGGTAACACTTCCTGATTCATTACATGAAGCTCCTCAAGATTTAAGTTTACTTCTCCAATGGAGTAAAGACGACCCGCCGGATGCATGGGAAACAGCAAGGAATAATTATATCGAGACCGTTCAAGGCAACCGTAATCCTTTCGTTGATCACCCGGAGTGGGTTAATTATATTAATTTCAATGATCTTACTAAGCTCACTCCTACATATTCTGTTGAACCAACAAATTATGTTACAAACCTTGCTGTCGGAAATTTGAGCACATCATCATTTGATATTACATGGACTAATGCAGTTATGGGCACCCAGGCTCCTTCCGGTTATCTACTGGAAATATTTAGCGGTAATGACGATTATTTTATTCCCGCAGATGGTTCATCATACGCGGATGATACGGACTTATCCGACACTCGCGGTGTTGTTAACATTACTAATTCAGGCACAATCACCTATTCGTTCTCAGGGCTTACAGCGGGAGCTACCTATTATATCCGTGTTTTTTCCTATAACGGAACAACCACTTCAACCAACTACAAAATTGATGGAACGGTTCCTTATACAAGTGCAACTGTTTTATCAGGTTCGCTGGCAACAGAACCTACAAATTACGTTTCCAATTTTTCAACAAGCAATGCAACAGCAAGTGCGATACAACTTAATTGGACAGACGCCGCAGTTGGGACTCAAGTCCCGGCTGGGTATTTGATTATTGCAAGTACAAGTTCATCAATTGCCAATCCGTCGGACGGTGTGACGTATGTAAATGATCTTGATCTTTCCAATGGCTTGGGTAAAGTAAATGTTGACTACTCTGCAGCAGATAGTTATACTTTTTTTAATTTAACGGGTAACACGCGATATTATTTTAAAATCTTCTCTTATTATGGGACCGGATCAGCCATCAACTATAAGACCGATGGAACCGTGCCGGCAGTTAATGATTCTACACTAAGCATCCTTAACGCCGGAGATATTCTAATCATTGGATTCAACATGGATGACCCCGATGAATTTGCATTTATTCCATTAGTTGATTTACCTGCCGGCATAATAATTAACTTTACCGACAATGGATGGTTAAGTACCGGAAGTTTGAAAACCGGCGAAGGAATTTTGGTATGGACTGCTCCCGTTGGTGGTGTTACAACCGGAACAATTGTAAATGTATCATCTGCAACTCCAAGCATTGGTTCGATCGTCTCTAGCGGATCATTTTTACTTTCCGCAAGTGGTGATCAAATACTTGCTTATACCGGGACATCATCTATTCCAAATTTTATATATGCGGTGAATGATTCCGGTTCCTCCTGGCAAGCGACAGCGCTTTCGGCCAATTCCTCTGCTCTGCCTGCAGGGTTAGCAAATGGAGTTTCAGCGGTTGCATTAAATGAAATAGATAATGCGATTTTTTCCGGAACCATAAGTAGTGACCATACACAGTTACAAATAGATGTTGGGAATAAGCTTAATTGGACTGGTTCGAATTCGGTTCGGCAAAGTATGCCGTCCGGTGTTTGGGCATTGCCGGTTGAACTTGAAAGCTTTAATGCCTATTGCAATAGCGGCAGGGTTTCTCTTACATGGCGAACAGCGACCGAGGTAAATAATTACGGGTTTGAAGTTGAAAGATTACAAAATTACAAGATTACAAAATTGCAAGATCGTAATTGGGAGAAGGTTGGATTTGTAAATGGTGCAGGGAACAGCAATTCACCTAAAGAGTATAGATTCACTGATAATTCTTCAACCGTAGGAAGGTACCTTTATCGTTTAAAACAAATTGATAACGATGGAAAATTTGCCTACAGTAAGGAAGTAGAAGTCGAAGTCTCGACTCCGCTCGACTTTGCTTTAGAGCAGAATTATCCTAATCCTTTTAATCCGGTAACCAGAATTCAGTATGCAGTAGGCAGGCAGCAGAATGTAAGTCTAAAAGTATATGATGTATTGGGGAAAGAAGTTGCGTTGCTTGTGAATGAGAAACAAGAACCCGGCGTGTATAATTACGAATTAGGAATTAGGAATTATGAATTGTCTAGCGGGATCTATTTTTATCAACTTCAGGCAGGAGCGTTTGTACAAACTAAGAAGATGGTAATTTTAAAATAGTTTAGAGTGCGGTTGTCTCACTTTGTTTTTGAGACAACTCTTCGTACTTAATCACTTCAACTATTTTTTAATTTTTCAAGTTCTTCCCACCGGTCAAAGAGAAGTTTAACGGATTGTTTTGCCTGCTCAAGTTGACGGTTCAATTCGTTAGTCTGCATTGCATATTTTTCATAAAAATCGGGGGATGAAAAGATACTTTCTATTTTAGCTACTTCCTCTTCCGCGGTAAGAATAGTTGCTTCAATCGTTTCGAGTTCTTTAGCTTCTTTCCACGTAAGTTTTTTCACTGTTGGTTTCGGTTTTTTCTCTTCAACTTTTTCTTTTTGATGGGTAGTAGTACCGGCTTTAATTCTGGCTTTTCTTTTTTCAAGATAGTAATCATAATTGCCTTCGCTAAAATGGATGTTTTCATTCTCTTCGAAGGCAAGAATACCGTTGCAAACGCGGTTAAGAAAATATCTATCGTGACTAACAATAATAACACACCCTTCAAACGCAATCAGAGCCTCTTCCAAAACTCTCAGAGTCGGGAGATCAAGATCGTTTGTCGGTTCATCAAGCAGAAGAAAATTCCCGCCGTTCTTAATAATTTTTGCCAGGGTTAATCTGCTTCTCTCTCCGCCGGAAAGTCTTCCAACTTTTGTATTGATCCGGTCATCGGTAAAGAGGAATCGCCGTAGGTAAGTCCACACTCCCATTTGATATTTACCGAATTTAATGGTTTCACTTCCTTCGCCGATTGATTCAACAACAGTTTCTTCATCATTTAAGAGAAGTCTTGCCTGGTCGATATAATTAAAATCGGTTTTTTCGCCAAGTTCTAATTTCCCTTTAGTCGGATAAAGTTCTCCCAGAATAATTTTGAGCAGAGTAGTTTTACCCGCCCCGTTCTTGCCGATTATTCCTAATTTTCTTCCCGGCAAAAAATCCAAGTTTAAATGTTCGAAGAGAAGTTTATCACCAAGTTTAATGCTTACGTCTTTTAGTTCAAGAACTTTTTTCCCCAATTTTTCTGCCGGAGGAATAATCATCTCAACATCTAACTCAACTTCAGTGTTTTGTTGTGCGGCAACTTCGTAATAATTGTCAAGGCGACTTTTAGCTTTTGTTCTTCTCGCTTTTGGTCCGCGCAAAACCCAGTCGAGTTCACGGCGCAGGAAATTTTGCCGCTTACCTTCTTCAACTTCCTTTACAGCTTGCCGCTCAGCCTTGTTTATCAAGTAATCTGTATAATTCCCTTGATGAGAGAAGAATGTTCCCGATGACAATTCTACAATTCTATTTGCAATTCTGTCTAAGAAATAACGGTCGTGAGTAACAAAAATGCAAGTGCCTTTATATTCCGCTAAAAAATTTTCAATCCATTCAATTGAATCGGTATCCAGATGGTTGGTAGGTTCATCAAGAATAAGAAGATCGGGCTGAGAGATCAATGCACGGCACAAAGCGACGCGCCGTTTTTCGCCACCGGAAAGTGTTGCGACTTCTCTTTGTGCTTCAGGAGCGTTTAGAGAGGTTATGAGCAAATCAATTTTTCTTTCTAGATCCCATCCATCAACTTGTAAAATTTTTTCTTCAAGGAGATGTCTTCGCGTTGAATCGTGGGGGAGTTCCTCATATTCTTTCAGCAAAGCAACAATTTTGCTAGCCCCGCTCAGGATATTTTCGTGAACGTTTTTAGTCTCGTCAAGAGTGAATTCCTGAGAGAGCATTCCGACAACAAGATTTTTTTTCTTTGCAACGTCACCGGAATCGGGAGTTAAGTGACCGGAGATCACTTTTAAGAATGTTGATTTTCCGGCTCCATTTCTGCCGACAAGACCTATCCGGTCTCCTTCGTGAATGGTGAGGGAGGCTTTATCGAGAATTACTTGTTCACCAAAGCGAACTTCAAGTTCCATTGCGGTTAGGATAACCGGTGTTACATTATTTTTCATTAAGCTTTTAGTTTTCTGGTAATTGAGACGCAAGTATAACGAAATCGTTTGTTCTAAGAAAATTTTATGTGGTTGAATGAACGAATATTTCGCATTCTTATTTGATAAGTGACCGACATTCTATTAAAAAGCAAATCTGTTCAAAATTCATCTCCAAAAGTGGATTTTTCATGGTACTTCTTTATTTTAAAAGTGTAATATATTAGAAGTTACAAATTATTCTCAATAATTAACCAATAGAAGGAAACTATGAAAAAGTCACTTTTAATCGTTTTTGTATTCTTGTTATCGTTTACTGTAAGTTACGCTGGTGGCGGTAATAAATATGGGAAAGAGTTAAGTTTAAAAGAAAAAACAAAGATCTCAACCATCCTTGCAAATCCTAAAGATTTTATAGGCAAAAAAGTTCAGGTTGAAGGGAATGTTGTTGGTGTTTGCGAAAAAAGAGGTTGCTGGATTGAGCTAGCGAGCGATAAACCATTTCAAAAAATTAAAGTTAAAGTAAAAGATGGAGAAATTGTTTTCCCGTTGGAAGAAAAAGGAAAATCTGCCGTTGTTGAAGGGCAGGTTTATGAAATTAAAATGTCCAAAGAGCAGGCTCTTGCCGCTGCTGAAAATGAAGCGAAAGAACACGGAAAGAAGTTTGATCCGGCTTCAGTGACCGGTCCGGTTACACTTTATCAAATCAAAGGTCTTGGGGCAGTAATAAAGTAATTATAAAATAAATTTCACATAAAGGTTGTCAGAAATAAGTTCCCGGTTATTCTGAATTCTGTCTTGTAAATACTGACTTTTAAGTCTTTACTATTCTTCATCAGAATAACATTTTCAGGCAACCTTTTTTATATCCTAGAGGATTTAATGGTTGAGTGGCGCAAATGGGTTAGAATTCTTCACAGAGATATTGGATATATAGCAACCGGGCTTACGGTGATTTATGCTATATCCGGCATTGCAGTCAATCATACTAATGATTGGAACCCGAATTATGCAATTGAAAAATCAACAATGAAAGTTGATCCAATTCCTGATAGCATGCTTACCTCCGACCAATTAATTCCGGGTATACTTGATAAAATTGGGGAAAAAGGGAAATTAAAAAGTTTTTTCTTACCCGATTCCAGCCACATTAATATCTTTGTTAACGGTAATACCATTACGGTTGATCTAAAAAGAGGAGAAATCTCGCAAGAAAAAATTACAAGCCGGGCTGTTATTCGAGAGACAAATTTTCTTCATTTAAACGCTCCTAAAAAAATATGGACGTTGGTAGCCGACCTTTTTGCCATAGCGCTTGCATTTCTTGCCATTTCCGGTTTGTTTATGATCAAAGGGAAAAATGGAATAAAAGGTAGAGGTGCATGGCTTACAGCAATCGGCATTGTCATTCCGGCCATCTTTCTGCTAATTTATTATTATAAGATTTTTTAATAGCTAAATCTAAGCTTAACAAGATATTTACCGGATTTAGGTATATTTGTGCCGTTAAAAAAAGTTTTTTTTGAGTTCAATTTTACTAACCGGAAAAAATACTCTGTTTCAAACAGGTATTTTTAAGTTTCCCTAAGTTGCATTTCCAGAGGGGCTCTTCAGGTCTTAAAGAACAAACAAAATAAAACCGCATGGAACGGATCGTTCCGTTTCAATTTAAACTCCACACAAAGTAACTATGGAATAAGTAATCAATGATAAGTACAAGTAATCTTTCTTTAAGTTTTGGTAAACGAATCTTGTTTGAAGAAGTAAATTTGAAATTTACTCCTGGAAATTGCTACGGCATTATCGGAGCTAATGGTTCGGGGAAATCAACTTTTATTAAAATCCTTTCCGGGGAAATTGAACAAAGCTCCGGCGATGTTATCATTACACCGGGGAACAGGTTAACAACATTAAATCAAAATCAATTTGAATTTGATGATTATCAAGTGCTGAAGGCTGTAATGGTTGGACACAAAAGACTTTTTACCATAATGGAAGAAAGAGATATTTTATATGCTAAACATGAATTTAGTGATGAAGACGGAATAAGAATTGCTGAGCTTGAAGGAGAATTTGCCGAGTTATCCGGATGGGAGGCAGAGTCTGAGGCTGCTGAACTATTAAGTGGGTTGGGAGTTGCCGATGAGCTTCATACCAAGTTGATGAAAGACTTATCTGGAAACGAAAAAGTAAAAGTCCTTTTGGCACAGGCGTTATTTGGTAATCCAGATATTTTACTTCTCGATGAACCCACGAACCATCTTGATATTATTTCAATCGGATGGCTTGAAGATTTTCTCGAAAAATTTAAAAATACGGTAATTGTTATTTCTCACGATAGACACTTTCTTAATCAAGTTTGTACCCATATTGCCGATATTGATTATGGGAAAATACAAATGTATACCGGTAATTACGATTTCTGGCTGGAGAGCAGTCAATTAGCGGCAAAACAGGCGAAGGATGCAAATAAAAAAATTGAAGCCAAAATGGCCGAACTTCAGGAATTCATTTCACGCTTTAGTGCAAACGCCTCAAAATCAAAACAGGCAACTTCAAGAAAAAAACAACTTGAGAACTTAACTTTAGAAGATATCAAACCTTCATCCCGCAAGATGCCTTATATCGCTTTTAAACCGGAACGTGATGCAGGAAATAATGTCCTCGAAATTATAAATCTTACAAAAAAATCAGACGAAGAAACACTTCTTAATAATCTAACGTTCAAAGTTGAAAAGGGGGATAAAATTGCTTTTGTCGGTCCCAACGATCTGGTTAAAACTACACTCTTCAATATTTTATCTGAAAAAGAAATCCCAAGTGGAGGAACTTTTGAATGGGGACCTACAATTAAAATTGCTTACTTCCCTAGAGATAACGCAAATTACTTTAATATTGATTTGAACTTAATTGAATGGCTCCGTCAATATTCAAAAGAAAAAGATGAAACCTATATCAGAGGATTTCTTGGAAGAATGCTTTTCAGTGGTGAAGAATCGCTGAAAAAAGCTAAAGTACTTTCCGGTGGAGAACGCGTCCGTTGTTTACTTGCGAAGATGATGCTTTCCGGCGCAAACTTTCTTGTTTTTGATGAACCCACAAACCATCTTGACCTGGAAGCCATTTCTGCATTGAATAATGGCTTAATCGATTTTAAAGGAACGGTATTATTTAGCTCGCACGATCACCAGTTTATCCATACGATTGCTAACCGGATCATCGAGATAGTTCCTTCAGGATTAATTGATAAGCGAATGACATTTGATGAATACTTGAACGATGAAAATATAAAGAAAACGCATCTTGATATTTATCATGCTTCTGCTATAAATTTATAGAAATGATTTACTAGTTTTATAATCTTGCATAAAAAGGAAACATTATGGTCAAAAAAATATTATTGGGTGCTATGCTTGCATCAATGGTTAATCTATTTGCCCAGCAGGAAAAGTCTCTCCCGAAAGAACCGGTCACAGTTCATTCCGTTGATCTTAAAAAATATACCGGCTTATGGTACGAGATAGCAAAAATTCCGAATTGGTTTCAAAAAAAATGTGTAAAGAATACCACTGCGTTTTACAAGACAAATAGTAATGGTTCAATTTCAGTTGTCAACAGCTGCATAAATGAAGATGGAGAGCAAACCAAAGCTGAAGGAACTGCCCGAGTAGTAGATAAAGTTTCCAATGCAAAACTGGAAGTGAGTTTTGTTTCTATCTTCGGAATAAATTTATTTTGGGGAGATTATTGGATCATCGGGTTAGATGAAAATTATACTTTTGCCATTATCGGAACACCAAATCGCAAGTATGGCTGGATATTAAATCGCGAACCACAAATGACTAAAGAGAATTTAGAGAAAGCTTTTGCAATACTTCGTAATCAGGGCTATAATCCAAATGATTTTATAATGACTACCCAGCAGTATTGAGTAGTCATTTATTCAATAAGGTTTTATTTCAACGTTAGAGCAAATCCAAGTACTTGTTCGGCATGTTTATCAACATCAACATCTCTAATCACTTTTGCGATATTTCCGTTTTTATCAATTATAAAAGTCACTCTGTTATCAAAACCCAAAGCATTTAATACTCCATAGGCTTTTGAAACTTCTTTTTCTTTATCAGAAAGGAGAGGGAAGTTTAACTTATAATCATCAATGAAAGATTTTATTTTTTCTTTTGAGTCAACGCTGATACCGAAAATCTCAATTCCGTTCTCTTTGAATTTTGAAATATTATCTCTAACTCCGCAAGCTTCTTTGGTGCATCCCGGAGTAGATGCTTTTGGATAGAAATAAAGAATCACCGGTGATTTTCCCCGGAACGAGGCTAGCGTATATGAATTTCCGTAAGCATCAGGCAAAGTGAAATTTGGTGCTTTCATTCCTTCGTTTATATTTTTTGCAGTTCCACCACAAGCTGACAGAAATAAAGCAGTTACGAGTGAGAAGATTTTTAAAGTTTTCATACAATCCTTTTTAATAGAAAACGTAGAAATCCTCTTTTTCGTTCCCAAAGTTGGTTTAAACTATCTCAATCTATTTGAGAATAGCTATAACTTCTTCTTGTTTTATTCCGCTAGTTTGTTCAACTTTTCCATCATCATGAATAAAAACATCAATCTCGCTTCTTATTCCAAAATCTCCGGTCAGATAAATCCCAGGTTCAATTGAAAAGGAAGTTGATGGAAGTAGTCGACGTTCGTCTTTTGTTTCGTAATTGTCCATATGAGGCCCACTGCCATGCAAAGTAGTAGTAATTGAGTGTCCGGTTCTATGAATAAAATATTTACCGTAACCGGCATCTTCTATCACTTTTCTGGAAGCATTGTCAACTTCAAATCCATAGACAGGTTGGTGGTTATTGAATCTTTCTTCTACCAGATCAAATGCTGCATCACGCGCGTTTTTTACTATGCTCCAGACCTTATTATACTTTTCAGGAACTTCTTTCCCTACAAATCCGACCCATGTAATATCCGACCAAACTGAAGAATCATCCGGAGTTTTTGCCCAAAGATCGATAAGAACAAAATCATTCTCTTTGATTTGCTTGAAGGTAGTCTCGTCGGGAGCATAATGAGGATTGGCGCTATTCTCATTTACACCTACGATTGGTGGAAAATCTGTTATTAAGTTCTTCGCTTGAAATTCATCCATTATGAATTGCTGCACCGAATATTCGGTTAAGGTGTTTCTTGCTAAGATATTATTTTTAATAAAGTTAAAGGCGTTACTTGCGATGCCAACCAAAGTCTTAGCAACAGGCACATTTTCCTCATATTGTTCATTTGACCATAAAGCCGTGAACTGTGTTATTAAGTCTGCCGAACTTACAATTTCAACCCCGAATGTTTTTATCAACTCCAAAGTACCGGCGTCAACTTTTGAAAGATAGGGAATGGCGTTCATGGGAGAATATTCCATGGCAATCGTTTTGCTCCCGGATAAAGCTTTTGTGAGCTGCTCCCTTAAAGAAATATGACTTGAATAAGAAAGTTTTTCGCCGGGCAAGTGAGCCAGATTATGTTCCTCAATTGCGTTTACAATTTTGCTGGGACTTCCGGTTTTTGGGATGAAATAGAAAAATCTTCTAGTAAGATGAGATTCTTTTTTTATTCCTAAAATTTCTAAAGCTAGATCATTAGATCCTCGGAAATCAAATAATAACCAACCATCTATATTTCTGTCTTTTAATATGTTCTGAATTACTGCAATATCTAGTGCCATGGGAAACTTCCTTTAATATTGGGGAAATTGTTTATTTTTGTATAGCAATATTCAAAAACAATAAAGAAAAACAAAAACGAAATTCTCAGCGGCGACTTTTTGAATGAATTATGATACTTGAAACTTTAGATATAAAACAGAACGATATCTTTATCTATTCGGAAAACAAATTCGATTTTGAAAAAAATTTCCACATTATTAATAAAGATGATAAAGTTAAAAAAGCTTTGCCGATCCATTTTAATGAAGTTTGTAAGTATATAAATTCGAGTGACCCGAAATCAGTTATTGTTTATCGGCTTCTCACAAATTTAGCCTCCTTTAAAACAGACATTCTTAAATATGGCGTTATGATAACCATTAATGGTGAACCGGAAGTTGTGCATTTCGACCCGGTATTTGCCGTTAAAGAATTAGAAGAGTATGTAAAAAGTAATGAGATAACTGACGTCCGGTTTAGAATTCAACAGGTTGGGCTCCTTTCTCAAATTAGTAATTTTAGGAAACCGAATTATTCTGAAGTTTATGCCTTTGATCTGGAGGTATCGGAAGCGAAATGGCAAAACGACAGAGTCTTCGCTGAATTAATCTTTGCATTTGATGAAGTGAATTTTGATATAAAAGCTACAAATCAGGAAATTCATAAAATTAAAGTTCAACCGGACAGAACAGCTACCAGGTTTAAGAAGGTTACGGTTGAAGATATTAAGAATGATTTGGTGGAAGAAGATAGAAATTTTGATGCTCACAAGATGAGGAAACTGACATATCTGCCGATGCCAGACCCGACAAAATTTTCAACAAAGACAAAGTTGAATAAGGCAACTGAACCCAAGCCGGGAGATCGTGAATCGACTAGCGGTAAACCAATAGTTGGAAAGTTAAAGGAAGAAGAAAAAAAATCATTCTCTTCTTTTTTAAAGAATGTAAAACCCGATTCTTCTACGCAAAGTGTCTCACCAGAAAACACAAAAAATAAGGGGAATGTAATAGATTTATTTAAGTCATCTCAGCATATTCATCAGTACGTTATAGCCCGTGAACAAAAACAAATTGTTTTAAAACTTAAAGACAGTTAATTCTATTCATTCTAAATCACACCACTACTTTTAACGTGTCAAAAACCATTTGTACGGAAATTAAATCCATACAGGTCGGAGAAAAGTCACAACGCATTTTATAGCAGACTAAACAATCCATTTGAGGAGTAATTTTTGTAATCCTTCCGTAATCTTCAATTTCATTTGAAGAGGTGGGACCGAACAGACAGATAATATTCTTTTTTAAAGCTGTTGCAGCGTGAAGTCCCAAAGTATCACCGGTAATAAAAATATCTGCAAGATCAACTAAAGAAAAGAATTGACGAAGTGTGTTTCCTGAGCCGGTATCAATGACAACAGGGAATTGATTTGCCAAATAACTATTTCTTTCCTTTTCATCGTCACCTCCAAAGAGTAAAATTCCAATTTCATTTGAATAGATGTGGATCATTTGTATCAATTGTACGAATTGCTGAATTCCCCATTGTTTATATTGCCAGCGTGAGCCAGCACCGGTGTTTAGTCCAATAATTTTCTTGAATTTTTTAAGTTTGTGACGTGTTGAGAATTCTTCGGCATATTCCTTTTCTTCTTCATTTAGAGAAAGGATAATTTCACCTTTTTCATATTCAAGTCCGCAAATTTCATGTAGGATTTGCTGGTAGGATTTTGAATTTAGCTTTTTCTTTTGATCAAAGGCGCCTAGTTCCAACCACTCAATCGCAGCATTATCGAAGGGTTGAATTTTCCCTTTTTTATCGAGAAAGAATCCTTTTTTATTTTTTGCGTTGATCCATGAAGCGAAAGCGCCGCTTTGTGCAGAAGCGTCCGGATGGATCAGCAGATCAAATTCCAACGCCAGCAGTTTTGACACTGTATCACTATTTTCTACGATGAATACATCATCAACGAGATGATTATTAAAAAAAATTGGTTGAGCGTTCTTTTTTGTGAACCAGGTGATATGAGAATCAGGATATTTTTCTTTCAAAGCATGAAGGAGAGAAGTGGTGCGCAGAACATCACCGGTCGCATCAAATTTGATGATAAGAATTTTGAATCCGACCGGTTTGTAGCTTTGGCAATTGTTGCACATGGTACCGAAATTTTTATTGAAACTACACGGTCTATCACCGGGAAAATGTTGGCAATCGGTTTTTAAAATCATAATGAAGCATCCGAAATAATTTTATCAAAGAGTTGTGCGATAGAAGAAAATTGATTGTGCGAAATTCTCTCCTCAATATTTTTACTAAAGGTTACGGTTTTTTGTAAAGAGTGAAATTCCATAATCCCATCGGCAATTGCTGCGGGAGATTCCGGTTCAACAATGATCCCCGTTTTTTTGTCATCAACAAATTCTGCCAAACCCCCAACGTTTGTAACGAGAACCGGTTTACCAAATCCATACGCAACGTTGAGAATACCGCTTTGCGTAGCGCTGCGATAGGGGAGAATGACCAAATCGCAAACCGAATAATATTTACCGACCTCTTCATTTGCAACAAATCTGTTTTCCATCTTGATATAGCTTGTTAGATGAAGTTCGGATACTAATTTTTCGTAAAAAGAAAATTCATCGTATGATTCTCCGACCACTAATAATTTGATGTGAGGGATTTTTTTTATCAACAAAGGCATGGCTTTTATGAGGATATCCAGTCCTTTGTATTTTCTAATATATCCAAAAAAGAGAAGAACGAAGTCATCTTCGGAAAACGAAAAATCTTTTTTCTGTGAGATGCTTTTCTTCGCTGTACTAGCGGGGAGATCGTAACAATCGTAAACCGGTAATTCGGATCGGTAGACCTTTCTCGTGTTGGATACATCAGCTAAATCTTTTTCGACTTTTTCGGAGAGCGACAAAAACGAGGAGGCATTTGCCAACCCAATTTTTGTAAGGAGCCGGTCAATCAAATGTCCTTCGTGGGAAATAAAATTTTCGGTTATAAAAAGAATTTTTTTACGGAATTTTTTCCTTAACAAAAATGAAATTGAAAAATGACAAAATGAAAAAAATGGATGCCACCAATCAAATACTACTAAATCAGGATTAATATCTTTAATCCGTTTAGCGGTTTTCAACCACGAAAAAGGAGAAATAGAATTAACGATCCGCTCGCTTGCTGCAGGTTGAAATGTTATTCCGCTTTTATCAAATTGGGTTGTCCCTGGGAATAAAAGCGAAGGATAGAGAAGGGTGTAGTTTAAAATTGTAACATCAAACTGCTCTGCTAATTTATCATTTAAATGAGTGATAAAGAGTGAGTTCCCGCCACGGTAGGGAAAAGCCGGACCTATAATTACGATTTTCTTTTTTTGCATCACATTCTGATTGTTGATTTTCTTATCTCAAAGTTAAAGAAAAATTAAAGGTGAGCCAACATGCATCACTGTAAATTCTCAATATATGCCGCTCGCTTAGTTAAAGGAAAAAGCTATTCATGCTCTTTTTCAATTTGCAAAATCTGCGCCTGAATTAGAGGATCGTTCGGTTTAAGTTTTTGAGCTTTCTTTAAATAACGAAGCGCCAGTCCTTTATTGCCGTCTAGATTGAATGCTTCTCCTAAACCAATAAATCCGCCTGGAAAAGTAGTATCGGTTTCCGCTAATTTAGTAAAGGCGAGAATTGCATCCTTTGTTCGGTGCGAAGCTAGCAAATCATAACCAAAATCTTTTTTTTCATTATTAGAAAATAAAAAATTATCATCTTTTGTCTTCTCAATATCAGTCCAAAATATTAAGGCGGAATCGATAGAGACGGTTGTTGCAATTTTTGTTAATGTATCGCTTAAAGAAAATTTCGGAAACGCGACATCTTTCCCCGTATAAAGTGCGGCAATTTCTTCTGCAACATTAATGAGATTTCTATCTCTGCAGTTAATAAGATGAACTGTCGCTAAATCAAGATCAGGATAACACATAAATTGAGAAACAAAGCCTGTTCCACCGCCGGAATGTCCATAAAACTTTCTTCCATATTTATCAATACCGAAACCGAGTCCCAATCCGTATTGAATTTTCGTTCCATTAAGCAAAACCGTTTCTGTGAGCATGGTATCAAGCGTCTGTTTTTTTATTAATTTGTTTTGTAGAAGTCCGTTACTGAATTTTAGTAAATCTTCTATAGTTGAAAGAACGCCACCCCCTGGGAATTTTATTGTTAAATCAGCGATTGGTGCATTCTCAAATTGCCGTAAAGAATTTTTTTGGTAACCTTTTGCCCGGTTAAGAATTATTTTATTGTAGAAATCAAGTTTGGTGGAAGCCATCTTCAAAGGTTCAAAAATATTTCTTTGCAGGTAACTTTCATAGGACATACCCGATACTTGTTCGATGATTCCGGCTAAAAGATTATAAGCAAGTGTTGAATAGACATATTTAGTCCCGGGCTGATATTCTAAAGAATCCATCCCTATATACATCATAGCGTCACGGATTGATTTAAAATTTATTTTACTGTTAAACTCTTCTTCACTTTTGTAATTACGAATTCCTGAAGTATGATTTAAAAGTTGACGGACAGTAAAAACCCATTTTTTTTGAGGAAGATACGGGAGATAATTTCTGGCGTCGCTATCCAGTTTTATTTTACCTTGTTCAACAAGCTGCATTACTGCAATAGCTGTAATTGATTTTGAAATAGAAGCCACGCGGTATAGAGAATTTTTTTCGGCATGAACGTTATTTTCCAAATCAATGCTGCCCACATAGTCGGTCCAAACAATTTTATTCTTTTCAATTAACCCTGCCGAAACGGATGGCAGTGAGTTTCTTTTAGCATACTCTTCAGTGTAAAGATTTAATTTATAAAGCGAAATTTGTGGAAAGCTAACGGTTAAAAAGAGAAGTGTTAATAAAATTGCTTTTTTCATGCTAAATTAATTTTATGGAGGATAAAGAAAGCCGGTTTTCTATAAAAAGGAAAACCGGCTTTTGAAGATTATGGTCTTTTTTCTAAAATATTATCGATAATATTATAAGTCTTAGCTTCTTCGGCTGAGAGGAAATAATCTCTGTCGCAATCTTTTGTGATTTGTTCGAGTGATTTTCCCGTGTGCGCAGCTAAAATTCCGTATAACGTATCGCGAGTCTTAATCATTTCTTTTGCATGAATTTCGATATCGGTAGTTTGACCTTGCAAACCGCCAACCCACGGTTGATGGATCATAATTCTTGAATTAGGAAGAGAAGTTCTTTTTCCAGCTTGACCGCCGGCTAATAGAATCGCTCCCATACTTGCCGCCATTCCAACGCAAATAGTAGCAACATCCGGTTTGATATATTTCATCGTGTCGTAAACTGCTAATCCGGCAGAAACGCTCCCACCGGGAGAATTGATGTAGAGGAAAATATCTTTTTGAGCATCTTCGGCTTCAAGAAAGATTAATTGTGCAATAGTTAAACTTGCAACATGATCGTCAATAGCGGTTCCAAGAAAAATAATTCTTTCGCGCAAGAGGCGGGAATAAATATCCATTCCGCGTTCGCCGCGTCCGGTTTGTTCAATAACGTAGGGGACTAATTGATTATATATTTCAATGTTTCTCTGCATGTGCTTCTTCCTTTTGCGAAAAGACCTCAGGGTCAATTCGTTTAATTGTATTTGATTTTTTTAGAAATGAATAGAATTCGTTCAGCAAGAGACGGTTTTTCATTTCATCAGATTGATAATGAGTAAGCAGCACATCCGCGCTAACACCCATTTTTTCGGCGTTCTCTTCCGAAAGTTCTTTCAACCGTTCTTCGGATAAAACGATGTTTTCTTTTTCGATAATTTTATCTTTGATCAGAATCCATTTTACCGAGTTCTCAGCTTTCGCTGCTAATTTTTCACGGATTACTTCGGGTTTTACTTTTTTATTCTTCTTTTTGTAACTATCTATTTCATCTTTCACAAGATGGTCTAAATAGTTTTGAATGAATACCTGCGGCGGTGTAAATTTGTTGTTCTGGAGGATTGCTTGTTCCAGCTTTAACTCAGCCATATCATTGATGCTTGATTCATAATAAGAAATTAAATCTTTTTTAATGCTCTCGCGGAGTTCTGCTTCGGTAGAAATTTTATCTCGGGTAACTTTTTTTAAGAATTCTTCATTCAATTCCGGATAAACGATTTTCTGAATACTTTTAATCTCTACGAAATAAGAAATCTTATGATGTTCATGCGGCACGTCATCATGATGTTCATGCGGTTCATCAAAAGAAAAAGAGAATGTGTCTCCAACGTGTTTATTCAAAGCGTTGTCATAAATCTCTTTATTAATATTTTTGTTTGTGAGATTTATTTTGTAGTCTGACTCCATTTTTATCCCGGTTGAAGCACCGGTTTCGTCGGCAGAAAAAATATCAGCAGTTAATAAATATTTTTCATTTTCAACGATTTCTGCATCTTCATAGGTTGCATTGGCTTCTAATAGCCGTTCGATCTCATGCTCAACTTCCGCATCGGTAATCTTAAAATCGGGGACCTCAATCTCTATATCCTTATAGCCTTGTGGTTCAAGTTTAGGAAAAACTTCGTACTTGACCTTAAAGGTGAGTTTTTCATTTGGTTTAAAATCAATATCGGTAAGTGAAGGTTCGTTTATCGGTTTTAGATTTTGTTCTTTTTCAATTTGCCAGAATAATTTGTTTGCCACTTTTTCTGCAGCAGTATACTCAAGCGAATCGCCGTAAATTCTTTTGATAACGGCAGGAGGGACTTTTCCTTTTCTAAATCCATCAATCTGAACTGTTTTAACCTGTTTCTGAACCTCGGCATCGATTGAACTTTTTATCTCATCATATTCCGCAATAACTTCAAGTTCATGTACAGATTCACTTATAGCATTGATCTTCGTTTCCAAACTAACCTCATAATTAATAAAATAGTGCGAAAGGGGGGACTCGAACCCCCACATCTTTCGATACTAGATCCTAAGTCTAGCGCGGCTGCCAATTACGCCACTTTCGCAGTAAAGTTGTGATAATTTTGTTTTTCGTTAAAACAAATATAATTCGGATCGAAAACTTTAGCAAATATCTTGCCAAGGCATTATCTTTTCGGAGCGATTTGTTGGAAATTTTTGCTAAAACAAGAGAATAAAATTATATTATGTTTACAATGTATTTTCTCATTTACATGCATAAAGTTATTTCATGGTAGTAAATTATATTTTTGCGTCACATGTTGGGAAGCGGAGATCTGTTAACGAAGATGCTGTTAGCGTCTTCAATTTAGATGATGGGCTTCTCTCTGTTGTTTGTGATGGCTTGGGGGGAAACCGGGCCGGAGATGTCGCCTCAAAAACCGCTGTTGAAGCCATCTACGATTTTTTTACTCATAATCCTCAGTTAGATTATCTAACAAAAATAAATTCTGCCTTATTGGCAGCGCATCGTGCGCTTCTTGTAAAGGGAAGAGATACTGAAAATTATAGAGGAATGGCTACAACTGCCGTGGTTGTGTTTATCGCCGGAAACACTGTCTATTGGGGACACATTGGTGACTCCCGTATTTATTTTTTAACTAACGATCAATTACTGCAAGTCACTAAAGACCACTCGCTCGTTCAGAAAATGGTTGATAATGGTTTGATCACTTCTCAGCAAGCGGAAATACATCCTCATAGAAATATTATCGTGAAAGCTTTGGGAGAAGACAGCGATTGCTCTCCGGATTGCGACTATTTTAATCTCGATGAAGGGCAACAATTTAAAATTCTTCTTTGTTCAGACGGACTGTGTGGAGTGTTAAACTCTGATGAAATTTTTGATACTTTATCTCAGGGGGAAAATCTGGAAGAAATATCGCAAAACTTTTTCCGGCAAATTGAGGACAAAGGATCTCCTGATAATTTTTCATATGTAATTATTAACAACATTTAAAAATAGATAATGTTATGATTGGATCATTAATTGAAAATTATAAAATAGTTTCTATTCTCGGTGAAGGAGGAATGGGGATTGTCTATAAAGCTTTTGATATAAAATTAGAACGCTTCGTAGCACTGAAGGTCCTTAACCAAACCGGTTCTCTCAATTCAAATTTTGTTGAACGGTTTAAACGGGAGGCTAAAAATCAAGCGAAACTGAATCATCCCAATATTGTTTCCGTTTACGGTTTTACAGAACAAAACGGAATTCTCGGCATTGTTATGGAATATGTTGAGGGGGAGACACTCGAAAAACTTATTACTCGGAAAAATAAGTTAGACATCAAAGAAGCAATGCATATTGTGCAACAAATGTTAGAGGGAGTTGGTCACGCTCACAGCAAAAATTTTATTCACCGGGATATTAAACCTTCAAACATCATTCTTAACAAAGAGGGTGTTGTTAAAATAATGGACTTTGGTATTTCTAAAGCCTTATTTGATAAAGGAATTACAAAGACCGGTACAAAAATAGGCACATTGCTATACATGAGCCCGGAACAAATTCGTGCTGAAGATCCGACAAAGCAAAGTGACATTTACTCAATCGGCATAACCCTTTACGAAATGCTCGTTGGTAAAACTCCTTTTGATAAAGGGACAGAATATGAAATTATGGAAGCACACTTAAAAAAAACTCCACCAAGAGTTTCTATAAATTCAAACGCTATTCCTCCCGAACTTGATAAAATCGTTTTCAAAGCATTGGATAAAACTATTTTTAAACGATATCAAAACTGCGAAGAGTTTTTAGATGACGTCAATCAAATTTTGCAAAAGGTAGAAAAAGCAAGTGTTGAAAAAACTGAAAAAGTTAATACGAAACAGAAGCCCATTGAGAAAGACAATGCTGATAAAATAAGAAGAGTGAAAATTGCCGTGTTTGCGCTTCCAGTTTTGGCTGTCCTTATTTTTCTCGCCTATTTTATTTTTAATGCGATAGCTACGTATTGGCCGGGATTAACTTCAAAACCTATTCATCCGATGGATACTACGGCAGTTTATAACTCGCGAGCAACTTTTACTTCTTCAGTCAATTGGGTGAAGATGAATTCCGGAACAAATAATAATCTGAATGGTATTACTTTTCTGCAAGATGATCTTGGGTTTGCTTGTGGTGAAAAAGGAACTATTCTTAAATCCACTAACTATGGACAAGATTGGGTTGAACTTCTTCCTAAAATTGATTCATTAGTTAATTTTACCGATATAAAATTTCTCTCTTCAAATTTGGGATTAGTTGTTAGCGACGATGGAAGAATATTTAGAACCGAGGATGGGGGAAACACCTGGCAAAATATTCTTCAACTAAATGGAGAAAATTTTTTTCGTATTTATAAAAACAATAATGCAAGTTTTATTTGCGGTGCAAAGGGAACTATCTTAAAATCAAATAATGGCGGCTATACATTCCGGCGAGTTAATTCCAACACTTCAAATCTACTTTTCAACCTCTTCTTTGTTGATGAAGCAACCGGGTATGCAGTCGGTTGGAATGGTACCATTTTGAAAACCACAGATGAGGGAGAAAATTGGATAAGTCAAAATAAATTTACAGACACCTATTTGCGCGATATTTATTTTGTCGATAAAGCAAACGGCATTGCCATTGCCGGCGGCGGTGATATCTTTAAAACTGAAGATGGTGGTTCGCAATGGGAAAAAGTTTCTACCGGCTTGGTGTCGGGATTGCTATCAATTTCTTTTACAAATAAAACTAACGGATATATCTCCTGCAATAAAGGTGAAATATTGATAACAAGAGACGGCGGAATAAATTGGGAGCTATCTAACTCCGGTGGTTTTACAGCTTTAAATCGGTTATTAGTTACGCCAACAAAAAAAGTGTTTGCGGTTGGTGTGTTCGGTTCGATCTTTTCAAAAAAATAAAAGGGTTTGTGTGGATAAATTTGTCATTCATGGTGGAAAAACATTAAAAGGAACCGTTTCCATCAGCGGTGCTAAAAATGCAACATTAGCGCTAATGCCCGCAGCATTGCTTGCTTCGGGGCAGTCGGTTTTGTATAACACACCTGAGTTGAACGATGTTTTTACGATGAGCAAACTGCTTAAGCAGCTTGGTGCTGAAATTCAATTTGAAAATCAAGTGCTAAAAATTAATTCTGCAACAGTTAATAATCAGATCGCTCCTTACGAGCATGTTAAAAAGATGCGCGCCTCGGTGTATGTTCTTGGTCCTTTGCTTGCACGTTACGGATTTGCAAAAGTTTCTTTACCGGGCGGCTGTGCTTGGGGACCTCGTCCGATCAATCTCCATCTTGAAGGTTTAAAAAAACTTGGAGCCGAAATTGAGTTGGATGAAGGATATATTATTGTCCGGTCAAAAAAATTGCACGGTGCAAAAATTAATTTTGATAAATCTTCCGTTGGTGCTACGGGAAATATTTTAATGGCGGCGGTGTTAGCTAAAGGAACCACTATCATTAACAACGCTGCAATGGAGCCGGAAATTACCAACCTCGTGGATTTTCTTTTAAAGATGGGGGCGAAAATTTCTGGTATCAATACTTCTATTTTAGAAATTGAAGGTGTTGACGAACTGCTTCCGGCAGGAATAGAAACTATTCCGGACAGAATTGAAGCGGGGACGTTCCTAACTGCCGCAGCGATAACAAAAGGAAATATCCTCATTCAAGGTGGAATTGATGCTCATCTTTATGCAGTTCTCGCTAAACTGGAAGACACTGGAATGACCATTGATGTAGTCGGGAATGATATTCGTATTGACGCGCAAAATATTTTACCAAAAAGTATTGATGTTTCAACTGGAATTTTTCCCGGATTCCCGACAGACATGCAGGCGCAATGGTTAGCCCTGATGAGTGTTGCCGATAGTGTTTCTACGGTTACAGATACCATTTATACTGATAGATTTAGTCACGTTCCGGAGTTGGTGAGACTTGGCGCCGATATTACCGTCCAGGAAAACAATGCCGTGATTAAAGGAGTAAAAAAACTTAAAGGGGCAAAAGTTATGTCAACTGATCTTCGTGCGAGTGCCTCTTTGGTACTTGCCGGGTTAGCTGCCGAAGGTGTTACCGAAGTTTTGCGCGTTTATCATTTAGACCGCGGCTATCAACGGTTGGAAGAAAAACTTCGTCTACTCGGCGCCGATATTGAACGTGTTGCCGGACAAGAGTTTTAAATTATCGTGGCAGCATTATTTAAAAAGAATCTCTTCCTCCAAATTCTTCTTGCACTTCATGTTGTAATTAATATTTTGTTACTTACGCTTCCGTTAACAAAATATTTCAGTTTCGAGTTTGCTTCGTTGAACGGACTGTTTCTGGTGATCTATACAGGATTGTTTACCCTTCATGAAGACAAATTCAAATCCTCTGCAATCGGGGTAAAAGTTTTTCAATTGAAACTTTTGATCTTTTCAGGAATATTTTTGATCATCCCGGTGCTTCTTGCATTTCTCTTTCATCTTTTTAGAAATGATTGTTCTTTTCTTGACGGATTCAAGTTTTATGCTGTGCTAACTTTGCCTGCTGTGGTTATCGGTTATGCGTTGGGACTGCTTTCAGATTTTATCAACAAAAAATATTCATATTTCATTTTTATCTTTCTGCTGGGTATAATCGCTTTGATTCCCGTCGCGGAAATCTACTTTCGTCCGCAACTATTTTTTTACAATCCTTTGCTCCCATTCTATCCCGGCACAATGTACGATGAAGATATTGACATAACATTTACAATTGTTTTGTACAGATTTTTTAATCTCCTCTTTTTTAGCGGAATAATAGTTCTGATCCGGAAAAGGGAATTGAAAACATTGATGCTTTCTAAATGGTTGTTAATAAGTTGCATCATTCTCATTTCAGTTGGCTTCGTTTATGTATCTCCACGGTTAGGCTTTGGAACTTCTGAAGTAGTATTGCACGATGTGCTTCAAAAGAAAATCGAAACGTCACATTTCGTGATCTATCTTCCTCAGCAGTTAAAAAATGATGAAGAAAAGTACATCACACTGCTTCATGAATATTATTTTGAACGGCAAACAAATTTCTTTAAAGAAAAACCGGAACAGAAAATAACTTCATTCGTTTT
>JBAYFO010000048.1:0-28617 GCA_041667115.1 Ignavibacteriaceae bacterium | reverse complement strand
TTGGAGAAAGGTCAAATAGGAAAGTTTCCCGCCCCGGCGGGACGAGGCTGCTCGCTTTGATTAACTTTCGGGTAGACCGATCGAGGGTTGAAGTAATTCAACTCCCAGACAAATAATTGCCGTGGCGCCTTAAGCGCCATTACAAAATTCGGCTTATAGACTTGATCGTCTTTTTGTTTTCTTCTTTTAAAACTATGATTGAAAAACGTTGGAAATTGAAAGAAGTAGTTGATCTCTATGAGGTTAACTATCTCGCAGACTCTCTCAATATTTCCGAAATATTAGCCAAACTACTTGTTCTTCGCGACATAAAAACTTTTGCACAAGCTAAAAGTTTTTTCCGCGCTTCCTTAGAAGACCTTTATGATCCTTTTTTGATGGACGGCATGGAAACCGCTACTCATCGTGTTATCGAGGCGGTTACTAACCAGGAAAAAATACTTGTTTATGGTGATTATGACGTAGACGGCACAAGTTCTACTGCTATGCTTTATATGTTTTTGAAAAAGCTCAACGCAAATGTTGATTATTTTATTCCCAACCGCGTTAAAGAAGGTTACGGGATTTCAACTCAGGGAATCGATTACGCAAAAGATTTAGAGGTTAAACTTTTAATCTCTGTGGATTGTGGTATAACTGCCGTAGACGAAGTTGAATATGCTAAAACATTCGGTATTGATGTAATTATTTGTGACCATCATCAGCCAAAAGATAAACTCCCCGATTGTTACGCTCTTCTTGATCCGATCAAACCGAATTGCAATTATCCATACAAATTTCTTTCGGGTGCAGGTGTTACCTTTAAACTTATACAAGGAATTTGTGAACGGATCGGCAAGCGCGAGGATCCGATGGCATATCTCGATTTGGTTGCTCTTGCCGGTGCCGCAGATATTGTTCCCCTTACGGATGAAAACCGCATCCTCGTTAAAGAAGGTTTGTCTCAAATCAACAAAACGCCTCGACCAGGAATTAAAGCTTTACTCGACAGCGCTAAAATTATTCCGGGAAATCTTTCGTCCGGGCAAATTGTGTTTGCCCTCGCACCTAGAATTAATGCGGTCGGGCGTTTAAGCGAAGCAAAAACTGCCGTAGAACTAATGATTACCTCCGATGACAACGAAGCTACACGGCTTGCACTCGTGTTGGAAAAAGAAAATTATGAAAGAAGAAAAATTGACGTTGACACCTTAGCCGAAGCAGTCGAAAAAGTTGTTGACAGCGTTGACATCGTTGAAGATCTGGCAATCGTTCTTCATGAAGAAAATTGGCATCCGGGTGTTATCGGCATTGTTGCTTCTCGGTTAGTTGAAAAATATTACAAACCGACCGTTATGCTTACAACTATCGACGGCATCGCTAAAGGCTCTGCAAGAAGCATCGCAAGTTTTAATATTTATGAAGCACTAAAAGAATGCGAAGATGTGCTCATCCATTTTGGCGGACACGAAGCCGCGGCAGGCTTAGCTGTTGAGATAGAGAAAATTGATGAATTCCGAGAAAGATTTCAAAAGATCGTAAAAGAAAAAATCGACAGAAATGATCTTATTCCCGAAATAACAATTGATTCAAAAATTAAATTATCCGAAATTACAGCTAAGTTTATTAGAATTGTGGAACAGTTCTCCCCGTTTGGTCCAAGAAATATGCGTCCGGTTTTATGGGCAGAAGATGTGCGTGTAATTTCATCACGTATCATCAGCGGAAAGCATTTAATCTTAACAATCAAACAAGAAGACTGTGATAAAGTATTTGACTGTATCGGTTTTAATATGGCTGAGTTCGCCCCGCTGATTAACGGCGGAAGTGTTAGGTTTGATACGGTCTTTTCAATCGACCAGATGTTTAAAGACGGGAAAGTGTTCCCGCAATTCAGAATTAAAGACATAAAAATAAAAGAAAACAGATAGGAGAATTTCTTATGTCAGGTCACTCTAAATGGGCAACAATCAAAAGAAAAAAAGGGGCTGCTGATGCTAAACGGGGAAAAATATTTACCAAACTGATCAAAGAAATTACTATCTCTGCACGGCAGGGGGGCGGCGATCCAAACGGAAACCCAAGATTGAGGCTTGCAATTGATAATGCAAAAGCTGCTAACATGCCCGCAGATAACATCGAACGTGCTGTAAAAAAAGCTACCGGCGAATTAGAAGGTGTTTCTTTTACGGAATTAATGTACGAAGGATATGGACCGGGCGGCATTGCAATTCTTGTTGAAGTTGCTACCGACAATAAAAACCGCACCGTTGCGGAAGTACGACATATTTTTAGCAAAATCGGCGGAAGTATGGGAGAATCCGGCTCCGTTGCATGGATGTTTGAAAGAAAAGGAATGATCACTGTTAAGCGCAATAATAAAAGCGAAGACGATGTAATGGAAATTGTTCTTGATGCAGGCGCCGATGATATGCAAACCGAAGAAGATATTTTTGAAGTTACAACTTCACTTGAATCGTTTGAAACCGTAAGAAAGACGTTACTCGAAAAAGAATTAGAAGTTGAAAACGCCTCTCTTGAATGGATAGCGAAAAACACTCTTGCCGTTGCCGGAGAAGATGCCGAAAAAGTTGTGAAACTAATTGAAACGCTTGAGGATAACGATGACGTGCAGAATGTTTTTTCTAATGCCGATATTCAAGAATAAGAAAAGTATTTAGAAAGTACTTGTCAAGTTTATAATGGTAGAATCTTTCAACAAAAATTGTTAATTTTTGGTAACAAATAAACAACAAATCCTATGGAAACAATAAAAGCTACATATCACGATGGTTTGCTTTTCCCGATTGATACTCTAGACTTAAAAGATTTAAAGGAAAAAGTCATTAAAGTAAAAATTGTGGAGAAAGAGAACATCTCTCCAGCAATGAAGAAGCGAAATCTAAAAAAGCTATTTAACGAGTTACATCAATCAAATCCTTTTTCTGGTATTCAAGACCCCGTTGCCTGGCAAAAAAAAGTTAGAGTTGATCGTGCATTATCTGATTGATAGCAATATTCTCATTTATGCTTGTAGCGCAGAATATATATTTGTTTCAGAATTTATTTACGAAAATCTTCCTCTAATTTCTGTCATCTCGAAAATTGAAGTGCTTGGATATCACAAATTAAAGCAAAGAGATAAAATCATCTTATCAAACATCATAGATATATTACAAATTGAAAAACTAAGTGAAGACATTGTAGAGAAAGCTATTGAGTTAAGGCAAAAACATAGGTTAAAGCTCGGCGATGCTATTATTGCTGCTACTGCACTTGTAAATGATGATGTTCTAGTAACAAGAAATATTCGTGATTTCAGAAAAATTCAGGATTTGAAAATTTTAGATTTATTTACCGATAGAAAAGAATAAAAATCCATTTATGATTATCCTTGGTGTTGATCCCGGAACAATAAAAACCGGCTACGGTGTGATTCAGTATCAGAAAAATGAGCTGAAGCTTTTACATTTCGGAGTAATCAATCTTGCTAAAGAAAAAACACTCTCAGATAAATTAAATAGTATTTATGCTGAATTAACCCGGTTAATTAAAATTTACAAACCGACTGATTTTTCAATTGAAACCACTTTTTTCGGGAAGAATGTTCAATCAGCCTTGAAAGTCGGGTATGCTCGCGGTGTCTCTCTTTTAGCCGCGGTGCAACATCAACTTTTTTTAGGCGAATACTCTCCGCGCGAAATAAAAAAATCTATTGTTGGAACCGGCGCCGCCTCAAAAGAGCAAGTGAATTTTATGGTGAAGACATTGTTAAACATTAAGACTGAAATACCGTTTGACGCAAGTGATGCACTTGGAGCGGCTATTTGTCACGCGTTTAGAAAAGATAAAAAAGCTCCCTCTTCAAAAAGTTGGAAAGCTTTCGCCGAAGCTTTTCCGGAAAGAATAATAGAATAACTATGATTGGCTTTTTAAAAGGAAAAATAATCTCGCTTAGACCGACAAAAATTATTCTTGACGTAAACGGAGTCGGCTATTTGGTTTTCATCTCCATAACCACGTTTGAAAAAATTTCATCCCTTCCCGAAGTTTCGCTCTTTATTCACACACATGTAAAAGAAGACAGTTTAACACTCTTCGGTTTTTTTTCGGAATCCGAAAAAGAAATGTTTGAATTACTCATTTCAATTTCCGGCATCGGACCAAAATCTGCACAAACAATTCTTTCCGGCATTTCTGTAGATGAGTTAAAAGAGGCAATTGAATTTGCCAACATCGGAAGATTAATAGCAATTCCCGGTATCGGACGCAAAACTGCCGAAAGATTATTAATAGAACTTCGGGGGAAAGTTGAAGGAATTTCTTCGTTAGGCAGCGAATCTACCGGACAAAAATCAAGCATTAAAAATGAAGCTACAACAGCACTCACCACACTTGGGTATAATGTTAAACTTGCAGAAAAAGTTGTGAGAGAGATCAGCACAGAAAATCCGGATATAACGTTGGAAGATATCATCCGGAAATCTCTTTCGATGTTAAATAAATAATTTGCTTCGTGTTCCTTTGTGACCTTAGTGCCTAAGCGGTGAAAAATTATTTACCACTTAGACACTATGAACACTAAACTTCACTAAGAAAGAAGTGAGCAATTTCTAACTTATTGATTTTCTCGACCGTTAGATAATTTCCGTTTCAATTTTTGCAACGTTCGTAATTTCACCTTTGAGTTTGTCCCCTTTATTTAAGCCGCTAACACCCGCCGGAGTACCGGTGTATATTAAATCACCTTTTTCAAGCGTCATCCGGGAGGAAATGTAAGAAACAAGTTCATCCGGTCGGAACATCATTTTGTTTAATGTTTCCTGTTGACGAATTTTTCCGTTCACGGTAAGCGAAATGGTTTCTTCAAAATTCAAATCATATTCTTCTTTCAAAATGAAATCTGAGATAACTGCGGAGGTGTCAAAACATTTCGAAATAGTCCACGGATTCCCTTTGTCTTTAGCCTGGTTTTGCAAATCGCGAAGCGTCATGTCCAAACCGATTCCATATCCAATAATTGCTTCACCTGCTTCTTCAATTGATGCACCGGTAATCGTTTTGCCGATGAGAAGCACTAGTTCAATTTCGTGATGCAGATTGTTGGAGAAAGATGGATAGATGATTTTCTCCCCGGAATAAATCATGGCTGATGTAGGCTTTAAGAACAACACCGGTTTTTCTTCCACCTGATGCCCGAGTTCTTTTATGTGATCCATATAATTTCTTCCGACACAAACGATCTTGCCGACTTCAAATGATTGTTTTTTGTTATGCGAATAAACTTTTTTCATTTTCTTTCTTTCTTTTAATTTGTTAATGCTGAATTTAACCCGATGACAAAATTTCTTTCGCCGCGGTAATTTATTTTCCACGAAAACTCTAACGCAACCGGAAAAAGTTGATGCCCGATACTGAATCCATTTTCACAAAATGGGGTCTTAAATGCTTTATACGGGTACAACATATTTTTCATTCCTGCGGTACTAACTTCAGATACTGCTGCATTGAAATAGTAGCTCACCTGCAAATTTAAGGATTTCAAAAATGAAATTCCCAATATTCTTAATAATTCATCCTGAAAGTTATGTTCTAAGTGAAAAGTAACCACCCGGTCGCCCACAATTTCATTTAAACCCAAAGTTCGGAATGAGAACCGTTTGCCAAGGGAACTAATATTGCCCGGAAGAGAATAAAAATTTTGAAAAGGGAGCGCGCCGGAAGCATAAAAACCGTTTATCCTGAATTGCAAACCTGCTGTTTTAAAAGTTGAAATGCCTCCACTGAGCGACGCCTCATACAAATAAAAATTAAAATCATTTTTGAAAAGTTTATTTTGCGCGATCGTTACATCTCCATCAAGAATTAAAGTTCCGTAATTACCCCCTGCTCTTCTCCGGAACTTTCCATCTTCAATATAGTCGCGAAAATCAATTGTGAAACCGGCTTTAACGGCATTAGTCAATCCGCTCGAAATTGACTGGTTGTCACGAAATGTTTTCTTTCGTGCAAGGATGGAGAATTCGGAATTCTTTTGAGCCGATAAATCTTTTTGTTGTTGAATTCCCAACCGTAATTTAAGAACCGGAAAAACTTCTCCGCTCATCATCAATGAAAATCCGGTAGAATAATAAAAATCATTGAATTCATATTTTGTAAGAAGTGAATTCAACGTTGAAAATAAATCACCGTAAGAAGAATTTTTTTCAAAGAGTACGGAAGTTCTCTTAAATGCGTTGAATGTTAGTGCATACGTACGGTAATCGCCAAAATAATATTGGGAAGAAAGTTCTGATTTAAATCTTTTATCTGCAAAACCGTAGCTGGTAGAAATTGAAGTCCTAAAGCGGTTATCCATTAAATCATAAAAGTAAAATCCGAAGTCCAAAGCATTTCCTTCAACGCGGTTAAAGTGATAAAGCCCCAGTGGACCTGTGGTAGAAAAATGCTTAGAGAAAGTTACCCGGCTAGAAAGAAACGAAAATTCATCCCAAAAGGAAAACGGTATTGCGGAAACGGAATCAATTCTTTTATACGCGGTAACTTCTTCTTCCGTGTTTGGGATATGTTGAATAGTATCCCAATACGTTGAATCTTTTTTATCGGCATCCGTCAGCACGGTTATAATTGCTTTATTAAAGAGTTCGTCCGGAATATCTTTGTTAATTTCGTAATTGTTGAGGAGCGTGTTTAGTTCAAAGCCAAATTTTGCAAGCCCCAAAACATTCGCTTCAACTAAAAGATGATAATCTACCGGCATATAAATATTATCGTATTGATCGAACTGTTGATCGATAATAATTTTTTTAAATATTCCACTAAAGTTAGCGGCTTTGTTCAAACTCAAATTCACTTTGACCAAATCGAAATTTTTTCCGGTAATGTAAAGATCACCAACAAATCCCGGGTCAAGCGAATCTGCAGGCGTCATAAATATTTTGTAAATAGTGTGATTGTCCTGCGCCAGGGTATCCTTTAAAGTGAATGAATAATACTTCGCGGAATTATCGTCAAGGGGTCCGGTCATTTTTCGTCCAAAGAAATTAAGATCGTCCGAATAAAAATTTTGCAGTATCCTTCCACCGGTTAAAACATTTATTGATGACGGAAAGTTAGAACTCTGCTTCCGCGCCACAATGATTTCTTTCAACTTGTTCGGGGCTTTATAATACCCTGTGCTTTGGTTTTCAAGTATTCCGGTAATTTTTAATTCAGCAGAATCTTTCGCTCCTACACCAAGAGAAACGGAATTGCCCCGCGCATTAAAATCATCTTCGGTTTTTATACTTCCTTTTGTGTAAGCGGAATATTGATAACTTTTTAATTTGTTTGAACGCTCAACTTTTCTCCGGATTGCACGACGAATAATTGCATACGCGGGATTCTCTTCCGCTAAAACAACTACTTCAGATAATTGTAGTGAAGAAGGGGTTAGCTTTATGATGATTGCCTGGTTTCCCTTCCGTGGCAATACTACCAATGTGTCGGAATGATATCCGATAAAACTTGTGATAAGTTTCTGCGAATCGGGGAAAGTCTTTATTTCAAAGAAGCCTTCTTTATTGGTAATGCTTCCGGATGAAGTGTTGGCCACCCTAACATTGGCAAAGATGAGCGCTTCACCGGTAACAGCATCAACAACTTTCCCCCGGAGGGAGAGCTTACTTTGCGCAAAATCTAGTGGAGTAACCAAAAACAAGAGAAGTAAAACTATTCCGCCTACTATTTTCATTTACCGAACCCTTTGATTGCCTGCAGAAAGATTTTTTAATTATTTTACAAAATAAATTTACTGTAAAAATAACGAAAGATAAATTTGATGAGCGGGAAAATAATTAAAGCAATCGTTTTTGATCTTGGCAATGTGCTAGTACCATTTGATTATTCTGTTGCCGTAAACAGGTTGAATGCGATGGAGGAAAACCTTGGCGAAGTGTTCCTTTCATTTTATAAGGAACATTATGAACTTCACCGGTCATTTGAAAGGGGTGACTTATCAAATGGGGATTTTATTACTCTAATGCTGAATGCATTGCATAACATAATTGATGAAGAAACTTTCTGTAAAATTTATTCTGAAATATTTATAGTCAATGAAGATGTGGCTTCTCTTCTTCCAAGGCTAAAAGAGAATTACTCGCTTGTCCTCCTGTCCAATACAAATGCGATCCATAAAAAATATGGATGGAACCAATATAGCTTTATACAGTATTTTGACAAACTCATTCTATCCCATGAAGTTAACGCTGTTAAACCGGAAGAAAAAATTTACAAAGCCGTTGAAACTTTTACAGGATTTCTGCCTCATGAACATCTTTTTATTGATGATATTCTTGAGTATGTAAACGGAGCTAGAAAATTAGGCTGGGATGGAATTCAATTTACCGGATATGAAAATTTAGTTGGAGAATTTCAGAAGCGGAATATTAATTTTTAGGGACACGAAGAGTCTTTCATGTCCCTAAAAACAATTCACATTAATTTATTCGTAAAATCACAACTCTTCTGTTCTTTGCTCTTCCCTCTTCAGTTTTGTTATCGGCAATTGGATAGTCAGCTCCCATACCGCGGACGGTAAAACGATTTTTTCCTATGCCTTTTAAGACCAGATAATTTACAACAGCATTTGCCCTCTTTAAAGATAACTTTTTATTACTTTCCGCTGAACCAACATTATCTGAATGCCCTTCTATAAGCCATCTCGAAGTTTTTTCTTCAAGCATCGTTTGTGCAAGCTTATCCAATTCACTATAAGCTTCCGGAAGTAAAATTGAACTCCCCACTCCAAATGAGGCGCCGGCGTTTAAGGTTACTTCTTTTACTGTTTGCACTCCTTTTTCAAACGGCTCTTCTTTGATTGGTTCTTGTTTTTTGATAGAACAACCCGATATATCAACTTGCTCGGTCTTTGGAGTGTTTGGACATTTATCAAGATAATCGGGAACGCCATCTCCATCATTATCGAGCGGGCAACCAAACCTATCAACTTGAACGCCAATTGGAGTGTTCGCACATTTATCAAGATAATCCGGAATGCCGTCGTTATCAGCATCTAATGGGCATCCGAATTCATCAACCATAACTCCTTTAGGAGTATTGGAACAGATATCAATATAGTCGGGGATACCATCATTATCCGTATCCAGCGGGCACCCTTTCTTATCCACTTTAACTTTTTCAGGTGTATCCGGACATTTATCCAAATAATCTGGGACACCATCTTTATCCTCATCCATCGGGCAGCCAAACTGATCCACTTTCATTCCACCTGGTGTGTTGGGACATAAATCTTTTGAGTCAACAATGCCATCTTCATCTGAGTCCTGTTCTCCAAAAAAGGCAAATGAAAATCCCATCGTACCAATAAGCACAGCATCATTCGTGTTTGTTTTAGATTTGAAACCGTCAAGATAATCGTTGGGACTCACTTGAATTCCCCCGCTGAAATTCATCGTAAGATTATCGGACAAAAGAATTCTCATTCCCAATTCTGCATTGTACTGAAGTTCGTTCTTTATGTAACTATAATTTTCATTGCCGATAAGAGTTTTACCGTCGTCCCCTTTCGGGCTAAACCAGGTATAGGTTGCACCGGCAAAAACATAAGGGAAAACCGCTTCGCCCAATGATAGCGTGTATAGAATACCCCCTCCTGCTAATTTTAGATCCGTCCTAAATTCATGAGGAGTAACAGTAGAATCTTTTCCTTTTAAATAACCTGCAGCACCATAGATACGAATACCGAAAGAACTTTTAGAATAAGTCGGAAGGAAATATTCAATCATCCCTCTCCCAAGAAAATCGACAGAAAAATCTTTGTAATCGGTTAATCCATACGTAGCACCGCCTTCCATTGTAAAGACCAGCGTACCGGTAAACGGATGATAAACTTTCATATGTTTTGATTGCGGAAAAAAAGTCTGATTAATTCCGACAATGAACATCAACAAAAAAAATACTCTGCGTAACAAACATTCTCCTCAAATAGTTACTTTAAAAACCTCTTCTTAAAACTTTTTCAAGATCAGCCTGGATCATTACTTTAACTAAATCTTCAAACTTCGTCTTCGCTTTCCAGCCTAATATTTTGTCGGCTTTTGTCGGATCACCAATAAGAAGATCAACCTCTGTCGGGCGATAGTAATTGGGGTCAACCGTAACAATCGTTTGTCCGATCTTCAAATCGGTTCTTAATTGAAATTGATACTTCTGCTTCTCCATTCCAACGATATACTCGGCTTTTGACAAATCTATTTTGCTGATAACTCCCTTTTCATTTTCAGCTTCACCTTTCCAGTCTAATTCAATCCCGATTTCGCGGAAAGTGTATTCAACAAATTCTTTTATCGTGTGTGTTTCACCAGTGGCAAGAACAAAATCTTCTGCTGTGTCGTGATTTAATATCCGCCACATCCCTTCACAATATTCAGGAGCGAAACCCCAATCGCGTTTTGAGTGGATATTGCCAAGCGAAAGTGTTTGCTGAAAACCGGCAACTATTCGGGAAGCAGCACGGGTAATTTTTCTTGTTACAAAAGTTTCTCCGCGCCTTGGTGACTCGTGATTGAATAAAATTCCGTTGCATGCAAAAAGATTATACGCTTCACGGTAATTCACAATAATCCAATATCCATAAAGCTTTGCTACTCCATATGGAGAGCGTGGATAAAATGGAGTTTTTTCAGATTGCGGAACTTCTTGTACTTTTCCGTACAACTCACTTGTAGAGGCTTGATAAAATCTCACTTTACGCAAACCGACTTCTCTTATTGCATCCAAAAAGCGAAGCGTTCCGAGCGCGTCAACTTGTCCGGTGTAATCGGGAATTTCAAATGAAACTTTAACATGACTCTGAGCCGCCAAATTATAAATTTCATCCGGTTCAATTTGTTCTAATAAGCGGTTGAGGTTACTCGTATCAACTAAATCTCCGTAATGAAGAAATAATTGTTTGTTCATTATTTCTTTATTGTTGTAAAGGTGATCAATTCTTCCGGTATTGAACGAACTGCTTCTTCGGATAATTCCGTGGACTTCGTAACCTTTATCAAGAAGGATTTCTGTTAAATAACTTCCGTCTTGTCCGGTGATTCCGGTAATGAGTGCTTTTTTTGCCATTCCTAATTCCTTATTTTTAATTTCTAATCTGGCAAAGCCAGAACCAAATTGATTTTCAGTTGTAGGGAACGCTCGCGAGCGTTCTGTGTTTTAGCTTAAATTATTTTCTTTTTGCGGAGCGGTCTCGACCGCTCCCTACATTACTTATTTGTTGAAAACTAAATAAATATTCTTGCCATTCTGCACAGAATATTTTTACTAACTATCTAATTGATTTACGAACCAAGAGTACGTTTTCTTTATTCCTTCTTCAAGAGAAGTCTTGTGGTTCCAGCCGAGATTGTGCAAGCGGGAAACATCCATTAATTTTCTTGGGGTGCCGTCCGGTTTAGTTGTGTCGTAAACTATCTCACCGGTAAAACCGACAATCTTTTTAATCAGTTCCGCTAAGTCTGCAATAGTTAAGTCTTCTCCCGTACCGATGTTTATGTGCGTTAATCCTTTTTCGTAGAGATCTTTTGCATTAATTTTTTCCATCAAATAATAGATGGCATCAGCTAAATCATCTACAAACATAAACTCACGCAAAGGTTTTCCGGTTCCCCAAAGCTCAACAGAAGATTTTCCTCCGGTTTTGGCTTCATGGAATTTCCTCATCAACGCAGGTAGCACATGTGAAGTTTCTAAATTGAAATTGTCATAATATCCGAAAAGATTTGTAGGCATAACCGAAAAGAAATTTGCACCGTATTGGCGGTAGTAATTTTCACACAATTTTATCCCGGCAATTTTTGCGATTGCGTAAGGCTCATTCGTCTGCTCTAATAAACCGGTTAAAAGATATTCCTCTTTTAACGGCTGAGGAGCTAACTTAGGATAAATGCAAGAGCTTCCGAGGAAGATCAATTTCTCAACATTATTTTTATACGCGGCGTGAATAATATTCGCTTCGATCATCAGGTTTTCATAAATGAATTGCGCGCGGTACGTATTGTTTGCTACTATTCCACCAACCTTTGCAGCCGCAACGATTACTAATTCCGGTTTTTCTTTTTCAAACAAATCTTCAACTTCGGTCTGCCTTATTAAATCTATTTCGGGATAATTTCTTGTAATGATATTTTGATATCCTGCCGAGATTAACCGCCTATGAATTGCAGAGCCGACCATTCCGTTATGTCCGGCAAGATATATTTTTTTTCCGCTCAGTTGAGACAATGAGAACTCCGTGAAATGATTTTCATATAAATTTTATCTAACGCACATGGAAAATAAGAAAAAAGAAGGATAAGGCAATTGAGGGGTGACACGAAAAGTGGTTTAATTTTCAGTCGTTAGTGGTCAGTTTTCAGTCTTCGCGGCGAATCAGTTTTCAGTAGAGTTGCAACCTTCAAGGTCTGGGTGTTGTTTTGTCCTCTGACCTTGAAGGTTAATACCGCATAATAAAATCTACTTTAAAACTATCATCTTCTTCGTCTGTACAAAATTACCGGCACGAAGCTGGTAGAAATATACGCCGCTTGTCAATTCGCAATTCCTTCCGCCGGTGGCGGATCCTAATTCGTAATTATACACCCCCGGCTGCTTTTCTTCATTAACTAAAGTTGCTACTTCATTCCCAAGTACATCATAAACTTTTAAACTAACATTCCGAGTAGTGGCAACTGAATACTGAATGTTCGTATTTGGATTAAAAGGATTTGGATAGTTCTGCTGTAAAGCAAAAACTGTCGGCGTCTCTATTTGCACTTCAACTTCTCGTGAATATTCGAATTTTCCGTCACTATCAATTTGTTTTAATCTGTACTTAGCTGTTCGGTTTGGTTTGTCTGTATCAACAAATGAGTATTCTTTTAGAGAGTTGCTATTTCCATGCCCTTCAACAAAGCCAATTTTCTCCCAATTTTGTCCGTCATTCTGAACTTGTTTCAGAATCATTCGTTCAATTTCAAAACAGTAATTATTTACTTCTGTTGCAGTCTGCCAGTTTAAAGTAACGGTATTACTCTGGGCTGTTGCTGCAAATGAAGTAAGTTCTACTGGCAGTTCTTCAATATTACCATATATATATGCCGCCCCAGTTCCGCCGTCTCTATCCTGATTTGCACCTACTATTATGTAATTACCCGATATTGCAACTGAACAACCAAAATAATCATCCGATGTACGATCAGATGCGACAATTTTTTGCTGTTCGGTCCATGTTAAACCACTACGCAAAAATATATACGCTGAACCGGCAGAATACATTTCCGTGTTATCAACACCCAATGCATCCTTTTCGTCAACCTCTGCCCCAATAATTGCATAGTTGCCTGAGATTGAGACGGAACAACCAAAATAATCTTGTATCGCCAAATCTCGGTCTGATGGAACAATTTTCTGTTGCTGAGTCCAGCCAGAAACATCTCTTACAAAAACATAAGCTGATCCAGCCCCTTCATCCTCTGCACCAATTATAGCGTCATCGCCGGATATAGAAACTGAACAACCAAAACCCATTCCGTATGCCCGGTCTGAAGCTACTATCTTTTGCTGCTGTGTCCATGTTTCACTGCTTCGGACAAAGATATAAGCAGAACCCGCATATAGTAGAGTACTGTTGCCATTTGCATCTTCAGCTTCTCGATCCGCACCCACAATCGCATAATCGCCGGAAATTGATACTGATATACCAAATCTATCATCTACTTCCCGATCTGATGCAACGATTTTTTGCTGTTGAACCCAGCTTGATCCGTTGTATTTAAAAATATAAGCTGAGCCGGCACTAGACAATGAATTATTTCCATCAGCATCTTCTGATTCCCAAGGTGCACCAACAATCGCATAATCGCCAGAAATTGAAACAGAACTACCAAAATCATCGTTTGTGGCATTGTCTAAAGCTACTATCTTTTGCTGCTGTGTCCATGTTTCACCGCTTCGGACAAATATATAAGCAGCACCAGATCCTGCTTTAAAGACTGCCCCCACTATTATATAATCACCTGAGATTGAGACTGAATTACCAAAGCTATCATCTACTTCCCGATCTGATGCAACAATTTTTTGCTGTTGAACCCAGTCTGATCCGTTGTATTTATATATATAAGCTGACCCGGCATAGGACAATGAATTCTCTCCAGCAGCATCTTCTGATTCCGAAGGTGCACCAACTACTGCGTAAACGCCTGAGATTGCTACGGAATTACCATAACCATCTCCTACAGCTTTGTCTGAAGCAAAAGCTTCAGTTATTTCAGACCAACTTTGGGAAAATAAATTTGTAATATTGAATAAGAGGAAAGTAAGTAAAAATATTTTTTTCATTGCACACCTAAATTTATTAATTAATGTATAACTTGTTAATGCTCAACATATTGCCGATTGAATCAAAAAAATGACAAATTACCTCCTAAGATACTGCCCTTGCCTGCGTAGTTGGATGGCGCTGTTTGAGGAAAAAGTTGAATTGAAATTAAAATAACAAGAAGTAAAACTTTTTTCATAAGTATACCTTTGTTTAAAATGTTAGTGACCTTTTGCTATTTTCTAATAGTTTGTTTAGCAGTTAGATGGAAGTAAAAATAGTTAATGATAAGTAGAGTGGGTAGTGAGAATACCCAAATACTATGATGAGTTTTCTCACTTTTTGAAGTTTTAGTGAAGTTAATTAGCCTTTAATTAGCAGTTGTTTATATTTTACAGAAAATTTCAACAAATCTCTAGCACTGTTAAGTTCAAGTTTTCGTGCTAAGTTAACCTTATAATTTTCAATTGTCCTTTTTGAAATAAATAACAAATCGGCAAGTTCATCATTCGTTTTTAGATCTGATATTAAAAGTAAAAGTTTCTTCTCGACTGTTGTTAATTGCGAAATTGGTAGTTTTAGGTTCTCATTTGTCGAAAAAGTTTTAACTTTATCAAGAAGTATTCCTACAAGATTTTTACTTATAAATTTTTTCCCGGAAGCAACTTCCTTTACTGCAATAATCACATCTGCTATTGCATCATCTTTTAATAAATATCCGGATACCCCCTCATTAACGGCTTTTAAGAAAACACTTTTTTCATCATACATTGTGAGAAAAATTATTTTAGTTTTACTTACCGAGTCTCTCAGTTGCGAGGCAATCTCAATTCCGGTTAATCCCGGCATTTTTACGTCAAGTACAGCTATATCAGGTTTTAACATGCTAATCATTTCCATTGCTTCTTTTCCATCCCCGGTCTCAGCTAGAATGTTAAAAGTGCTTTCTTTTTCTAATTCCGATTTTACGCCACTACGGAACATCGGATGATCGTCAGCAATAACAATTGAAATTTTATTTTGGTCTTTTATCATTTGTCCCTTCGATATTCCATTTTAATTGTTGTTCCATTTTTATCAGAGTTAATTTTTATTTCCGAACCCAAAATCGCGGCTCTTTCTTTCATTCCGGTAATACCGATTCCATTATTTGTTTTTGATTTCGTTCTTTCCATCCCAACACCATCATCTTTTATTTCGAGAATAATCAGATCACCATCTTTTATAATTTTAACGAACGCTTCAGAAGCTTGAGAATGTTTGATAATATTGTTGATACTTTCCTGAACAATTCTATAAAAATTTATTTCATCTTTTGGGGGAATTAGTTTATCAATATTATCAATAAAAACATTGAACATAATTTTTGTATTCTTGGATAATTTTTCAACCAGCACGTCAATTGCAGATGTTAAACCGACCTGCTCCAAAATTGGCGGATGCAAATTGCTGGTAATATTTCTAATTTCACTTATCGTTTCGCCTGTTAAACTGCCGACATCTATTAATGCTTCTTTGCTTGTCTCTCCCGCAAAATTATTAACCAAAGAGTGAATCCTGTTTTTTATAAGCAGCAGTTTCTGCCCGATAGAATCATGCAACTCAAGAGCTATTCTATTTCTCTCTTGTTCTTCCGACTCGATTAATTTTGCTGCAAATTGTTGCCTTGCAATGTTTTCTTTTTGAATTAATTCAAAAGCTAATCGCTGACTTTCTTCCTTTTCTTTTTTTGTTTTTATCGAGTTATATATTCCCAACCAAATTATTGAAAGAACGAACATCATAACACCGAACGGAATTGCGATGATCTTATAACCAAATGTGGTATTAATAACTCCTTTGACATAAAAGATCAGTATTTCCAACAGCGTTGAAAACACAATTCCAAGAATTCCGACGAACAAAACTTTACTTTCATACGATCTTTTTGAAGCGCTTAAATACAAGAGAAGAAGTGCCACTATAAAACTCAAAACAGTGTAAATCGTTACGTATTTAACCACACCGAAATAGACAAGGTCAGTCAAACTGATCAGCGAAATTGTAACAAGAAGAATAGCGATTCTAATTTTCCAAATTAGATTTATCCAAAATCTATAATTGGGATTAACAACTTCTTCCACAATGATGAAAATAAAGATGAATGCAAGTCCCAGCATAATGTAGTTGAGATGCAAAAAGATCATTGGCAGATTGATCAATAATTGCACAATTGAAAGATTTACAAATAACAGCGTTGCAACTGAAAATAAGAACATTGTAAAAGCCAGCATCAAGCGAGTTTTGTTCGCAAAATAATAGAACAACCAAGTTACAATACCTGTAAAAAGAGAAAATGCTAAAAATATAATATTGAACAGATCAGATTTTATGAGAAAACCAAGCATTGATATGGATGGGCTTATTAGAACTTTCTCAAAAAAGCCGTTAAACTCTTTGCCGATTTGAATTTCGAAAACCAATTCGGAATTTTTTTGGTAATTAGGGAGATCAATTATTACTTGATTCCATCTAATATATTTGTTCGCTTTTGCTTGAAAACTACCAATTTCATAAATCAATTTGCTATTCAAAAACACTTTCATTGGATACGTTACCTGCCCCACATATAAAGCTGAATTATTTTCGAATTGTTCAGGAAGTGCTGTTTTAAGAAAAATCAATTCACCGTTTTTAGAGATTATCTTGCTTGGATTTTGAATATCCAACCAATTTATTTGCTTTTGCGAATTGATTTTAAACAGATCAGAAAAAGTTGAATCATTTTCACTTTGGAATGAAATGTATTTCCAATTAGTAAGTTCTATTATTCCCCTATCTCCAGCATGCAGAGATGTAAGCATAAGTAAAACGCTTGCAATCAAATAGCGACTTAGTAGAATCAAGCTTATTTCCAATATTTAATTTCTCAAATTTGAAGTAAGGAAAAATAAGAAATGATTTAGAATTTAATCCAAAAATAAAATTGTTTGATATTGTTTTATTTCTTGGCAGATTCTACCAATTATTGACAATAAGGGATTTCAAAAGGGAATACACCAAAAAAAATCCAGAAGTTAACTTCAATCGTTTATCATCATTTTATTTTAACACTACCATCTTCTTCGTTTGCACAAAATTGCCTGCACGAAGTTGGTAGAAATATACGCCGCTTGCGCTTTTAGCTGTTTGTCGTTTATTGAGAATAAAACCTTCACGTCCGCTCGCCGATCCTTTCCGGCGTGTAGCTAATACATTCCGCCGTATAGTCGATAACTTCCGGGGTATAGTAGGTTCGTTCCGCCACATAGTTGGTTCGTTCCGCCACATAGTTAGTTCCTTCCGTCGCTTAGTTGATTCTTTCCGCCATATAGTTAACTCTTTCCGCCGCCGGAAAGTGATAACTATCACACGGTGGGTTTCTGCTAAATACCGGAATTGAACTACTTTGCTAGTCAAATCTATAACATGGAGCGTTTATATACCGCCTTTTTGCCGATATCAAGCTGCAAAAGTAGAATATCTGTTAATTATTAGGTATAGAGACTTGACATAGTAAGTCTCTACACTTTCTTTCTGGAATTACTGAAAAAATGGGGACGAAATAATTCGGAAGGAGAACTCCCCTTTTATTTCTCACAACGTTCGCTATGAAAGAGGTTACTATACCTTTCGTAACAAAGCCCGCAAAAAATTTTCAATGAGTGCGCAATGCATTTTTTTGCCCAGATCAATTGTCACACAGGGTTCTCTTTTCCCGCACAAAGATTATTTTTGTTATGTTTGTATAAAATTTAATTCAAAATTACCGGTGATGAACTCGCTTCACATTCCTTCGTGAAAACCTTCGTGGTTCTCTGCCTGAGGCAGACAGGTTCGCGGAAGGATTTTAGTTCTTACACGAAGCGCTCGAAGAAGGCACGAAGTAGCTCGAAGAAAAACTGCTGCTGCCCCAAAGTTCATTTCTATTTTTTTTGATCGCTATTATTATACGTCCATGTTGACAGTATTATAAGATAAACCAGAATCAGATAACCAACGGAAAGTAACAGCTAGAATGCCATCGAAACTTTCAATCATTCAACCATTCACTCATGCCGGCAAGATATTTTGTCAAGACAATACTTTGCTATGTTGAGATAACTTTGAACATTAATTATAAAATGACTCCCCATCAAGCGTTAGAAAAATATTTCGGCTATAAAAAGTTTCGGTTCGGACAGGAAGAGATCATCAAAGAAATTCTTGCCGGGAATCATGTGCTCGCGGTTCTGCCAACGGGCGCCGGGAAATCTTTGTGCTATCAAATTCCCGCGCTCATCTCCGAGAATTTTTCCATCGTCGTCTCACCCCTTATCGCGTTGATGAAGGATCAGGTTGACGGATTGAATAAAACGGAAATGATCTCAGCTTTTATTAACAGTTCGCTTGAGTATTACGAGATAGAAAGAATCTTGAAGGAAGTTTCGTACGGGAAAATAAAACTCCTCTATGTTGCGCCGGAACGGTTTGAAAATCTTTACTTCGCGGAAAAGATAAAGCAGCTTAATCCTAACTTTGTTTTTGTTGATGAAGCCCATTGTATATCTGAATGGGGACACAACTTCCGCCCCAGCTACCGGAAGATAAAAGAGTTCCTTGCTTTTTCCGGCGTGAAAAAAATTGCGGCGTTTACCGCGACCGCGACTCCCGAAGTCCGTGAGGATATTCTCGTTCAACTTGGATTGCATCAGCCGAAAGTTTTTGTTAAAGGGTTCGAGCGGGATAATTTGTCGATCCAGGTCATCAACACAAAGAAGAAAGATGAAAAAGTTGTTGAGTTAGTTTCTCTCTACAAAACGCCGGCGATCATTTATACTTCGTCAAGAAAAAAAGCTGAAGACGTTTCGCAAGTTTTATCGATGTATAAAATTAAAAATTCGTTTTATCACGCCGGACTAACTTCAGCGCAGCGGAAAAGAATTCAAGAAGAATTTCTCGAAAGCAAAACTCCCGTTATCATCGCTACAAACGCATTCGGAATGGGCATCGATAAAAAAGATATCCGGCTCGTCATCCATTACAACATGCCGGGAACGATTGAGAATTATTACCAGGAGATCGGACGAGCGGGAAGAGACGGAAAACCATCCACCGCGGTATTGCTATTTGAACCGAACGATTCCTCCATTCATCAATATTTTATTCAATCTACTTATCCCGATAAAGAGTTGATCCAGAAACTTTATGAGGCGCTTTGCACTTACGGAAAGGTGAAGATCGGCGAGATAAAAGAGACAGAAATACCGATCAATTATGATTACATCGCTTCTTTCATAAAAAAAGATTTCTCAAAATCGTCCTCCTCCGGTTTACTTAATGCGGCAATTAAAATTCTAGAGGAAGCCGGACATGTTAAATTAATTTCCGATTTCGAACGGCAAAACTCTCTGCAAATCATAATAGATTTGGAACATCTAAAGAATTATACAAAGCATCTAAAGTCACCGTTAAAAAAGGAACTGATCATTTTTTTACTACGGAAATTCGGCTCTTCCCTTTTCACTTCAAAAATAAATTTTTCTATTCAAGATTTTGCAAACGAACTTAGTGCCTCGACCGATGAGATTGATAAGGCGTTACTTTCCTTACAGCACAGCGGAATTCTTGAATACACCAAACCGCTCGGCAGAGAAAGTCTTTTCTTAAAAGGATCGCGCGTAGAAAGTTCAAAGCTAAACATCAATTACATGAAGTTGAATCAGGCTTATTTCCATGCGCAGAAAAAGCTTGAGCAGATGATCGATTTTGTTTACGCAAAAGAATGCAGATTTAAATTTATCTTGAAGTACTTCGGCGAAGATGTTACCGGCTACAAATGCAACAAGTGCGATACCTGCGTAACAAAAGATTCGCTTCCCGAATCAACAATAGATTATTTGCGTGAAATTCTTTTAAGAACCGCACACGAGATGGACCTCGGAGTAACGGAGACACAACTTGTCGCCATTCTTTCCGGTTCTTCCAAAGCAACAAATCTGAAAACAATTTCCTCGTTCGGAGTTTGCTCAACATTTTCAAAGCAGGATATTATTACCGTCTTGCGGTATCTTATTGATACGGAAGACTTGCAAAAGGATACGAAGCAATTCAAGAAAATTTTCCTAACAAACAAAGGGAAACAATTCCTTCTGCAAAAAGGAATTGCTCCTCAAACAGAAAAGCCTCAAGATTATGAAAAGAATTTAGAGCTTTTTCATTTGCTGAAAGAAGCGAGAGATAAAGTAGCTGCAAAGTTTGCACAGCCAAAATATATTGTGTGCGGTGATGACGTCCTAAGGGAACTTGCCGAGATAAAACCGGCAACACATTTTGAGATGCTTAAGATAAAAGGATTCAATCAGCGGATGTATACAAAACTTGGTGCTGCTTTTCTAGATATTATAGAAAGTTTTGAAGCGAACGATGCAACGCTGTTTAGCGAGATCAAAACCGGGAAGCGGGCGCTCCCCTCTTCTATTACAGAGACGTATCAGCTCATACAAAAAGGTTTTACGTTAGAGGAAATTGCTAAAACGAGAAAACTCGCCGAGCCGGTAATCTCAATGCAGGTGGAAACTATTTTGGAATACATCCCTGAGACAGACATTTCCGCTCTCTTGTCCGAAGAACTTTATCAACAGATTGCTCAACAGGCTGAAAAGGGATTTGGTAATTTGAAGGAATTAAAAAGGCGGCTTCCCGAGTATATCAGTTACGCCGCTATAAGAATTGTTGTTGCGAAGATGAAAACTATTTCTTAGCCCTGCTTTTCTTCTGCCGTTCCTCCAACTGTTTCATCACTTTCTCGAAAAACTCAGTCCACTTTTTTTGATCGCTGTTATAACTATTTATTGTGGAAAGATATTCTTCTTTAGTAACCGCATATTTTTTGTAAAGTTTGTCTAGGATCTTTTTTGATGAGACAGCGTCGGTACCAAGCGAATCCTGGGCTATCAAGTAATCAGTATAAAATTTTACGAATGTATCTTGTTCAATAGTTTTTACATTAGTAAAATAAAAGACGAGAGCCGCAAATCCAACAGTAACGGCTGCTACCAGGATAAACCATTTTTTATTATTCGTCGTCATTCCCTTTACATTTTCCGGCTTGCTTCAAAAAGAATTTTCTTTTCCCGCTCGGTTAAATTTTTATAACCCGACTGGCTGATCTTATCGAGAATTTTATCAATATCTTCCTGCGTTACATCGCTTTTCTCTTCATTCACGTCATAGTAAGTGGCATCTTCAACTTCTGTTTCTGTTTTCTTAAAAGGATTTTTAAATGCAGGCTTTTGAAAAACATTTCTCGGAGGAGAATATCCTCTGCGTGATCCTCCGAAGATTTCCTTAAAGCTAACCGTAGAGTCTTTATCAAAAAGAATAAACAAAAATCCGACGAGCGCTCCGCCCAAATGTGCAAGATGAGCAACTCCGCTGCCAACGCTGTCAACGGCAAGGAATTCAAACACAACCATAAATGCTATAAAGTATTTTGCTTTAACAGGAATGAAGAAATAGAGATAGATTAATCTATCCGGGAAAAACATTGCGAACGCAATCATCACACCGTAAATAGCTCCGGATGCGCCGATTGTTGGAGCCAACGCTCCGGTTAAAACCGGTGAAAGGAAGAGATGTAAAAGCCCCGCGCCGATTCCGCATAATAAATAGTAAAACAGGAATTTTTTTGAGCCATACGTATTTTCAATTTCAGCGCCGAACATCCACAAGGCAAACATATTAAATAAAATGTGAGTAAATCCGCCGTGCAAAAATTGGTACGTGATTAACTGCCAAACCTGAAAGCCTTCACCCAACGGCATTAAGGCGAACCAGCGAATGATAATATTTTCTGCCGGAACGCCGTTAAACACAATATTCTGCATCATCGTCATCAACAAGAAAATTGCACCGTTGATGATGAGCAAATTTTTAATTACCGGCGGGAACAGTCCAAAGCTGCCAAATCCGCTGGGGCGATTGTAATCTCTATTGTATAAACCCATTAAGCTCTCTTTTTAGTTTTTAGTTATCAGTAATCAGTTTTCAGTATCTCTTTATCATATTCTCAATCTAACTTCCCCAATCCAAGGCAATATTGAATAACGAATAAGAAATAGAAAATTTCGAAGTAATCAACTTCATCATTCGTTATTCCCCGACTGAGTCGGGCAGGCTTGTTCAATATTCATATCAAACTTTTTGAATATTTCTTAATCATTCAACGCTTCAACGCCGGGAAGCACTTTCCCTTCGAGGAATTCTAGCGAAGCGCCGCCGCCTGTAGAAACGTGCGAAACTTGTTTCTCAAGTCCGGCTTTTGCAATTGCTGCGGCAGAATCGCCACCGCCGATAACGGTTATTGCGCCTTTTGCCGTTACTTCAGCTAACACTTCAGCTATAGTATTTGTTCCTTTTGCAAAATTGTCAAATTCAAAAACGCCCATCGGTCCATTCCAAACAATAGTTTTTGAATTTCTTATTGCTTCGCTGAATAACTTAATAGATTCCGGCCCAATATCCAATCCCATTTTGTCGGATGGCATTTCGGAAACTTTAACAACTTCGGAAGGAGAATCGTTCTTAAATTCCGCTGCAACCACAACATCAACAGGAAGTAGGAATTGCATTTTTTTCGTTTTCACTTTTTCAAGCAATTCTTTTGCAAGATCAACTTTTTCTGCTTCAAGCAAAGATGTTCCGATTTCCCAACCTTGCGCTTTGTAAAAAGTGTACGCCATTCCGCCGCCGATAATAAGCGTATCAACTTTATCAAGTAGATTGTTAATCACATCAATCTTGCCGGAAATTTTTGCACCGCCGAGAATTGCGCAATATGGACGCTCCGGATTGCCAACAGCTTTTCCCAAATAATTTAATTCTTTTTCCATTAAGTATCCGGCAACAGAAACAGCGATAAATTTAGTTACCCCTTCGGTTGAAGCGTGTGCACGGTGGGCGCTGCCAAAAGCATCATTCACATACACATCTCCAAGTTGGGCAAGTTGTTTTGCAAATGCGGGATCGTTCTTTTCTTCTTCTTCATGGAATCGTAAATTTTCTAAAAGAAGAACGTCACCGCTTTTCATTTCATTTACTTGCGCTTTTACCGCTTCGCCGATGCAGTCTGAAGCAAGTTTAACGTCCTTGCCGAGAAGCTTGGAAAGTTTTTTTGCAGCCGGAGCCAAACTGTATTTTGGATTTACTTTCCCTTTCGGTCTGCCAAGGTGACTCATTAAAATTGCTTTGCCGCCGTCGGCGATAATTTTCTTTATTGTCGGGAGCGATTCTACAATGCGTTTATCGTCTGTTACATTTAGATTTTCATCTAACGGAACGTTAAAATCTACACGAACGAGCACACGTTTATCTTTTAAATCTATTTGATCAATAGTTCTTTTTTTCATGTTATCCTCAAAATGTTTTTAATTGCAAATACAAGTTACGGAAAAGGGAGAAAAAATGATATGTGAATAATTAAGCCTACGAATACCAGATTGTTGAATGAGACGAGACGGAGATAAAAAAGTTTGAATGATTGAGGTTTATTTTTGTCATTTAGATCCCTTTGGGAAAGAGTTTGTTTTCACTTTCCAAAGGGAATCTTTTTAATGACTATTTTTATCAACGAAAGAGCAATGAACTTCTATTCGTTATCATCACCAAATTCTGCCGAGACAAGAATTCTTCCGCAATACTCACAATAATACAATCTATCTTTTTTTCTAATCTCAATTTGCTTTTGCGAAGGAATAATTTTATGACAGCCGGAACAAGCCGAGCGAACTACCGTTGCAACAGCTAATCCTTTTTTGGCTTTACGTATGCGAAGATAAGCCGAGTAATCACCTTTTTTAAGTTGTGGTTCAATCTTTGCACGTTCAGCTAAATATTTTGCTTCTTCTTTTTCGTTCGATTTTATTATTTGACCTAGATCTTCTTCTTTTTCCTTCAATTCTTTTTTCAACACATCCAATTGCGGTGTGATCTCTTCAATCTCGAAGCTGAGCTTTTTACTTAAGTCTGCCAATGAATCATTTTCAGCATGATGTTTCCTTATGGTTTCATCCGAATGGTCGATTTCTTTCGTCAGTGCATCATATTCTTTATTATTCCGGACAGAATAAAGCTGGGCTTTAAACTTCTTTTGATTTTCAGTCAACCGCTCAACTTCTTCCTCATTTTTTGCTCTTTTGCTGATTGAAGCTTCCTGCTCTTCTTCCTTTGCCGTAATGGTTTCTTGAAGCGCTTTGATTTGTGTAACAAGAGCTTGCACGTTTAACGGCAAGTCTCCGCGAAGTTCTTCCAGATGATCAAGTTGATTGTCGATCTGTTGAAGTTGGTACAGTAGTTTTAGTTTATTTTGCAACGTTATCTTCTCCTTTATTTTATAAAAAATTTTATTGGGTTAGTAGTTTTTCCATATAGAAAAACTTTTGAATGTTCTTTATTCAAACTTATAAATTGATCTAGGCGGGATTTAATTTCCGGCAGAATATGAATTTCTGTCTCATAATGTCCGGCGTCAATTAACAAAATATTTTTATTCGCATCTTGGAACGCATGATACTTAATATCGGCAGTCACAAAAGCATCGGCATTCGAGGCAACCGCTTCCTTCAACAGTTCGCTCCCGGAACCACCGCAGATTGCAACTTTTGAAATAGTTTTATTTTTGCCGGAGGTAAACCGGAGTGTTGTATTTAATTTTCGAGAAACATACGCGAGAAATTCTTTTTCACTCAACGCTTTTTTTAGTACACCAATCGTACCAAAGCCGTATTTCTGATTCTTGTTTTTTAAGGGATAAATATCAAATGCCGGTTCTTCGTAGGGATGATTATTCTTTATCGCGGTTATAGCTTTACCAAGATTCCAATCATCAACTAAAACTTCTAAGCGGATTTCTTCAACGGTTTCAAATTTATTTTTCTTCCCAACGGTTGGTTTTGAAAGTTCAGAGCCTTGAAAAGTCCCGGTCCCCTTTCCTTTAAAACTACATTTTTCGTATTCACCGATATCTCCGGCACCAATTTCAAATAACGCGGAAGAAACTTTTTCAACGGCATTTTCAGGAACAAAGACCACAAGTTTTGATTGATTTTCTTTTTGATTGACTAAAAATTGAATGTTTGTAAGTTCTAATTTTTTTGCCAGTGCAAAACTTACTCCTTCGGTAGTAAAATCTAAATTGGTGTGAAATGAAAGAAGAGTTAAATCGTTTTTTAAAAGTAGTTCGGTCAGTTGTGATGTAAGGTCTTGGTCGGTGTCAATTTTTTTTAACGGTGAAAAGAAAAGCGGGTGATGAGTTATGATGAGGCGACACTTCCTTTTTACCGCTTCAGAAATAACCTCATGGGTTACCTCTAAACAAAGCATAATATTACCAGTCTTGTGATGGAGTGATCCAACTTGCAAGCCGACATTATCTTTTTGCCATGCTATTTGCGGTGGTGCCCAACCTTCAATAAATTTTAGTACCGAGTTAATATTCATATAAAAAAAAAGTGCACTTTTGCGGAAAGTGCACTTAAATGTGGTAATGCAAATAAAAAGTTCTTATTATCGTCTTAATTATATATGTTTTCAAATACCTGATTTTCATAAATTTCAATTCCAATTTAAAAGATTCGGTGAAAATTACCAACTATTTAAACTAAAAATTTTTATCCATTATTTTCTACCCAAATCCCATCCTCTTTTATTAATTCTACTAACTGATTAACCGCATTTTCGGAGGAAACGTTCCTTCGCACAATTTCCTTTCCCCTGTAAAGTGTAATTTTTCCGGGTCCGGAGCCGACATACCCATAGTCTGCGTCAGCCATTTCGCCTGGACCATTTACAATACAGCCCATAATTGCAATTTTTACTCCTTTTAGATGTTCAGTTCGCGTTCTGATTTTTTCTGTTGTCTCAAGTAAATCGAACAGTGTTCTTCCACATGAAGGACATGCGATATATTCTGTTTTGGAAATCCTAACCCGCGAAGCTTGCAAAACGCCAAATAAAATTCTGTTGCACTCTTTTGTTGAAATCTCAGATGAGGAAACTTCTGCCCAAACTCCGTCACCGAAACCATCAATTAACAAAGCTACAAAATCTGTCGCAGAAAAGAGTCTAAATTCCTCCAAAGAAATATTCTTATAATTTCTTTTAATGATTACCGGATTTTTAATTTGATTCTTTACTAATTCGAAAAAGCAGCGGCGTTGTTCCGCCATACCGTGCAAGTTCTCTGTTTCAACAATAAGAATTATGGAAGGATCATTTTTTATTTCTTCCAAAGCTTCATTCGTTAATTCGTTTAGCTGCATTGAAACAAAGTTGAAAATTCCGGCTGAATCTTTTTCTTTTCTATAAACAGAGTAATTTTTAAAAAGAGGATATGACGAAGTTTTTTCTTTGCTGATCTGCCATGTTTCAAAATTATAAACCGGACGCAAACTATTTGGAGCGGTAAACAGAAGAAGATTATCACCAAGATAAATAAAGTCGGAAGCCATATCCGTCATATTCCACTTATCGGTAGTTTCATCATAAAAATATCCGATGGCGTTAAGATCATTTTCTTTTTCAATTTTAGCAGAACTTAAATCCGCAATAACGCGGGGCACATTGCTTCCGCCAATACCGATCATTTCAAAAGTCTCTCTCCGTTTATAAGAAAACGGATCACATGGATGCTCTTCAATTTCTTTAATTGGCTGATGGTTTTCTCTTCCTTTATACCGATTTGCCAAGGCAATCGCCACCGGCGCTTCGTATTCCGGGGCTTCGGTTAATGAAACACGAATAGTATCACCAATTCCGTCTTCGAGTAACGCGCCAATTCCAACTGCCGATTTAATTCTTCCATCTTCCCCGTCTCCTGCTTCCGTTACACCGAGATGAAGCGGGTAGTTCATTCCTTCTGCTTCCATTTTATTTATCAACAAGCGGTACGCTTCAACCATTACTTGCGTGTTGCTTGCTTTCATCGAGAGGACAATTTGATGGTAATTATTCTCTTCACAGATGCGCAAAAATTCCAAAGCGGATTCAACCATGCCGAGCGGAGTATCGCCGTAACGGCTTAAAATCCTATCCGAAAGCGAACCGTGGTTCGTTCCGATGCGCATTGCCGTACCGTATTCTTTGCAAATTTTTACAAGCGGAGTAAAGCGGGTATGTAACCGTTCTATTTCTTCTTCGTATTCTTTTTGAGTGTACTCGATCGTTTCAAATTTTTTCTTATCAACGTAGTTGCCGGGATTAACGCGGACTTTCTCCACAATTCTCGCGGCAAGTTCAGCAGCGTTTGGAGTAAAGTGGATGTCGGCAATTAGCGGAACCGTATATCCCCGAAGTTTTAATTCTTTTTTTATTTCTGAAAGATTTTGCGCTTCTCTTAAACTTGGAGCGGTTATGCGTACGTACTCACAGCCTGAGTTTACCATGCGGATGGTTTGCTCAACCGTACCAATGGTATCCATCGTGTCGGTGGTTGTCATCGATTGGATGCGTATCGGATTATTGCCGCCGAGTGGAATGTCACCGATAAAAACTTCTCTCGTTTTATACCGCGAATACTTTGTTAAACTGTTGCAATACTTCATTGTCAATTAGGAATTAGGAATTACGAATTAGGAATTTAATTTAGTTAAAATCGCTTCGGCGAATTCTTCACTTGCTTTTGCGCCGTTTGCCGTGATAATATTTTTTCTAACAACAACATTTATTTCTTTAAACTCTACTCCGGCTTTAATTAGTTCCCCTTTATCATCGGGATAACAAGTTGCCGCAATATTTTTTAAGATTCCCGCATTTGCTAGAATTACCGGGGCAGAACAAATTGCCGCGGTGATCTTTTTCTTTTCAAAAAATTTCCGTGCGGTTTTGTGAAGGATTTGATTGTTCCAATATTCTTTAACACCGTTTCCGCCGATAAAAACAATTCCGCCGAAACTATTTTCGTTGATGTTAAAGAGGGAAACATCATTTTTAATTTTTAGTCCGTTCTTCCCTTCGCAAAAAGAAGCTGCGTCTGACGCAATGAATATTTTGCAGCCTCCTTTTTCAAGGATACGTTTTGTAGTAAGGAATTCCTCTTCGTTAAAATTCTTTTTCGGAAGAACAAAGAGAATACTTTTTGCTATCACGGTTTTGTAGTCGGTAATTGTCATAAAATTTAATAACAATATAAGAAAAGCTGAAGAGAGAAAGTAGAGGAAGGAGGAACTGAAAGCTAAGTTGAAGACAAAACTTGCACGCAAAGAAAAAATTAAAAATTATCTTGACAATGATTT
>JBAYFO010000047.1:0-28720 GCA_041667115.1 Ignavibacteriaceae bacterium | reverse complement strand
TAAAAGCGTAATAAAAACTGCTTTTACTTTTCTTTGCGATCTGTTTAGCTGAATCGTTTTGCATAACCGAGTGATTTAATTAGTAATGCGATCATTTCATACTTCTTTAACGAAGGTCTTGTACTTATTACATTATATTTTGTCGACTCAATTTTTTCCAGAATTTTCCTGCCGCCGAGAATAGTCCACGCGATTTCTGTCCTTAGTTTCCCAGGTAAATACCCAAGAAGTTCTTCACCGTCAGTAAATAATTTTTTTGTTCTTTCAACTTGATATTTCATAACCTGACAAAATCTATTTCGCAAGACGGGGTCAGTATAATTGTGCTCGTCCAAACCGAATTTCATCAAATCACTTGTTGGAATATAGGTTCTTCCCTTTTTAATGTCAAATTTGAAATCTTGATAAAAATTCGTCAATTGCAGAGCGGTACAAATATTATCGGAAAGTTTTAAAATTTTCGGATCGCGGATATCGTGAAGTTCAAGAAGTAACCTGCCAATTGGATTGGCGGAATTTGCGCAATACTCCAGTACGTTATCAAATTCATTAAATTTTTTAAATAGAATATCGGAGCGGAAGGCTTTCAACAAATTAAAAAAATATTTTTGAGAAAGATTTTTCTGTTTGATAGTTTCGGCAAGTGCATAATCAAATTTATCGGCAAATATCCCGTTCAATAAATTCTGTAACCGTTTTTCTAATCTGGCAAGCTGCTCTAATCGCTGCTCAATCGACCAATCTCCTTCATCGGCAATATCGTCTGCGGTACGCGCGAACCAATAAATTATTGCAATGTCTTTTCTTAAATTCTTTTGGATTAAAAAAGTGACGACAGGAAAATTCTCATAGTGCTTCTTAGCAAATTGAATTGCCTCTTGATATGCTAAGTGCGACGTATTTGGATTTATGTTCATAGAAACTTTGTGCCCGAAAGGGGACTCGAACCCCTACGGAGGATCTCCACTAGACCCTGAACCTAGCGCGTCTACCAATTCCGCCATTCGGGCAAATTATTTTGATTGAAAACTTAACAATAACCTGGGTCATTTCAAACTATTTACCAACCTGATCCGGTTACTTTTTCTGCGGCACCACCATGAATATTACAATTCTGTGGTTTATGCTGAATATTTATCAGATCGGAAACTTTGTTAGGGCAACTTTCATTTGCTAAACGCGCGTCTCCCCTATCAATCGTTTCCTTGCAAAACGAAGCATATTCGACACCTTCAGGTAAAGTAAAATATTCCAAAGGAAGGTTTAGCTGTTTATAAGTTTCTGCCATAAATTTTGCCCAGACAGGCATTGACGCTCTTGCTCCTTGCCCGTACCATCCGTTAAATTTAATCCGTCTATCGTCAAAACCGGTCCAAACACCACCCACCAGTTGCGGAGTAAATCCGAGGAACCACGCATCGGCGTAGTCCTGTGTAGTTCCGGTTTTACCTGCCGCGGGTCTTGAGAAAAATTCACGAGCCCTTGCACCTGTTCCATAATTGAGTACATCTTCCATCATGTTTGTAACAATTGCAGCAGTTTGTGGTGAGATTGCTTCACGGTATTCAGGTTTGAATTCGTCTATTAAAATTCCGTTTTTATCTTCAATCTTTAAGATAGAAATTGGAGAAATATATACTCCCTTATTTGCAATCGTTGCAAACGCTGATGTTAATTCAAGCGGAGTAACTTCCACAGTTCCTAACGCTATAGACGGATAAGCAGCAAGCGTTGAATTAATTCCCATTTTATGAGCGTACTTTACAACCATATCGGGCGGGGCTATATCAGAGATAGTTAATCTTCCGGCAATAACGTTGACTGAGTTTGCTAATGCCCGCCTAAGAGTCATGTAGCCGCCATAGTCATTGTCGCTATTATCGGGAGACCATCCATTAAAATCAAATTTTTCATTTAACAGTGAGTAAGCAGGATAATAACCGTTATCTATTGCGGTAGTATAAACTAATGGTTTAAATGAAGAACCGGGTTGCCTTCTAATTTGCGTAACATGATTTAATCCATATTGAAAATCCTGGTCTGTTCCGCCAACCAAAGCTCGAATTTCTCCATTCTTGGGGTCGAGAACTACAAATCCGGTTTGGATAGTACTCTCAACCCGTTTAACAGAATCAATAAATGCCGCATCGTTTATTAATTGATTATAGACAAATTGTTTCTGCACTTGCGAAACCGCCTCTTTATAGGCTACCGTATTTTTAATTGCCCTATCAAGCAACGTTTTTAGGATTGCTTTATTATTGTCCCATTTCCAGTTTTTATAAAATACTTCCTGGTATTCCCTTAAGTGTTCGGCGACAACTTTATTTGCGATCTTTTGCATAGACATATTAATTGAAGTGTAGATATTTAGTCCGTCTCTATATAAATCATATCCATATTTTTCAGACATGGCTATCATTTGTTGGCGAACATATTCCATAAAATGAGGCGCCTCGCTCCTCATTCTAACTTTCTTTCCTTTTGCTAAAATGATAGGCTCAACTTTATATTTTTCATAAGCACTTTCCGATAAATATCCCGCCTCCACCATATTGTGCATCACTAAATTTCTGCGCGTTATTGCCCGATCCATTCTTCGTTCCGGATCATAGTTGACGGATGATTTTAGAAGAGCAATAAGCAAAGCTGATTCCGGGATGGTGAGTTCTTTAGCTCTTTTTCCAAAATATATATTTGCCGCAGTTTCAACACCGTAAGCGCTTTTCCCGAAATAGGAAACATTCAAATAGAGTTCAAGAATTTCTTTCTTGGTGAAGTTTCTTTCAATTTGTACCGAGGAGAGCCACTCACGTATTTTTCTTACCACAGTCTCAGCAGGATTTTCATTTACTGATTTAAGACTGTACAAATTTTTTGCGAGTTGTTGGGTAATTGTGCTCGCACCTTGACGTGAAAATGTAAATACATTCTTTACCATCGCTTTGCCGAAACGAATTAAATCTACACCCCAATGACTATAAAAATTCCGATCTTCCGTTGCTATTAATGCGTTAATGAGATGCGGTGGAATACTATCAATATTCGTTTCAATTCTATTTTCAATAAAAAATTGCCCGAGTATCTCACCGTCTACCGTCCAAACTTTACTTGCCAATTGCGGGCGAGGGTTCTCCAATTCTTCTATGGATGGCAATCCCCAAAACACATAGATAGTAAAGGCTAACGCAATAGTTAAAAACCCGATCAATAAATATTTATCTCTTTTTGTCAATGAAGATATTTTATTCTGCATTCTATTTTTCAAAGATTTTTTCATCCTTCTGCCAGTCAACTATTTGAAAACTATTATTCTGAAATATTCCGTAACAGGGTTTATCGAGCCAGGTTCCTAAATTAATATAATATCCGTCGTTAACTTTCTCGAATTGTCGTTTGTGTGAGTGCCCAAAGATAACATAATCATAATGTTCGGCAATTTTTTCTTTAGCCGCTTCAAACATTCCGTCGATCTCACCGTAATCTTTTTTTGAGGTATAATCTCTGCTGGACTTACTCGTTTTGCTCGCTAGTGCAATTCCAAGATCAGGATGCACTAACGAATATAATTTCTGAAGATATTTATTCCGAAGCACTTTTTTCAGAAAAAGATACCCGATATCATTTTTCACTAAGCCATCTCCATGTGCTAAAAAGAATTTCTTCCTTTCAATGGTAACGGAGATCCCATCGTGATAAAGATGAGCACCAATTTCTTTTTGGAAGAAATCTCTGTGAAGAAAATCGTGGTTCCCGATAAAATAATGCAGTTCAACACCATTCTCACACAGATCCTGTAATGCTGTCAGCGTTCTAAAAAATCCTTTTTGGTACACCCGTTTATACTCAAACCAGTAATCAAAAAGATCGCCAATTATATAAAGGGCGCTCGCCGTATCTTTTGCATATTCCAAAAAGGAAACTAATAAACGTTCCCGTTGTTTTTCAAGTTCGGGAGACAAAAGGCCTAAATGGATATCAGAAATAAATAAAACGGCTTTAGACATTACTACTCGTATGCGTTATTATCATTAAAATCTATCAGAAGCCATCCAAGAGGGTCGAATATAAGGGAATTCATTTTCTTTTTCAGCTTGATAGTTTTTTCAAAATTTGATTCATCCACATAAATAGTTTCAGAATAATTATCATCCGGATTGTCATACAAAAATTTAACTTCAACCAGGAAGTGATATTCTATATCACCCTTCTGAATTTGTTTAAGGTTCAAGACAAGATAATAAGTTGAATCATCATCTCTTTTAACTTTCCAGCGATAATTAACTATCGGAACGTTTTCTCCCTTGTAAACCCATTGATCAAAAAAATTTGATAAATCTTTTTTTGTAACATCTTCACAAACTTTTTTAAAATCATCGGTTGAAGCGTTCTTAAATTTATATAAATCAAAATATTGATGGAGTATCGCAAAGAACTTCTCATCCCCTACTTCCCATCTTAACATGTGAAGGACCCATGCACCTTTTTTATAAACTTTCTCAGAAAAAAGATTCGTGCCTGGATTATAAAGCGTCCCTTCAAAGTCGGTTCTGAAATTTTTCCGCATATTGGAAAACAATGCCTCTTTGCCATAAACAACTTCGTCATATAATGCTTCGGAATAAGTCGCAAAACCTTCATTCAACCAGATATCTTTCCACGTCGCTGGAGAGACGCAATTTCCCCACCAATGATGAGAAGCTTCGTGAACATAAATATCACTGAACATTTTGGTGCCATTAACAAAATTACTTCCAATTCCCGTAATGGTTGCATTTTCCATAGCGCCGTTTTGCCAAAGAAATTCAGCGACCCCATATTTTTCTTTTGCAAAAGGATATTCACCAAAAAGTTGTGATAATACTTTTAATATTTGAGGATGTTCTTCAAAATCCACTTTCGCGTTCTCGAGATGATTGGGCAATACAAAATATTGAAGCGGAACCGTATCGCCGGTGGCAGTTATATAATGATCGGTAAAAGTTTTATAATCCGACGAATAAATTGCAGCTAAATATGTTGGAATATCGTAATTAGTTCTCCAGTGATATGTAGCTCTTCCGTTCGTGTCCAATTTTTCTATTAACAATCCGTTTGATACTGATACCTGTGAAGAAGCATTTGTTATATAAAAATCAAACGTAGCTTTGTCGGTAAGAATATCGTTACACGGAAACCATGTTGAGGCATAATTCGGTTCGCTAATATTATAGATTAAAGATTTCCCGTTAATCTCTCCAAAAACAAACGATGATAACCCTAAGTTTTTTGGTTTCCCTTCATAAATTATCTCAACATAATTTGTATCTAAAATAGTTTTGGGTTCTACCGTAAGCGAAGTTTTGTAATTGGAATAATTAGTAGCTATGCCGTTCCATAATACTTTATGGATTCGCATGTTATCATAAAAATTAATGCTGAATGTTTTTTGCAGCGAATCCGTAAAAACGAATTGGAGAGTAACGTCTCCCTTCAGTCGTTTTTGTTCCGAAATCAAATCCAATTTTACTGTATAATGAAGAACATCTATTAACTTCTGTTCTGATGAATTATAAGCATCTTCATCATTATCACCATAGTAATAATTGTCTTTGGAATTGACACCATTAATTTTTGATGAGAATAATGCACCAAAGACAAAGAGTGAACTCACAAAGAAGAAAAGAGAGAAATAAAAAATATTTTTTTTCATAAATTCCATGGGGAAATCATTTAACTATTGGATGCAATTTAAGATTTTTTTGATTGCTGTGAAAAGGGAAAAGAAAAGCCGCTCCACGTTATGCAGAACGGCTTTTATTGAGAAATTAAAAACCTTCGAGATCCGGGCATTTAATTTTGTATAAAGACCTCGAAGATTTGTCTTTAAATTTATTTCAGCAGGATAAATTTCTTAATTTGATTGAAATTACCGGCAGATATTTTATAGAAATACATTCCACTGGATAGCTGATTTGCGCTATACTGAATGCTGTATTTACCTGCATTCCTATATTCATCAACTAAAGAAGCAACTTGTTTACCTAACACATCATAGATCGTCAAGGTTACAAATTCAGAGACCGGAAGGTCAAAGGATATTGTTGTTGACGGATTAAACGGATTAGGATAATTTTGATAGAGATTGTATTCCGTAGGAATGGCTCCCTCATTAGCTACATCAGTTAACGAATAAGCAGCCGCTGCGCTTTCGTTGCCGGAGAAATCAACTGCAGAAATCTTGTAATAATACTTTTGTCCCATGGTTACCGAAGCATCATTAAACGAATTTGTAGCAACCAAAGCTAATTGATTTTCTTTAGCAGGCACAAAGTTAGGATCTGTACTTCTGTAAATGGTGTAATATTGAAGGTCTGCATCGTCGGTATTATTATCCCAGGTTAAAACCACTAGATTTCCTCTTACAACCGCCATGAAACTCGTAGGAACTTTTGGCGCAAGATTATCCAGCGAATAACCGCTCATCTCGTCTGAGACAGAGACCATCGATGAATTTATTCCAAGAGTATAAACTTTGAATTTTGACAAAAACATTCCGTCAGTTTTCGTAGAGTCGAAAATAGTTGGAGCGATAGCCGTATAAACTCTTTCAGAAATTGCAGATACTTCACCGGCGGCCGTCCAACCATCTTTATCATACCTCCATATACTATATTTCGAAACCGGATTTACTTTAGCTCCATCATTATTTGAAGCGTTCCATCTAACGTAAACATGTCTTCCGTTATCATTCGGAACATCAAAAACATCGGTGATAACAGCTTTATCCATCAGCGAATCGCTTATGAAAGATTTTACAATCAATAATTTTATAACATTACTTGTGCCACTCAAATTCATTGATTGATCAAATGCTTGCACTTTGAAGAAATAATTTGTTGAAGCGTCATTGATCATCGGTAAACCGGTAATAACATAAGACGTTTTGTCTAATACTAATAAGGGAGAATTCCCTTGATCGGCGCCCATACCGGTCGCTTTCCAATTAATGGAGTCGCTTGCATAGTACAACATGTAACCACCAAAATCGGGTTCAGTATTTGCTGACCATGCCAAACTTGCAGAGGCGTTTCCAATTGAAATACCAGTAAGATTTTGCGGTGATGCCGGTGGAACATTATCAGGAATAATGATAGCTCGATAAATAACTTTTGTGTCGGCATTGTCACAAGTAATTGTAGCGGTAAAGACATTAAACCCTGACGAATCGGGGTTTGCATGTATTGTATAAGTTGCTGAGGCAGAACCTTTCGCCGGGATATTTCCAATGGTTACAACCGCATTACTTGTTGCAATTAATGAGAGACCATTTTTTACAGCTAATGTGCAAACTACATTGCTTGCTGAAACACTTCCGGTATTGAAAATGTCATACCGAACGGTAAATGGATTAGGAGTCAACACTCCTAATGAATTTACCAAAGCAGAAGGCGCTGTAACGTTAACTGCTAAAGGCGGTAACAAATCTTTATTCGACCGCAAAAATCTTTGCGCCTTATTATTTGATTTGTTTGATTCAACAACATAATTATTCGGATCAATTTTAATTACTAAACTATGATATTCAGGACGAATAGGAATAACATAATCAAAAGTAAAGAGACCCGTTTCCCCTGCTTTGATCATAGGAAGAACATCATTTGCAATAGGAACAGCATTCCCTGCATCCGGGTCACCGTCATAAGCAACAACCGGAATGTTTTCAACATCTATTGCTCCCGCGTTATGGATGGTGACTGAAACAGCTATTTTATCTCCAGGGACATATAAACTGTCTGCAATTGAGAATTGAATATCGTCAACAGAAAGTGTTAAGTCCGGGAGTTTTGCAGCATAACTGAGCGGCATAAAATCTGCACCGGCTCCGCCATTGCTTTGCAATACAGCTACATTTCCGGTTCCTTCAACTTTATAAACATAATCACCGGAAGCTGATGAAAAGCCATAAACTTCCCCGTAATTCAAAGTTCCATTATAAACTTCTGTTGCAGAAGGATAGGGATAATCCGTATTTAAGCCAAGTTGAGTAATTTTTATATTATTATTATTCTCAAAAGAAAAGACTTGTACGTTACTCGCAATAGTTGGGACGTAAAAAAGTTTTCCGGCACCGGTTCCCGTTTCATCGATTGCACGAGTCATATAATAATAACTTCCGGAATATCCATAGTATGGTATATTAGCTGTTGTAACTGGTCCCTGAGAAAAAACTGACCAGTAAGTTGGCGCAAAAACTCCTCTTGTATAAACCTGTCCTCTCATTAAAGTTACCGTATCGATAACCGTTCCATCATCAATATTTTTGATGGTAACTTTATTATTATTCGCATAGGAAGTAATCGTGATGCTGTTTGACCAAGACCCTGCATAAGCTGAATAGCCATAAAATTCCGTTCCGGTAAAAGTACCATTAGCAGAAGGAACATAATAATCTTGATCGGTATAAGAGAGAGCCGATATTGGTTTAGTTCCGTTCACTTGAAGGGCTGTATGATATATTGATGAAAGCAAGTTTGCTTGGCGAAATGAAAAATACTTTCCTTTATCCAACGTACCGGCATAAATAATTGCCTTTGTTTGAAGATTTTTTACCGTAAAACCGGTATTATCTTCATAAGCAAAAATCACAAATTCATCCTGACTACTAGTAAATGAACTCATCATCCAGGTATTTAGTTTAAGCGAAACTCCTTTTCCAGCTTCATCAACGGCAAAATAGCCATTGACATAGCTATTAATAGCATCACCAACGAGAATAGTAAAAGATTTATTCGCTACAATTCGGTAAATACCGCCTCCTGGATTAACGCTAAAAATTGTATCTGCCGCTAACGTTTGTTCGTAACTTAAAGTGCCATCCTGTCTGTAAATCTTTACGTGAGTATCACTGAAGTAAGAGAAGACGGCTAAATCTCCGAAAGTATAAACAGTTGTTTCAAACGAATCGGAAGCGACCTGTTGAGCCTTTGAAAATGTTGATTCCCCCTTTTCCATGCTTGAAGTAATTTGAGATTTGAAATTTGGCGGTGCCCCGGGAATGACGTCTGTTTTCTGTTGAGGATAAGTAGTAAAACAGTAAACGATAGAAAAAAGAAGAACTGAAAGAATCCTTGTTTTCATAAAGTCTCCTATTAAATAAATAAATTATTCAAAGAACAGTAGGAAGATGGAGAAAAGCTTCGGAAAAGTCAATCTTTTTTTATCCTTATTTTAACCCCTGTGATTATGAACAACCTAATAAGCCAATAAACTCTGAAGTGATTTTAGGAAACGTTCTTTCGGTAAAAAATTCTTTTCCAAGTGATATGAAAATGGTACAGGTGAATCTAAACTGCCGCAGCGGATAATTGGTGCATCTAAATATTCAAAACAATGTTGAGAGATAAGAGCAGCTATTTCAGCGCCGATCCCACCGGTTAGTGTGTCCTCGTGCAGTATTAAAACCCTACCGGTTTTTCTAACACTTGAATAAATTATTTCTTCATCCAGGGGAAGCAACGTTCGTAGATCAATTATTTCTACTGAAGGATTTGATAAATCTTTTACTGCTTCCAAAGCCCAATGAACCCCCATTCCGTAAGTAATGATTGTACATGCTGATCCTTCTCTAACAACACTTCCTTTTCCAATTTCAAGCGTATAATATTCATCCGGCACCAACCCATGCAAAGAACGGTAAAGGACTTTATGCTCGAAATATAAAACCGGATTCGGGTCTTCAATTGATGCAAGAAGTAATCCTTTTGCATCAAAGGGATTTGAAGGATAAACAATTTTTAATCCCGGTGTATGAAAAAACCATGCTTCATTGGACTGCGAATGAAATGGTCCCGCGGCGACTCCGGCACCCGTTGGCATACGCAGTACTGCATCTGCATTTTGCTGCCAACGATAATGCGTTTTTGCCAAATTATTAACAACCTGGTTAAATCCACTCGATATAAAATCTGCAAATTGCATCTCAACAACAGACTTTCCTCCTTTTATGGCAAAGCCAAGGGCACAACCGATAATTGCAGACTCACATAAAGGAGTATTGCGAACTCTTTCTTTTCCGAATTGCTCCACAAATCCTTTTGTGACTTTAAATGCTCCCCCATATTCCGCTATATCCTGTCCCATCAAAATTAAATTTTCATGTTTCTCCATCGCCAACTTCAGTCCATCGCTGATCGCGTCAATAAACCGTTTTTCTTTCTCTATTTTTTCTTTTAGGGATGTAATTGAAACATCATGTTTTGCATAGACATCAGCTAATTCTTCTTTAGAATCGGCATTATGAATTTCTTCGTCTTCAGCGGAATGCCATTCCGTATCGATTAAGGTTGACATTTCTTTTTTAATTTTATTGATTTCTTTTACAGAAAGAATGTTTTCCTTAATGAGATATTCTTCATAATTCGTAATTGGATCTTTTTGCTTCCATTCTTCAAAAAGCTCTTTTGGAACGTAATTAGTTCCTGAAGCTTCTTCGTGTCCTCGCATCCTAAACGTCATGGCTTCCAACAAAAACGGTTTGGGATGCTTCCTCATTTCCTCGGCAATATGTTGGACGGTTGAATATACTTCAAGGATGTTATTTCCGTCTATTTTTTTAGTTTCAATTCCGTATCCAATTCCTTTGTCAATCAGCTGTTTACACTTAAACTGCTCCGAATTGGGAGTGGATAATCCATAACCATTATTCTCGATTAAGAAAATCACCGGTAAATTCCAGACTGCGGCAAGATTTAGCGACTCGTGAAAATCTCCTTCGCTTGTTCCTCCATCTCCGGAAAAAACCAAAGTAATTTTTTGAGTAGCATGCAACAATTCCCATAAAGCAATTCCATCAGCAACAGAAAGTTGCGGACCAAGATGCGAGATCATTCCAACAATGTGATGTTCGTTTGAACCAAAATGAAAAGAGCGGTCACGTCCTTTAGTAAAGCCATTCTTCTTACCTTGAAATTGAGAAAACAATTTGTGAAGAGGAATTTTTCGGGTGGTAAATATTCCCAAATTTCTAATAAGCGGAAGAATGAATTCATCATCATGCAATGCTGAGGCCGCACCAACTGAAATCGCTTCCTGCCCAAATCCGGAAAACCATTTCGATATTTTTCCCTGACGCAGGAGTTTAAACATCTTTTCTTCAACAAGACGCGGAGTGACCAAATCTTTATAAAGTTGGATGAGCTTTTCTTCGCTATAAGAAAAGCTTGAAAATTCCATGGCTTCCTCTAAAAAGTAATCTCGTTTGAAAAATTAAAAAAGAAAATTATAACTCAAAATGAGCAAAGAAGTCAGAATAAAAAACCCAAATCCGATTGAAGTGTAACGAGCCATTATTCTTGTCCCGAGAATAATCACAATAATTCCTCTAAAGAGGAGATTTGCAAACAACGCGATAACAATAGAATTAAGAGCAACCATTTGATGAATACTATTTTTAGCCGAGAGTTGAGCCATCGTTAAGGTAATAGCATCAATATTAGTTAAGCCGGATATAAAACTAACCAGATAACTTCCTCTATTGCCAAAATTTAATTGAGCTACGTTTGAGAAAAGAAGAATTGCGCCAAAAAGTAATCCAAAATATAAAGCTGATTTTAGTTCAAAAGGATTTTTCAGATCAATACCTGTTAATTCAATCTGTTTGATTTTCTTCCACATAATGACGCTTAACAATATTCCGACCGTGGTAAAGATAAGGATGGGAACAATTGCCAATTTTGCAAGTTCTGAATTAACAACCGCTATTTCCAAAAGTACTTTCGGAAAAACCATGGTTGAAGCAATTAAAGCACCTACACCAAAATTACTTGAGAGCGAATCGTTCTCTTTACTTTTCTTAGCAAAAGAAAATGTTAGCGCGGTGCTGGATACCAAGCCGCCAAATATTGACGTTACCGATATTCCCTTTTTATAACCGACATACTTTGTTAGAATGTATCCGAGAAAACTTAACAACGCAATAAATATTACCATCATCCAGATGAGACGAAGATTTATAATATTGTTCGGCCCGAAAGATCGCTCAGGCAATAATGGAAAAATTATGATGGTAACTATTGATAACTTCAGAACTGCAAAAATATCTTCAGCGGTAACTTTTTCGACAAATTGATGAAGCTGAATTTTTAATGAGAGAAATAATGCCATAATTACCGCAACAATAGCGGCAATCAGTATAAAATTCCAATAGATCATTGATCCTAACACGAAGACCATCAACGCCGAGAGTTCAGTTGTAATACCTATCCTTCCACCACGAGCCGTTGTAAAATAAGAAAGCGCGACAAGAATTATTACCGAACTGATAAAGACAAAGTAAAATGCAAAATTGAGATAAGAAGAGATCATTGCAGAAATAAAACCGTACATCGTTATTAGCGGAAATGTTCTAATGCCGGCAAAAGATTTTGCTCCCGGAGTTCTTGAATGTTCCCGTTCCAATCCAATTAACAGCCCAATCAGAATAGCGATTCCCAACTTTTGAATAATGATGAAAAGTTCGTCATATGTAAATTGATTCTGCATCTGTTTTACAATTTCAGGCAATAGTTTCAGACTGTCAGTCATATTAGCTCACATAAATTGTTTTGATGTTTACGAATTCTCTTATTCCGAAAAGCCCAAGTTCTCTGCCGTATCCTGATTGATTAATTCCACCAAACGGCAACCGGGGATCTGATTTAACAAACGAATTTATAAAGCAAGAACCTGCAAGAAGTTTTTCTTTTGCGATTTTTTCTCCTTTATCTAAATCTTTTGTAAAGATTGCGGCGCCTAAACCAAAGACAGTTTTATTAGCTAAACGAATAGCATCATCTTCATTTTTGGCTTTTATCAAAGGAGCGACAGGTCCGAATATTTCTTCTTGAAAAGCGATATTATCTTCATCGACGTTAGTAAGAACAGTCGGTGGATAAAAGGCTCCATCCCCTTCCGGAATAAAACCACCGAGCAAAATAACTGCTCCTTGCTCCACACTTTGTTCAACTTGAGCTTGCAATTCATTTCTTAAATCGATCCTTGCCTGAGGTCCAACAGAGACCGTTGCATCAAACGGGTTTCCCATTTTCCTCAATTTCATTTGCTCAACAAATAACTTCTGAAAATGGTCAAATATTTTTTCAACGATAATAAATCTTTTTGCGGCAATGCAGCTTTGACCACCATTTATCAATCTTGAAGTTACACATGTCTTAGCGGCTTCAACCAGATCAGCATCTTCTAAAATGATATAAGGATCACTCCCTCCTAATTCAAGGACAGATTTTTTCAAAACATTTCCGGCAATGGTAGCAACCGATTTGCCTGCCGGAGTACTTCCGGTTAGTGTTACAGCTTTTACAAACGGATGTTCTATTACTTGTTTCACTTTTGATGAAGATATCAGTAATGTACCAAAAAGATTTTCCGCGAACCCTGCATCACGAAATATTTTTTCAATTGCAAGTGCGGTTCCGCTAACGTTGGATGAATGCTTTAGCAGACATGCGTTCCCGGCAAGCAAATTTGGCACAGCAAAACGAAAGACTTGCCAAAAAGGGAAATTCCAGGGCATTACTGCTAAAATAATTCCCAGCGGCTGAAAGGAGACATAACTTTTGCTAGCATCGGTTGAAATAATTTCATCGGCTAAGAAATGCTCGGCGTTTTCACAATAATATTTACACAGCCAGACACACTTTTCAACTTCTGCGCGTGATTGTGCAATAGGTTTTCCCATTTCAAGTGTCATGAGATGAGATAATGCTTCTTTTTGTTTTTCTAATATTAAAGCAGCATTTAACATCAACTCAATACGTTTGTCAAGGGAAAGTCTATGATGAAATTGGTATGCTTCTTCTGCTTTTTCAATGTATCTAAGAATTTTCTCATCCGAATATTCTTCATATTCTGCGATGATCTCTTCTGTGGTAGGGTCAATGGAGTATATCATTTTCAATTATTCTTTATAATAGTTAATTGATTTGTCCCAAGTTAATTTTCTTTTTTCTTAATTACAACAACCGTCTTATCATCATTATACATTCCCCCTTCAGAGTATTTTACAACTGCTTCAATGAGCAATGCAGCTATTTCTTTAGAAGACCGATGCACGTTCGTGGTTAATATTTCTTCAATTTTCTTTTCACCAAAGGGTTCAAAGTTTTTGTCTGCCGAATCAATCATTCCATCACTATAAATTAAAAGCACATCACCTTTTTCAAAATGAATGCTGTCTACGCCGTAGCCTGCCTTCGGCGCAGGTCCTAACACTGGTCCGGTTGGATTGAGATAAAATATCTTTTTCTCTTTTCTCTTATAAAAGAAAGGAGGATTGTGCCCTGCATTTGCAAAAAGGAATAAACCGGTTTTATCATTTGATAGTTCGCCGTAAAAAAGTGAACTGAATTTATCATCGCTAAATATTTTGTTCACCAGGGTGTTGATCCTTCTCATCAGCGTAGCTATTTTTATTTCAAAGGTCATTGCCATGCGGATGGCTCCGGAAATGTACATCGCTTCTGCAGATGCAGCTATTCCTTTACTGGCAGCATCTCCAAGCACTACCCCTAATCGTTCTTTGTCATCTCCAATTTCGAGATAATCAAAAAAGTCTCCGCCGACAATTTCAGCAGGATAGGTAATTCCATATAGATCAAAATCAAAAAACGGATATTCGTGTTGCGGAAGAATTGATTTTTGAAGAAGACGGGCTTTGTCTATATCGGCTTTTAGTGACCGCTCGCTTTTGGATGAGCGCCATTGTTTCAATTTTGAAGTTACGACCGTCGCAATAATATTCAACGAATATTTGTACTCCAAACTTACGTTTGAACTGTTGAACGCTAACAGATACTCGTAATATTTTTTGCCATTGTTCTTTATTTTATCTCCAACTCCAGATGCATAATATCTGGAAATCCCTTTTCTCTTCAGAAAATCATTCGTCTCCGACCGAAGAACCGTTCTTTCTTTTTCCAGATTATCAAAAAGAGGATAATCGCTTAATGAAAGAATAAAGTCACTATTAATTTTAGATTTTTTTGTAGTCTGATAAATTAGTTCATATCCCTGCTTCTCAAGTGAAAATTTCCAAATTCTTCCACCGAGAATTTGAATCTCTTTCTGTTTAACAAGTTCCTGAACAACCGTAATGAGCATCTCTATTTCTGTTTGAAATAGTTTAGAAGTTACGGTCTCAATTGTTTGATGAAGATCACGATAATACATAGGTTGTCGGTAATCAGTTTTTAGTAACAAAAATTTAAGCTTGCTCTCTATCGCACTAATTTTATTTTGAATAAAAATCAATCATCTCTTGAATAGCTTTTTTACATACCGGGCAAAAATTATTTACCGAAGCCGACTTCATGGAGCAATCATAGCTAGGGCGATAAATATTTTTTGCTACGTATCCACCTCCTTCAAATAAACCAACCTTGCCTATATATTTGGGATCATTGGGAGTTGGGATCGGAATATCTTTATCAACCATATCTTTCCATTTTGCATCAAAATTCACCCTGGTTGTTAAGTTAGCTTCAAGCGGTTCAATATCGGTGGGATAAAAATCAAGGTACGCTGTTGAGCTTGTATAATATTCATCAGCTAAAAATGCAAAGCCATGCCCGAATTCATGGACGAAAATATATTCTGATAATTTATTATCGGCAACACAAACAGAATAATGATTATAAATAGATCCACCGCCATATTTTGAAGAGTTAACTAAAATATAGATTTGATCGTACGGTGCATTTGCGGCATAATCGCGAACAGCTTTATAATCGGAAGTCATGCAATAACGCTCTTCATCAAACGTATAAAAAGTAGTATTAACATCCGTTCTTTTCCAAATATTTTGTGCGGGGATATCTGTTCCACTTTCTTTTGATGGAGCATCGATTCCCCAAATATTAAAACTTTCTTTATTCTCTTTGTAAGGAGAAGCATTAAATAAGTATTGTGCAAACCTATTACAATCGGCTTTGAATTTTTCCATTTCTTCCTGTGTATAGCCTTCGGGAATAATCACAATATCAACTTTCTTTGCCGGATCACCTGAGTACTGCACTTTAAAATTCGGGAATTCATTTCTTCGGTCTTTTGCGATAAAATAATTTTTAGGATTTACCGTCAACTCAAATTTTTTATGCAGGTCATTCTTTCTGTCCCTCGAGAAAAAAGTAACAACGACAGTCTGTTTCGGGAAAGGGAAAACAACCGATTCATTAAAACTTTTTTTGTATTTCTTTGCCTCTTCGGTTGTCTGCCATTCAGAAAATAGTGTTGAGTAATATTTTGAAAAGATAATTTTTCCGGAACTTGAATCTGCTACTTCGACCTTATATTTCCCGTAATTAAATACATCAAGTAAATTGGTTTGGGAACCGCCCCAGTAAGGTTCTTCGCGCAGCTCATCAAAGGAATATTCGTCAGTGGCTTTATCACCGGTATGATAATAATCAATTCTTAGTGTTTTATTTTCAAAGTAGGTATCGAACTTGATTTGTCCATTTAAAGAGATGAACAGACTAGTAAACAGGATCAGGTATTTCATTTTAGCTCTCATTATTTTTTTGTATATGAACATCCATTTGCGGAAATGGAATTTCTATTTTTTCTTTTCTAAATTCGTTAAAGATCGCTTCTCTCAGTTCACTTCCGAGTTTTGCATTGTTTTGATAATTTTCCGTGTATGCCGTGAGACGATAATCTACCCCGGAATCACCAAATTTAGTTAAAAAAGTATCCGGCTCAGGAGTCTTAGCAACTAGTGGATTATTTTTCGCAAGCGAAATCAAAATCTTTTTTACTTTGTCGATATCACAAGTATAAGAAACAGAAACTTCCACAACCACTCGCGATAAAGAAGAGGGATATGTTAGGTTTACAATCCTTGATTTCACAATATCGTTGTTGGGAACGATGATAATATTGCTGTCAAAATCAAGCACTTTTGTACTTCTAATACCGATCTCAACTACGTCACCAACTAAGTCGGGATTAACTTTTATTCTGTCGCCAATACGGAACGGTCGGTCAGTCATAATTATAAAACCGGAAATCATATTTGAAATTGTCTCCTGAGCAGCTAATGCGATGGCAAGAGAACCGACTCCAAGTGAAACAATAAATCCACTAATATCTATTTTAAATTTTGCCAGAACAATAACAAAGGCAAGAGCCCCTAAAACCAGTTTACTCAGTTTTTGAAGTAGTGGGAACAAACTTCCGCTTAAATTTTTGTTCTCTCCGGAATCTATTTTCCCCGAATACCACTTAAAGAAAATTGTCACTACTTTAAAACTGATAAGAAGTAAAACCAAAACAATTATCACAAACAAAATAGTGTCTAAAGCTATTATAGCATCTGTGATATAGGGATAAATTTCATTTATTTTCCGTGGAGGATTCCCGGAGGTTAAGGTTAAGCCGCTTTTAAATATCCCAAAACCGACAAACAGTCCGATTAAAATAATGATTTTATAAGAGGTTGATTTCATCAAGTCAAACAGTTGGTCATCAAAATTTGTTTTGGAACGCTCCACAATGGGGCTCAATATTTTTCGCGAAGCTAAGGAAAGTATTTTTCCGATAAAGATAATAAAAAGGGTTACTGCCAGGCTGATTATTACCAGGTAGAGTAAATCATTATTCAAATTAGAACGAAGATGTTCTAACAGATTATTTATCATATTATTTTCCGCGAGCCGGGTTTGATAAACGGAATGTTCTCTTTACACAAATTACAATTGCCAGGTTCGTAAGAAATAGCATCGAGAGAGATCACACTTTTTTGCTCTACTCCAAATTGAACTTTCCCTTTGCTTCTATCCACAATAAATCCAACACCAATAGGAACTGCTTCCGCAGCATTAATGATGTCAATAACTTCATAAACAGAACCGCCTGTTGTCACTACATCTTCACAAACTAAAATCCGTTCTCCCTTTTCGATTGAGAAACCACGGCGCAAGTTTAATTTCTTATCCTCACGTTCGGCAAAGATGAATCGTTTGTTTAATTGCCGTGCTACTTCTTGTCCTACCACTATGCCTCCAATAGCCGGTGCAATCACAGTATCAATTTCATAATCTTTAAAATGTTCAGCTAAAACCGCACAGATGTTTTTATTGTATTCAGGATATTGAAGTACCTTTGCACATTGAAAATAAACATTGCTGTGCCTGCCGGAGGTCAGAAGAAAATGTCCATTTAAGAGTGCTTCTGTTTTTTTGAAAACAGCTAATAACGTTTCTTCCGTTAAATTGTTCATAAGTTCATCTTCTTTTATCATATACTGTTTTAATCTTTCTGCAACCATTGCATCAATTTATATTCTAGATTTTCTTTGCTGATCGGTTTTGCCAGGTAATCATCCATTCCGGCAGCAAGCAGCTCTTCCTCATCTCCAATAAATGAATCGGCAGTAAGCGCAATTATTATAGGACAGTTGCTGTTGCAATTTAGCTTAATTTTTTTTGTAGCTTCAACACCACCCATTATTGGCATGTGAACATCCATAAAAATAAGAGAATAATTATGAAGCAACGTTCTTTGCACTGCTTCTTCACCATTCTCAACTGCATCATATTCGTAACCCAGTTTTTTCAGTAATCTACCAAGAACTTGTTGATTAATTGAATTATCGTCGGCTATGAGAATTTTCTTTATTTCAGACATTTGATTTTCACAATGTTATTCAGATAATCGTTTCTTTAGTAGATGAATATTGTCGATTTCAGATGGATCTTTCCCTCTTTGAATTGCAAGATAATAGGATATCCAATCTGTCAGATAAATTAAATCAAGCAGCCGTTCCTGAAAAGTCTTTTCAGAGCTTCCCAACGGAATTATTTCTACTCCGGCTTTAGTTAATAATTCTCCCGTAATCGCAAATCGTTTTTTTATTTGAGGATGTGAAGTTGCTTCTTCGATAAAAAATGCTTTCAACTTAGCGATGCGCTCATCATATGTTTCCCACCCGATAATTTCGTTGTGATTAAGTTCGGGGAAAGTATTATGGAAGGCATGAAGTTTTGAGTTTTCATTTATCTGGCATTTGAATCTATTCCCTACGGCAGAAGTTAAATCAGCAGTAGAATAAATTATCGGAAGAAATCCTATAAGTTTTTCGGCAGCTTGATACGCATAATTATTTTCAGAAGAATATTCTTCTCCCCTTTTCTTCCAAAGAGAAATAACTTGATCGATAATTCCTTGAGTAGTTGTGACAAGTTTCAACAACTGCAACACTTTAAGTAGGCTGAAAAAACTTAATCCCAACGAATACCTCGGTTGAAATCCCTTTAGAAGATTAACAACCGGGAGTTTTTCCTTATCGGCAATTTCCTTAATTCTTCCGCCGGTTGTTAAACAAACAATCTGGCATTTCCGGCTCAAGGCTTCATTTAGAACTGAAATCGTTTCTTCCGTATTTCCTGAATAAGAAGAAACCAGAATAAGGGTTGAGTGATCAGCATAATTTGGTAAAGAGTAATTTCTATTTACTTGAATCGGAAGCTTGATCTCGTTCTGCAGAAAGTTGACCATAAGATCGCCGCTAATAGCCGAACCGCCAAGACCACTGACAATAATATTTTTTATTTTTGAAGTGTCAATCGTGCCAAGATCGTATTTATTGTTTTTAGCATATTCTATCTGCTGATAAGAATTTTTTAAAACATCAAATTGATTTTCCGGGTCATATTTTTTTACTAACTCAATAATGGTCATAATATATTCCTTGTGCGTTGGATAAGATTATCTTTAAAGAATTTTTCAATTGCCTTTATAATTTCTTCTTCCGAAGAAAGATTGAGGCACTCTTCCGCTAATTTTTTAGCTTTAGAATAATCTAATGCACGGATAGTTCTTTTAACCGAAGGAATTGCAGATGGCGAAACGCTTAAGCTATCCAATCCAATTCCAACAAGCAGAGGAACGGCAAGCGTATCGGCAGCCATCTCACCGCAAATATTTACCGTAACATTGGATTTTTTCCCCTCAATAACGATATGCGATAATGTTCTGATGACCGAAGGATGAAATTCCTGGTAGAGATTGGAAACGTAATCATTCCCTCTATCAACAGCCATTAAATATTGAATCAGATCGTTCGTCCCGATGCTGAGGAAATCTACTTCTTTGGCGTAATCGCGGGACATCACCGCGGCAGAAGGAACCTCTATCATTATTCCAATTTTCATGTGTTTATCAAAATGGATCTTTTCTTTATTGAGTTCCGCCTTACATTCATCAAGAAGTAATTTGGTCCGTTTAATTTCATGTAAGGTGGAAACCATCGGAATCATAAAATTAATATTTTTATTAACGCTGGCTCGTAAGACCGCCCTTATTTGCACTTTAAAAAGATTTTCGTTTTCTAACAAGAGACGCACTCCACGCAAACCTAAAAAAGGATTAGCTTCCTGCAAATCAAATTGCCGTACTTTATCGCCGCCAATATCAAACGCACGGATTGTTATGCTTTCGGGATAAATCCTGTTTGCAAGATTTGAATAAATCTTTACCTGTTCTTCTTCATCCGGGAATTCACCAATCTCTTCAATGATTTGCTCCGTCCGGAACAACCCGATACCTTTTGCTCCGTTCGCAATTACATAATCGATCTCACCGCTTACATCCACATTGGCAAGAAGTTTTACTTTTCTCCCGTCTAGTGTTTCCGCAGGTTTATCAATTAATTCTTCTAACTCCTTATTTATCTCTGAAAGATGTCTGATCTTTTCACTAAAATATTTTATCTGACTCTCGGTAGGATTAATAAATATCATCCCATGGAATCCATCAATAATTAGTAAGTCGCCATCCTTTATTATTTCACTTGCATTATGCGTCCCAACTACAGCCGGAAGATTTAACGAACGTGCAATTATTGCCGCGTGAGAAGTTAGTCCGCCATGATCGGTTATGTACCCAACGGAAGCAGATTTTGTAAAAAGGATAGTGTCTGCCGGAGTCAAATTACCGCTTACAACAATTGCATCAAGAGGAATTTTTGACTGCCATCTTTTCTTTTGAAGATTTCTGATTATTCTGTTTTTAATATCTTCAATATCAAGCGCCCGCTCCTTCATGTAATGCTCGGAAGCGCCAAACATTAATTGCTGATATTTTGATATTTCATCGTCAACAATAAATTCGGGAAATCTTCTTTCTTTTTTAATTCGTTCGGTAATATTTCCTATCAGAACCGGGTCATCCAGAATCATTAAATGAGCTTCAAATATTGCCGCGCGTACTTCTCCCATTTTTTCCTTAGCAAAACCAAATATTTTGCGTAATTCTTTCTGCGATTTTTCCAATGCTTCATGAAAGAGAACAATCGCTTCTTCAATATCGGTGATTTCATTATGATTGATTTGCAAAACTTCTTTTGCAAAAACATAAGCCTTCCCTATTCTAAGCCCGGGAGCGGCTGCAATTCCGGTTATATAATTATCGGAATGTTTTACTATGTCTTTTAATCCTTTCACAGTTCGTCAAAGCCTCCTTTGATGTATCCGGATATTTCATCATTCATTTGTTGTTCATCTTCTCCCTCAAACGTAAGCAAGAGTTCGCTCCCCATTTCTGCTGCTAAAGTCATTACACCAATGATGCTTTTACCATTGATGTGGAGTCCATCTTTCGAAATAAAAAACTCCGATTTATACTTTGAAGCAAGTTTAACTATTGTGGCTGCAGGACGGGTGTGCAACCCGGCTTTGTTAATTATTTTAACCGTTGTTTCAATCATTATTTTGTTCTCTTAATAAGTGAATGAGCAAGAAAAGTGAAAAGCTGTTTGTCGTTTTCATTTTTAATATGAACAATTTGCCTAAGCGCTTTTCTTGTAAACTTCACAATTTCATTTTGCGCATCGACTAGAACACCAAGTTCCTGATAAATATTTTTATACCCGGAAACCTCACCGGGGGAAATCCCTTTATTCGCAATTACTTTTATCAGCGCTGCCTTCTCCTTTCCTTTTGCCTTTTCCAAAGCTTTAAGAAAAAGAAAAGTCTTTTTCCCTTCTATCAAATCACCGCCGATTTTTTTCCCGAAAGAATCTTCTTCTCCTACAATATCGAGAAGATCATCTTGAATTTGAAATGCTATCCCAAGATTTTTCCCATAAAGCGATAACGCTTGCACCTCTTTACTTGAGCCGCCCCCAATCTTTGCTCCGATAGCACAACACATTTCAGCCATAGCTGCGGTTTTCTTTGTGATCATTACTATATATTCATCTATCGATACTGATCTTTTCAGTTCGAATTCTTTATCAAGACTTTGTCCTTCGCAAACTTCAACCAATCCTTTTGTAAAATACTTTACCACATCATTCCCTGGAATGACCAAATCTTTTAAAAGATACTCATACGCTACTGCCAATAAACCGTCTCCCGCAAGTATCGCCGTATTTACATCGTACTTAACATGAACAGTTAATTTGTTGCGGCGCTTATCGGCATTATCCATAATATCATCATGCACAAGAGTAAAATTGTGTAGCATCTCAATAGCTAATGCAGCGTTGTATGCGTTTTTATATGTTCCGGCTACAGCCTTTGCAGAGAGTAACACAAGCAGCGGACGCAATCTTTTACCTTGATCGGCTAAGATATAATTCGACGGTTCATATAAAGAACGGGGTTTTCTGTTGGCTAAAACTTTTTTCAGCTTTGCATCAATAATTTTTCTTTCTTTTGCCAGAAAAGAATGAAAATCTTTTTCGGATATCAATAGTAGTCCTTCTTTAAGATTAATTTTCCCTTCCCAAAACTACGCAAATTCTGAGAATCTGTTAAAAACATTATTCGTTTCACATCTTCAAACCAATCTTTAATAAGTGAAACAACTCCGGGCTCACGGCTTTTAATAAGTGTTTGAAGAATCGTTCGAGCAGAAGCAGCAAAATCAGCTCCAAGTGCAAGCGCTTTTGCAACATCAAACGAGGTATTAATTCCCCCGGAACCGATCAGCATAAATTTATTTTCCTTTTTTAGTTCTGCTATTGTCTTGATGCAAAAACTTGTGGGGATTCCCCAATCCCAGAAAGGATTTTCAACCGGTTGTTTATTACGAAGAATTTCAACACCTGCCCAACTTGTTCCTCCGGCTCCCGCAACATCAATTCCGGCAACTCCTAGATCCAACAATGCTTGCGCAACCTTTTTAGATATCCCCGAACCAACCTCTTTTACGATGATAGGAATTTGAGATTGTTTAACCAACTTTTGCAGCGACTTTTTAATGCCATAAAAATCAGGTTCACCATTCTTCTGCAAAAGTTCCTGTAAAGGATTTAAATGAACAACAAGTACATCCGATTGAACTTTATCAAGAAGACTAAATAAAGGTTTAAAAGATTTCATTTTAACTAATTGCGCCCCGCCAATGTTGCCAAGAATAGGAACCTCTTTTGCAGTCTTTCTTATTTGTACAAAATGATCATCGTACCGTGATGTTTCTAAGGCAAATCGTAGACTTCCCAACCCTAAAGGAATGTTCAATTCAGCGGCAACTTCTGCCAATTGTAGATTGATATTTTCTCCTTCGGTTGTCCCACCGGTCATACAGGAGATGAGAAACGGGTACGAAACTTTTTTACCAAAAAACTTCTTCGAGAGATCAATCTTTTCAATTTGAACTTCAGACAAGGCGGCGTGGAGAAAATCATATTTCTCAAATCCTGAAGTTTTTTCTTTGAATTGCACAGCATCCGTCTTGCACAACTCAAGATGTTCTTTTTTTCTTGTTATAATATGTTCGGTTTGCTCAGTCATTAAGAGATTTTGTCTTTCTTCCTTTAAAGATAGAAAAAATATTTTACTTTTCGTCCTTCATTTTCGATGAAATATTCTACTTCCGTTAAAAACGATTTCTTCCACCGCTATTTCTTTACGAACCGCATTAGTTAAAATAATTTTCTCCGATTTTTTCAAATCTGCTATCGATATACTTTCTTCCGAAACAAGATGATGTTTCATGAAATACTTCCGGTAAATGCCATCCAGCACACCTGACGCTATGGGGGGAGTTTTCCATTTCCCCTCAGTGAAGATAAAAATATTAGTAACCAAACCTTCGGCTATACAATTCTTCTCATTCCGGAAAACAACTTCATCAAAGCCTTCTTTTTTGTAGTATTGAAGTTCAGCGTTATAAAGTTCCCTTTGAGTTGTCTTAAAATACTGGAATGAATTGTGTGAATCTATTTTCTTCTCTGAAATGACGATCCGCGCACCACCGGTATGTTGTTGATTATTTCTTAATTCGGTTTTCGTAACCGTAATTTTTCCAAATTTATTTAAAGCCGCTTTTATTTTGAAATATTTTTTATCGTTTAGAGTAGAGAGCACCCGGTTTAATTCTTTGATTACTTTCTCATTATCAAAATAGAATAAGAAATATTCAGCTGATTTTTTTAATCTATACAGATGCTCTTTCAGTAAAAAAGGTTTCCCTTCAGCATAAAGAAAAGAGGTAAATATTTCAAATTCCCATGCCGGTTGAGTTAAGAAAACTCCTTTGGAAAGGACTTCATTGTACTCTTCATTTGCATCGCTGCTCCAGGTAATACCCGCGCCTAGACCAATTCTTCCTTTGTTATTTGATTTATCAATTTCAAGTGTTCTTATGGCTACATTAAAAATGCTTTTCCCGGGGATCAGTAACCCGATTGAGCCGGTATAAATACCGCGCGGAGTTTTTTCCAACCGGTGAATAATTTCCATCGTTCTCATTTTTGGCGCACCGGTAATTGAACCGCATGGAAAAATGCTTTTTACAAGTTCAGATAATTTTGTTTGGTTTTTCAAAGTACTTTTTATAATTGAAATCATTTGAAAGAGTGATTCATACTTCTCAATCTCAAAAAGTTTTTTTACAACAACGCTGTTCTGCCTGCTTACTTTTCCCATATCATTCCTTAGCAGATCAACGATCATCAAATTTTCAGCTCGATTTTTTTCGCTGAGAAAAAGCTCTTCTTTCTGTTGAATATCCCCTTGCAAAGTTCTTCCCCGCTGTGCAGTCCCTTTCATCGGCTTGGTAGTTACTTTATTCCCTTCCAGTTTAAAGAACAGTTCAGGTGAAAAAGAAAGAATTTTTTTTGATGGAAGATTAATGAACGCTGAATATTCCGCAGACTGTTTTAACATGAGATCATAAAATAATTTTTCAATCTTTCCTTTAAATTGAAATGTTCCGGTTGTAGTTAAATTAACTTGATAGGTTTCTCCTTCGGCAATCTGCCTTTTGATAGTTTCAATTTTGGTTAGAAAGGATTTTTTAGATTCATTCAAACGGAAATTACTAATGGAAGTAACATTTTTTTCAATTTCCCGGAAATCTAAACCGGCAGTTTTTATTTTTTTTACATTCCGCTTATCAAAAGTTACAATTAGCGATTCAGCTTTAATTATTCTTTCGTCTTCTTTTGTTAAAAGTCTTCTTAATTTTTTCTCAAATAAGAATCCCAACTCGTAAGGAAGAATTGTATAAGCGAAGATATTGTTTCCCCTTATTGCATCTAAACGGGATAAAAATGCGTCCGTTTGTTCCAATTCCTTAATCCGATAAATTTCATTTGGTTCTAAAAAATAATAGGAATCTTCACTCCCCGTTTTTAAAGGCGAATAAAAGAAAGCAGAATACGGGTCAGAAGTAACCCGGTTCAATATTTCCGCAAATTTAGTCATACAGCTATTCTTAAAAGCATGGGATCAATTAAAATTAAAATTGCATGGTAGAGAAAAATCAATTAATTTTTGTCTCAAATTACAAAAGAAAGTTTCTCTTTATCAATCGGCGAAGGAAATTAAAATGAAAAAACCGGCTCTCTCTTTTTGGCAAATATGGAACATGAGTTTTGGGTTTTTGGGAATTCAATTCGGATTCGCACTTCAAAATGCCAACGTAAGCAGAATATTTGAGACATTAGGCGCAAGCATTGATGAAATTCCGATCTTATGGATTGCCGCGCCGGTTACCGGTTTGATCATTCAGCCGATTATCGGGCACATGAGTGATAAAACATGGAATAGATTCGGTAGAAGAAGACCTTATTTTTTAGTTGGTGCAATACTCGCATCATTGGCATTGCTTATTATGCCTAATTCCCCCGCGCTTTGGGTTGCCGCCGGAATGTTGTGGATTATGGATGCCTCAATTAATGTTTCAATGGAACCGTTCCGCGCTTTTGTAGGCGATATGCTGCCTCCCGATCAAAGAACCATTGGTTTTTCTATGCAAAGTTTTTTTATCGGCACCGGTGCAATTGTTGCTTCAGCGCTTCCCTACGTTATGACAAACTGGTTCGGAATAAGTAATACTGCTGCTCACGGTGAAATCCCTCCTTCGGTTAGATTTTCATTTTATATTGGCGGCGCTGTTTTTCTTCTTGCGGTTATTTGGACCGTCTTCCGCTCAAAAGAATATTCACCTGCAGAAATGGAACAGTTTAATAAAGAAGAGATAGCGAATAATCCAGGGTTAACACGCGATGAAGCATTAATTTCCCATGAAAAGTTTTACAAAAATGGATTTATTTGGCTTGCAACCGGAGTATTATTCTTCTTAGTCTTTTATTTTTTCATTTACATGGATTATGGTTTGGGTGTTTTCTTCGGCGGAGTTGCCGTCTTCGGAATCATTCAACTTGTTGTTGGGTATTTAACTAAAGCGTCTAAACTAGAAAGCGGGCTCGTGGTTGTTATCAACGATCTTTACAAGATGCCCAAAACAATGATCCAACTTGCTTACGTCCAATTCTTTTCTTGGTTTGCTCTTTTTGCAATGTGGATTTATACTACGCCCGCAGTAACCCGCCACATTTATGGTGCAACAGATACTTCATCGGCATTATATAATAAAGGAGCGGATTGGGTTGGCGTTTTAATGGCTGTTTATAATGGTTTTGCGGCTGTTATGGCTTTCTTATTGATCTGGCTTGCAAATAGAACGAGCAGAAAAACCGTTCACATGATAAGTTTGATTTGCGGAGGAATCGGGTTGGCTTCTTTTTATTTTATTAAAGATCCCAAACTGCTTTTGATCTCGGAACTTGGAATTGGATTAGCATGGGCTTCAATTCTTGCAATGCCGTATGCCATCCTTACCGGGTCGTTGCCTAAAAATAAACTTGGTGTTTACATGGGCATTTTTAATTTCTTTATCGTTATTCCACAAATAACGGCAGCGGCTATCCTTGGATTTTTTGTGAAAAATCTCTTTGCCAATCATGCAATTTATGCGCTGATCCTTGGCGGTGTGTCAATGTTTGTGGCGGCAATTATGGTAAATTTTGTGGATGATGATAATTAGAGTTTCAATTTAAAGTTGAAGACTAAAAAAATTAATCTTAATCGTATTCTTAATCTTACTCTAGTCTAGTGCTTTAAAACGAATAAAGAAAAAGACTACGGGTAAGATTAAGGAATCAATTTTATCTCTTCACCAACCGGTTAATATACTTCCGGCACAAAACTTTGGTCTGTCATAGGCGGACGGATGTATCCGACATTATTTTGTTTTGGAGGAAGTTCAATCTTTTCTCTTTTGATATCCTTATAAGGAATGAGACTTAAAAAATGAGCAATACAATTTAACCGTGCTTTCTTTTTATTATCCGAATGCACAACATACCAGGGCGCTTGTTTAATATCGGTTAAAGCAAACATCTCATCTTTTGCCTTTGAATAATCAACCCAACGGCTGCGTGATTCCAAATCCATCGGACTTATCTTCCATCGCTTTGTAGGATTATTTATTCTTTCCTGGAATCTTTTTTCCTGTTCTTCATCGCTTACGGAAAACCAATATTTAATTAAAATGATCCCTGAACGGATTATCATTCGTTCAAACTCGGGACAGCTTCTTAAAAATTCTTTATATTCTTCATCGGTACAAAAACCCATTACCTTTTCAACCCCGGCTCGATTGTACCAGCTTCTATCAAAAAAGACTATCTCGCCTGCAGCAGGTAAATGAGGAGCATATCTTTGGAAATACCATTGTGTTTTTTCTTTTTCGGTTGGAGTGCCTAACGCTACCACGCGGCAGATACGTGGATTAAGAAATTGTGTTATTGCTTTTATCGTTCCCCCTTTACCGGCTGCGTCGCGTCCTTCAAAAATAGCAACAACTTTTAATCCTTTATGCTTAACCCATTCCTGAAGTTTTACAAGTTCAACGCTTAGTCTAATAAGTTCATTATTATAAAACTTCTTATCAATTTCAGAATCTTCTTGCGAATCATCCGGCTCAAGAACTTCATCATTTTCTATCGGTTCTTCTTTTGCTGATTGTTTCTTCTTTTTCTTATGAGACATTGTACACCTCGGTAAATTATTCAGTTAAAAATACAACAAAGTTTAATAAGTTATAACAATGATAATTTAGAAATTTATCTATTCAATCTCACTGCACAATTTTGCAAACCGTTAAAACGGTTGAAATAAGAATCAGCTTTTTTTATTAACACCTCGATTAATCGAGGTGTTATGCAGTAAAAAGTTTCACACTAAACCGTTTGAACGGTTTTTGCTATTAATCTTAGCGCGGCGTAGCCGTCAACCAAAGTTTATTTACTCACAGAAAGGATTCTTTAGTGATAAGAAACATTCATTCCCGATGGGAATGTTAGTTGTTGGTGGGTTTATTTGTTACAAAGCATGCCATGGGCTTGCCATGGATTCAACACCTACGGTGTTGTAGAAATCCCGTAGGG
>JBAYFO010000046.1:0-30201 GCA_041667115.1 Ignavibacteriaceae bacterium | reverse complement strand
TCTCATACATTAATGAATCGAGGTGTTAATGGAAAGTGAATCTGAGTGGAATATTAACACCGGAATTTATTCAGGTGATGTGAAAGATATTTAAAATTAACACCGGGATTAAATCCCGGTGTTAATGATAAGAGTAAGAATGTTTTCAACCGTTTCGACGGTTTATTGAAACAAGTTTTTTATTGGAGTAAACTTAAAATGTATTTGCAAACCATAAATCCTAAAACAATTTCAAAACTTCCCGAATTAATAGAGCAAATAAAATTATCTAAAACTGAATATGCGGGAGTGTGTAAAATATTTCGGTACTTCTGAGTTTAATACGGAACTAAATTTCCACCTATAAACGTTATTACATAGAGAGGAGGTTCTTTAACCTCCTGAACATTATTCATCACAAGTATAGAAAGAGTAAGTGAATAACGACAGTACACTCCTGCCCGGTGAATCATCTTCAATGAAGACAGTAAATTCGAGTCATACTTATTTTAATAAGAGAGCGTTTTATATTTCCGGTTTATCAGTTCTTCTTGGTGTTGCTTCCGGTTTTGTCGCAAAAATATTAATCAGCTTAATCGGAATAATTACCAATCTGGCTTTCTATGGAAAATTTTCTCTCAGTTTTACCTCGCCAAAAGATAATCATCTTGGTCTCTTTGTAATAATCGTTCCAATCATCGGTGCATTGATTGTTGGTATAATGGCACGTTACGGCTCAAAAGGAATTCGCGGACATGGAATTCCTGAAGCGATGGAACAAGTCTTAACAAACAAAAGTAAGATTTCACCAAGGTTGACTGTTTTAAAACCACTCTCGGCGGCAATATCAATTGGAACAGGCGGACCATTCGGCGCTGAAGGACCAATCATAGCAACCGGAGGTGCTCTAGGTTCCTTCATAGGACAACTATTCCCTGTAAATGCTGATGAAAGAAAAATTCTTCTTGCGGCGGGAGCGGCCGGTGGAATGGCTGCTACATTTGGCAGCCCTATCTCCGCAATTCTATTGGCAATTGAACTCCTTCTCTTTGAATTCAAACCCAAATCACTTTTGCCTGTTACACTTGCAAGCGGGAGTGCAACTGCCGTAAGATTTATTACAGAAGGAGTTAAACCCGTCTTTGCTACTGCACCTTTTTTACTCTCCCCTACAGAGGGTTCTCTTGTTGCTTATTTTATTCTTGGAATTGTAATCGGCTTTGCGTCTGTTCTTGTTACAAAATCTGTCTATGCGATTGAAGATATGTTTGAAAAATTGCCAATTCATTGGATGTGGTGGCCGGCATTAGGTGCAATAGCGGTCGGAGTGATCGGTTATTTTGTTCCGGCTACTCTTGGTGTTGGTTATGATAATATTACAAACATTATTAACGGAAATATTTCCGGACCAATTTTAGTCGCATTGTTTGTGGCAAAATTTTTCTCCTGGTCAATTTCTTTAGGAAGCGGGACATCGGGCGGAACATTGGCGCCTTTGTTTACAATAGGCGGAGGACTTGGCGCTGCTCTAACGACTTTTGCTTTATTCCTTTTCCCCAATCTTGGAATCGATCCGCGAATGGCTGCTCTTGTTGGAATGGCGGCATTATTCACCGGGGCGTCCCGTGCGATTCTCACTTCAATAGTTTTTGCTTTTGAAACTACCATGCAGCCGGCGGCAATTTTACCGTTACTTGCCTGCTGCAGTGCCTCATATTTAGTTTCAATTTTGTTAATGAAACAAACAATAATGACTGAAAAAATTGCAAGAAGAGGAATCCGGGTACCGCATGAATATGAAGCCGATCATTTAAACCAAATGACTGTCGGGCAGTTCGCAACACGAAATGTTGTTTCAATTTATTCGGAAGATGTACTTATGAAAGTTAGAGAGTGGCTCACAAAAGAAGAGATCAGATTCCACACATTTCCTGTGATTGATGCTGAATCTAAACTTACGGGAATTGTTACGAAGAAAGGTTTGCTTTCCCTAGATCAAAATGAAGAGGAACAAATCAAAAATTTGATTACAAAACCGCTGGTTGTACTTCTTGAGAACGACACTATCAGAGAAGCGGCTGATCTTATGGCTGAGCACGATCTTAACTCGATTCCGGTAGTGGATGATCTAGATTCAATGAATTTAATTGGAATAATTTCACGGAATGATATTTTACGGGCACGAAAACAAAAAATTGACGAGACGAAAGATTACGAGAGAACAATTAGATTTTCTAATCTGCGGGACATGAAATTATAATTATATTATAGATCCATGGGACGAAGAACCATTATCCCCGTTTGTTTTTTATTTCCTTTGATGTAATCGGCAAGAGGTTTCCCCAATATTTGAACTTTGTAGCCGACATTCGGTGCGTGCATAAGATGAATCCTTCCATCGTCCATCCGAATTGCAATTCAGGTATGGGCGATATCTAAGCCTTCAACATTCGTTGTAATTCCAATAATATCCCCGCTTTGAATTTTGTTTTCAACTTTTAAAATCTTTTCTTGAAGAATGTAATAATATTTCCGTAAAGAAATTTCTTTTCCAATCTTTGTAATTTCACTAGCATATTTCGGATTATTTTTTAATTGACGGTAAGCATCAACATGCGTGTTCATAAGTTGTTTTAAATATCCGTAAAGAACAAGTTAATCTTGTTTGTTTATCCATTCCTTTACTACATCCCACATTTTGGGATCGACGGAACCTAAATGCCAAAAGCCAATGGTATTAATATCTAATTCGTTGCCTATGTCCAATAAAGCCCCGGTACTTCTTTGATCGCTGGCATAAAACAAATGTGTATTACCTTCTAAATCATCATACAGATATATATTTAATTTTTCATACCATAACCATATTGGAGATTGTAGGACACCTTTAACACTGTCCGGAACCGATGCATAAACCTGTTTTCCGGTTCCTATCAAGTTCATTGTATAATCATTGGAATAAGCAGGCAATGCCATTATTAACTTAGTTTTGGGGACATACTTTATCCAAAACTTCATCGCGTCCTTAGTCCACGAATAATTAGACGTTGGTCCAATCCCCTGGCAATCATCACGGGTTAAAGTATTTTTATCAGATCTCCCGGGGGCAAAATACATATCATAACACATTACTCTTACCAAATCACAAGTTGTAGCAATAACTTTTGGGTTGTAAAATATTTTGGGAACCGCATCCTGAAACAATGTTGGATAAAATCCTACACAATGACTTAATTTTTTTCCTGCCTTATGCAGAGCCATTGACACTTCAGTTAAAAAATCGGAATAGATATTTTGAAAAGCCGGATTTAAGTTTTCAAAGTCCAAATCTATCCCGTCATAGCCATTTGAATTACAGTCATCGACATAATTTTTGGCAACTGTTTTTATTTTATCCGGTGAATCAATTGTTTTTTCATTACCTGAAACGGCATGATATACTTCAATATTATTTTTATGACATTCGTCAATAAACTCTTTCGGTGGATTTCCGAAAACGCTTATCGAACTCATAATATCTTTTAAGGGTTCTACATCAGCAAAACTATTCCCCTCCTTATAGATATACCATGGGGATATTTTTTTCTTTGAAGTTTGTGCAATTGCTGACGAGATGACAACCAACTGAATTAAAATAAATAAACAGAAAGTTAGTGTGTTGTTAAAGTCGCATAAAGATTTTAAATGTTTCATATTGAAGTGTATTAATAATATTAATAAAAATATGTCTTATAAATTTCTTTCTCCAGTGTAAAGTTATTCGTTAAACCTGAATTACACAATAGAAAAAGAGGCAGGGAGAGAAAAGGTTTCCAAATTTTTCCTAAGACGACTCGTTGATAGAGACTTGTATTCTTAAAGAGCCTCTGTTGTTTGCCCTTAACTTTAGCACTTTCCTCCATTGAATGCCTTATCATAATGATTTTGGATGGTGCCGACCGATCTATTTTCAAAGTAATAAGGTACCTTTTCTGAAGATGAGAGCAAAAAAAAACCGCTCCGTGTATTTGCAGGAGCGGTTTATTTTAAAGTTACTTTAGAATTATTGGATCGTATAAAATCTATCTTTGGGAGTCATGGAAATGCCACATCTAGCCGGAGCTTCACCATCGTATGTGTTTCCGCAAGTTGAACAAACCATATATTTATTAGGCATTGTTTTCTCTTTCCCGGTATTTAAATTGTCGAGAGCATTTTGATAAAGTACTTTATGTTTCTTTTCTGTTTGATATGCATAGTTGAATGTAAGTAAAGCTATGTTAACTTTTTCTTCATTTGCTTTCTTAATAAAATCCGGATACATAGTAGCCACTTCATAAGATTCACCTTTAATAGCATCCTGTAAATTTGCTTTAGTGGATTTAACTTCAAATTTTGGTTCAATCTTATCTAATTTAGCATTCAACTGTTCCAGAGCTGCTTTGTGATTCCCTGCGTGGATACTTTCCGACTTTGAGGCAGCTTTAAACAACAGAGCTATATTTTTATAACCTTCCTCTTCAGCTTTTTTAGCATAAGCGGCATACTTTGCACTTGCTGTTGTTTCTCCAAGCAGTGCAGCTTTAAGATTTTCAACCGTTTGCCCTTTAGCCGTCGGATTTGCGGCAAAGTTTAATGTTGATAAAAAGAATACCGGGATGACGAACGTCAACAAAGATTTCATTTTCATTTTTTTCTCCTATTGATTTATAATTAATTTTTTTGTTGTTCAAACTTACAACCGGGAATCTAAAACCATCTTTAAATAATTCTTAAAAAATGCTTAAAAGAAGAGAAAAGTTGAAGGCAAAAGGAGTTGATCGGATAGATGTAACGAGGATAAATTGAATTTTAATTCCCCTGGAAATTGATATAAACAGTGGTCCCTGAATTGATTTGACTTTCCACTTTTAATTCCATGTTCTGCAAATCAGCTAATTTTTTAACAATGGCCATCCCGATTCCGTTTCCACCTTCCTGTGGTGTGCGAGATTCATCAGCACGGTAAAAGCGATCGAATATTTTAGAAGCTTGTTCATCATTCATCCCTATTCCATAATCTTTTATCGAACAACTGACTTTCCCATTTATATTTTCAACTTTAATATCAATCGGTTTACCTTCGTAAGAATATTTAATAGCATTTGATAAGATATTTTCTATAATTGTTTCCGTCATTGCTTTATCGGTGTATACGAATAATTTCCCCTTACTATCGAAGTTCACGATTATTTTCTTTTGATCGATTAAATTATGCAAACGTACTAATGCGGATTCAATACTTTCATTAATATTTATTTTACTAATTAACGGGGTAACCTTCCCGCTTTCATAACGGGCAAGCATTAATAATTGATCGATAAGGTTCGACATCCTGTCAACTTCATTAATGCAATATTGAATTTTACTTTCATATTGCTCAACTTCTCTCGGCTTTCTTATAAGCACTTCCAGAGTTCCTTTAATTACGGAGAGAGGAGTCCTAAGCTCATGTGAAGCATCGGAAGTAAATTGTTTTTCCCGCAGCACGGCATCTTCCAGCCTGTTTAACAATTCGTTTATTGTAGAGGTCAGAAGATATATTTCGTCTTTATGAATAGGCAGATCAATCCTCTCGCTTAAATTTTCCTTTGTAATTCTTTCGGCAGTTGCTATTACTTTGTTAATTGGTGAAATACTTTTCCCGGCAATAAATCTTGTTATATAAAATAAAGCAAACAGCACTATCCATAACGTACCGAATAAAACATAAAAAAGGTTATTCAGAACTACGGTAGATTCTTCAAGCGGCATTGCAATGATAATAAAACCAAGAGTAGTTCCAACGGGATTTTTGATCGGGAGCTGTACCTGTCTTGTTGGCGCACCTGACAGCTGCGTATCAAAATATGTTTTTACTTTTAATTGACGATCATATTTTAAGTTTTCCCCCAATAGGTTTCCGGTCTTTTTTAAACTATTTCCGACAGTATCAACAACTTGAACAAAAATGGGATTCACTTCAATTTGCCCATGTTCGTTTTCGTTCCACTCAAACGCATTTGCAAAGATGAACTGGTCGTTTAACACAACAAGATTATTCTCTATCTCGTTTGCCTCCGCATCTAAATCCTGGTCCAGATGTCTATAAACAGTTTGATGTACAACAAGATAAATCGTTATAAATAATATTCCGATCAATAGACTTGTTGCAAAAAGATAGAAAAATGTAATGCGATTTTTAAGGCTAAGTTGCATCATTCCTCTTTTGCGATATACCCAACGCCGCGTACCGTATGAATAAAGTTGGTTCCTCCACCAATATCAAGTTTCTTTCTTAAAAAATTTATATACACATCTATCACCGAAGTGTCGGCATCGAAGTGAATATCCCACACATGTTCAATTATTCTAGTCCGTGTACAGACTTTGTTTTTATTCCTGATAAGAAATTCCAGCAGAGCGAATTCCTTTTGTGTAAGCATTATTTCTATTGAATTTCTAAAAATCTGGTGAGTAGCGAGATTCATTTCAATATCGTTCAACTTTAATATTGTTTGCTCCCCTTCTTTTGTTCTCAGTTGAACCCGGATTCTTGCAAGCAGCTCTTCGAACTTAAATGGTTTTTTAATATAATCGTTCGCCCCGGCTTCCAACCCAAAAACGACATCAGCAACAGTATCTTTCGCTGTTAAAAATATAATAGGAGTTGTTGAATCAGTTTTTCTCAGCTGCCTGCAGACTTCAATGCCGCTTAAACCAGGAATCATCCAATCGAGAAGGATCAAATCATACTCATTTATCTGAGCCATTTCCAGTCCCTTGCTACCGTCAACAGCAACATCAACTGCAAAAAATTCTTCTGCCAGTCCGTCTCTTAAAAAATTAGCAATTCCGGGCTCATCTTCAACAATTAAAATACGCATCAAGCAACCACATTTTTAATAGCAATCATTACACTTATTTTTTCTGTTGGCTATCATTAAATTGGGAATCAAAGGAACCTAAATTAAATTGAACTCCTGCGGCATGCTTAAATACAAGTTCACCACCGTAGTATCCGGTTCTTGCAACGGATAAAACTCCAACAAGAAATATTAGTAAAGCAGCCCACCGGAAAGCGCCAACATATTTTTTAGTGAACTGTAAAGCGATTCTTATAAGTGCGGTTCCTACCATGAGCCATAAAGTTAGAGTCGCTGCATCTTCATGAGTTTCAAGAGCTTGTTTTAAAGAACCGGCTTCGGTAATGCCATCTCCGGCGATATTACCGGAAATATATGCAGCAACTACTCCTAAAGTTCCTAAAATTAATAAATAAAACCCTGCCTTACTAAAAAATTCTTTTTTGAGAATGACTCCTACAGCATCTGCCAAAAAGCCTACAATAAGTAATGCAATCGGAAAGTGAACGATCATCGGGTGAATATGTGAAGTATCAAACATTTTTTCTCCTTTAATTTTTTAATGTAAACTTATTACCAAACACCTTAAATCAATCTAAGTGAATTCTTAAAATTTCCTTAAAAGAGGCGTTCATGTTCACAAGTGTATTTATGAAGTTTCAATGTTACTTGAGAAATAGTTAAACTAAAAAAACGGAGTTAAATAGATTTTCTAATCTGTGAATCTTCTATTCTCCTTTTTTCGGAGTCTCTCCTGCAAAATCCCATTTAAAATCAGTTACCTCCCAGCGGGGAGGAAGATTTATTTCTTCTGCGTGATATTTTATTTCTTCCGAAGGTTGGAATGGAAAAGGAAAACCATGCGAATATATTCCGTCATTATTGGTATCATAAAAGCAATAAAGTTTGTACTTGCCCGGTTCAACTCTCGTAAAGGTAAACTCCCCTTTGGGGTTTGGTCGATCTGTATAAACGAGATCTTTTGTAGCTTTATTTTGCAACACAAGCAATGAAATTTTAGAAGAATCGAGATTTGAGACAACACCTGAAAATCCTGTAAAATTTAATCCGTTAAATGTTTTGAATTTAAACAGATACAAAGAATCTATGCTGTTCCCGGCAACATCAACAACATCTTTGAAATTAAATTTGATTATATACGATTCTAACGATTTTAATTTCTGCTCCGGTTTTATTACAAAGGAAGCATCATCTATTTTCTTTAGCAAAAAATCGATCTTCTTTCCGGATGTATCGCTAAATGAGATTTTCTGTTTTAATCCGTTAACGTCAAATTCATTATCAAATAAAAAGATAATTTCGGTGTCTAAAAAATCTACCGCCTCACCGCGCTGCGGCGGAAATGTTTTTAATAACTGGGGCGCCGAAGTATCAGCTCTGTCAGAAACCGTTAACGAAACTACGTCGAGCGGAGTTTTGTTTTTTCCTTCGTCTTCAATATTACGTGCGTTAACATAATATTGATCATTCACCGGTAATGAATCTTTTACAGTTAAGAATAATTCTTTTGCCTTCGCTCTTCCCTTGTAAGCATACAATACAGGAAGCTCGACTTTGGTAGTTGAATCCATTATCGAAAAATTTTTTGCATCAATTGAAGCAGAATCAATTTCTTCAGAAAACGTTATCAGCAGATGATGTTTATCGGTCATTACCGCGCTGAACAATCTGGGACTGATCGTATCGATTCCGAATAAAGAGAAATTTAGCCCATTGAAAAGAGTATCTTTTTCCGTTAATGTAATATCATGCGAAGGAACGCCGATCTTATCTTGATCCGGCTGAAAAAGAAAATCGCGGTATTCATCTTGAACTGCAAAAATTCTGTATGTTTGAAAAGCCAAACCGGACAGTTTGAAATTCCCTTTTTCACCAACTTGAGAAACATAATCCGCTTTATCTTTTGCGGGATCGATTGTATCTCCCGTTACTTTATAAGCAAAGATCATAACTCCGGAAGGTTTTTCGGAATAGACATTTCCTTCTATAATTCCATTATCAATTTTTGCTCCTGTAGAAAAAGAAAAGGTAAACGCTTCCGCCATTCTGTTTTTATTGTTGTAATCAACTACATCTGTTCCGATGGTAACATTATACGTAATATTCTTTTTTAACGGTTCCGGAAAGTATATACGAACGGATTCGCCGCTCCAATCAAGCTCAAGGTCGCCTTCAATGCGCGGAGAAATAAAGATAGCGTCTTTCAGACTCCGCTTATCAACATATTCGGAAAAATCTAATTCAAAATAATCTTCTGAGAAATTTGTTGTCCCGTTTTGGGGAAAGGCTTCCACAATTTTGGGAGGGATCGTATCAGGCGGACCACCACCCGGCGGCAATTGATTAGCGCAACTCATCAGAAAAAATGAGAAGAAGATGCCAAAGAGATAAACTATTTTTTTGATTGCTTGTTTAACCATTTATAATACTCTTGTGCAAGTTTTTTATGTTGGGTAAAATTCTGAGAAAAAAAATGTCCTCCTTGAGTATCAGCTACAAAAAATAAATATTTATTATTTTCGGGATATAAAACAGCGAGTAGCGCGTCTTTTCCCGGGGAGTTGATGGGACCCGGAGGGAGTCCAAAATATTTATAGGTATTATATTTTGAATCAAGTCTCAAATCTTTTCCATGCAATCTTTTCCATCCGTTAGCCTGTAAATACTGGACTGTGGGATCAGCTTGCAGTTTCATTCCGCTGTGCAAGCGATTTAAATAAACTCCCGCAATGCGGTTCATTTCTTCTTTCTTGTTCGTCTCACCGTCAACAATTGATGCGATGGTTACCACTTCATGTTCCGAGAGCCCGATTTTTTTTGCTTGTACTTTAAGCGAATCAACAAAAAACTTTTGAAATGCATTGTACATAGTTTCAACAACTTCCGCGGCAGAAGTGTTCTCATAAAAATCATACTTACGCGGCAGCAGGTACCCTTCGAGAGAAGCTTGTTGAAAATTTAGTTTAGAAAGGAGGGCTTTATCTTTGATTATTGATAAGACGGAATCGGCGTTTGCAATATGTTCGGCTTGAAGCCTTAAGCATAATCCTTTTGTAGATATTCCACCATAAAAATAAATTTCTTTCAGCGCATCACCCTTACCCGAGACAAACAGATCGAGCAGCGATAAATAGCTTAGTCCGTTAGGAATATAATAACGTGCGGCTTTTATTTTTTTTGTTGCACCATATACGTAAGCTGCAAATTTAAAATTTCCTTTACTCGAGATTATTCCTTCATCATGTAATTTTTGAGCGAGGAGGTCTAATGATTCTCCTTTACTTATTTTGATGATCTTCGGCGAAGCCCCGGTATAAGTATTTGAGCTAAAAAACGTGTACGAAAAAATAGCGAGCACAATTACAAAAAAAGATAGGATAACAAGAAATTCCTTTTTTGAAAGGAGATTTTTAAAGGAAATTTTTCCGCCGCCGGCAAACAATTTATACAAATTCCCTTTCATTGCTTCTTCCCGCTGAATTGCACGCGATTCATCCAGGATACGTTCGTAAATACGCATCACGGCTTCCTTCCGGAGTGGTTCTTTTGCATACGATCCTATCCGCTCGTTGATAAACTTTTCACGTTCGGGATTATAGGTAGCCAACCCCATTGAGCGTTTTATTCTCCCTATCAAAATTGAATGTTTGGTCCGTTTAGAAAGGAGCGCAACCAATTCCACATCAATTTCATCCACACTTGAACGAAGTTTATTTAACAACTCTTCCTTCTCTTCCGTTGAAAGAGTATGCAGTTCATTTTCTACTTTTTTATAGACATTTTCCATTGAGCAAAGATAAGAAATTTCTCTTTCTATAGAGAATTCGCCAAAGGCGGATTGATAAAATATTTTGAAGAAAAATTCGGAAAGGCATCGGTTTCAAGAGAAAAACTTTCGCCGGCGTTTAGTAAAGATTGTGCCCGGGAAGCAATCATCGCGGCGTTATCACCGCAATACTCCAAGTCCGGGATTACAACTTTCTTTTTATATTTCTCCCCCAGTTGAAGAAATGATGTTCGTAATGCACTGTTTGCTGCAACTCCACCAACAAGTGACATTGATGAGACGTCATATGTTCTTAAAGCAAGTTCACATTTTTTTAGCAGAGCCTTAACAACTGCAAATTGAAAGGATGCAGCAATATCATTAAAATCTTTTTCCAGTATTGGAGTTTCTTTGGGAAATTCTTTTTGAACATAACGGAGAACTGATGTTTTTAACCCGCTGAAAGAAAAATCATATTTCCCTTTTAGATCGGCGATTGGAAAAGGAATTTTATGACTGTCCCCTTTTTCAGCAGCAACTTGAATTTTCGGTCCTCCCGGATACCCAAGTCCAATCATCTTTGCAACCTTATCAAAAGCTTCTCCGGCAGCGTCATCAATGGTTGATCCGAGTTTTATAATTTCTGTAAAACTCTTCACCAGGAGAAGAAGTGTATGTCCGCCGGAAACAGCTAGGACCAGCAAAGGGAACTCAGGTTTTTCTTCCATCAAAAAACCTGAGAAAATATGTCCCTCAATATGATTAACCGGAACAAATTTTTTCTTTCGTGCAAAGGCTAGTCCTCTGGCAAACGTATAACCGACCAACAAGGCTCCAATTAATCCGGGACCTGCTGTCGCACCAATCGCATCAATATCATCAAGCGTACAACCTGCTGTAGCGAGGGCTTCTTTTACTAACGAGGTAATGATCTGGATGTGGGCACGGCTGGATAATTCAGGAACAACTCCGCCAAAGTTAATGTGAAAATCTTGTGATGAAATAAGATTTGCTAAAACCGCGTCATCTTTCAATACCGCGACCGATGTTTCATCACACGAACTTTCGATTCCTAAAACAATCATTATCGATTTCGAGTAAAGAAGGCTTTTACAATTTGCCCTGCAATGTTAGGATTTTCTTTAAGTCTTCTAATCGAATATAAATACCAATCTTTACCGAAAGGAACATAGATTCTAACTTTGTAACCTGATTCTGCAAGGTAATCCCTTAGATCTTCGAGTACCCCAAGCAGCATTTGAAACTCAAACGCATCGTGTGGAATTTGTAATGTTTTAATTAGTTCTATTGCTTCATCAATAAGATAGGAATCGTGTGTAGCAATTCCGACATAATGTTTATTCTCAAACATCCATTTTAGAATATCTAGATAATTTTTCCTGACCTCTTCTTTTCCTTTAAAAGCGATTGAGACAGGTTCGATATAAATCCCTTTACATAACCTGATGTTCGGTTTCAACGCGCTCAACGCAATCAAATCGCTTAACGATCTTCTCATATACGCCTGAATAACAGCGCCGCAATTGTTATGTGTTTCACGTAATTTTTTAAAAAGACGAAGTGTGGAATCTGTGCAAGATGAATCTTCCATATCAATCCGCACAAAATTATTCATCATTTTTGCTTTTTCAACTAACGTTAAGACCTGGTCGTAACAAAATTTCTCATCAAGTTGTAATCCCAGTTGGGTTGGCTTGATTGAAAGGTTAGCTTTTAATTGAAGTTTTCTGATTGCATCCAAAACATCGGAACAAGCACGTTTAGATGCTTCCGCTTCCTCTTTGGTTGAAATCGCTTCTCCAAGAACATCAATGGTAGCGTATATCCCTTTTTTGTTTAGCTCCTGAACTACACGAACTGCATCCTGCAGTGAATCACCTGCGATGTAGCGGTTTGAAAATTTTCTAACGATCGATTTTGGCAAGATTTGCACTACAGAAACAATAAGCTCATTTATTAGTGCCACAAGAACTCCATATAATTGTTACTTAAAATTAGGGTTTCAGATTTTCTTTTCAAAAGGAAATTTCATTTTTAGAAAACGAATAACTTAGCTTTTATAAATATCCCCTTTTTCGTACGTCCCGAAGACTTTAATTGATAGTGAAATTTCAGCAAGATTTTTTAGCGCGTTTTTTATACGCACATCACGTAAATCTCCAAAAAAATCGGCATAGAAACGGTACTCAAAAGGTTTGTGAGGAATCGGTCTCGATTCAATCTTCACCAGATTGATCTCGCGAAGCGCGAAGACACTTAATCCTTTAAATAGTGCCCCCGGCATATTTTTCAACTCAAAACAAATTGAAGTCTTTGGAATTTTGAACTCCCTTAATGCCGGTTGTTTTGCAATGATTAAAAACCTCGTATAGTTCTCAGAATTGTTTTGGATATTCCTTTGCAAAATTTTTAATTGATAGACCTCCGCCGCTTCTTTACTCGCTACAATTGCAATCGGTTCACCGGAATGCTTCAACAAGGTAAGAGCAGAACCGGCAGTATCATACGAAGGAAGAATCTCGGCATTCTTCAACGTTTTAAGAAAGTCGGCGCATTGCCCCAATGCTTGAGGATGCGAGTAGACTTTTTTTATTTCCGAATATTTTAGATTTTTTTTAGCGAGTAAGTGATGATTTATTTGAAGCTGTAATTCACCTACTACTTTTAGATTTGATTTCAGCAGTAAATCGTACGAATCAAAAACACTGCCGTACAGTGAGTTCTCAATCGGAACAACTCCAAACTGAACTTTTTTTGTTTGTACTTTGGCAAAGACATCGGCAAACGCATAAGAAGGAACCGTTTCAATTTCTTCGCCGAAATATTTTTTTGCTGCAACTTCGCTAAACGCACCATGTTCCCCCTGGAAAGCAATTTTCATCGCTACTTCTTTCTTTGAATTGATAGTAATTGTAAAAGCAAATTAGCTTTTTGCTGAAGCTCTTGAACTGTTCCGTTGTTACAAAATATAAAATCCGCTTTCTCTTTTTTCGATTCATCCTGCATCTGGTATTTCATGCGCTGTTTAATCTCATTACCGGAGACACTATCTCTTTCTGCCGTACGAGCAATACGAACTTGCTCATCTGCGGCAATCAAAACAACATGATCAAAAAGATTTTCCATTTCCGCCTCGAAGATGAGTGCGGCTTCAACAAAGATGATCTCCTCTGTTTTGTTGAGAAGAAAAAGTTTTTTAATCTCCTCTATAACAACCGGATGAACGAGTTCATTCAACCGTCTAATTTTTTCTTCGTTGATAAAAGCTTTTTGATAGAGCGCAACCCGGTCAAAGATGCCATTAGGATAAATTTCTTTTCCAAATTCTGTTATTATTTTCTGCTTTAACCGTTCGTTTGTTACATAAAGTTCTTTAGCAAGAATGTCCGCTTTAATAACGGAATATCCTTTTGCAGATAAAAAATCAGCAAACGTAGACTTTCCCGAACCGATACCACCGGTAATTGCAATTTTGAGTAACTTTTCCATATTGAAAAATAAGAAAAAACCCCGAGAGATTTCGGGGTTTCTTTTTATTTCAACTTTTCTTTTATTTTTTCAATCGTGCAACATTAGCATCCGCCGACAACCCGTTTAGGTTTGGATATTTGCGGACCTGAAGCTGCAATTTTTAGTTTATATTCCTGGATGAGCTGCGGCAACACTTGTGCAGCTTTTGTTCTAAACCGGTACGTATCTATTTCATGTTGATTAGTACCTGCTGTCGTCATCGTAAAGTTAAGAATATCTTTTCTGAATTGCTTCAATCCGCCTTCAAGATAATAGATCTCTGAATACCCTAATTCTTTTGCAAGAACTGCGGCTTTCTTTTCGGTAGCCTCATCGTCAGCAACAAAGACATTTTTCTTGTGTTTGATCGTCAATAACTTATGAGCATTTTTTTCAAAAAGATTTTCTAATGTTAAACGAGTCGAGTTCGGTAGAGTCATAGCTTCAAAATCTTTCTGCGACCGAATATCAATTATCTGCAAGTTTTTATCTTTGTCAACAATATTGAATGCTAGCTCGTCACAATCCACGGCATCAACTTGATAACCATTAACGAAACGGCTATCATTTATTTCAGCTAAGAGTGATTGTCTTCTCTCCGGTAAAGCAAAAGCTGATAAGGCTAAGATCAACGCTAAGCCGGTTAATCCATAATAAAGAGGTTTAGAATTGAACTCCGGATTTGGTTTCCCATTAATTTTATTTTCAATTAAAGTCGTTGCCCAGAAAGCTCCTACCGCTACAATGGTAAGGAGGAAAGCAAAAAGTGATTGAGACATTCCAAGCGTTTCAAAAATTCTTACGTTTCCCCACGGTGCGGCTTTGTAAAGATTTTCAAAAAGCGGATATCCTTCTCCGAAAATCAATACACCCAAAAAGGAACCGCCAACAAAGATCATCGCGTCAATTTTTCCGATTGCCGCCGCACAAACACTTGTACCGGGACAAAATCCACCGATAACAAATCCTAATCCCATAATTAATCCGCCGACAATTGCCGACCAAAGAAAAGTGGGATTAATGTAAACGAGGCTAATATCAAGCAAACCCCAATGATCAAAAGCGATAACGCCAATCATTGCAACTAGACCGGCTGTAAAGAAAACTCTCAATACGGTGAAGTCATATCCGTAAAACAGACCAACAAGTTTTTTTGAGGTTGAAAATCCGGCTTGTTCGAGAATAAACCCGAACGCTATTCCAACAAAAATTGCAACCACAAAGTTTAATTCATTTCCGATAACATCGGGAACTAAAGGTCCCATAATATAAACTCCTTTCCTATATCCAAAGTTTTCTGAAGAAATAAGCGAACGCATAAGCTCCGCCAAAAATTGCCGCCATGGTGATTAGTCCACCTGTGGAAAGAACCGCCATACCGCTTAAAGCTGCGCCACTGGTACAGCCTCTGCCGAGTTGAGCGCCAAATCCAAATAATGCACCGCCTACGATTGCACCGGCAATTCTTATTTTGGCAGTTGATTTGGGAGAGTGTTCAAGCTTAAATTTCAAGCGGTTTGAAATTAATCCGGAAATAAATGCACCAATCACTACTCCGATCATTTCAAAAACGAGCCAATTTTTTAAAGGGCTTCCGCCGTGCTCTTCGCTATATTCTTTATAAAATTTTGCGTCAGATGTATGAGACGGTGTTGCCGTTTGCACAGTTGCTACCACCGCACTTTTAATCGCACCGCTTGCACCTAATCCTCTTCCTGTTATAAAAATAGTTACGAGTAAGATCAATCCGAGGAAAAATCCCGCCAAGTAGGGATTCATATATTTTGTTTCATTCATTTTATGCCTCAACTTCTTTTTTATCGTTTTTCAATTTTTTGTTATCGTGATCTCCGTGAGCATCTTCCAACTCTTCATAGCCTGTAATCATCGCTTTTAAGTTTGATGTGATGGTTGAACCGGTTGTCATCAAATATAAATGTACAATGATAAACGCAACCAGAAGAAAAGCCGCAGCCGTGTGGAACAGTGCAATCACTTCAATCGAACCAATATTTAAGCCTTCAATCGTTCCTTTTTGCGGATAGCGGTAAAACATATAAAGCAATCCGGAAATTACCATCGTCGGGATTACAAGAATTTTCAGACCTAAGTATGTCAGCTTTTGAAGAGGATTTAATTTACTTAACACCGTTTTTTTTGTTGGATGAGGTGCGTTCTGAAAAATTCCGATAAGATAAAAATTGATTTGAGCTCTCAAATTTTTTGTAGTCGGAAGATACTGCCTCCATTCACCGGTAGTAAAATGCCAGAAGATTGCGAATACAATCAGAACAATAAATGTGTATGCAGCAACATTGTGGTACTTAACCGCGTTTTGATATCCGAAAAACGTGAAAGAGCCGTGAATTTCAAAACCGGTTGCCGCTAAAAAGAAAATGCATAATGCTTGCATCCAGTGCCAAAATCTTTCGAATGACCGATAGATATATACTTTCGTTTTCATGATCATCCTTTCTTTTTCATTTTATGTGAAGAAAAAAATCTAAACCCGCCGTGTATAAGAACAAGCAGAAATGAGAGTAACAATACTAATTTCCCGGCAGTCTCGATGAAGGGACTGTAATCTCTAGCGGGCATATAGAAATCATTTAATCCGGCTAAGCGACTGTTATTCCTGGTATGGCATTCATTACACTTCACGGTATTTTCTTTTGAAGAAACCATGTGATTAATAGGCCAATACATTTCGGTTCTGATGAAAGAGATTTTTCCGCTGAACGGAAGATTCACATCTTTCATTCCAACTTCAGATGCAGTTTCCCAATTGAAGTCTTTCCATAATGCCCCTTCTCCTTTTTTCTCTGCATACAGTTTTGGCTGAATCAAGATTTTATTTACAGGATCAAACGGTTGTCTTGCCCGGTGAATTTTCACAGGAATTATTTTTGAGTCAACATCATTATAAGAACCATATAGCGGATTTAACACTAACGGCTTTGTAGTATCTGCTACTTGATCACCTAAAAGGTAATGTCCTGCAGTACCGTTAAACCAAACATAATCCGGTTTAAGATTTTTTCCCCAGGTAAAATTTCCTTTAATTGAAAGATAGGTATGGTTTCCTTCCGCATCATCAACTTCAAATGGTTCCCCATTTTTCAACTTTCCGGCAGTTGACCAATCCCATGCAAGTTTTGTTGCATTTACTTTTGCGTAAATCGGGATATGGCAAGTCTGGCAAGCCACTTTAAGCGTGTGTTTATTGAGGATTGCATCATCATGCGGACTTTCGGTATGGCAGTCTTCACATAAAGCGCGGTTTCTGTTCATAGAAGAAAGCGAATACATTTTTCCGCTGATCATGTGGTTCTCGGTCTTGTGGCAGTCAACGCACTGCATATTCATTCCGTCAGTTCCCATATGTACATCAACAGATTTAGCCGGTTCAAACATTGATTTTTCTAAATCACCATGTTTCACATTATTTCCGCCGCCGCCAAAGAAATGGCATACACCGCAGTTTGATCTTTTTGGTTTCCCTACATGCTGGGCAATATTTGCAAGGTCCAGGCTTGGATCGGGAGCGCCTCCCTTTTCTTGAGCCTTCGCATACGTTTCCGAATTGTCATGACAAACGAGACAATCAATATTACTTTCATCTTTGTAGTTAAATGTTTTTGAATTGCTCATACCGTAACCAACATGACATTTAGCGCAACTCATTTCATTTCCTTCGGTACCGATACAGAAATTATTGATCGCGTTTCTCTTACCGAGATAAACGATGCCGCGTCCTTTTACATATTCGGCGCTTTCCCAGTTCCAGTGATTAGATTGCATAATTTCTTGCGCTCTTCCATTATGGCAACCGATACATGCTTCAGTTACCTGCTGGGGAGAAGTGAATTTTTTCTGCAGTTCTGTAAATTTTGAATGATCTACATGCTGTACGTTCTTTTTATCGAATTGTTCTTTTAATGCGGTAAGTTTTGTTTCTTCAGTATTCTTTGAAGTTAGAAAACTTATTGCACTTATAATCACCAATGCGATTAACACAAGTGGAATAACTATTTTTTTCATTTTATTTTCTTATTTTTTTTCTAGTTGATTGTACCTATTAAGTTTAGAAAAGTACATTTTTTCAAAAATGAAAGATCAATGTACTTTTCAAAATTCTTCATCTCTATCTTGCTGCTTAATTAAATGAATATGAAACTGAAAGATGAAAGAGATTTTCAGAAAGTGAACTAACACTGTTATTATATTCATTAGCAATTTTACTTGCACTATCAGCATTTAAATCTTTATTTAAAACTAATTCGTAAGCCGCATTTACGGTTAAATTACTCATCAGGTTGTAACTTCCACCAAGGGTAATATGATTCTCTACGATAGCCGGAAAAACCGGAAAAATAGTAGATGATGGAACCGGATTGCTTCCGTAAGCATACCCGCCACGGAGAGTAATATCTTCATTCAACATATATTCAGCTCCAATACGAACCATCACTGCATCTTTCCAATCCATTGGAAAATCAAGTGTGAAACTTCCGTTATTTCCTAACATGGTGTTAATATTTGCATTATCTCCGTTTGAAAGAGAAATAGACATTTTATCAAAAGCTTTTTTCCAATTTGCCCATTGTAAATCTAAAGCTAAAGCTAGCTTGGCGGTAGGTTTATAAGAAGCTCCAAAACCTATCATCTGGGGTAATTTCAATTCATTTTCTAAATCATAATTGGCAACTGCCCCTTTAGAAAGATCAATACCCATGCCGGCAAATTGTCCCATTACTGCCGCTTGAGCATCAGCTTGTGACATTCCCTGGCTCATTGCACCTTGAACCGCTTTTCCAAATGCATCGTTCAATTGAGCTGTCATGTCCATGGTTGCTTTTCCTTTTTTGTACTTCAAAGTTGAAGCGGAAGTGTAACTTAACCCAAACGCAATTTGATCGTTCAATTTATAAGCAAAACCGATCTTCCCTTCAAAACCGATTGCAGTAAGATTAGTCATATTAGCTAACGCAGTAACTTCATCATAACCAAATCCGCCTGCTGAAGGAGGGGCAGAAAACATATCGCCAAATGTCATTCCGGTTGATGGATTGACCACGCCTTTCATTACGGAAGGAGATAAACTATATGGCATTTTAAACTCAAGCATACTATAAACTAAGTTTGCAGAAATACCAACTGAAAAATTTGGAGCAATTTTATAAGCGACACTCGGTCCAAATTGCATAACTGCTAATTTTGAATGATATTCCTGCGGATTATAAGAACCGTCTTGATTTCTATAAAGAGCATGATTTAACGAAAAATCTGCTCCCATGCCTCCTTGAGTATACAAGCCTAAACCCCAGGTGAAATCACTGTTATTATTTGAATTGATATATCCTACGCTTGGCATTGGGAAATAATTCGTCTCCCCTTTCGCGTCAGGATTAATACTATTTGAGAATCCAACCTTTGGAATCATTAAGGAAAAATTCGCGTCAAGAACAGATTTTCCGATAAAAGAAATACCGGCAGGATTTGTCATCATTAAAGTAGGACTATCGAATAAAGCAAAGCTAACTCCCGCACGTCCAGCGGTTTTGGCGTCATAACCAAGGAGTTTTGTTCCACCTGTTGCAAAGACTGTAGTAAGGGCTAATTGGGTCATTATTAGAACGGAGATCAATTTGGTTTTCATGTTGTGTCTTTCTATGTAAATATAGTTAATATTTAAAGTATTGAATTAATTTTATGAATTCCGGTTTAAGGTAATGGAAATGAAATGAGATTTAATTTTTGAGCATTCGGCAAATTGAAGATACACTTCACAATCTCTGCATTGTTTTGTGCCGCAGATTCCGGTGGTATGGTTATAATCCCAACAAGGCTTTGTATGTTCTCTGAAAGCCATACAATTCGTCCGGTCTTCGGCGGTACATTTAATTAAATCCCAACAAGGAATTAGAGATAAAATCCTTTTTATTCCCGCGATGCTGATTTTGTCTCTATTTATGGATTCCCGAATACATTTAATTCGATCTATATCTGTTAGCGAATAAAGCCTTTGTTTGGATTCCTTTTTAAAGGGAACTATTAGTCCTTCCTTTTCATACATACGTAGAGTTGGGATTGATATACCGAGTAATTTTGCGGCAGTACTAATTGTGTAAACCGGAGTGTCTGGATTTTTGATCATTTTTCTATAATTAAACTTGATAGTTATAGCTATCAACTATCTTGCCAACTATAATTGTTATTATTTATAACGGATTAGTGTGCAGAGAAAAACTCTTTTTGCTGTAAAGAAAAAATTTCTTGAAAATGAAAATATTAATTGCTAAAGCTGAAATCTTGCTTTATTTTACTTTTTCACATTAACAACAAGTTCTTTATAGGTTAAGTTATAAAAAATTGATCTTGGGCATAAAAATCGATATGGTACTTTATTTTTGAGTAAAAAATGAATTTGGAAGGGTTTATTTCAGTGAGAAGATTCTGTAGAAACGTCTTATTCCATAAGTAGAGAAACTTTGTCTCTAGCGTATAATGCCTTCATCGTCTGAGTAGAAACTTTGGACAAGAAACTAATCAGACTGAAGGCAGATTTAAATTGAGTTTGAGGATTTTATTTTATGGGGCTTGTAGCTACTTCGCGTAACTAACTTTCCTCACTTCGCGAATAACAGTAACTTTAATTTGACCCGGATATTCCATCTCATTTTCAATTTTAGAAGCGATGTCGTGTGCAAGTTTATCGGCAAAAATATCATCAATTTTTTCATGTTCAACAACAACTCTCACTTCTCTTCCGGCTTGAATTGCATATGTTTTAGCAACACCTTCAAATGATTGAGCTAACGCTTCCAATGTTTCCAGTCTTTTTACGTATCCTTCAATTGGTTCGCGTCTTGCGCCAGGACGAGCGCCGCTGATAGCATCTGCAGCTTGAACCAGAACTGCAATAGGATGTTCCATCTCAATATCATCATGATGAGAACCAATAGCATTTGCAACTATCGGATTTTCCTTGAATCGTTTGGCAACGTCATATCCTAACAACGCGTGTGGACCTTCAATATCTTTATCAACGACTTTTCCAATGTCATGCAGCAGTGCAGCGCGTTTTGCCATGATTGGATCGATCCCTAATTCGGATGCCATGATACCGCAGAGGTAAGCAACTTCTACACTGTGCTGGAGTAAGTTCTGCCCGTAACTTGAACGGTATCTCATTTTACCAATTAGTTTAATGATCTCAGGATGCACCCCGTGAATACCTAATTGTAAAAGAGTATTTTCTCCTTCTTTGTACATTTCTTCAACTAATTCAACGCGTACTTTTTCAACTATTTCTTCAATTCTTGCCGGATGAATTCTTCCATCGGCGATTAATCTCTCAAGCGAAACGCGGGCAACTTCTCTTCTGAATTGATCGAAAGAAGAAAGAATTACTGCTTCCGGTGTGTCATCAACGATTACATCAACACCGGTTGCGGCTTCAAATGAACGAATATTGCGCCCCTCTTTCCCGATAATTCTTCCTTTTAATTCATCATTTTGAATTTGAACTACCGATACGGTAGTTTCAACGGAATGGTCTGCTGCAGTTCTTTGAATAGCCAGTACAACTATTTTCTGCGCTTCTGTCTTTGCTGTTAATTTAGCTTTTTCGAACTTCTCCTTATAAATTTTATTGGCTTCAACTTCGGCTTGTTGTTCCATACTTTCAAGAAGCAATTTTTTTGCTTCTTCGGCGGTTAGTCCCGATATTTTTTCAAGTTTTGTGTTTTGTTCTTTTTCTAATCTGTCTAATTCATTATACCTGATATCAAGATTTTTCTTCTGCAAACCGAGTTCACGCTCAAGATTCCTGGTTTCTTTTTCCTTCTTGATTGATGATTCTAATTTTTTCTCAATATTATCTTCCCGTACCGATAACTGTTTTTCAATGGTTTGCAGCTTTTGTCTTTTTTGATTTACTTCAGTATCAAACTCAATCTTTTTTCTGTACCATTCATCTTTAACTTCGAGCAGTTTTTCTCTTTTAATATTGTTGGCTTCTTTTTCGGCATCAGCAATGATAACTTTAACCCGTCCCTCACCTGCTATAATACTTCTCTTCCCTAATTTAGAATTAACTTTCCATCCTAAATAAAAGAATAGCGCCACCAGGAGTACTACCATCGGAATCAGGATTAAAAGGTCTATATCATTAAAATTCACATTACACCTCAACAATTGGATAAATAAATACGCCGCCGGCTACTGTCGAACAGGGAAAGAACCCTTATCCAAACAGTGTGGGAAATAGCCCGAATGTTTCTTGCTTCCTCCGTTCCGACCGAAGTCAGATTCCCGATAAATCGGGATGAGGCCTGCCTTACGCATCGTAAGTCAATAACCCATTGGCAAAGTTGGTTCTTTTTTGTTACCATTAACCGGCAGCGGTAATGGCTTTTATGAGGGGATAGGGTCAGATGATTGGTTTAAAAGAAGCTTGATCTTTTTTACTTTGTCGGTCGCTTGAATAAGAAATTCTTTGTTCTTGTTTTTTTCCATAAAATAATCATAAGCAATGTTCAAAGATGCAATAATAGCAATCGTCTGCGCCGGTTGATCGGGCAGTTCCTGCTTTGTTTCTTCCATTACATTATTTACATAAATAGCAAGTTCCTTAGCGATTTCTTCGTTATCTACCAATAAAGAATATTCTTTATCAAATATTTTTACTTTGAGCTTCTTTTTGTCCGTCATAATGAACCGATACCATCAACAATAAAATTAATTAAGAACTAGTTAGATGATTATTAATTTTGGAAATTACCTCGGTAATTTTCACTTTAAGATTTTCCCGCTCCTGGCTGCTAAGCGAGTTGAAAACAGCGGCATGGTTATCATCGCTCCTCCGTTCGCCGTTTTCTCCGCCTTCGGCGGACTGCATTTTCAAATATTCATTTTCCTTTTGCAGATTTAAAAGTTTTTTTTCAAGTTCTTTGTTTCGTTTTTGTAATTCTTCACAAAGTTCTATGTGTGCAGAAACTTGAACTTCTATCGAGTTAAGTTCTTGCAAGAATATTTCAAATTTAGATAAATCCGACAATTATTTTCCTCGCAAAACTGCGTTAAATTCTTTTTTTACTATTTCAATCAATGATTGAAAATCTTTATCAACTTCTTCATCAGTCAATGTCCGTTCAGCATCATAATACGAAAGACCAAACGCAACTGATTTTTTCGTTTCCCCGATTGATGGATGTTCAAATACATCAAACGGATGAACTTCTTTCAAAATGCTGCTCCCTTTTTTCTTTATGAACACAGCAACCTTTTCAACGGGAATATCTTTTTCAAAAATAAAAGCAAAATCTTTCATCACTTTCGGAAAGCGGAGAAGTCCTGCAAAAGTTTTTCTTTTGGGAGTAACCGATTTCAACACCTCAACCGAACCTTCAAAACAAAAGACATCCTGCTGAATACCAAAATGTTTTAGGACCTCTTTTTTTATTTTTCCACCACTGCCTAAAATGGTTGTTCCAAAACTTTTAGTGTAAAAATAATCAAAAATTTTATTTCCATTGTGATAATAGGAATCATTTAAAAGATTGTCAAGTACTTTTTTCTGAAAACATTCATTTACGGCAGCTTTTAGATCGTAAAAATCGAATTCTCTTTCTCCTGTGTACCATTCTTTTTCAGAAATTTTTCCTGTCAAGATGATGAGGAACCGTTCTTCTTCAACAAAATCAGTAAAGGTGAAGAGATCATCATTTACTTTTAAGAAAACTTTTCCTATTTCAAAAAGTTTTAAATTCTTTTCACCAACGTTTATATTTTTTTCTACAACCGGAAGCGCACTTGCAAGGAGAGATGTTCTCAAGAAACCCATCTCGGAACCTTGCGGGTTAAGCAAGCCAACCGGTTTACCAAAAATATCTGCCGACTTTTCTGTGATCATCGGAAAGGAAAGAATTTCGTTGAATCCTAACCCTGTTGCAATTACTCGTAAATCATCGTCAAAAGCCGATTCATCAATTTTTTCGCTAATAGGAATAGCGATTTTTGAGATTGTCGGAATAGTATCATAACTGTTTATTCTTGCTACTTCCTCGATTAAATCAATTTCCCGTTCTACATCCGGACGAAAAGTAGGAGTTAAAACAGTAATTGATTTCTCACTAATATTTTTTATCTCAAAACCGAGTGATGATAAAATATTTTTTACATTTTCATTGGGAATTGGATAACCCAGAATTCTTTCAACTTGATAAAAGCGAAGAGTAATTTCTTTTGAAGAAATCTGCTTCGGATAAACATCGATAAATCCGTTTACCACTTCTCCGCCGCTTAATTCAGCCATCAGTTGGGCAGCGCGTTCAGCCGCGTAAACCGTGTTCGATGGATCGGTTCCCCGTTCAAAACGGTAGGAAGCGTCTGTGCTTAATCCCAAATATTTGGAAGTCTTTCTCACGCTTGTCGGATTAAAATAAGCGCTCTCAATTAAAATATTTTTTGTTGATGAAGTTACTTCGGAATTTTCTCCTCCCATTACTCCGGCAACTGCAACAGGTTTTTCACCGTCGCAGATCATTAAAACATTTTCGTTCAGTTTTCTTTCTTTTGCATCAAGTGTTGTAAATAGAGAATCCGCGGCTGCTTTTTTTACAACAATCTTTTGCTTGGAAAGTTTATCAAGATCAAATGCGTGAAGCGGTTGACCGAGTTCGTGCAAAACAAAATTCGTTACGTCAACAATATTATTAATCGGACGAAGCCCGACAGCTTTTAACCTTCTCTTAAGCCAATCAGGTGATTCTTTAATTTCAACATTCACTAACACTTTTGCAGAATACCTGGGACAATTTTCCGCATCAACAATTTCTATTGAAGCGAAATCGTTTATATTTTTTGGAGATTTGGTAATTGAGACTTTCGGCAGTTTTAATTCACGTTGAAAAATGGCAGCTAAGTCCCTGGCTACTCCGATGTGTGAAAGAGCGTCGGCTCGATTGGGAGTAACTCCTATTTCAAAAAGAACATCATTTAGATGAAGGGCTTCCGAAACGGTCGTTCCTTCTTTGATTGAAGGATCAAGTACAATAATTCCAGAGTGATCTTCACTCAGCCCGAGTTCTGATTCAGAGCAAAGCATTCCGTTTGATTCCGTTCCCCGTATTTTTGCCTTACTGATTTTCATCCCGCTGTTTGGAACAACAGCACCAATTTGAGCGAAAACTACTTTCTGCCCCGCAGCCACATTTGGCGCACCGCAAACGACTTTCAATTTTTCTTTCCCGTTGTTTACTACGCACAACGAAAGCTTGTCGGCATTGGGATGTTTTTCTTTTTCTTCTACAAAACCAACAATGAAATTTGTAAACATTTCAATTTGATTTTCTACATCTTCAACTTCCAACCCTGACATCGTTAGCTTGGAAACTATTTCATCAACCGGAATATCCGACAGATCAATATATTCTTTTAACCAATTCAGTGAAATTTTCAATTTACTTTCTCCGCATCAAAACTGTTTGAGAAATCTAACGTCATTTTCAAAAAAAGTACGGATATCGGTTATTCCATACTTCAACATCGCGGTTCTTTCTATACCCATTCCAAACGCGTAACCGGTATATTTTTCGTTGTCATACTTTGCATATTCAAATACGTTCGGATCAACCATTCCGCAACCGAGAATTTCAAGCCAGCCGGATTGTTTACAAACTCTACACCCTTTTCCTTTGCACAAAAAGCACGTGATATCCATCTCGGCACTTGGCTCTGTAAAAGGGAAAAAACTTGGGCGGAAACGATAGTTTAAATCTTTACCGTAAAATTGTTTTGTAAAAGCAACAAGCGTTCCCTTCAATTCTGCAAAGGTAACATCGGTATCAACACACAACCCTTCAACTTGATGGAACATACAATGACTTCGTGAACTTATGGCTTCGTTGCGGTAAACTCTTCCGGGCATTATTGCTCTTAGCGGTGGTTGGAGTTTCTCCATCAACCTTACTTGTACGGGAGAAGTGTGTGTACGAAGCAGAAAATCTTTATTAACAAAAAAAGTATCCTGCATATCGCGCGCCGGATGATCGACAGGAAAGTTCAAAGCTTCAAAATTATAATAGTCGGATTCTAATTCCGGACCTTCAAATATCGAAAATCCTAATCCTTTAAAAATTGATTTAATCTCATCCAATGTTTGAGTAAGAAGATGTTTGTGTCCAAGTTCAACTTTTCTTCCAGGTAAGGTTAAATCAATTTGTTGAGATTTTTTTGTAAGGAGTTCGTCGAATTCAGATTTCTTATCATTGAATTTTTCTTCCGCAAAAGTACGGAGCCGGTTTAATTCTTTTCCAAGTCGCGGCTTTTCTTCTTTCGGAACACTTTTCAGTTCTTCAAAAAGAGAAGCAATTGAGCCGTTCCGGCTAAGATAAACAATCCGCAAATCTTCAAGCTGTTTTTGATCTTTTACATTTTCAATTGCTTGAAGAAATTCTGTGGTAAGCGTTTGAATTTTCGTCAACATTATTTCAAATCCCAAATTATTAAAACAAAAAACCAAAAACCAAATTTAAATTGGTTTTTGGCATTTGTTTTTTGTGAATTCTTATTTAGTTCGTGGCAAAAGAAACTAAATCAGTGAATGCTTTAGGATTTTCTACAGCTAAACTTGCAAGTACTTTTCTATTGATAACTACACCCTTTGTATCAAGTGCATGCATCAACTGTGAGTATGTTGTGCCGTTAACTCTTGCGGCTGCATTAATTCTAATGATCCAGAGATTTCGATAATTCCTCTTCTTTAGTTTTCTATCGCGGTATGCGTGAAGGAGTCCCTTTTCGACATGATTCTTGGCGACCGTGAAGACGTTCTTTCTCGTTCCCCAATAGCCTTTGGCCATCGAGAGAATTTTTTTACGACGTGCTTTAGAAGCAACTTTGTTTTTTGATCTTGGCATTGTTTTTCCTTTCTACTGCATCATCGCGGTTACACGTTTTTCTTCAGAGCCGGAGACAAGAGTAGCTTTACGCAATCCTCTTTTTCGTTTCGTGCTTTTTGAAGAGAGAATATGGCTTCTGAAAGCCTTTTTTCTCTTAAAATGACCGGACGCAGTTTCTCTGAAACTTTTACGAGCGCCACGGTTGCTTTTCATTTTTGGCATTTGGTTTCCTTATTTTGTTTTTTTTATTTTTCCTTTAAAAGGAACGACTATTAAGTTCATGTACCGCCCTTCCATCTTGATAGGGCTTTCAACTTTTGCTACATCCTGTATTTTTTCAACAAAGCGGTTTAAAAGATCTTCACCGAGTTTGGTATATGCCATCTCGCGTCCTTTAAACATTACTACCGCTTTTACTTTATCGCCATCCTGCAAAAAATTAATTGCATGCTTCGTCTTAAATTCAAAATCATGAACATCTGTGTTCGGATGAAAACGAATTTCTTTTAAAACGGAAACGACTTGATTCTTCTTTTGCGTTTTTTCCCGTTTTTGCTGTTCGTATTTAAACTTTCCGAAATCAATAATTTTACAAACCGGCGGATCTGCTTTGGGGGCAATTTCTACTAAATCTAATTGCCGTTCCGATGCGACACGAATTGCATCTTTAATTAAAAAGACACCGAGTTGCCCGCCGTCTTGATCAATTACTCTTACTTTTAGGGCCTTGATCTCCTCATTAATACGAATTTCTTCTGCTTGAGCGATAAAGAACCTCCTTATTTGTTACTGGATATTTTATTTTTAATTTCTTCTTCAAGTTGACCAACAAACTTTTCTACTTCAAAAATTCCTAAATCTCCTACTTTATGTTTTCTCACGGAAATCACTTTCTGCTGTTCCTCTTTCTCACCAACGATGATCATGTAAGGAACTTTTTGCGTTTCCCAATCACGAATTTTATAGCCGATTTTTTCACTTCGTTCGTCAAGTTCGGTTCTAATTCCTCGTTCTTTGAGAATTTTTGAAATTTCACTAGCGTAATGTACAAAATTTTGGGATATCGGAACAACTACTGTTTGGATAGGGGCAAGCCAAAGAGGAAAATCTCCGGCAAAGTGCTCGATCAGCACACCGATGAATCTTTCCAGCGAACCGAATGGTGCACGGTGAATTACTACAGGTCGATGTTTCTGTCCATCACTTCCGATATATTCTAATTCAAATCTCTCGGGCATCACATAATCAATTTGCACCGTTCCTAATTGCCATTTTCTTCCAAGCGCATCTTTCACCATAAAATCAATTTTGGGTCCGTAGAAAGCGGCTTCACCTTCGGCAATAAAATAATCAAGTTTCATAATATCAGCGGCTTCTTGAATTTCCTGCTGGGCTTTTTCCCAGAGTGCAATATCTCCGCCGTATTTTTCTACATTTGAATCTCTAAACGATAACTGGGTTGTAAAATCCTTAAATCCCATCGTTGTAAAAACTGCCTGGATCAATTCAATAACATTACAGACTTCTTCTTTTAATTGATCTGGTCGGACAAACATATGTGAATCATCTACAGCAAAACAACGTACGCGCGTTAAGCCGTTCAACTCACCTGATTGTTCGTATCGGTAAACGGTTCCAAATTCTGCAAGACGGATAGGCAGATCGCGGTAGCTTCTCGGTTTTACCGCATAAATTTGAAAATGATGAGGACAGTTCATCGGCTTTAACAAATACTCTTCTTCACTGTCTTCAAACTTGATCGTCGGGAATTGGCTCTCTTTATAATAAGGATAATGCCCGCTTGTTTTATATAAGTTGATATTTCCGATATGAGGAGTAACAACCGGCAGATAGCCACGTTTGGTTTGTTCTTCACGAAGATATTTTTCCAAAGTTTCGCGAAGTACCGCTCCTTTCGGAAGCCAAACCGGCAAGCCGCTCCCTATTTTGGGACTGATGAAAAAGAGTTCCAACTCTTTTCCTAATTTTCTGTGATCCCGTTTTTTTGCTTCTTCTAATAGAAGAAGATGTTCTTCAAGCAATTTTTTCTTAGGAAAAGAAATTCCATAAATTCTCTGAAGCTGTTTGTTCTTTTCGTTTCCGCGCCAGTACGAGCCTGAAATATTAAGCAGTTTTACATACTTAATTTTTCCTGCATTCGGCAGATGCGGACCGGTGCAAAGATCGGTGAAATCCCCTTCATTGTAAAGGCTGATAGCTTCTGCCTTATCGTCAATCTCACTAATAATTTCAAGTTTATATTGATCTCCTTTTTCCCCAAAGAATTTTAAGGCATCAGCTTTAGAAATTTCTTTTCTTTCAAAAACATTCTGCTGTTTTGAAAGTTCAGCCATTTTATCTTCAATTTTTTTGAGATCTTCTTCGGTTAGTTTAGAGTTGATATCAATATCGTAATAAAAACCATTCTCAATCGCAGGACCAACGCCAAATTTAGCTTCGGGATAAATAGTTTGCACGGCATGCGCCATCAAGTGAGAGGTAGAATGCCAATAGACCTCTTTTCCTTTGCTCTCTTCAAAGGTTAGAAATTTTATTTTCGCATCCGACTCAAGTTTGGTATAAAGTTCTTTTACTTCACCGTTAATCTCAACGGCTAAAGTATCATCTGCCAATCGGTTTGAAATTGATTTTGCAACTTCAAAAGCGGTTATTCCTTCTGCAAATTCTTTCGAATTGCCGTCGGGAAATGTAAGTGTTATATTTTTCATACTATTCTGTTTAATGAAAAAAAACGGAAGGATTTCCGGTATACGTGGGCTCTATAGGATTCGAACCTATGACCTTCTGCACGTCAAGCAGACGCTCTAACCAACTGAGCTAAGAACCCCTGTTAAAATCACAATGAACAAAAGTCAATTTACAAAGACTGAATTTATCTCGATAATCAATGACTAACGACCTTTGACCAATCACCAAAAACAAAAAAAGCCAAAAGTGAAGAAGCCAAAACTTTAGGAACAAAAAATTTGACTTTTGACTTTTGACTTTGGATACTGACTTTTCATTGCTTTTTGTACCGAGAGCCGGACTCGAACCGGCACGTCCCAACGGGACACAGGATTTTAAGTCCTGTGCGTCTACCAATTCCGCCATCCCGGCAGAAAAGTCATTTTTT
>JBAYFO010000045.1:0-31064 GCA_041667115.1 Ignavibacteriaceae bacterium | reverse complement strand
CCAAGGCTTGCCATGGTTAGAAGATTTTGTTACATCAAAAATCAAATATCGTTAATCGTTATTCTTAAATTTTTAATATTCTCTCCATCCTGCACAGAAGATTTTTCACACATCGAAAATCAAATATCGTTAATCGTTGTTCTTAAATTCTTAATTCAGACTTCTGCTTTCAACTTGCAACTTTCCACTTTCCACTAACAACTAACTCTTAGTATCTGTCGAGCTTAAACTTCTCGCCAAGATAAAGTCTCCGCACTTCTTCATCCTCAGCAAGCTCATCGGCGCTACCCGAACGGAAGATCACTCCGTTAATTAAGATGTAGGCTTTATCTACAATACTTAACGTTTCATGCACGTTATGGTCGGTTATTAACACACCGATGCCCCGGTTTTTCAAGCCGGCAACAATCTTCATAATATCTTCAACGGCAATAGGATCAACGCCGGCAAACGGTTCATCAAGCAGCATAAATTTTGGATCAGTCGCCAGCGAACGTGCAATTTCGGTTCTTCTTCTTTCACCGCCGCTTAATTGAAAGCCGATACTTTTTCTGATGTGTGTTACACTTAAATCTTCCAGCAGCTTCTCTAATTTTTCTTTCCGTTCCTTGTTTGTCATCTTTAACATTTGCAGCACGGCCATAATATTATCTTCAACGGAAAGTTTTCTAAAGATGGAAGCTTCCTGCGGCAAGTAGCCAATACCCATCCGCGCCCGTTTGTACATTGGTACGGTAGTAATGTTGTTGCCGTCTAAAAATACTTGTCCGTCATTCGGACGTATCATTCCCACCATCATATAAAACGTGGTTGTCTTTCCGGCGCCGTTGGGTCCAAGCAATCCAACAATCTCCCCTTGCGAAACTTCAAGCGAACATTTATTTACAACTGCTCTCTTTTTATAAATTTTTACTAAATCCTGACTGCTCAGTCTGCTTTTTTCCATCATTTATTTCCTTTAGAAAAATTTATTTGTAACTGCGGTGTAAACAGATGTTCTTTTACGGGTCTATTCTCAAAAAGAATAAAGCGAGGGAGAAAATATTCTTTCTCTTTCCCTTTTATTATTGCTTCAGGATGATACTCGCTGTTTGGTGTGCCGAACAACTTTACGGAAATGATTTTTTTGTTTTCAAAATTCATAACCGAATTTTGCGCGCTTGCCTTCATTAAACCATTCGGCTTTTCATCATCATAGAGATAGTAAATACTCAAGACGTTTGAATACACTTCATTACGCTTTATGCCGGTGCTGTCAAAGAAAAGATAGATCGTGTCGCCGGATATTTGATCGAACCGCTGGTTGTAATTCTTGTTGTAAGAAGCGATCAAGGCATTCTTGATAATATCAATTTTTTGAATTTGTCTTTCCTTCAAAAATATTTTAATAGAATCACCTGAGACTTGCGAAGTTTCAAACCACATCACCGGTTGAGCGTTTTCTTCACCTATCTTGCTGGTAATAATGTTTTCTTCATTCCTATAATAAATTGAATAATCATTCTTCGAAGCGAATCCGCCGCGTAAAATTTCAACAGAATCAATTGCAATAAAGCGGTTGGTTGAATCGCGGAAAGCTTTCATCACTTTTGATTTTATAAAGAGAGTATCAATGGTTTTTACCGTATCATTCGAGAACGTAGTATCAATTTGAACAAGCAGCGGAAGGCTGTCAATCACGCTGTAGTTCTTAGCGCGGTAGTCTCCCATGTGTTCGCCAAGTATGGTTGAGTTGTTGGTTTTATTTTTGATAACAACATTTCCAAAACCAAATGATTCTTCAACTTTGCGAAGATGAATAAGGCTATCGGCGTAGATTATATTTTCTTTATCGGTAATCTTCACGCTGTCAAAAGCTACTGCACGGTCTTCTCTGCGGAAATAAAGGAGACGGTTGGAAGTAAGTGTGGAAACCGTATCGAACAATTTTACTTTTGTGCGGAAGTCGGCTCTATCTTCATTAAAGAAATACTCTCCGACTTTTGCTGTAAGAATAACTTTCTTGTCGTCTAGTTTAACGCCCTTATTCGAAAAAGATCTTCTTTCGTTGCCGTAATAAAATCCCTCGTCAGTATAAATAGTAAGCGTGTCCTGCCTTATAATAACATTACCGATAAGCCTTGCATCGTTTCGGGCGAGGTATTGAATTGCTTTGTTGCATGTGATAACAACGTTTCCTTGCGTTAACACAACATCACCATTCACTTCGCGTATAGATTCTCCATTCTGAACCGAACCGATCAGTTCCTGCCCGGTAACGGTAATGGTTTTTCTCTCCTCCTGAGCAAAAGAATAAAAAGAAATTGCAATCAGAAAGAATAATATTTTTTGCATAGAACTCATCTTAAAGAATCCGAAGTAGTAACGTAAACAGGTTTATAGATTTTATAATTTTGTAAATGCTGGTCGGACTCAAACCCGTAGCCTTGAATTTTTTCAGTCGGAGTTGTTATCGTAACAAATTTGTCGGTAACAATTTTTTGATCTTTATTTCTCCACATAAGCATTTCAGATTCCAATTTCGTTCCGCTGTCGTTTTGTGCAACAACATTTTCAAACGCGTACAAATCTTTTGTGGCGTCGTCAACTCTTCCTCGAAGAGAAGTTAGTGTTGTAGTTTTAATTCCCGACGGATTATAAAAATCAACGTGCTGATACCCGTCGATTAACGTTTCCTGCCGTTTAGAAAACATTCTCAAATGTCCAACTTTCATAACCGCTTGAATCTTTCCTGAATCGGTAAAGCTAATGGTGGTATTCCAGCTTTCCTGCGTGGGCAACTCAACAACGTTTATGTTGGAGTTTATTTTCGGTTTAACTTTTTGCGAGTTACAAAAGAAAAAAAGAAATGAAAGGGAAAGAAGAAAAAAATATCTCATCGCGGTTTCAAACCAATATTAACCAAATCGTGCATATGAACGATGCCGATAGGTTTTTCTTCTTTGTCAACTACGACCAGTGAAGTAATTTTATAATTTTCCATCTGTTGCAATGCAAACGAAGCCAAAAGATCTGCAGTAATAACTTTTGGATTCTTCGACATGATATCTTTAGCTCTAAATGATTTGATATCCAAAGTTTTTTCCAAAAGTCTGCGCAAATCTCCATCAGTGATAATGCCAAGCAGTACTCCGTTATCATTAACAACGCATGTGGTTCCAAGCCGCTTGGAAGTAATTTCCAAAATGGAATCTTTTAATGAAGCATTTTCATTCACAACCGGAATTTGATCTCCGGAAATCATGATCTCACTTATTTTAAGCGATAATCTTTTCCCCAAACTTCCGCCGGGATGCAGCATAGCAAAATCCTGTGCAGTAAAACCTTTCCGCTGTAGTAAACTTACCGCGAGCGCATCTCCCAGAACCAGCATCGCAGTTGATGAAGCTGTCGGCGCTAAATCAAAGGGACATGCTTCTTCTTTCACATCGATGTTTAGAAAAATATCTGCCTGCCTGCCGATTTTAGAGTTTTTATTTCCGAGCATTCCAATAATCAAAACGCCGATTCGTTTCAATAAAGGAAGAAGGTTTAGCATCTCTTCCGTGTTCCCGCTTTTCGAGAGAATGATAACAACATCTTCCGAGCGAACCATTCCAAGATCACCATGCAACGCATCTGTGGGATGAAGATAAATTGCAGCTGTTCCGGTAGAGTTCATCGTTGCAACAATTTTTCGCGCGATCAACCCGGACTTTCCCATACCTGTAAGGACAACTCTTCCTTTACATTTATAAATTTCTTCAACTGCACGAACGAAATCGTCGTTGATGCTTTCTTCAAGCCTTGTAACTGCTTCCGTTTCTATGCGGATAACTTCTTTACCGTGCGCGATGATTTTTTCTTTTGTCAAAGCATATCCTTTTATGAATCAAAAAATATCTAAATGTATTTTGGCGGAACTCAGTCAACCTACACTATTTTTTTTGTAATACGATCAATTTGTTTTAAATCAATGAGCAATTCTCTAAGCTCACTTAGCGGCAACTGACTTTCTGCATCACTTAAAGCTTCCTTTGGATTAGGGTGTACTTCAAAAAACAAAGCATCAATACCGATGGCGATAGCAGCTTTAGCAAGCGGTTTGATAAACTTTGGCTGACCTCCCGTTAAATTTCCTTTGCTTGGAAGTTGTACAGAATGCGTTGCATCCATAACAACCGGGAAACCAAGTTCGCGCATAATAACTAAGGAACGCATATCAACAATAAGATTATGATAACCGAACGTTGTGCCTCTCTCAGTTAGCATAACTCTCTGATTATTTGTAGAAAGAATTTTTTCAGCAGCATGTTTCATATCTTCGGGCGCAAGGAATTGACCTTTTTTAATATTTACAACTTTACCGGTTCTACCGGCAGCAAGAAGTAAGTCGGTCTGCCTACAAAGAAAAGCGGGGATCTGCAAAACATCAACATAATTTGCTGCTAAATCAACTTCTTCCGTGGTATGCACATCTGTTAAAACCGGGATTGCCAGTTCATTCTTTACTCTGAGTAAAATATCAAGCGCGGCTTTATCGCCGATCCCCATAAAAGAGTTGAGACTAGTCCGGTTTGCTTTTTTATAACTCGATTTAAAAATAAAAGGAATGCCAAGTTCCGTAGTAATTTCTTTAATTGCTTTCGCAGTTGAGAAAGTAATTTCTTCATTTTCAACTACACATGGTCCGGCAATTAAGACAAACGGTTTATTATTACCAACTTCTATTTTATCTATTAACATTTCTTTCAACCTTCAACTTTCAACTTGCTACTTTCCACTTTTAACTTTCAACTAAGAAAGCGTTTCCTCAAACAAATTTCCCGCTTCGTTATTTCTTTTCTTTTTTCCGAAACGTTTGTATGCTAATTCAGTTGCTTCTCTTCCGCGTGGAGTACGGTTGATAAATCCTTGCTGAATTAAAAACGGTTCATAGACTTCTTCAATCGTTCCGGCATCTTCATTTACTGCAACAGAGAGTGCATTTAGTCCAACCGGTCCACCGCTAAATTTTTCGATGATGGTAAGAATAATATCTTTATCCATTTCGTCCAAACCAAACTCATCAACTTCCAAAGCAGTTAATGCTGTTTTTGCAATTGCTAAATCGATCACCTTTTTATTTTCGAAGTCGGCAAAGTCACGTGTACGCCGTAAAAGACGGTTAGCAATTCTCGGCGTTCCTCGTGAACGTTTCGCAATTTCATATGAAGCATCTTCATCAATCGGGATAGCAAGAATTTTGGAAGAACGCTGTAAAATTATTTTCACTAATTCTGCATCATAATAATCCAGCCGGCTTTTAATTCCGAAACGGTCGCGAAGCGGAGCAGTAAGCATTCCGGCACGCGTGGTAGCGCCGATCAAGGTGTATTTTGGTAATTTGATTTGCACAGAACGAGCGTTGGGTCCTGAGTCAATCATAATATCTAATTTATAATCTTCCATCGCGGAATAAAGAAACTCTTCAACCACGGGGCTTAAGCGATGAATCTCATCAATAAATAGAACAGCATGTTCTTCAAGGTTGGTTAATATTCCGGCTAAATCACCAGGCTTCTCCAACACGGGACCTGAGGTAACTTTTAATTTTACTCCAAGTTCATTTGCAATGATGTGAGAAAGAGTGGTCTTACCCAGTCCCGGAGGACCTGTAAGTAAAACATGATCGAGCGCCTCACCTCTTTTTTTTGCAGCGGAAATAAAAACTTTCAGATTATCGGTAATCTTTGTTTGCCCGGTAAAATCTTCAAACCTAACGGGTCGAAGTGTTTGCTCAACCTGGATTTCAATAGGCGAAATTTCGGCGGTTGTATTTTCGGATTTTCTTGTCATTTGTTTCCAGTTAGGTTACGAGCGTCTTATTTCTCATGTTAAATTTGTGAATTAAATTAACCATAAGTATCATTAATCCAATCATCGCTAAAGCGCAAAGAATTGTCACAAAAGGATTAAAAGCTTTATCCAGAATTGCATCGAAACCCAAATTCCATGGACTTCCATAAAGAATTGCAAGGTGTACGATATAAATTAACAAAGTATTTCTGCCGAGCAGAATTAGAATTCTTGGAATGGTTTGAAGTTTTAGAGCGATAAAAGTAATTATGGAAGTAAAAAGAATTACAAGCCCAAGCCGAAAGAAAACAAGATTAGGACTCGTTGTCCAAAATTTACTTTCTCCATAAACCGCAACCTCAATAATATTCCCTATGAAAGAGATCAACAGAAGGAGTAACCCGGAACCTAAAAGCTCAAATGAAAATTTAGTCGTTTTGAAAACGGTTGGATTTTTTGCTAAATAACTTCCCAAAAATGAACCTGCTGCCAAATAGCTTAACCAAGGAAATAAAGGAAAGTTTGATCCGGTTTTACTTGAAAAATATCCTGCGAATGCTTGGTGAAAATAATTTGTCCAAACAATTTTTTCACTAAAGTGATAAATAAATATAATTACAATAACTCCGCCAATAAAAACAATGTAATCACTAACTTTTATTTTTTCAGCTATATAAGCCAATAACATAATAAATAACAGCCCGCAACCTATCAACTGCAAAACGTCAACTACAAAAAAAACATTCCATTGAACAGAGGTAACATTTTTGAAATAGACCAAGGTTGGGGTTGGATACCGCATTAAATATCCCAAACCAATTAACAATAGCGCTCGTTTAATTCCACGTATCACTCTTGGATTTTCACGAAAAGAAACTTTCTGCAAACGGAATAAATACATAAAGGTCGTTCCGGCAGAAAACATAAAAATAGGAGCAGTTAATCCACGATTGGAAAACCAGGCTAGAAATATTGGATTGGTCATATCCCGGAATTGCGCCCCGAGGAACACATCAATTGTATGTCCTTGCACCATATTCAAAACGGCGAACGCCCTTAACAGGTCGAGAAAGATTACTCTATTTTTTGATGATGTTACTGTCATTAGAAATTAAAGAGTAAAAAACATTTTTCGGAAGTACTATTCAAAGTCATTAGTCTTAATTCTCGTTTTTTGTTTCAACGATCATTTCAATTTCTACTGAAGCATCACGCGGAAGAACATTAACGCCAACCGCAGCACGTGCATGTTTTCCCTTATCTCCAAATATTTTACCAAGGAGTTCCGAAGCTCCATTTGCAACTTCCGGCTGATTTACAAAGCCTGGATCACTATTAACAAAAACGGTAACTTTTACAATTCGTTCAACAGAATCCAAATCTCCAACAATACTTTTAATAACCGCAAGACAATTTAAGACTGCTATTTCCGCAGCGTGTTTTGCTTCTTGTTCACTAACCACTGAACCAACCTTGCCTTTAAATTTCAAAACTCCATCAAGCATAGGAAGCTGCCCGGAAGTAAAGACAAGATTTCCGGTTCTCACTGCCGGGATATACGCCGCCAAAGGAACAGGAGCCGTTGGTAATGTTAGTCCTAATATTTTTATTTGATCTTCAATCATATAATCACCTTACAAAATATTCTATTTCTTATTATATTGAAACACAAAAAGATAGTCATCCATCGTAAAAAGGAAATACTTAATGCTTGAGGTCAAATTTAAGGAATTTGTGGATATTGTAAAACGATTACGAAAAGAATGTCCATGGGATAAGGAACAAACGAATGAGTCCATTAAAGCCGCAACGCTTGAAGAAGCTTATGAAACAGTCCACGCAATTGATGAGCATGACTTTGTCGAATTGAAGAAAGAACTTGGCGATCTCCTATTTCACATCGCATTTCATACAGCCATTGCTGAAGAAATCAACGAATTCACTTTTGAAGAAGTAATCGACGAAATTTCCGCTAAACTTATCAGACGACATCCGCATGTATTTAGCAATGTTGAAGTTTCCGGTACGGAGGAAATAAAAAGGAACTGGGAAACCATTAAACTGCAAGAAGGAAGAACCTCAATCTTGGAAGGAGTTCCTCCTACGATGCCAGCCCTTATGCGCGCCCACCGCTTACAAGAAAAAGCTTCAAAGGTCGGGTTTGATTGGGACACAATTGCAGACGTTAAGAAAAAAGTAGTGGAAGAATTAGACGAGTTACAAGTGGAACTCGATAACAACCGGATTGAAAAAGCAGAAGAAGAATTTGGCGATCTCCTTTTTTCACTCATTAATTTTAGCCGTTTTTTAAATATCAACCCCGAAACTGCATTGCGTAAAACGACCAACAAGTTCGAAAAACGATTCACCTACATTGAAAAAAAACTTGCCGAACAAGAAAAAAAAATTACCGATGTTGATTTAAAAGAGATGGATAAATACTGGGATGAAAGTAAAATGCTTGAAGGGTTATAGCTATCCGCAGAACTATTTCATAGTCATTCGCATTACACCATCCCATTCTAACGGAGACTCTTTTAAAAATTGACTGGCTCTCTCCAAAATAACTTTTGCCGGAGGATCGTTTTGATATTTATCGAGCAAGTCCGTCATCACGGAAATGGTCTTTTGCCATTTCCCTTGATAATAGTAGCTTAATCCATCCTCATATATCATCTTCATATTTTCATATTTTTCTATTTCTTCCTTTTTCAAAAAATCTCTATAGTCATATAGTTCAAAAATTTTAACAGCGTTAGCTTTTCCTTTAACAGCAACTTGATCAATTTCCCTAATTAAGAAAGAATCATTTAGCTCATTTTTTGTGAACTCAGAAATAATAATTTGTGTTCCGTAATATTTATTTAATGCTTCAAGACGAGAAGCAAGATTCATATTGTCCCCGATGCCGGTATAATCGAAAAGTTGTTCTGAACCCATATTCCCTACAATCATTCTCCCTGTATTTATCCCGAATCTCGTCCTCAAATTTTTAAATAATTCGAGAGAACTCTCCTGAGCAATTTCGATCGTTTTCTTTCTCATTTCAAGCGCCGCTAAGCATGCATGTTGAACATGGTTATCTAAAGGTATTGGAACTCCCCACAAGGCAACCAATCCATCTCCTATGTATTTGTCCAGCATCCCGTAATTCTTCAAAACTATTGCCGTTAATTCAGTCATATATTTTTTTAGAAATTCAGTTAATTCGGCAGGAGAACTTTGCTCGGAGTGCGAAGTAAAATTCTGTATATCAGAAAACAATGCGGTAACGTGTTTACTTTCACCACCCATAGTTAATTTCTCCGGGTGATCGAGCATTTCACTCACAATTGAAGATGATACATATTTAGAAAAAGTTTTTTTGATGATTTTTTTCTCATGTATTTCAGTTTTATATCTATAAACCAGCGAAACAACAAAACTTATTGTTATAAAATAAAAAGCAAGCGAGAAATTGAAAAGATAGTTGTATGATTCAAAGACGAAAAATGAAGCCACTAAGGTTGAGATAATAATAACGAAATATGATAAAACCGTAAAGGTTAAGCGCAACCTTCCAAAAACCAGTAAAGAAAATATTGTTATTACTAAACCCAAAAGGTATTCTTGAGACCTTGGAAATATTTTGAAGAAATCGTTCTTGAGCGCATTTTGAACAAATGTGGCATGCAATTCTGTTCCGGGATAATTCACATCAACCGGTGTTGTTTTCAAATCCTCTAATCCAATCGCTGAAGCACCGACAAGAACAACTTTATCTTTAAAAAAGGAAGGGTCAATCCTATGGCGAATAATATCACAAAATGAAATGTATCGGAACTTCTTCTTTCTACCATAAAAATTCAAAGGCGTTTTCCCGGAACTCTCAATTGAAATTGAACGCTTCAACTTTTTCCCAGAATAAAGAAGCAACTCGGTTTTGCTGAAATCGATTCGATCTATTTTTAAAACATTGAGGACTATTTGCATGCTAAAATTTGTTATCAGATAATTTTTATACTTGAAGAAAGTATCAAATGATCTAATTTTTCCATCATCGTCCGGTGAGATGTGGGCAAAACCAACTTTATTAGCTGCATTAGTTAAAATAGGAATAGGGAAAACGGGATTTTTTATCTCTTTGAAAGAGGGGACATTTGCCAAATGAGTATAGTCAAATTTAGTCAAATTGTTTGGTAAAATTATTTCGCTAGGCTTCTCTTCGGAGAAATCGTCGTAGCATGCCAGTATAGATATTTTAGAATTTTTTAAACTGTTTGCAAATTCGTCTTCCGTTTCAAAATTTTGGATAACTTTTCTGATTAGACTGCTATCTTTTTTTAACAAATGAGAAATTTTTGAAGTGTATAAATCGGTTATTGCCGGACTAAAGCCATCGTGCTCAGAGAAGAAAACATCAAAGGCTATTACAGAAGCCCCTCCGGTACTTACATAATCAACCACTTGACCAAAATATGCAAGAGGCCAGCTAGAAAATCTACCAAGTTTTAGGATACTTTTTTCGTCAATATCAACGATAACAATGTCTTCAATTTTTTCTTTTGATTCGCTGCTAAACCTTAATTTAAACCCTAAATCATAAATTGATAGTTCAACATTACCAATAACTTCACGCACAATTCCAATCTGCAAAAGAGAAATTGACAATACTAATGAAAAGAGCAACGTAATTGCTATTGATTTAAATTTCCTGATTAATTTCACACAGAAAACCGTTATAATGAATAAATATATTCTGTTTTCACAGACAATCAAGTTCCAGGTTCTTCTTTAGATAAGAACCTTATTATTTTACATAATTCATTGCTTCGTTAATAAATTCACTCTTGGGGAAATCTTGTATTAATCTCGTCGACACATGGATAACTTTTGCGGTATCATTTTTTGCTTTATACATAGAAAGTAAACAAACAATAGCTAGTTCCGTGTTCTTGTTTTTCTTTGAAGGATTTTGCAGGATATATTTCTCAAGAATGTTTATCGCTTTAGTTGTATCATTATTTTGATATGCTGTAATTCCATCTTTAAAACTAGCTTCATCCTGTTCCTGCCAATACAGGGTCGTGTCTTTCTTTTTTATTTCAACTTCAGTTCTACGAACACCTGCGACACCTTGGATTTTTGAACTTTTAGATGATGAAAGTACGGTGTTTAATTGATTCTTCAATCGATCCATCGCATTAGTCTGATTAAGATTAGCTTTAATATCTCTTACTTTAAAAGTTTTTTGTGAGGTAAACTGATCAGTTGCCCCGCTATTCCATTTAATCTCAAGTTCAGTTTCGTCATCTGCGATTTTTATAACCCAATCCGAAAATACAATTACGTTCTGTTTTATAGGCTGCCAAACGCTTGAACCTTCCTTACTGTACTGCGCATCTCCTTGGATAAAGGTTACTTTTCCAACTGGCTGTACTTGCGCTTGAACAAAAACAGCATATACGAGGAAGAAAAATGTTTTTAAAATGCTGATTCTTTTCATGATAAAACCTCTTAATTATAAATTAATTTTTTTAAATCCTCAAATGTCGATACAAAATCAGGACTTAATTTTTGAGCTCTTTCAAAAAATTCCCTTGCCTTTAGCTTATCTTGCTTTTCTAAGTAGAGACGAGCCAAGTCTACCAATACTCCAGGGTTCGTCTCGTCTATCTGATATGCATTATTGTAATAAAGTTCAGCAAAGATGTAATCTTTCTTTAAAAGATAAAGATTCCCGAGATTAATAAGTGTGACCAGGTTCTTATCGTCAATATTTTTAGCTTCTAGATAATAAGCAAGTGCTTTTTCATATTCATTATTAGTAACATAAAAAAATGCTATTTTATTGAGAAGAAAAACATTATGCGGATTTTTCTCAATATTTTCTTTGAGTTCATTTTCAAGATTTTGTTTTATTTCATTGTCATAGAGTAAGGCGGTGTTTTTTATAGCTTCTTTCAGACTATCAGTCGATGTGATTGTTTTCACAGTTTCTTTTCGAGGATAAACAATCGGAGGATAGGTTACAGCAGCAAAAGCTAAATCGACCAAATCAAACTTTGTTTTATTGACGTTGGATTGCCGATATCTCTCGATCGCTGAATTCCAACTTTCTCTAAATGTATTTTTATAAATAACCGTCGTTTCTAAAGGAATCCAAATTTTATTATCTTTTTTAATGACCATGTCTTCAGACAATCCGGCTTTTGCTAAATCTTCAGGAGCAATTTCTGAATTAAATGCCAGTAATACGTGCCCAGGAACATCTATATAAGCGACTTCTAACCCAATCGACATCAAAATATTCGATAACAAAGCAACAAAGTCATCACAATCACCTGAACGTTTAGAAAGTGTCTGAGCAGCAAATTGTACTTTGTCAATTATCTCACCTTCGGAAGCTTTTTCGTATGGCGTATTTGGATCAGGTAAATATTGCAACCCAAACATCTTTAAATACTCCCAGACCTCCATCGCTCTTAGAATGGCTCTCGGAATTTTCGGAAATTGACTGGCGATATCACCCATCGCATCAATAATATTTACTTGAGCGTAGTTTCTTATAAAAGCATCATCAGGGTTTATAAAACTAGCTAAATGTTTTTTATCTTCCCAAGTTATTGAATTAATTGAGTAAATTTTAAGTGAAACGTTTTTGGTTACGGAACTTTCCGATGTTTTTGCCTTTGAAACATTTTTATTGGCATCACTGAAGAAGACTTTAATTGAAACATCATAGTTTTCTTCCCTCGCAATGGATTTTTCAATTAACTCTTCGCTTAGGTCTAACGAAACAAAAATTTCCTTTGTATCTCCACCAAATAACACCGGTATTGTAATAATTGAAGGTTCGGTTAATATTTTAGGAGACGATATCTCAATTCTAATATCATCAAGATCATAATTCCGGTTGTTATAGAGTTTAATACTTCCAACCGGATTTCTTTTGTAATAATTAAAAAGTGACGGGAAAAGAGGCGGAAGATCCACAGAGGAAACTTCGACTGGCGGTTTCTTCTGATTAGCTTTTTCTCTACCTGCTGCAACCTTTTCAAGTTCATTTTTGATATCTTTTAATGTTGAATCAATTCTAAAAGCATTAGTCAAATCGAAGAAAGCTAAATCGTAATTCTTTTCTTTCATTAATAAAGTTCCCAACTTTTGCAAAGTTTGAGCACTGCCTGGATTTAATTTGCTCGCTTTTTCGTAAACCGTTCTTGCTTCGTCATTTTTATTCAAGATTTCGTATTCGTCGCCGAGAGAATAATAATAATCTGCGTTAGTACTATCTAAAGAAATAGCTTTCAGGTAGTAACTGATAGCTTGACTTTTATTTCTTTTTTTCGATTCAGTTCCGCCTAAATTAAAATAATATTCTGCCGTGGTTGAATCATATTTCACAGCCTGGTCAAATCTATCCCGGGCTTCGTTTAATTTCCCGGATTTAAGGTATACTTTTCCCCAATCTGAGTACCATTTTGCTTTATTAACATCAGTTTGATTATCTATAATTTTGTCATCAATTGCTTTTTGATAAACGCCAAGCGCATCTTCGATCTTATCTTGTTCAACAAGTAATTTTGTCGCTTCAATATAGTAATCAAAGACGAGAAATTTTGACATCATCATGTTGTAAGTTTCCCCTGCTAAAGCGTATTGTTTTTTAGATTTATATGCTTGAGCCAAATCCCTGTAAATCTGCTCATTATCCGGGAAACGTAACAAAGCATTATTACAAAATTCAATTACTTTATCATGATCTCTTTGGTTTCTAGCTAAATTAATAAGTGCTAGGTTAAGCGAAAGTGTATTTGGAAATTTTACCAATCCTTTTTCTAATTCTGCAATTCCCTCTTTACTGCGGTTACTTTTTCTGTACACATCCGCTATATCCAGATATAAACCGGGATCATTGTCATCCAATTTTTGTAGCTCAATAAGTGAAGATAATAATTGTTCCATTTTATCTTCTTCTTTGTACTTCTTTATTAAATATCTATAAATTAAAATTATTTTATCATCAATGACCGGTTTGTTAATGCTTTTAAATTTTTCAAGATTCTGTATGGTCTCTTCCGGTTTGTTTTCTCTTTGTTTTAGGCAAAAAGAATATTCATCTTTAATGGGAGAAGAAAGCCCACTTACCAAGCCATCAACGCTAACTGCCTCAATAGCATATTCGTAAACAAAATCAGCTTCTTTTTCTATAGAGAGTTTATTGTTTACGGTTTTAGAATATATTTTATAGTTTTTATCATCTTCTTGCTTTCTATAAATGAAGTAATGAGAAATCTTAGGAAACTTGTTTTTCCAATTTATTTCTGAATATCCCGCATCGTTGATTGTAATACTTAAATCGGTTGGAGTATCAGGTGGAAACATTAAATGGAATATCTTCGTGACTTTGGTATTAATATCACTAACGTAGAGATTGCTTTTTGCAAAGTCATATGAGATTGATTCAATGTTCTTTAGTTGAGTTAGACCTTCTCCTTTGTAACTGAATTGAGAGAAAGGTTCACCTTTCTTAAACAAAAATAATATCCCACTGTTTTCTTCAAAGGCTATTAAAATATCATTATCAATTATCTTAATTTTTGTAATTTTTACCTTTGGTAAGAAAATGGGAAAATTTAGATGAAGAATTTCCCCTGCTTTAGTTTTGGTGTTGTATGAAAATATTTTGTCTCCCGCTTCAGAGAGTATATAAAGTATATCTTCACTATCAATTGCAAGTTTTACAGGTCTCTTAAAATCCCCAACCATTACTGGAAAAGCAGTCTTAAATTGCAATTGATCTGAGATAACCACAATTCTGTCATTTTTAGAATCAGCTATATAAAAGTCCCCTTTACTGTCACATGCTATGTCTTTCGGAGTATTCAAAGCAGTTTGAATCGTTCCATCCCCCGTATATTGTTTAATCGCTTCTCCATTCTTCGGGTTAAGGCTCACAATAGCATTTTCATCTTGATCGATGTAGATTAATTGATTATTAGAATATGCCAGGGCGACAGGTTCCGAAAGCTTGAAATTATTTTTTTGAGCGGAACCTCTATCTATATTAAAAATTGTTTTACCACCTACCGAACTAACAATTGTGTTATCAGGACTAATAAAATACAAAGTATCTTCTTTAACTACTAGATCCTTGCAACCAAGTGAATTTATTCGATCTATATATTTAACATCAAACTCCAAACTTTGGGATTTGAATTTCTCCCGGTTCGGTTGCGCCGTAATTTCAAATAATTTAAGATCTAGTGCTCCTGCATCTAAAACCAAAATGTTATCCGTTTTTTCGTCTTTACTTATACCGACTACTTTAAGAACTTCTTTGAAAGTGCTATTCGCATCGGATTTAGATGAAGAACCAAAATTTAAAATTTTGTCTCCATTAAAATTAAAAATGAAGACAGACGCTAATTCTTTATCCAGTACGTAAAACTCATTATATTCATTTACGTAAACCGCTACCGGCTTTTTAACAAAATTTAATATGTTCTTTTTTATTATTTGCATTTGGGGCGAAAATGAAACAAGAACAAATTTGTCCCCCTCCTTTGCTACAACATGAACATTTCTTCTTAAATCTACACAGAAAGCTATAGGAGCTTTGACGGGGAAAACACCTGTAAAAAGTCCTTGATAATTAAATCGTATTACCTTCTCTCCGTCTGTGTCTAAAATATAGAAATTACTGCTTGAGTCACTTTTTATCTCAACAGGATAATCAAAACTTCCGATTTCTCCTTCTTCATCTCCAAAATCAAAAAGTTTTTTCCCGTCCGGATCAAAGACGACTACTTTTTCTAAACTTTTATCGAGTACGGCAATTTTACCGTCTTTTAGAACAGTTAAAGATACCGGAGACTTTAGTGGATTTTCACCAGTTGGAAATGAAGTTTTTAACTCCCCGGCAGGATTAAATTCAAAAACTTTTTTAGAATCTTGATCTAAAACAAAAATATTAGAGAAATAATCAATTGCTATGTCTTTTGTCTGGGTAAGCTTATCTTTTAACGAAATGGTTTTAACATTCTTTGCGTCTGAAGCAGGAGTACTTGAAGAAAACAACAAAGAAAAAAAAAGTATCAGAAACATCATAGTTATACCTACCTCCTAGTTTGATACAATACAGTATTTAGATACGAATAGAATTTATATGCGTAATATTTTCTATTTAATGAGCTGTTCACGATATAAGTTCATCCTTAAATAGTTTATCAAGAAAGAGAATCAACTTTTATTTTAATGAGATAAAATAAACTTTTTTTCTAATAAATACTAAATAATTTTTTCAACTTATTCGTCGGGATTTACTTACTCTTTAGAAGTGTTATGTTTTTTCTTTATCATAAAATTTTTCATATGCATCAATGATATCTTTGACTAATTTGTGACGAACAACATCACTTTTTTCGAAATAAACAAAACCAATCCCTTGAATGCCTGTAAGTATCTCTTGGGCTTTAACTAATCCGCTAACCGTCCTACTCGGCAGATCAATTTGTGTAATATCTCCCGTAATGATAGCTTTAGAATTTACACCAAGTCTGGTTAAAAACATTTTCATTTGCGTGTCAGTTGCGTTTTGTGCTTCATCAAGAATTACAAAAGCATTGTTCAAAGTTCTTCCCCGCATATAAGCTAAGGGAACAATTTCGATAACTCCTTTTTCAATATTTTGTTTCAGTTTATCGGAGGGAAGCATATCTTCCAGTGCATCATATAACGGTCGCAAATAAGGATCAATTTTTTCACGGATATCACCGGGAAGGAACCCGAGACTTTCACCTGCCTCAACTGCTGGTCTTGCTAAAATTATTTTAGACACGATTCCTTTTTTTAAGGCTGCCACGGCAAAGGCTACCGCAAGATAAGTTTTTCCCGTTCCCGCCGGACCAATAGCAAAACAAATGTCATTCTTTTTTACTAATTGAAAATAAGTTGATTGCCCGGGAGTTTTTGCCCTGATCGAATCGTTTTTAGTGTAAAGAATTATTGAGTCGAATTCTTTTTCATTTATTATTTCTTTCCCTTGAAGCGTTAAATCAAGAATGGTCTCAACATCGTTTTCCCTTAAACTTCCTTTTGTGTTTAACACATAAATCAGTTCTTTGAAAAGTTTTTCAAGAAGTTCTGTCTCTTCTTCCGTTCCTTTGAATGTTGCAGAATCTCCCCTGACAGTTATTACCGCTGAAAAACGGTTTTCGATTATTCTTAAATTTGAATCATTAAAGCCAAGTAATGAAAGAAGGTTGACATTTTCGAGCGTTATTTTTTTAGTTGTTTCTGCCATAACACCTTTTGCTTTGTTAAAAATAAAAAAAGCCCTTGTCATCAAAAGATGAAAGGGCTTTTAAAAAACTCTTTAGGATCAAGAACTGGAATTATTTTGTTACAGGAGCAGCTACCGGTGTAGGAGCTGGTTTGTAATTCAATTTCAGTTTTTCATATTTGGCTTTTTCTTCTTCAGTCAAATTCGGAATTTTAAAAGTTTGTTTCGGGAAAATCAAATTAGGATTTTTAATCTGATCTCTGTTTGCCTGATAAATTTTAGTCCAGGCAAAACCATTGCCATAATGTTCTTTTTTCTTGGCAATTTTCCAAAGACAATCACCTTTAACAACGGTATAATTCACTTCCTTTGGTGCCTCGACCCATTTATCTAATAAGGTTGGGCCCTGTTTGTTTACTTGATTATAGAATTCAGGTGAAGCAGATATTTTACTAGCCTGCAAAGCTTCCAATTCTTTTGTCAACTCTTCCTTATCGCCATCTTTTCTCTGGATCTTTCCCATTAATTCATTAACTGCTTTTCTGTAGTTATCAATTTCTGCGGAATTGTTCGATGAAGAGGCGACCATTTTCTTAAGTTCGTCATTACAAGTATTAACATCTGACGTTAATTTTTGAAGATTTGTTTGTAAACCGCTAATTTCAGTTTCTAGACTTTGCTTTTCTTTTTGCAAACTTTCTTTTTGTGCGGTCAATTTAGTGATTTGATTTTGCCATTCTTCCTTGGTCATCTCTTCCTGTGCAAACGATGAAAACGTGAATGCAACAAAGAGAAGAACCGAAAGGAACCAAATTTTATTTAATTTCATATTTATCCTCATGTTTTAAATTCTTTAGTTTAATATTATTTGGAAATTTTTTCCAAATTAGCTTTGGTTTCTTGTTTTTGTTTCTCACATTCTTGAAGTTTTTTGTTCTTCTCTGCGATTTGTTTTTCCAAGTTCCCTCTTTCCTCTTTTAGAGCGTTTGCCGAGTTCTGTAACGAACTAACCTCTTTTTTTAAAGAATCTAATTGTGCCAATTCTTCAACAGAAGGACCGCTGCTACATCCAACAAACCCTGCAGTCAACAAGATAAGAGCACCTCCCAAAAGAGAACTTTTTAATGCCTTTGGTACGTTCATATTATATACTCCATTTTTATTAATTGATAATCTATTTAAATTTATGTTTTTTCCAATGACAAATCAAGCCAAATAAAGAAAATTCATATCAAAAATATATTATTTATAAATTAAACAACCAAATCTAGTACACAGTTCCAAGACGTTAAATCAACCTTTTTTGAACAAAACTAGTGTAACTTCTCTCAGCAATAATAAGATGATCAAAAATAGGAATTTCCATCAACTTTGAAACTTCAACTAATTTTTTAGTGATTGCAATGTCTTCACTGCTCGGTTCGGCATTTCCACTAGGATGATTGTGGACTAAAATTATACTTTTTGCACTGTTTTCAATTGCAACCTTAAATACTTCCCTCGGATGCACGATACTCGAATCCAAACTTCCTGTTGATATTTTTTCTATTCTAATAATTTTGTTTGCTGAATTTAAACAGACGACATAAAAATGTTCGTTGAGTTCATCCTTTAACAACGGGAGAAAAATGTTCACAACATCTTCAGGCGAAGTGATTTTCTTTTCAGAAAACCATTTAGATTGAACAGCCGTCCTTTTTCCGATTTCGAATGCGGCTACTAATGTTGCAGCTTTATCTTTTTTAATTCCGCTAGTTTTTATTAATTCAGCGTAGGATTTTGTTGATAACGAAGCCAGGTTTCCATATCTATTAACAAGCTCCAGGGCTAATTGAAGAACCGATTTCCCTTTGGTTCCGGTTCTTAAAAGAATTGCGAGTAACTCTCCATCGCTAAGACTTTGACTGCCTCTTAAGATAAGTTTTTCTCTTGGGCGGTCATCTAACGGTAAATCTTTTACAGTTCCCAATTTATTTTGTTAGGTTTGGATTATATTTAAATCTCTCCACTAACTCAAATTTTCCTTGATGGTAGCGGACAATGTTTAAGAATAAGTTGATCTTCGCATTTCCGAACTCAATTGAATTATGAATCCCCTCAAATGGTTCGGCTTTTGAAACGGTTTCTTCAAATGATGAAGATCTCCGTTCTGAAAGTGTTAAAATTTTTAAGAGATATTTTGCTGCGTCGTATCCGTATAAACTCGTTCCATTGATTTCTTTTCCTGTCGTTTCAGTATATTTTTGAGAAAACGCCATTATATCCTCATCTTGAAAATCAATAAACGAATCAGAAGTGAATGTAAGTTTTTCACTAAGCGTCGATGATGTTTCTAACCCTTTAGAAGTAAACCAATCTTGATTTCCATAAATTGGCAAATCTATCCCTTGTTTTACCATAGCAGAAAGCACTGAAGAAATCAAAAGATTATCATTTAGCGGAATATAAATTCCACCAACTTCCTTGAGATTCTTTTTCAAATTGCCAATTAAAGATTCCGCAAAAAGACTGCTTGATGGGTAAGACTCTTGAATAATTTTTCCGCCAAGTCGTTTGAATTCCGAAATGAAATTTTTTCCTATCACACTTGCATTTCCGTTTTGCGGAAAAACTACGGCAAGTGCCCTTTTATTTTCCACAAAGTAGAGATATTGCGCCATAATTTTACCATGCAGTTCCATTGAAGTGTTTGCTTGATAAAACAGTCTATCCGTAAACTGTAAATTATCATCCGTTGCTGTAGGACTTATTACGGGCACAGTTATTTTCTCAGATGAATTTAAAAAGAATCTCGTCTCATCGCTAAAGAGAGGACCAATAATTGCCGAAATATTTTTGCTGGAATTAAGTTCTTTAACAAGCAACCCTATTTGTGAGGAATCCCGTTTTGTGTCTCTTATTAATAAAGCAACTTGATTTCCGGAAAGAGAATTAAACTCATGCACAGCGTATTTAATTCCTTCCAACACAGCTTTTGCCGATTCATTTTCTTCTCCCTGAATATTAGTCAGCGGTAGCAGACAAGCAATAACTTTTGAGGATGATTCTTTGGATGCTAGAGAAGAACTATTCCGAAAAAGATTTTTTACCTCTAAAGTTTCAACATCATTCGGAAAATCTTTTAGCAATTTATTGTAGATGCTTTTTGCATCATCAGCTTTACCGAGTAAAAGATTTTTCTTTATTAAAGAAGAAAGAAAGAATGGAACCAACTCCCCGTTGCTATTTTCCCCTATTATCTCTTCGATTTCTTCCGGTGAAAATCTTTCAACTAAAAGAGAGAAAATAAATTTTTTCTTTTTCTCCCGCGAATTTTTGTCTTTATCATTCGCATAACTCGTAATCAAAAAAGTAACCGCTTCTTTTTCTTCCCCGGACTCTTTTAATGTTTCGGCAAAAAGGAGTTCGGCTTCGTTATAATATTTACTCTCCGGATATTTTTTGAAAAAATCATTCAACGTTTTTTCCGCTGAAGAATATTTTTTTTGTTCAAGAAATATTTTCGCAGAAAAAAGAGACGACGCGGTGGTTTTAGAATTTTGCGGTTGATCTAAAACCCATTCGAATATCTTTAATGATTCTTTAGCCTGATGTGCATCGAAGAGATTAACGGCTATCTGGAATTCTGAATTTATTTCATCTTGAGTTGGAGTAGACTGGGAGAAAGCGACTCTCGCCGTAAAAAATAGTACTGCGAAAAGTATTACCTTTCTAAGCATCGGAAGCCACCGATGTTTGATTTAACTTTTCTATTTTTTTTACTGCCTCAAGCGCAATTTTGTTTTTGGGATCGTGCTTCAAAGCTAAATTAAAATAGTTTTGCGCATCCTCTATTTTGTTGACATGCAAAAATGTAATTCCTAAATTTGAATAGATTTCCGGTGAAACCTCAACGGATTCCTGAACAAATTTTGTAAAATACATTTCTGCTTTTTGAAAATCGTTGTTCTTTAAATAAATCTTTCCCGCCCACTCATTTACCGAGAGATCGCTTTTATTCAGTTGTAATGTTCTTTCAATCGAAGTAACCGCGTGGGCAGTCATCGTTAAATGGTAATAAATTATCGCAAAAAGTAAGTGAAGTTCAAAATAGTTTGAGTAAAAAGACTCCGCATGTTTTGCATATAACAGAGCTTTATCAAAGTTTTTTAGGTTGATGTGTGTCTTCGCCAAATAAATATAGGCATCTTGAATAAATTCCGTTTCCTTCCCGCTCTTCACAAAATTTTCAAAACTGATCCGGGCTAATTCATACTCTAGAAGCATATAATGCGAGTACCCGATAAAAAACGACGCTAACGGAATTTCATTTGGGGAGAAAAAGGAAAGAACTTCAATGGTTTCATTCCATTTCCCATGCCTGAAAAGAAAATGACCAAGAAAAAGTCTCACGTCATTGTTGTCGGGATTCTCTTCAAGCAAATCGGAAAGTAAATTTTCACCGGCAGGAATATTATCAAGACTTTCATACAGTCCGGCTAAATTGAAATGCGCTTCTATCGACTCCGGGTGATCTTCAATTATCTTCGTGTAAAATTGTACAGCATGAAGAGTTTTTCCTTCAGTAGCAAACCGTTGGGCTTTTTCAATTTTAAGTTGAACTATTTGCTTTTCTTTATCTTCCATTATTCCCACTCAATTGTAGAAGGAGGTTTAGAACTAATATCGTAAACAACTCTATTAATTCCTTTCACCTTATTGATAATTTTATTTGAAACGCGGGCAAGAAATTCCGGTTGAAACGGATACCAGTCGGCAGTCATTCCGTCTGTAGAAGTAACTGCGCGCAATGCAAGAACGTTTTCGTAGGTTCTACTGTCGCCCATTACGCCCACACTTTGTACCGGTAAGAGGACGCAAAACGCCTGCCAAATTTTATTATAAAGATTTTCATTTTTTATTTCATTGATGAAAATTTCATCCGCATCACAGAGAAGCGAAAGTTTTTCTTCGGTTACATCGCTCAATATTCTTACGGCTAATCCGGGTCCGGGGAAAGGATGACGTTCGATAAATTCATCCGGGATAAAAAGAGCTTTGCCGGCATTTCTTACTTCATCTTTAAATAATTCCCGAAAAGGTTCAATCAATTTTAGATGCATTTTTTCGGGGAGACCACCAACATTGTGATGTGTTTTTATAGTAACTGATTTCCCTTTTACAGAAACCGATTCAATCACATCAGGATAAAGCGTTCCTTGAACTAAAAATTCGACATCGGGAATTTTTGCAGCTTCTTGTTCAAAAAGCTCTATAAACGTGTTCCCGATAATTTTTCTTTTTCTTTCCGGTTCTGTAACTCCCTGTAATCGTTCTAAAAATAATTTAGAAGCATTAATCGAAATCACTTTTAAATTCAAATGTTCGCGGAAAAGAGAAACTACTTGTTCGCTTTCGTTTTTACGCATTAACCCGGTATCAATATGAACGCAGGTTAATTGTTCTCCGATAGCTTTTTGTACAAGCACAGCAGCTACAGTAGAATCAACACCTCCGCTTAACGCGCACAAAACATTTTTTTTACCGACTACATTTTTTATTTCTGCAATTTTTTCGTCAACAAAATGTGCGGGAGTCCAATCCCCTTTGCACGCACATACCGAGAACAAAAAATTATGAAGAATATTTTTCCCTTCGTCGGTGTGAGCAACTTCCGGATGGAATTGCAATCCATAAACTTTTTCCTGCGTGTTTTCAATAGCACAGATTGGAGAGTGCGAAGATGTGCCTGTAATCTGAAAACCATTTGGAACTTCAGTAACTAAGTCACCATGGCTCATCCACACGGTAGAGATTTTTTCGCAATTAATAAAAAGTTTAGAAGAGTTGGAGATGGTAAATTCAGCTTTGCCATATTCTCTGGCATCGGCTTTTTCAACTTTACCGCCAAGATGCTTAGCAAGCAGTTGAAGCCCGTAGCAAACCCCAAGAATAGGAATGTTTAATGAGAAAATTCCTAAATTGATGTCGGGCGCATCTTCGTCATAAACGCTCATTGGTCCGCCCGAAAGAACAATCCCGGAAGGATTTCTTTCTTTTATTTCTTCAAGCGAAACCGTATGGGGAAAGATCTCCGAAAAAACATTTTCTTCGCGTATACGACGCGCAATTAACTGAGTATATTGCGACCCAAAATCAATGATAAGTATTTCATTGTTTTTATTCATCAATATAAAAAGCTAAAAAATTATTCGCCGATTAGCTGGCTATACGCAGCAGCATCGAGAAGATTGTCTAATTCACTTGCATTTGCAATTTCAATTTTGATCATCCAGCCGGAACCATACGGATCACTGTTGACGGTTTCGGGAGAATCTGCAAGGAGGTTATTGATCTCGATAACTTTTCCGCTGCACGGTGCATAAAGTTCGCTAACGGTTTTCACGGCTTCAATAGTTCCGAAGTTAGCGTTCTGTGTAACAGCCTGCAACTTTGGGTCAATATCAACAAAAACCACATCGCCAAGTTCACCTTGTGCGTAATCAGTAATACCAACTGTTGCCGTGTTTCCGTCAACGGAAATCCATTCATGCTCTTTTGTATATTTCAACGCTTGTGGAATGTTCATAAAATTCCTCTGTTAATGATTGTTTTTTTCTTTTAAAAAATTATCTAAAAACGACGTATCAAAATTTCCGTTGATAAACTGTTCATTTTCCAGAACTTCAAGATGAAAAGGGATCGTCGTTTTAATTCCTTCAACCGTAAATTCTTCCATCGCACGTCTTGCCCTATTGATTGCAATTTTCCGGTCAGTTCCCCAGACAATGAGTTTTGCTAAAAGGGAATCATAATGAGGCGGAATTACATACGATTGATAAACGTGCGAATCCACCCGAATACCAAACCCGCCCGGAAAATGAAGCGATTCAATTTTACCGGGGTTGGGACGAAAACCTTTTTCAGGGTCTTCGGCATTTATCCTAAACTCAATTGCATGACCTATTGGATCTTTCGGCAACGTTGCTATCTTTTCTCCGGCAGCAACTAAAATCTGTTGACGAATCAGATCAACCTGATTAACCGCTTCGGTAACGGGATGTTCAACTTGAATTCTTGTATTCATTTCCATGAAATAAAAATTCTTATATTTATCAACAAGGCATTCGATCGTTCCGGCGCCTTCGTAATTGACTGATTTTGCTCCAAGTACGGCGGCTTCTCCCATCCTTTTTCTAAGTTCCGGATCCATAATTGGTGAAGGGGATTCTTCAATTAATTTTTGATGCCGTCTTTGAATTGAGCAGTCACGTTCACCATAATGATAGACATTTCCAAATTGATCTCCCATAATCTGGAATTCAATATGACGTGGATTCTCGAGATATTTTTCAATATAAACTTCGCCGTTCCCGAAAGAGGCTACCGCTTCCGAACTTGCGGTTTGAAACGCATTTTCAAATTCAGATTCATCTTGAACAATGCGCATTCCCTTGCCTCCGCCGCCTGCAGATGCTTTAATAATAACCGGGAATCCTATCTCAGTAGCAATCGCTTTTCCATCTGTTGCATTGGTAACAACCCCATCACTGCCGGGAATAACAGGAACGCCATTTCTTCGCATGGTTTCCTTGGCGTTAGCTTTGTTCCCCATCAAGTTGATCATTTCGGGCGATGGTCCAATAAACTTTATTCCCGATTCACTACAAATTTCCGAAAAGTTTGCATTTTCGGCAAGGAATCCGTACCCGGGATGAATAGCTTCAGCACCTGTTATTTGTGCGGCTGAAATGATTACCGGGATTTTAAGATAACTATCTTTGCTTAATGCCGGGCCAATACAAACCGCTTCATCAGCAAAGGTTACGTGAAGGGAATTCTTATCAGCTTCAGAATAAACGGCAACGGTTTTAATTCCTAATTCTTTACAAGTTCTTATAATCCGAAGAGCAATTTCTCCTCTGTTCGCTATCAATATTTTTTTAAACAATGCATCCTCAGAATCTTTTTAGTCGGCTTCAATAAGCATTAATGGTTGATTATATTCGACTGGTTTTCCGTTTTCCACTAAAATTTTAACAATTTTCCCGGTGATGTCCGATTCAATTTCGTTCATCAGTTTCATGGCTTCAATAATGCATAAAACCGTTCCGGCAGAAATAGTATCACCTACTTTAACGTACGGATCGGCATCGGGTCCCGGTGCACGGTAAAATGTTCCGACAATTGGTGATTTAATTTCTTTAATTTTTGAATTTTTTTCCTCTTTGGGTTGCTGAATTTCCAACTTCGGGGCTTCAGCAATAACTGCTGAAGGAGGATTCTGTACGGTTGCATAATGCTGTGTATTTGAAGGGGATTCAGCTTTTTTAGAAATCTTTATTCGTGAGTTATCTTGTTCAATTTCAAGTTCGGAAATATTACTTTCTTCAATCAGTTTTACATATTTTTTTATGAGATTAAAATCCATTTCGGTTCCTTCATTATTGCATGATCTTTTTTTGCACTTTAAAATTTAACTTGTCTAACGTACTTGATCTATCTCTAAATTCAGAAAAATCAAATTTTAAAAATTCAACTACTTAAGTTGAAAGCAGAAAGAGAAAAGTGGAAAGAAAAAACTTATTACTTTCTACTTGAAACTTTCTCTTTGTTACTTTCCGCTATTATTCTACTTGAGCCAAATAACGATCAACTTCTCTTCCTGAGGTTGAGGTTGGAAAATCCTTTTTTATTCTTTCTAAAATCTCTTTTGCTTCACCGATCTTTTTTGCTTTAATTAAGTTGATGCCGGAAAAAAGCAAGTATTGGGGATTGAGAGCATTTTCTTCCGAAACCGAACTTGCCTTGCGGTACAGTTCAGCAGCTTTTTCGTTATCATTTTTCGATTCGTAACAAGCGGCTTCGCCGGCAAATGCTGCAGCTTTAAAAAGAACATTACTACCGCTGTAATCTTCATAATTTTTTAATGCATCATCAACTTTGCCAAGATAAGAGTAAGCGTTGGCAAGATAAACCTTTGCGATTTCACCATTTTCAGAGTTACCGTACTCAGCAACAATTTTTTTTAACCCCATAACCTTTGCAGCCGGATTTCCTTGAATGGCTTCTAAATACATACCGGAATCGAATACCGGGATAACACGCGAAAGTTCAATATTTGCTCTTTCGTTATTACTATTTCTTTGCTGAACATAAAAAAATGCTGCCGCGGCTAAAACAATTACGGCGATTCCGCCATATAAAAAATTCTGTTTATAGGTTCCATACAAACCTACTATTTTATAATAAAAAGTTATAAGACCATCTTCTTTAATTTCTTTGCGGGATAACTTTTTTCTTTTTGTTAACATTCGTAACTCCGATAAATGATTTGGTATCTTTTATTTAATCCGCCGAAGGCGGAGAAAGTAAAAAGTGGAAAGGATTAGCTTGTTACTTTCTACTTGCCGCTTTCTACTACTATTTAATTCTAATATGATTTGAGAAAATCCAAGCATGGGAATCTAAAAAAACTTCTATCCGGTAAACACCTTTTTCGCTCACAATAAATTTAGCTTCAACATTCTGAAGTGTTTCAACCGGTCTTCCGTTGTGGATCAAACGAATCTCTGCAAATCTCCCCGGTAAATAGACGTTTAACGTCACCGGGTCTTCACAAAGGATTTCTTCGCCCATCTGTATCTTTTTATCTCCGAATTCCGCAAAAAAACGAAATCCCGTTGCGTCTCCATGATAATAATTGGAAACGAAACAATTTCCTTCGCGGAGAGATTCTATCACTATCCTCTTTGCTTTTTCCACTGAAGAAGGATCTCTGCTAATTTCAATTTTCTGCTCTGTTAAAATATGAGTTCTAATTGACTTGAACAAGACTTTATACGGGAAAACCTCAACTTCAAAAAAACCGAGGAGATTTACTTTGTGGGCATGAGCGTCAATTCCGCCAATTCCTACCACTTTTCTTTCAATTGAAAGCTCATCCCAGACACGCAATGTTTCTACAGGAGGATGGCTAATTGATTTTAATGGATGCAGAAAAGATTGATATTTGTTCTGTTCTGTAAGATTTTCCATCCACTCAGACATATGATTCCAAATTTCGATTCCCGTGAAATCGGTACTCTCCCACTCAGTCCAGGGATAAGGGGGATGTTCTTTCATAAAATCACGTTTTTCGTGGGGATGGGCTAAAAAGCCTATTCCGTCTGCATCTTTAACCTTTTTTACATATTCTTTTGCCGGTAAACGGGTTGAAAAAGTTTCGTTAATACCTAATGCCAGATAGTGATTTTTATTCTCTTTATCATTGAGTTCGCATCCAACTAACAAAAGAGTTTTACCATAGAACTGCTCGAAGCCATCGTGCAATGCGCGAAGTGTATTGTGATCGGTTAAAATTAAAAAATCCAATTCACATTCATCCGCTAAAGAAGCAATTTGCTCCACTTCACCGGAACCATCAGAAAAAACTGAGTGGACATGTACTGCGCCGACGTATTCGTTCATTTTCTTTCAAATTTATTACGGTACAAAATAGAGAGAATTAGGAAAAGATAAAACTGAAAAGCAAATTGAATGGAAGAAAAAATTATATTCAAAAAAGTCCGTAGCACAGAATAGTATTCTGTGCTACGAAAACAATAAAAAATTAGAAAGCGTAACTTGCAGAAATATAAGCCAATGTAGCTTTTCCGCCGCCAATGTTGTTTAATCCTTGACGTAAAATTTCTTCATTAACTGTTGCGTCTAAACCAAATTGACCAAAACGTAATCCAATACCTAAAGTCGCACCATCTTTGGGACCAAAAGTAGTTCTTGTATATTCATCTGTTTTGGTTGCAGAAACTGCATTTTGCCAGGTATCGCTGGAAGTTGAAGCAACATATCCAAAGCGGGCGATAAACCAACTTGTTAAATTCCATTCAGCTCCAAGGTTCCATACTGGGAATTCAAAAGATGAATTTGAAGTTTCCGGGCTAATATTAGGAATTGAAGGGTCCGTTGTTTTCGTATACATAAACGATGGACCGCCGGCAAGTAAGAAATCTCCGGCACGGTAATTAATTCCGAACCCAACGCCAAACATTGTTGTTGAAGGGAGATCGTTTGTCTTTCCTCCAGCATCAACTGAGCCTGAGATTGTTCCAAAATTAACAAGCGGAACAAATGTAAGTTTTGAATTTATTTTATAAAAAGCACGTCCATCAATCAATATCAACGTATTGGAAGAAGCGGTTTTACTTCCGGTTCCGGGGGTATACGATGCACTCGGAAATATAAGAGAAACATCTGCATCAACATCAAGGTCTTGACTAACTTCAAGAATTAAACCTCCGTTTAATCCGAATTGAGAGGCAGAACCTTCATCCCCGCTTCCTGTAGCCGGCGTATATTTGTTAGTTGTAGAAGCATATGCAGCTCCTAAACCTAAAATCATATTCCCTAACTTAAGTGAGCCAAATAATTCCAGATTATTATCGAGATGTGTAACAACATCTGTCGGTGCGCCAACAATACTGTTTACTGTCCAAACAGCACGAGCCGGGTCTAGTAATCCGATAGAATATGATTGAAAATCTTTCCGGGTTAATAACCCACCGATTGTGATCGCCGGGGTTATTTTTAAAGAGAATCCCGCAAATTGTCCTACTCCATTATCGTCAGTAATTGCACTTGAACCTAAATCTCCCCAGAGAAAATTTTGATAATATGCAGCATACGCAGGATTTGTTTTCATGTTTTCAGGGTCAACAAGATAAGGATTGTTGCCTAAACTTTGAACTCTTGCATAACCGCCTGAACGATCAAAACTTTGCTTGTCTGAACTACTTTCTTGAGCTACTGAAAGGAAAGAGGCGAGAAGAACGATTGAAAAAAGAAATTTAAGCATAATACTCTCCAAATGATATTTTAAGAAATATAGTAATAGAACCTTACATTGTAAACTTATGCAAGAGTAATGCTAAATTCAACAAAGAATATTTTTATTGAAGTTGCCGTATCCCATCCTGTGCAAGTTTTGCTACCTCCGTGTTTGGTCGCTTAGCAATAATTTCGTTCCAGATTTTTTTTGCCTTTTCATTATCCCCTTTTGTAGCAGCGATTGCCCCTAAATTAAATAATGCCTGGAAATTATTTTTATCTAACGCATAGGCTCTTGCCACATAGGTTTCTGCCTGGTTCAAATTCTGTTGCATGTAATAGAGATATCCGAGCGCTTGCAAAATATCGGTGCGTTTTGGACCTTTTTTCAAAATCATTTCATAATATTTAATCGCTTCAGCTTGCCCATGTCCTTCGCTAAGAAGATCAGCATATTGTCGAATCTTGGCAGTATCACTAGGGTTTTTTTCAACTTCGATTTTAAGGGTTTCCATCTTCTGTCTGATACCTGCAATCACATTATCTTTTGAAGGGGGTGTTCCTTTTCCCATATTTTTATGAAGGTCATCATTGGGAATCTTTTCGGAAGTAATTGGGCCGGCGCTCGGAACCGATTGCTGACTTTTCTTCGAAGAAAAGTCAGTTGAGAAAAGAATAATGATAACTGCGGCTAAAATCATAATTGCCGGATAAACCACAACTGGTGAAAATTTGAATTTCATAAGCTTCTTTTATTTATAATGAAACTTCGTACAACGTATTGTACTTAGTTGAATTCGGTTCTTTTAGGTCTTCAATTTTTGAAATGAGGATATCAACCCTTTCATTTTCAGCATCGTCAAAATTATCGAAATCTTCTTTTGATGTGAACTGATAAACTTCCTGAAAATGATTTTTTGTTTTTCCTTCAAATAGAGAGTAACTCTCCAGTCCATCAGATTTCAATAATGATTTTAATTCTTTAATAGAATTAACAAATTCATCTCTTTTATCGTTTTGAACTTCGTACTGAATTGAAAATATAACTTTGGCCATTGTGTCTCCACTATTTGGTTATAATGTAAACTCACCGGAGAAATTTATTTTTGCTGGTCCGGTAAGAGAAACATTTTTAATTAATTCGCCTTCAGCCGAAAAATCGACGGTCAGCTCATCCCCTCCCTTTGTCTTTAAGACTATCGGAGGAGGAATTTTTTTTTGTAAAAAAGTAATGATTGCCGATGCAACCGAACCTGTACCGCACGCTAAGGTTTCATCCTCAACACCGCGTTCATAAGTACGAATATGCACAAGCGAATTTTTTAATTCAAGAAAATTTACGTTCGTTCCTTCCGGTGCAAATTCTTTTAAGTAACGGATCTCTTTCCCAACGTGATAAACTGGAAAATCCGTGATCGAGTCAAATTGTCCACCTCCGGCAGATTTCTTTAACGAAAACTCATCAATGAAAATAACAACATGAGGAGAACCGGTGTTAATAAAATTAGCTTTAATTTCAACACCCGAAACCGTAAGAGAAAAATTCTCCTTAAGTGAAGTCGGGCTTATCAAATTAAACCTAACTAAATTATTTTCTAACAAATTCCCTGAATAAGAAATACCATTCGATAAAAATTTTACCGATTTGCTTTTCACAATGCCAGAAACAGCTGCAAACTGAATTGCACATCTTGCACCATTTCCACAAAGCGTTCCGGTGGTTCCATCAGCATTAAAATATTCCATTTCAAAATCGTGCGAATCGCTTTGGGAAACGGTAATTACTCCGTCTCCGCCAATTCCGAACCTTCTATCGCACAATTTCTTTATAAATGAAGGAGAAAAGTTCAATCCGGCAGTGCCTTCTTTGTCAAAGACAATAAAATCATTGCCTGCACCATTCATTTTTACAAAAGAATATTTTTTCATACGGTACAATTTAGGTGAATCTTGATTTTTATTCAAGGAAAATGTGAAAGGAATGGTGAAAGTAAGAAAGATTTTTTAGAAAGTCTAAACTACAAAAGTAGTTTAGACAAACTCAGTTAGGAAATTGTGGAGGTGGCGGGAGTCGAACCCGCGTCCGAAACTAAGACTCAATAAACTTCTACACACATAGTTTATTTCTAATAGATTTAAAGGTGCGGAATAAACAAACTTCCCGATAAATCTGTTT
>JBAYFO010000044.1:0-31094 GCA_041667115.1 Ignavibacteriaceae bacterium | reverse complement strand
TTCCGGTTCACTTGATAACCGGATATGATTATACTACATCTATTTTTATCATCGGGGCGTTCACACTGGTTTATACTTACATCGGCGGATTAAAAGCCGTTGTTGCAATGGACGTTGTACAGCTTTTTATTTATATCACTGGCGCGGTAGTATCCCTTGCAATTATTGTTGCAAATCTGCCAAATGGTTTTGGCGATGTATTTGCTTCTGCTTCAATGAATGGAAATAAATTTGAAATTTTTAATTTTAATCTTGGCACTTCCTTTCTGGATTTTTTAAGCGCTCCTTATACGCTTATTGGAGGCGTACTTGGAGGAACATTTTTAACAATGGCTTCCCACGGAACCGATCAATTATTGGTGCAACGGCTCCTTGGATGTAAATCGAAACGTGATAGCCAAAAAGCATTATTACTTGACGCTTCATTCATTGTTCTTCAGTTTGGATTTTTTCTATTCTTAGGGATTTGTCTCTATGCGTTCTACCATGGAGTTCCTTTTCAACAACTAGGCCTGCAATCCTCCGATGAGATTTTTCCGAAATTTATAATTGAAGAATTGCCGAAAGGACTTTCGGGAATTGTTATAGCCGGAGTTTTAGCCTCAGCGATGGGAACGCTTGCCTCTTCAATTAGTTCTCTTGCTTCATCAAGTTATTTGGATCTGTTTAAAAATTCTTCATTTGCAAAAAAGCATTCCGAACGAAAAGAAATGTTTTGGTCGAAAGTATTTACCCTGATTTGGGGATTAATTCTTATCGGTGGGGCGATGCTTTTTACCGACACAAAGAATCCCGTTGTTGAGCTTGGGTTAAAGATAGCATCTTTTACCTATGGTGGTTTGCTCGGGACATTTTTTCTTGGACTTCTCTTTAAAAAGATCAATCAGCGGGATGCCTTCATCGGGTTTATTAGCGGCATCATCGCAATGATTTTGGTTCTACAATTTACAACGATTGATTTTACCTGGCATACGTTTATCGGTTGTGCGGTTACAATTATCGTGGGAAATCTTAGTCATTTGTTGCTGCGTACTGACGATCCCCGGAAATAACGTTAATTTATTTATCTTGAAATTATCACTCACCTCTGTATTTTTGATTAGTTCTTTTTACTAATATTATAAAATATCTGTTTATATTCGATAAAATAAAACTATGATTATTAAATCACAGTTATAAAAACCATTCTTTTTTATTGATCTTTGCGAAATCCCGTTTCACGGCAAGAGAAATTAAAAAGGAGAAGCAACGAAGATGGTACATCGGAATTTTTAGAAACTGTTTTACAAGCTAAAAAATCATAACAACATGGCTAATCAGAAATTATTAAGTGGTAAGCGCTATAAAATTCTTATCGTGCTTGCTACGGCAATTGTTATCTCGCTGCTTTTCCCGAAGGGCGAGTCGTTGGAATCCGAAGTTACCGTCGGGTCGATTTGGATCCAGGACGACTTGATCGCTGAGTTTAGTTTTCCAATTATTAAACAACCCCGGATTTATAAACAAGAACTTGACAAAGCTAAGAATAGCGTCTATCCTGTTTTTGTTAGTGATGAAACCGAAGTAAAAAACAATTTCGATTCTCTCAATCAATTGGAAAAAGAGATGAGAGAAGAGTTCCCTTTAATCAGGAAGAACAAAAAAGAATTATCCAATGTGTTTTCTTTCCTTTCCGAAAACACCAAAGAAGCACTCTACTCAATAGGTGATAAAAATGTTTCGACGCTGCATCAATATTTTGAAGATACAAGGCAGCTTCTTACAGAAGTAAATAAAAAGGGATTGCTAGATTTATCTCACGATAAAATTGATCATAATATTATAACAATAAGAACCGGCAATATCGACCGGATCGACAATAAATTCCATTTTCTCAACCGTTCACTTGCCGCAGCGTTCGGGGAAAATTATTTTAATAAAAAACCGTATCGTGCCGAAATAAAACAGGCATTGATTGAATTAAGCTCTTACTATTTTGCTCCAAATTTAAAATTTAGTCAGCGGCTAACAGACGAAGAATTACAAATTGTTCAAAATAAAGTTTCAAAATATGCCGGTATTGTTAATGAGAATGAACGGATTATTGCCAAACACGAACGGGTAACCCCTGACACTAAATTAAAAATTGATTCTTACAAAATTGCTAAAGGCGAAGCGATAGGAGAAGGAGGATTGTTTCTGCAGTGGCTGGGAAAATTTCTTCACATTCTTTCTATTTTAATTTTACCGAGTATTTACATTTACCTTTTTAGAAAAGGGATTTATCAAAACAATCTGAAGATCACGATATTTGCCATTTTAATTTTGTGGGTTGCAGTTATAACGTTTCTTTTCAATCAAATAAGCATCCCTGATGCGGCGCGGTTACTTATTTTCATTCCAACGGTTTCTATGTTGATGACCATCATTTTCGACTCACGCGTTGGATTTTACAGCACAATTATTACTTCGCTTATTGGCGGTGCACTTAGAGGTAACGATTATCCTTTCGTCATCATGAATATTATTGCCGGAGTCCTTTCAGTTTATTCTGTTCGAGATATTAAAAACAGGACGCAAATCTTCCGCTCATTTCTTTTTATTCTTCTTGGCTATGTAGTTACCATTACTGCCTTTGGTTTTGAGCGATTTGAATCTTGGCAGAAAATTATAATTGAATTTTCTTTTGCTGGAACTAACGCTTTAATTAGTCCAATTTTGACCTACGGACTCTTGATCTTCTTTGAACGGATTTTTAAGATTACTACCGACTTAACATTGCTGGAACTTTCGAACTTTGATAGACCACTCTTAAAAGACCTGGCGCGAAAAGCTCCGGGAACTTTTAATCACTCGCTTACGATGGGAACACTGGCAGAAGCCGCCGCTGAAATTGTTGGCGCAAACCCGCTTCTGGCTCGTGTCGGTGCTTATTATCACGATATCGGAAAAACTATTTCACCGAATTATTTTGTTGAAAATCAATTAACCACAAATAACATACACGAAGAAATTTCTCCCGAAGAAAGCGCAAAAGTTATTTCAGACCATGTGTTACAAGGTATTGAAATTGCAAAAGAAGAACAACTTCCACAGGAGATAATTGATTTTATTCCGCAGCATCATGGAACAACGTTAATAAAATATTTTTATGATAAAGCTATTAAATTATACGGTCAAGAAAAAGTTGATGCAGCAAAGTACCGTTACCCGGGACCCAAACCTCAAACAAAGGAAACTGCCATCGTTATGCTCGCAGATTCCTGTGAGTCGGCTGTTCGTTCAATCCCCGAACCTGATATTGAGAAAGTTGAAAACTTAATCTCAAATTTAATTAATGAACGAATTAACGATAAACAGTTGGATGAATCGCCGTTAACGTTCGGTGATATTAGAAAAATTAAAGATGTATTTGGCAGTATTTTACTCGGGCAACATCATCGCAGAATTCGCTATCCAAAACAAGAAGAAATGGAAAAAAGTGAGTGATCAAAACAAAACTTTTTACGAAAGTTTTTTAAAGGAATATCTCACATTACTAAAACTTGAGCGAAATCTTTCTGATAATACTACTGCTGCTTATAAGAACGATCTCTCAACGTATTTTGCTTTTCTCGAATCATATAATATTAAAGACCTCGACGAAATAACTTTTCGACAGATTAATGATTTTTTTGTTCAACTGCATCAAGCCGGACTGACGAATGCATCTATCGCGCGCTATTTTTCATCGCTTAAAGGATTTTTTACTTTTCTTTTGCTTGCTAATTATATCCAGAATAACCCAATGGAAAAAATCAGTCCGCCTAAATTGCGGAAAACCCTTCCCGAAGTTTTGACGGTAAATGAAATTGATGCTCTCTTCAGTTTGCCTGATATAGAAGATAAATTTGGATTACGTGACCGGACTATACTTGAGGTTTTGTATGCATGTGGTCTGCGCGTTTCAGAGTTGATCAATTTAAAGATATCGGATCTGTTTTTAAGCGATGGAGCGATTCGAGTGTTTGGTAAAGGTTCGAAGGAAAGAATTGTTCCGATCGGCGGCAGTGCAATTCATTGGGTAGAAGAATATTTTCTAAAAAGTCGACTGATGCTTGAGAAAAAATCCAAAAGTGAGAACTATGTTTTTCTTAATACGCGCGGAACAAAATTTTCGCGCATGGGAATTTGGAAAATAATAAGCCGGTATGTTAAAGAAGCAGGGATTTTGAAATCCGTTCATCCACATACCTTCCGGCATTCTTTTGCAACGCATCTGGTTGAAGGAGGCGCTGACTTGCGGGCGGTTCAGGAAATGCTGGGTCATGCAGATATTTCGACAACTCAAATTTATACGCATCTTGACCGCGATTTTGTGAAACAAGAACATAAAAAATATCATCCACGTGGATAAGACGGTTTCAAGCAAAAACTTTCGCTATTCTTTTATTTCTTATTAAGTTTGAATAAAAAAAGAAAATCTATAATCGTTCATGAAAAACGTTTCAGTAATAATCATCACAAAAAATGAAGAGAAAAATCTCCGCGGATGTCTTGAAAGCGTTCGTTGGACTGACGAAATTATTGTGGTAGATGCTTTTAGTAGTGATGCGACGGTTGCAATTGCAAAGGAATTTACACCCGCTGTTTTTCAGAAAGAGTGGGAAGGATTTGCAAAACAGAAAGCGTATGCGTTAAGTCTGGCTAATAACGAATGGGTCCTTTCGCTTGACGCAGACGAACAAATATCTCCTCAATTAAGCGAAGAAATTCTTTCTTTAAAAGAAGAAGATTTCTCTGGATATGAAATTCTCCGGGAAAATTATTTTCTCAAGAAAAAAATCACTACGTGTGGATGGGATAAAGATTTCCAGCTCCGTTTATTTAAAAAAGATAAAACAAAAGTCACGGTTGATAAACTTGTACATGAAGGTTTTTTAGTCGATGGTGAAATAAAAAAACTTACTTTTCCTGTGTATCATTTCACAACAGCGTCACTTGAAAAAATGATCGGGAAAATAAATTATTATTCTTCGCTCTACGCAGTTGAAAACTATTCCAGAAAGAAAAAAATTACAGGATTAAGTATCTTGCTACACGGTGTTTCAGCTTTTCTGCGTCCCTATTTCTCGTTAAAGGGATACAAAGACGGTATGCACGGATTACTGATATCATTTTTAAACGGACTTACAACAATTTTAAATTATGCAAAGCTTTGGGAATTGCAGAAAAATAAATCAAGGAAAATTGAGTGAAAACCTATTTCAGAATTTTAGCGTTCGTAAAACCTTACTATAAATATATTACCGGGTCTATCATTTTTAGCGTTTTATATGCGCTTGCAAATGGAGCTTCGGTGTACTTGTTCATTCCTTTGCTCGATACCCTTTTTCTTGCAAAAGGAGAAAGCGTTCATAAAGTTCAAGAGACTTCCGCGCGTGCTTCCTCGCTTATTCCGGATTGGATCCTTTCGATAAAAGATGCCGCCGCCTCTGCGTTTAACAATTTTGTTTTCAGCGGAACAAAATACGACGCACTTTCAAAAATTGTAGTTCTTGTTCTTATCGCTTTTTTCTTGAAAAATTTATTCAGTTATCTTCAAGCATATTTCCTTGTTTTTGCAGAACAAGGTGTTGTTAAAGACATTCGGAACAAAGCATACATGCACTTGCATACACTTCCGATGGGATATTTTAAAAATGAAAAAACGGGTAATCTGATTTCACGAATTGTCAATGATGTTCAAGTGGTTCAAGCAAGCGTATCAACGGTCTTCTTGAATTTGGTGCGCGAACCAATAATGATTTTAGTCTTTCTCGGGATTGCAGTTTCCATCAGTTGGAAGCTAACTCTTTTTTCACTTGTTGTTCTTCCTGTTTCTCTTGCATTAATTACTTTGATCGGACTCCGTTTAAGAAAAGAAAGTCAGAAACTTCAAGAAAGTATCGCACATATTACTTCTCTACTCTACGAAACGATCACCGGGGTAAAAATCGTAAAAGCTTTCGGGATGGAAGCTTATGAAAACAAAAAATTTTTTAAGGGGACACAGTCATACTTTAAAAAAGTATTACGAATGACGAACATCAGAAATTCGGTTAGCCCAATTACTGAATTTCTTAGTATTGCTGTAGGAACAGGAATTATTTATTATGGAGGAAGCCTTGTTCTCTCCGGGCAAGGATTAAAAGCAAGTGAATTTTTGGGATTCCTTTTTGCTATCTTTCAATTAATGACGCCGATTAAAGAGTTAAGCGGATTGAACAACAAAATTCAAGAATCAAGCGCCGCCGGAGATAGAATTTTTGAAATTATTGACACCGAACCATCAATTAAAGATGAAACAAATGCAAAAGAGATTAAGGACTTTAATGATAAAATAGTTTTTCAAAATGTCTCATTCCATTACCAAGATTCGGATGAGCCTGTTCTAACTGATATTAATTTTGAAATAAAAAAAGGAAGCGTTGTTGCACTCGTAGGACCAAGCGGATCGGGAAAATCTACTATGGTCGATTTAGTTCCGCGGTTTTATGATCCGACGAACGGAATTATTACAATTGATGGAATGAATTTATGCGATATCAAAATTGCTGATCTTCGCAAGTTGATGGGAATTGTTACACAAGAAACTATTTTATTCAACGAATCGATTAGAAATAATATCGCATACGGGCTTGAAGATTTCCCTTTTGAAAAAATTGTTGAAGCGGCTAAGACTGCTAACGCTCACAAGTTTATTGAGGAATTTCCTGACGGTTACGATACGGTTATCGGTGAACGCGGTTTGAAAATTTCCGGCGGACAGAGACAGCGATTATCAATTGCCCGTGCGTTGTTAAAGAATCCTCAAATCATGATCTTTGATGAGGCAACCTCGGCGCTTGATAACGAATCAGAAGTTCTTGTGCAGGAAGCGATCGAACGATTGATGCAATATAGAACAACCTTTGTTATTGCACATCGTTTAAGTACAATTCGCAACGCCGATTTGATAATTGTTTTGGACAAAGGAAAAATTGTTCAGCAAGGAACTCACGATAATCTGTTGCTCGAAGAAAAAGGACTTTATAAAAAATTATATGAACTTCAATTCCGTGTTTAAGTAACTCATGATTATTAAAAACAAATCGCAAATAGCATTTTATCTAATCAGTGCAATTGCCGCATCGTTCTTGCTTTCGCTGGTCCTGTTGCAACTTTTTTTCTTCGCTCTCATTCTGCTCTGGCTATTTGAACCGTATTACGAGAAGAAAAAGACATTCGGCATCCTTGAAGTATCTTTTGCTGTTTTCGTTTGCGTGCGGATTGTTTCAATTTTCTTTTCAGAACATTTTGACTTAAGTATCCACGCCCTTTATAAGGACGCACTTTTCTATATTGGATTATTCCCGCTCGTCTTTTATTTGAAATCTTTTTCAGAGGAGAGAAAAACGAGGATTCTTGAAATCTTTTTATTGTTTTCGATAGTTGTTTCTTTACTGGGAATTTCAAAATTTCTTTTGGGAATAAAACCACGTGCCGAATCAATTGTTTCCGGATACGCTTCTTTTTCAACATTTCTACTTGCCGGATTAGCTGTTTACTTTTCGTTTTTTTTTGATCTGAAAGAAAGATTTAATTCATGGTTGTTATCTGTTGGCGGAATAGTAATTTTGTTGGCAATTGTTCTCGCTTTAGGAAGAGCGGATTTGGGGATAGCGATCGCTATCATTCTAGTTGCGGCACTACAAAAAAAAATTCAATTGAAATACGTATTAGTGATCTTCGGAGTGACGATAGTATTCTCCTATTTTTCTTTTCAACAAAACAGTGCAGAGGTAAAAGTTAGAGTAAGTCAACCAACAACAATGTCTGACCGCGATATTTTGTGGAAATCCGCTTTTCAACTATCCGGCGAACATCCGTTGCTTGGTTTTGGTCCCCGCACATTTGATAAAATTTTTCCCAATCGTGACCTCCTTGTTGACAAAGATGTTGGCGCCTGGCATAATGATTATTTTGCTGTTTATTTGGAGAGTGGGATTTTCGGGTTGATAATTTTTCTATTGCTAGGTTTTCTAGTGATCAAAAATGGTTTTGAGAAATTTCTTTTTGCCAACAATTGGCGGTGGGGACTTTTTATTTCGCTTGTTGCTTTATTTTTATCCGCGGTAATGTCGGGATTTGTCAACAACCCAATTCTATCATTGCTGTTTGTTTTTCTACTCGCGTTTTTTAGTTCCGAAGTTAACAGTGAAAAAGGTTAAATTCCTTTTGTATCAGCTTTGATCATTTGCCATGCAGTTAAAAGAATAATTTGGAGATCGAGTAATAAAGACCAGTTTTCGATATACCAGATATCATATTCAATTCGTTTTCTAGTCCGTTGCTTATTCTCTTCGGCATCAGGAACATCGCCACGTAAGCCATGCACTTGCGCCCAGCCTGTGATACCTGGTTTCACCAAACTCCGCAGTTTTATTTCATCAAAAAATTCTTTATAGAGTTCATCATAAGCTATTGCGTGCGGACGTGGACCAACAATCGACATTTCACCAAACAAAACATTAAACACTTGCGGCAGTTCATCCAAGTTAGACCGTCGTAAAAATTTCCCGAACGGAGTAATCCTTAAATCATTAATGGTTGTCGGGATAAATTTTTTATCATCAAAGTTTTCATACATTGTACGAAACTTAAAACATTTAAAGACTTTATTGTTTTTTCCTATTCTTTCTTGAATGTAAAAAATTTTTTCATGTGATGTTAATTTCTGTATAATAATTACAATCGGGAATAACCATGATGTTATGAAGAAAATAACAAGCAAAGAAAGAACGATATCAAAAACTCGTTTTACCATTCTCCACTGAATTTCTTGTAAAGGTTCGTCTCTTACCGTAATTATTGGAAACTTATCAAGCATCGTGATCTTAAACTTTTTGGAAACGAATCTTAAATAATCAGGAATAATGTGTATTCTGATTGCGTTAATGTTACAAATTTTAATAACGGAATCAAGATTGCGGGAGGTTTCCTCCGGCAGTGCAATTATTGCCTCATGTACATGATGAGTTTGAATTATTTTTGAAAGTTGTTCAATTGTCCCAAGACAGTTAATCTGGGTTGCGGAGGTTGGTTCACCAACAAATCCAAGAAAACGATACCCGAGTTGATTATTCTTTCCGAGTGTTTTCCAAAAACTTTGTCCAATCTCTCCCGTTCCGATAATTATTAAATTCCGAATGTTTTTTCCTTTTTTGCGAAGGTAATTCACGATCAGTTGAAAAGAAATCATCCGCAAGCTAATTAAGAAGAGAAGGAGAAATCCGTAATAGAAAATAAAATTTCGGGTAAATAAATTCTCTTTACTGATAAAAATAAAAACGATGCCGGACATTATTTGCAGACTAACATTCTTAACAATTCCGATAAATTGGAACGACAGGACTTGCGAACTTGAATCTTCATAGAATCCAATTGCATTTGAAGAGAAATACCAAACAAACGCAAGGATTAAAAGCAATCCAAACATATAATCGCGAGTAATAAGGATAGCAAACGACTGTGCAAAAATTGCAGCCAAGAGAAATGCGATTACCAAAAAGAGTAGGTCAAACAGTAATCTGAAATGATAGATAGAATCTTTATTTACAAACATTGTGATTGTGAAATTAGTTTACTGATTAAAGAAATTTTCTGCTTTTTCTGTTACGTGTTGTGTAATCTTTGTCTCAAAAACCTGTCGATCGTACTTTGCCGCATCGTTACTGATTGCCAACGAATCAAATTGTTGCTCGTTCTTTTCAAATTCAAGTATGGCTTTCATAATTGCGTCCGAGGTCTGTTCGTTAAAATGAATTCCGTTTTTTAAGTGAATAACTGTTTCCGCGGTACCACCTTTACGGAGCGCTATAACAGGCGTTCCGCAAGCCAAAGCTTCAACAACAATAATTCCAAAGTCTTCTTCAGCAGCAAAAACAAATGCTTTCGCTTTTTGCATATATTTTTTTAGAGCATCGCCTTCTTGATAACCGAGAAACTCAACATTCTTTTTTGCTTTCGAATATATTTTTTCATTTTCCGGTCCTTCTCCGATGACAAGCAATTTTTTATCGGGCATTTTTGCGAAAGCTTCAACAATTAAATCAATTCTTTTGTACGGCACAAAACGAGATGCCGTGACATAATACTCTTCTTTATTCATTTCACACGGAAATAATTTTGTGTCAACCGGCGGATAAATAACGTCGGCGTCTTTGTTGTAAATTTTCTTTATGCGCCTAGCAATATATTTTGAATTTGCGACAAAATAATCAACTCTGTTTGCCGTGGAATAATCCCAAATGCGCAGATAGTGAAGAAACAATTTTACAATTGCCGCTTTCACTCCTTTTTGCAAATTTGATTCCTTTAAATATTGATGCGTGAAATCCCACGCATATCGCATTGGTGTGTGGCAATAACAGATATGAAGTTGCTGCGAGCTTGTTATTACTCCCTTTGCCACTGCATGGGCGCTCGAAAGGATAACGTCGTATCCGGAAAGATCAAATTGTTCAATTGCCAAAGGAAAGAGAGGCAAGTACAACCGGTGATGTTTTTTTGCAAACGGCAATTTTTGGATGAATGAGGTTTGAGGAAATTTTCCTTTAACGATAGTATCACGTTCTTGTTGAGTAAGAAAATCAACAAGTGTAAAAATGCTTGCGTCATTCCAAATGTTTGTGAATGACTCAACAACACGCTCGGAACCGGCATAGTTTACAAGCCATTCATGAACAATTGCGGTTTTAAATTTACTCTCCATTATTTCCTTTCAAGTGAGTAAGTCTCGAACATATTTTTATATTCTTCAGCGAAATGATCAAGTGAAAATCTTTCTTCAACCGTTGCGCGACCGTTTTTCCGCATCTCATTTAATGAATCATTTTCAATTTGTCTTGCGACATCCATCATTGTTTGAAAAAGAGCATGCTTATCTCTCGGTTCAACTAAAAAACCATTAATACTATTTTGAAGTATCTCTGACGGTCCGCCTTCGTTTGAAGCGATCACTATTTTTTCCCGGGCTAAGGCTTCAATTATAGTCATAGAAAATGATTCCGGAACAACAGAATAGTTTATTAAAACATCTATTTGATTGTAAAGAGCATCTTTTTCATCAACATATCCTTTGAAGAATACTTTATCACCAATCTGAAAACTCTCAACTCTGTCCAATAATGTTTGATGAAAGAATTTCGATGAGCGTTCATCGCGTGGCTCACCAAAAATATATAATCGGCATTGCGGGAAATTTTTTGTTAGTTCCGAAAAAACGTCAAGGATGCGGTCATGCCCCTTTTCTCGGATAATACTGCCAACTATTGCAAAGCGAATTTCATCCTCCGAGACGCGTACTTTCAAGAACTCACTATCTCTTTCCGGGAGAGCAATTCCGTTATAAATAACGCTGCTTTTTCCGCGGAACCCTTCGCTCGTAAACGCTTGAATATTTTCCGCAACGCTTTTAGAAACACAGATAAATCTATCAGAATATTTCGCGAGAGTTTTAAGCAGTTTTCCTTCAAACGATTTTTTTTCGTACAACAGATGTTGAATAACCACTAGTTTTTTCTTAAACAGAAAAACAAGTGGAAGTGCAAACAACGCTGCAAAATTTCCGTTAGCAACAACAACGGAAATATTTTTCTTTTTCATAAATGAGTAGAGTGGCAGAACCGACTTAAGAATATTTGCAAGCGCATTCAGTTTGTCGGAGAACACCCAATGGTCATTTCTGCGGTAAATTTTTTTTAAGCTATCCAGAGAAAAGACATTCAGGTTCTGCTTAAAAAAAATATTAGCCGGAATTCCCGGAGGTGTGGCAACGAAAAAGGAAAAGCCTTTAACGTGAAGTGCGATTTTTAATAACACTTCTTCGCCGCCGCCCCAAGAATCCATCACGGACAGCAGTAAAATTGATTTTTCGCTTTTAGACATCTTTCTTAAACAATTGAAATTTTCGTCCTAAATATGCAAAGAAAACATTTTAGATGCTTTCTTTTCCCGCCCAAAATTTTACTTCATTATGCTTATCTTTGTTCAAAGAAATGGAAGCCTTCTTAAATTAGTATGAAAATATCCGTAATTACACCGACATTCAATTCTGAAAAATTTATCCGCCAGAATGCCCGGTCGATTTTGTCACAGTCGTACAAGAATTATGAGCATATCATTGTTGATAATCAAAGTGCGGACGAAACGTTGGCAATTATTAAAGAGGAATATAATGCTAACGGATTATCGGAAAGACTTATTCCGGTTTCCGGAAAAGATAACGGGATTGCGGAGGCATTCAATAAAGGATTAGCTCTGGCAACCGGGGAGGTTATCGCCTTCTTAAATTCAGATGATTATTATTTCAATCCCGATGTTTTTCAAAAAGTTAATGAAGCTTTTTCTAATAATGAAGTCTTGTTCGTTCACGGAAACATTTTTTTTGAAGATGAGAAATACGGGTCAAACATCCGTAAGCCGTTGCTTTGCCCGGTTCAACTAGGAATGCCTTTTAATCACCCCGCAATGTTTGTTCGGAAAAAATGTTTTGAACAAGCAGGTCTTTTCGATATCTCTTATCACCTGGCGATGGACTTTGAGATTGTTTGCCGTCTGGTAAACCAAATTCCGGATTTTATAAAAAAAGGATTTTATCTAAATGGAACTCCTCTTGTTTTTATGCGTGGTGGCGGTGCTTCATGGGTGAAAGAAAAAGAGAGCGTTCTCGAAGTGAAAAATGCCTTGCAAAAAAATAAATTATGGAATACCCGTGCAGTTTATTATTATTTGTTGCGGCGATTGAGAATTTATTTAAAATCTTTTCTTGAAAAAGCCGGATTCCTTTCACTTGTAAAGTATTGGCGGAATAGCAAATGGAAATAATGCAACAAGCGCAAAGTACAGCTAAAATAAAACTTTCATCACTTATTATAGCAAAAGATGAAGAACAGAACATTGCCCGGTGCATAGAAAGTCAACTTGCATGTATCGATGAAGTTATCGTTTTAATTGATGACGCAACAACCGATAGAACTGAAGAAATTGTTCATTCTTTTCCGCAAGTAAAGTGTCAAAAAGTTGCCTGGCAAGGTTTTTCAAAAACTAAACAGGTTGGACTTTCGCTTGCCACCCATAATTGGATTTTATGGATAGATGCAGATGAAGCAATAACCAAGCCACTAAACGATGAATTACTTCAATTTAAAAACGATCTTCCAAAATTTAACGCTTATTCATTTCCAAGACGTGCTTTTTTCCTCGGGAAATGGATAAAACATTCCGGCTGGTACCCGGGGAAAGTTACCCGTCTTTTTAGAAAAGATAAAATTCAATTCAGCGGAAACGATGTACATGAATATTTACTTGTTAACGAACAAGTCGGGAAATTCATCAACGATATTGATCATTTCACCGATCCGACGATTGAACATTACTTTACAAAATTTAATACGTACACCTCTCTTGCAGCGAGAGAGCTGTTCGAGAGAAAAAAAATCTTTAAGAAAACCGATGTACTGCTTCGTCCCTTATTTATCTTTCTAAAAATGTATATTTTTCGTCTAGGATTTTTAGACGGCTTTCACGGATTTCTTTTAGCCGTCTTTTCATCACATTATGTTTTTACTAAATACGCAAAACTCTGGGAACTCAATCAACAAAAGGAGAACTAAATTATGGCAGAAAATACAAATTACGAAGTCCTATTTATGCAACTGATCATGCAACAGCAGCAGTGGGCAATGATGTCGATGGGAAAATTAAAAAATCCAATGAGCGACAAAATTGAACGGAATCTTGAGATGGCAAAATATGCTATCGATACGCTTGATATGCTGGCGGCAAAAACCAAGGGAAATCTTGGTGAGTATGAAGATAAATTTATCAGCGAAGTTTTGCGCGAGCTGAAATTGAATTATGTTGAAGAAGTCGGAAAAGATAAAAAAGAAGAACCTGTTGCACCAACCGACGCTGGCAAAGAAGAAAAACCACCGGTTACATAAATGAAATTTGGAATATTCGGGAACACAACCAAAGACGAACTGACAAACACTTTACAAGTGCTGGTTGAGCGCCTCAAAGAAAATAATTATGAATTTCTTGTTAACGATTCATTACTTGAAGCGTTTCCTTTTGAATTATCAGAACCGAATTATTTTGCCCCAGCGGAAAAGGTTGCCGAAGCTTGCGATATCTTAATTTCGCTTGGCGGAGACGGAACAATGCTATCAACCGCATATATCGCACATCAATTTGACAAACCAATTCTTGGTATCAATCTCGGCAAACTCGGTTTCTTAGCTGAGGTTGATATCAAAGGAATTGAGCAGCTTTTTAACGACATAAAAAATTCACGCTATTCAATTGAAGAAAGAATTGTACTTACAGGAAATTGTAAAAATTTTTCATGTGAAGAATTATTTGCCGTTAATGATCTTGTAATTGATAAAGGCGGTTGGCCTAAAATGATTGAGCTTACCATTTTTGTCGAAGACGAATATGTTACTACTTTCTTAGCTGACGGTCTAATTATTGCCACACCCACCGGCTCAACCGGTTATTCACTTTCTGTCGGGGGACCGATTGTTAGTCCTAAAGCTGAAGTTATTACGCTCAGCCCTATCTCGCCTCATACATTAACCATGCGTCCTCTGGTTCTGCCTAGCAATGAAAAAATTTATATTACGGCTGAATCGATGCACACTAAATTACAAGTAAACTGCGATGGACAACGCGTAATGGAATTTGCTCCACCGCTCGATCTCGTAATTTCTACAAGTGAAAAGCCATTGAAACTCGTACACATGGATTCGGCAAACTATTTTGATATTCTCCGAACGAAATTGCTTTGGGGATTAGATGTGAGAAAAAATATCCATCAACAAAAAGGAACTCAAAAATGAAAAGTTTATTAATTGTCCTTTTCTTTTCACTTGTTAGTTTTGCACAAACAACAAATCAACGAGTGATAGATCAAAAATCGGGAAAGCCGGTGTTAGTTGGCATTTGCGACCGGGATGCGTTTAAAGATACTTCTTTTGCCTGGTGGTTCAATTCGGAATATGAAAATTATGATGTTGATAAAGAAACGCTTGCCAATATTAAAATGGATAATGAGTTTCACTCAATAACCATCGTAATGGGAACCTGGTGCAGCGATAGCAGAAGAGAAGTTCCGCGTTTTTACAAAATCCTTGATTTCCTGAAATTTCCATCTGAAAAAGTTAAACTGATAATGGTGGATAGAAAAAAAGGAGCCGCTGAAGTAGATATCTCATCTCTAAAAATAGAGCTTGTTCCAACAATAATTTTTTATAACGATGGATTGGAAATTGGTAGAATAATTGAATCTCCGAAGGAATCTCTGGAAAAAGATCTTGCAGCCATCTTAATGAAGAAATAGTGCGGAAAGATTATAGCGTAATTTCAGAAAAATTAATTTCTTTTACTTCCCCCGGTTTCAAATTTTCCAAATGGATCTTGCCGATTCGCATTCTTATCAACCGTAAAGTGGGGTAACCGACTTTTGCGGTCATCTTCCGCACTTGTCTGTTGCGCCCTTCAATTATAGTGATGGTAAGCCATGTTGTTGGAATCGTCTTACGGAAACGGATTGGAGGAACTCTTTCTCCAATCGATGGAGGAGTACGCAAGACTTTAACTTTTGCGGGAAGCGTTATTTTGTTCTCAATTACTACACCGGCGCAAAGCTGTAATAACGCCTCTTTTGTAGGCACTCCTTCAACTTGAACAAAATATTCTTTTTCTAATTTTTGCTTCGGATGAAGCAGTTTCTCGGTAAGCGTTTTATCATTCGTTAAAAGAAGAAGCCCCTCGCTATCGTAATCTAGTCTGCCAACAGGATAAACATCATGCGGAAAAGAAAAAAGATCGGCAAGCGTTTTTCTCCCCTCCGCATCCGTAAATTGAGACAGCACCCCAAAGGGTTTATTGATAGCATAATATTTATTAAGGTTTTTCATCAGGCTTTTTTCTTTTCTTAGCGTCAAAATTAGCAAAAAACATTTTCTTTCTACAGCAAACTATTTCTTATTTTTACGGAAAGAAAAAAGGAATCAACTTGACACGACCTAAAAACGATCCGATTTGGAAAATGATGGGTTTGCTTTTTAAACCGCATCCCTGGCATGGAATATCTATTGGCGAAAATGCTCCCGAACAATTAACTGTATATATAGAAATTGTCCCTACAGATTCAATGAAATATGAGATTGATAAACAATCAGGATATTTAAAAGTTGATAGACCACAGCGGTACTCAAATTTTTGTCCAACTCTCTACGGGCTAGTCCCCCAAACGTATTGCGCTGAAAAAGTTGCGGAACTGAGTATGGAAAAAACAGGTAAAAAAGATATTGTTGGTGACGGCGACCCGCTTGATATTTGTGTGTTAACGGAAAAAACTATTACACAGGGAGGAATATTATTAGAAGTTATTCCTATTGGCGGTTTGCGCATGCTGGACGGTAATGAAGCGGATGATAAAATTATTGCAGTGATGAAAGGCGACGCCGTTTATGGAAATATGAAAAGTGTTAACGATGTCCCGGTAAATGTTATCGATCGGTTGCGCCATTATTTTTTAACTTACAAGGATGTTCCGGGCGATGAGCATCATAAACACTGCGAAATACAAGACGTGTACGATTTCCAAACGGCTCACGAAGTAATTAAAAGAAGTCAGGAAGATTATCAAATCCGCTTTGGCGATATTGAAGAACTGCTCACTTCTGCTTTACGTGGATAATATTTGTTTTAGTCATCGAACAAGAGGAAGGAGAATATGGCTTATTATTATAGAGATCAGAAAAAATATATCGAAGAATTAAAACGTTATGAAGCAAAGATGCTTCCGAAGGAACTCGAAGAATATAAAATGTTCGTTAAGCGGCATAAAGATGAAGAAGAATTCGATTCAATTTCTTTTGGCAAACTAAAAGCGCTTTATGAAAAATACGAGGCTCAACGAGAAAAGAAGAATTATGACCAATTCTTTAAAAAATCAGACCAAGAGAAGACTAATTGACCTTTCCACGTTTCGGTATTAGCCAAGAGTTTAATAAATTTGAATTACTAATTATGAATCTCATTCATCCTTGAGGAACTAATGAATTATAAGCTTCTGAACAGAATTATGGCGGCGATTGTTTTTGCTATTTCATCCGTCGTTCTTTTTTTTACGGTACAACCTTCAGTTTCGTTTTGGGATTGCGGCGAATTTATCGCTTCCGGATTTTCTCTCCAGGTGCCGCATCCGCCGGGGGCTCCCTTCTTTTTACTGCTCGGAAGAGTTTTTTCAATGCTGCCGTTCGGCGAGAACATGGCATTTCGTTTTAATACGATTTCCGTTTTAGCAAGCGCCTTCTCAATTCTTTTTTTATATTTAATTGCTGTTAAACTAATCGAGAATTATAAGGGAAAGACGTATAAAAATCTTTCAGACGCACTTCTTGTCTACATTCCGGCAGCAATTGGTGCGTTATCTTTTTCGTTTAGCGATACTTTTTGGTTTAATGGTGCGGAAGCTGAAGTTTATGCAACCAGTACATTCTTTTTAGCGCTTATCGTTTATTTGATGATGGTATGGCATGAGAAAGCAGACAATAAAGACAACGAAAAATATATTTTACTCATAGCATATCTTATCGGTCTTTCAACCGGTGTTCACCTGATGAGCGTGTTGGCGATGGTCTCTGTTGTTATGGTAATCATGTTTAGAAAATATGTAGATGACGACGAAGCCTTGAAAAAGACCGGCTACATTTTCCTAGCTCACGCGGCGCTATTGACCATTCTCGCTATAGCTCTTTGGGCAAATCAAACGGATGCTACTCCGCCTACTCCAGATCAATACAAGGAATTTGATTCCCGCTTTAAAATGGTAATGGCCGGAATAAGTATTTTGGTTGTTGGAGCGTTGTGGAAAAAATTATTCCATAGAAATTCAATTTATATTGCACTCGCTATTGGCGGTGTAGCTCTCTTTGCCGTTTATCCAGGTATCGTTAAAATAATTCCAGGACTTATGGCAAGCATTTCCGGCGATAATATTATGACGGAATTTATTTTGTTGATCGTATTGTTTGGCGGTTTAGGTTATGCTGTTTATTATGCTGCAAAAAATAACAAACCGACGATGCATCTAGTTTTTCTTTCAATGATTTTTGCGCTTCTCGGATTTACTACGTACACATTAGTAATCGTCCGCGCTAATCAAAACCCTCCGATGAATGAAAATGAACCCGATAATTTTTCCGAATTGGTTTCTTATCTAAATCGTGAACAATATGGCGATTTCCCGATCTTTAAAAGAAGATTTGCTACTGAACCGCACCAAATGGGTGTTTATGAAAACTATACTTCCGATATGGATTTTTGGTGGCGTTACCAGATGAACCACATGACCACAAGATATTTTATGTGGAATTATGTAGGCCGTGAATCTTGGGACCAGGATGCCGGCGCAAATATGTGGCCTTTAAATGGACTTGGAAATGCGCTCTTCAAACCGTTTAACATTCATTTTAACGGTGATTCTAAAGATTCTCTCTTCGGCATTCCACTCTTGCTAGGTCTGTTAGGTATCTATTTCCATTTCAGAAGAGATTGGAAGATGGCCAGTATTTTTATGGTCCTTTTCATCTTCATGGGATATTTAACAGCATTCTATCAGAATCAACAAGAACCACAACCTCGTGAAAGAGATTATTTTTACGTCGGTGCATTTTTCGTCTTTTCTATTTGGATTGCTCTCGGTCTTCGCGGAATAATAGAAGTCCTTTTAGAAAAAATAAAATCTCCTTCATTGGCAAGGAATGCCGCCTTTGCGGTTGTAGTGCTCGGGATTGTGTTTGTACCGGTTAGAATGTTACAGGCTAATTACTTTACGCACGATCGTTCCCGCAATTGGGTTCCGTGGGATTATTCGTACAACTTATTACAAAGCTGTGCACCGAATGCTATCCTTTTTACAAACGGTGATAACGACACCTTCCCTCTCTGGTATTTACAGGATGTTGAAGGGGTGCGGCGGGACGTTCGAATTGCAAATTTAAGTTTGTTGAATACAAATTGGTATATCAAGCAACTGAAGAATATGGAACCGTACGGTTCAAAAAAAGTTGCGATGAATTTAGATGATGCGCAAATTGATGCACTGCAGCCGTCTCAATGGGATCCGCAAGATGTTACCATACCGGTTCCGAAACAGCTTCCTTCATCGTATAAAACTTTTTCCGAAGGAAGAACAATCTTTAATGCTGATTCATCAGTAAATCTTAATGAATGGAATATTGAAGATTCAACCGTCATCCGGGATGGAAAACTTACCTGGCGGATGGATAATTCGGTTGTCTATAGCGGAATAAAAGCCGTGCGTGTTCAAGACATTATGGTAAAAGAAATCATTCAAGCAAACAACTGGCAAAGACCGATCTATTTTGCAGTTACTTGTTCGGACGATAGCAAGATCGGTTTAAATGATTATTTGAAAATGGAAGGAATGGCTTTCCGCCTTGTTCCCGAGAAAAAACGTGCGCGAATTGAATTTGTGAATGAACCGGTTCTGCGCAAACAATTGTTTGATGAAAATAAAAGCTATTCAAAAAATTATTTGCCGGGATTTAAATTTAGAGGTTTAAACGATTCGACTATCTTCTTTGACGAAAACCATACCCGGCTCGTGCAAAATTATCGTAACGCATATATCCGTTTGGCCATCTATTATATGAATACCGGACAGCCGGATCAAAAAGTTGTTGATGTGTTGAATCTGATGGAAAAGAAACTTCCGAGAAAAGTTTTGCCGATTGATTATCGCGTCCTTTACGATATTGGCAATTTATATTTTGCCGTGCATGATTTAGTTAATTATAAAAAAATCGCCTCAGATGTTGAGAGAGACGCGCTGAAGGCAATTGCGGAGAACCCTCGCGGAATAACTAACTACTATAATCCGTACCGCATTTTGTTAGACATTTATGAAAATTTGCAAGAGTATGACAAAGGCATTGATCTGCTCCAAAAGCTTTCAAATATGTATCCTGGCGACAATCAGGTTAAAAGTGAAATAGATAGAATGAAAGCAGCAAAAGCGAATAAGGATTCCTTAGCTATCAAGAAATAGCCATTTGTCAATAGTCATTAGTCATTGATTTTTCCAGTGACTAATGACCCTTGACTCACTGACCAATGAAACTCAATCGATGAAAATTTTAATACTGGCTCTTTCGGGAATTGGCGATGCGCTCATGTTCACACCGGCGTTACAACTACTTCGGAAAAATTTTCCTGAAGCTAAAATAGACGCTATGGTAATGTATAAAGGAGTTAAAGAGATTTACGAGAAAACCAATCTTCTTTCCTCCGTTCATTATTTTGATTTTCTGGGCGCTTCCAAATTTTTTGCGCTTCGTTTTGTGTTGAAGTTTCGCGGAAAGTATGATGCTTCGATTAATGTTTATCCTTCCAACCGAAAAGAATATAATCTCATCAACTTTATTATTGGTGCGAGGAAGAGAGCCGCAGTTCATTACCTTCGTAACGATATTCAAAATCTCGGCTTTCTAAATACCGAAAGAATCTTGGAAAATGATTCGCTTCATAATGTTGAAGAAAACATTCTTCTCTGTGAAAAACTTTTTTCTATACAATTTACAGAAAAACCCCGGCTTCTTTTTCCGCTGACAAATGAGGACGATTTATTTAAAGAAAAATATTTAATCGAAATCGGAATTGACGTGAATGATTTTGTTGTCGGATTTCATCCCGGCTGTTCAACATTAAAAAATCATGATAAGAGAAGATGGGAACCGGAAAAATTTGCAGGGTTGGGAAAATTACTCATCGAAAAAAAGAATGCTAAAATTTTAATCTTCGGTGGACCTGAAGAAAGAGAGTTACAGAATTTTGTAAAGCAAAATATAAATTCAACCAATGCATTCGTTGTAGACACGCGTTCGCTTTCGCAAACCGCTTCAATAATGAAGAGATGCGACATCTTTGTTACCAACGATTCAAGCTTAATGCATGTTGCTTCCGCCTTGCAATTAGATGTTGTTGCTGTTATCGGTCCAACAAACACCAACTATATTTATCCGTGGAATACAAATTACCGGATTGCCTCACTTCAACTGGAATGCGCCCCATGTTTTTATTATTCGCCAAAACCACTGACATGTACGAGAGAGGATGTTCAATTTAAATGTATAAAGAAATTAGAACCCGGAAAAGTGTTAGAAGCGATTGAAGATGTTAAGAAAGGCGATAAGTTTTCACAATATTGGTGATAAGGTCTTGTAATTCTTTTTTTGTGAAGGGTTTGTTAACATAATGTGAGCACCCCGCTTCAAGAATTTTTTTTTGATCTTCAAGCAGTGAGTATGCAGTAACTGCCACAATAGGAGTAGATTTGTATTTCATCGTTTGACGCAATCGCTTTGTTACTTCCATTCCGTTAAGCCCATCACCGAGATTGATATCCATTAAAATAATGTCGAATATATCCTCCTCAGCTTTTTTTAATGCCTCTAATCCGTTTACTGCAAAAGCAAGCTGAGCTATCCCGCGAACAAACATACCAACTACCGCTCGGTTTTCGGGGCTGTCTTCAACTAATAATATTTTTAATTTATTTTCATTCATGTGGCACTAAAATACAAAAATTTAAGAGAAGTTTTAGTTGAGAATTTTCTGGGATGAAATAAAACAGGCAGAAAAGAAAATGATTATGCACAGTCTAAGCAGAAAGTAGTAAAGACAAGACGGTCTTCTGTTTGTTTCAACTTCATAATTCAGTATTTTTAGCCATTACATTTTGAAAACGAAGGAGTACTAAGCAGCAATGCATTTTAAGCGAAGAACACATACATGTGGCGATTTACGAGAAACGAATATCGGGCAACAGGTTATTTTAAATGGCTGGGTTGATACAAGAAGAGATTTAGGTGGTTTAATTTTTATCGAACTGCGAGACCGCTACGGAATTACGCAAGTTGTATTTGAACCCGGATTTAATGAAGAAGCTCACAATACAGCGAAACATTTAAGAAGTGAATTTGTTATTTCAATCGAAGGGATTGTAAGAAAGAGACCCGAAGGAACAGAAAACACCTTAATTGCAACCGGTACCGTTGATGTTATGGTGACAAAACTTTCAATTCTTAACGAAGCAAAAACTCCCCCTTTCCAAATTAAAGAAGATACGGATGCCGGGGAAGATTTACGTTTGAAATATCGTTATCTCGATTTACGCCGCTCGTCAATGCAAAAAAATTTGATGCTTCGCCACAAAATGTATCAAATTACTCGTAAGTATTTTGATGAGAATAAATTTATTGAGATCGAAACGCCTGTTCTGATGAAAAGTACACCTGAAGGAGCGAGGGATTTTCTTGTCCCAAGCAGACTTCATAAAGGAAAGTTTTACGCGCTTCCACAATCTCCTCAAACTTACAAACAGATATTAATGGTTTCCGGTTTCGACAGATATTTTCAAGTTGTGAAATGTTTTCGCGATGAAGATTTGCGTGCAGACCGGCAGCCGGAATTTACCCAGATTGATGTTGAAATGTCGTTCGTTGACCAGGAAGATATTTTTGAAGTCGTTGAAGGATTGATGAAACAGTTCTTCAAAGAAATTTGGCAGAAAGATCTTCAACTTCCTCTTCCACGTCTTTCTTTTGATGAAGCGATGGAACGTTATGGAAGCGATAAACCGGACCTTCGTTTTGACCTTGAAATGAAGACACTAAACCATGTTTTTGAAAATACAACTTTCAAAGTCTTTCAAGACCAAATTCAAAGCAAAGGTGAGATCACCGGTTTGGTAGCTCCCGGCTGCGGTGATTATACACGTAATCAACTTGATATGTTAACAGATTTTATTAAAAAACTTGGTGCGGGAGGGTTAATCTGGATTCGTGTGAAAGAAGATGGGCTTGATTCTCCAACGATGAAATTTTTCACAGATGAGGAACAAGCAAACCTTACTTCGTTTCTTGGCGCAAAGCCGGGAGATTTAATTTTAATTCTTACCGGAAAAAAATATAAGACCCTTGGTTTAATGGGAATGCTTCGCTTAGAAATGGCCAGACGTTTGAACTTGATAAATGAAAATTTAGAACCAAAACTTTTATGGGTGGTGGACTTTCCATTGTTTGAATGGGATGACGAGACCCAACGGTTTTACGCTATGCATCATCCGTTTACATCTCCAAATGTTGATGATATTTCGTTTATGGAATCCGATCCCGGAAAAGTGAAAGCCCGTGCATATGATTTAGTCTTAAACGGTAGTGAGGTTGCCGGAGGAAGTATAAGAATTCACAGTTCGGATTTACAAGCAAAAATGTTTAAAGCGTTGGGTATCTCCGAAGAAGAAGCTGAACATAAATTCGGATTTTTAATGAATGCATTCAAATACGGCGCTCCTCCACACGGGGGTATTGCCTTCGGCTTTGACCGGCTTGCAATGATCTTTACTGGCGAACATTCTATCCGCGAAGTAATTGCATTTCCTAAAACTGCCAGCGGGATGTCGTTAATGGATGAAGCCCCTTCAACGGTGGATGATCATCAATTAAAGGAACTGCATATCAGAATTAGGAATTAGGAATTAGGAATGACGAATTAGGATTTAAGAAAATATTGAAGCACAAAAAAAAGCCGTGAAAATTTTCACGGCTTTTTAATTTAATAACGTCAGGATTTATTTAAAACGAACGTCGTCGACTGTTTTATTGTAAACCCATTTCACTTTTACCCAAGCCGGGAATCCCGGAACTCCCCCACCGTATGAATCAATTATAATCTTGGTGTAATGCTTATCAGCATCATATAAATAGACATAGTTTGTTTCCCGGTCGGTCATTCTATCTGTCCAAGTATTATCTTTTACTGAAGAAGCAACGCCATCAGTTAAGACACTTGCACCACCTACCTTAAAATAAGTTTTTCTGGTTAAACCGGTCGCGTTATCTGCTGAAGTAACAACAAAACCATTGCTCGTATAATAAATGTCAACGTCGGTGTTATTTGTTGAACTTATTCCATAAGCGGCACCCGAAGATAGATCAAGTCCGCTTGGTTGGGAAGCATCTGTTCCAGCAGTTTCCCAAATTTGAACCGGTCCGTAAGTAACCAGTTGCGTATTCGTGTATAGAACAACGGGTGTCCAATTGATAACAGAGTTAGCGGTGACAGTTACCGTGAATGTTGAATCGTTATAACCAGCAAGTTTTAATGTTACTTGATAGCTCCCTTCGGTAAGGTCTTTTAAAGTATCCGGAGTTACCTTCCCTTGGTCAACACCAGCAAGAAATATTTTGGCACCAACCGGAGTGCTTTGAATTACAACCGAACCTTTTGTTGAAACAACAGGTGCATCGGTCGTAGAGTCCGTACATGATGCAACGAAAAAGAGGATTGGAACAATTAAAAGGGCTAAATATTTTTTCATTTTTTTCTCCACTATATTATTTTTTTGTTAAGCTGAATGGATATTTTGTTTTTTCTACGTTTTGTGTAAACGTACCGGATAACTTTTTGCCGTCCTCTGAAAGTTTTGCCGAGTAGGTTCCTGCATAGCGGCTATGAAGCATATCCTTCATCGTAACCACCATTTTTTCTTGATCAAGTTTTCCGGAAATTTTTTGGTTAATTGTCTCACGATAATTAATTGTAATTGAACCTGTGAAAGTAGTATCGGTTTGTTCAGTGATTTTAAGAGTTGTGGCACGTGAATCAAGTTTTCCCGTGTAAGTCCCTTTTAAATCCAAAACTACTTTTTTTTCTTCAACCTTTGGTTGTTCTACTGCAGGTTGAGGGGTTGTTTCTGTCGATGTCTTTACCGTTTCTTTTGGAGCTTCTTTTTTCTCGCATCCGATGAAAAGAGAGAGAGTCAAAACCGTAAACAGTAAAGCAAAACCCAGAAATGAATGTTTTGTTTTTATGAACATCATATCTCCTTTTAGATTATTTGATTTTATTTTGATTCCATTATCGCAAATTTTGAGGAAATATTCAATAGGTCAAAGGGATGAAAAAGGGACTACATCTTAGAGATGCGCAAAGATCCAACACAGATTGTGTTTTGTAGAATGATCACCTAGAAAAGACAACAAAAGCGTAGTCAAAATTATTGCGTACTGAATTTTAATCATTATGTCCTCAGACGAACAACTACATATCTCGTGTTTTTAGTTAACGATTTATTCTAACCACGAAAGAACTTCGTATGACGCGCTCTTGGGAAATGAGGGAGGAACTTGTGTCATTAACCTTTCATCGTAATGAATATTTGTATTAAAGCCGTTGGTAACTTTTCCTGTATAAGGATTAAAGACTCCGGTAGCTTGTGCCTGGTATTCAATAAGCCCGCCAGTTAGTTGAATGCTTCCACAATAAGGGATTGAGCTATAGTTTTGAGCCTCCAAACCTCCTTTTAGAGAAAAGATTGAAGCGTTAATAATTATATTGCTCTTGTTCGCAGCGTTATCGGTAATTATCACATTATTGGTTGCCACTATTCCAAGCATATCGGTGCAACTTGAGCTGGTTGGGTCTGTGCTATAAACAATATTATCATCCAAAAAAATATTACCGTTTGATGTTCCCGAACTAAGGGTTGCACCAAGAGTAATTTTTCCCTTCAGGGTTCCTTTTACGTGAAGGTTCCCTTTGTCAACTGAAATGACCCCGTTTGGAGCAAATGTAGAAAGCATTTCATTTTTCCACGTTCCCGAACTACCAACTTTATAATCAACCGAACCATTTGCGTTAAAAGTAAGCCAGACATCCTTATTGGAAAAAAATTTTCCACCCGAGGAGGCGTCTGCTGAGACGGTATTAATTGTGGAGGGCAATGGTAAATCTACTCCACTTTCATAACCACCCAGGAACTGTGGGTTAGCAGAAGCATTGAGTTTTTTAATACCGTTTTTTGTTGTAACTTTTCCAGTAAAAACAGGCCTCCCCGAAACATTTAACTTACCCTGAATGTGCATTGGACCGGAAACGGTATCACCCGTTACATAATAAAGGTTCCCCGGCATAATAGCCCCATAATATCCAAAGCGGGCAAAACTGGAAGGTTGCAAAACAACTTCTACGGTTTTTGTTATTCCATTGTATGCCCCGGTAGCAATAATTTTTTTTCGGTTGTTGGCTAAATTTACAATCGATGTTCTGAATATTCCACCACTGTATGAAAAATTAGAATCACTCGGGATCCATGCTGGATTTAAGAAAAATTGATTACACGCTATGTTTGCAGCGCTTGTTGTTATATTTTCCGCTACCGTGTTATTGTAATATAGTGTATAAACATCAACGGAACTTGAACTGAAGGTAAAAAGATTATAAGTATACATAAGCAGAATACTGCTAAAGCCAATCACGAGAAATACAGAAGCTCTTCCAAACATAATGAATTCCTATCTGCTATTTAAATTTTTTGATGCTAATCTGACTTGCCGCCAATAGGCATTCGAAAAGTTTTGATTAATCGCCGCGGCATTTTCAACTTTTATCGATAATTCCATTGTTGCTATCTCCCCTGGATTAACAATGGGATAGGGAAGCGTATCACCAAGTACAGTAAAGTAAACAAGGTTAAATTCTGTAACTATTCCCGTCACCGACCTCGACTGATTAGCGTTGTTAATTATTCGGTATAAGGGAACATCCCTTGGGTTAGGAGTCCCGGGCAAATCTTCTGGCGTTCCGATTCGATATTCAAGAGTATCAAGTTTACCGGTTCTGTTTAAGTCGGTTACAAAAGCAATGGAATTAGAATCCGCATGTATAATCGTCCGATTAGGAGGAATAAGATTGTCCGGATTAGCGCAATATCCTATTCTCCTCAAGTCTCCTTCAACGATCATAATAATATCAACTAAATCCCGCTGCAAAATGAAATCAGCATTGTAATAAAAAAAGTTTTGTACAGTATTTTCATTAACTCTAAAAAGCGTGAGAAGCAAAATTCCGCCGATGACCATAGCTCCGATAATATCTAATATTGTTGAATAGCCCATAGGTTCCTCTATCTAAAATACCAGTAACTAAATATGGTGCTGATTTTAATGGTGTCTTGCATAGAAACACTTGAAACTGAAACTGTTAATTTTTTATTGAACGTTGGAGAGCTAGCATCAACATCCGGGGTCAGGGGGTTTACATAACTGATTTTGCATGAGATATGATAAGCAGCTGAAGCCAGGGTTGTTTCATCATATTGATAATTATTATAATCATCAAAATCATCAAACTGCGAAGGTATGGTTTCGCCGGTATCTTTCCCTAAGTTGCTAATTCTGGTGAGATCGCTTGTACTGGTCGCCGGATCTTCAGTAGTTGCTTCGTCAAAAGAAAGTTTATTTGCATTCTCTATAACTGAGGTAGCTAAAGAAATTGCGGCTAATCCAAATTTAGAATTTTGCATTGTATCTTGCGTTTGTAAAAGCGCACTATTCATCCTTACAGAGAGAAGCGTAAGCATCATCATTGCTAACAAAGTTAGCATTGTTTGTCCGGTATTCATAGATAGTTACTGTTTTTTCTTTTATAAGGTCAAATTATGTACCACAAGGTAAGGCATTACTTAATATATTTCTTTATACAATTTAAGCTAAATATCTATATTTTTTAAAGTTAATTTCCGAAAAATGAAACATGCAAGAGGAAGGATCCGGTAATTTTTACAGGTAATAATTACATTTTTGAATTTTTGCTTGTGCTACAAAATGGGATTATTTCTCAAAATCGGAGAATTTTATCCTTCTTGTTATTGTGGCATTCTTCTTGTGATTGTATATCGAAGTCAATTATCACCAAAATAAGGAGTTCATTAAAATGGGACAACAACAGTTATTACTCATCGTTCTCGGCGTTATTATCGTTGGAATTGCAATTGTAGTTGGTATCAATCTTTTTAGTGCAAGTTCTCTTGAAGCAAACAGAGATGCAGTAGTTGCAGACAATATGAATCTTGCTGCTCTTGCACAACAATTTTACAAAAAACCTACTGAATTAGGTGGTGGCGCCAACACATTTACTGGATTTACTATCCCAACAAATCTCGCATCTACAGCTAACGGAACTTACGCAGCTGTGGTTGCTGCTCAAAGTGTTGTTATTACAGGAACTGGTCTTGTCCTTGATGCTAATAGTAAAAAATATAAAGCCGTTACTACGGTTACTCCGACAGGTATCTCAACAGCTGTCCCAACGTTACAATAATTGCTTTTCATAATAAAGGGACTAAAACATTTAGTCCCTTTATTTAGGAAGATGGGTTATCAACATCTGTTTTTTTTCTGTGGAATTATTTAGTAGTTACTACAGCTAGACCAAAAGATATTCTTCTGCTAAATCTAATTTGCTATAACCGGTTTTATTTTTTTTATTTAGAAATGAGTGTTTATGGGACAACAGCAACTATTACTGATTATTGTTGGGATAATAATAGTAGGGCTGTCTCTTCTCCTTGTTATTAAATTATTTGAGGTCAACGCGCTTGAAGCAAACAGGGATGCTGTTTATGCCGACACTATGAATTTAGCCGGAGTAGCTCAACATTATTATCAGCTCCCCAAGATGATTAGCGGCGGCGGCGGATCTTTTGTTGGTTTTATTCTCCCCGAACAATTTCATGAAACTGGAAATGGAAGTTATACGGTTTCAAATATTACTGCAAATTCAATAACAATCACTGGTGTAGGAAAGGAACATGATAAAGAGGGTAAATCATATCAAGTAACAACAATAGTAACACCAACTAGAATCCAATCAACTTCTTCAATACTTCAGTAATAATTTTTGATGAAGAAGTTAGAGTAAAAAAGCTTTTACTAATGTAATTTTTATTTGGTATATTTAAAATAAATAATGCTTTAAATATTAACTGACAAATACTTTTTATGGTAGAATACAGATTTGCTGCAAGCAATAGTGCTGGAAAACCGATAACGGGCGCCATCACTGCCGACTCGGTCAGGGAAGTAAAGCAAAAAATTAAAAATCTTGCCGAAAAGAACCAACTTAAAATTACTTCAATTGAGAAAAAGGGAACCTTTCTTTATAAAGCAAAAAAGGGAACTGACAAACCCATTAAAGGTTCTCAAAAGGCTTTCAGCAAAGATGAAGTAGTAGATGCGTTAACCAGGCTTAACTATCAGGTGATTTCTGTAAATAAAGTCCTGCTGGACTTCAATCCCAAACCCCCTAATCTTGATATTGTAAATTTTGTAAAAATCAGTGCCGAACTCCTTGATCAAAAACTTCCATACGGAGAAATTCTTAATCTTCTTATTAACGACACACAAAATAAAACTCTTAGAGAAGCTTTAAAAGATATCAACAGCGAATTAAAAAAAGGAACGGACAGTCAAGCAGTTTTTATGCGGTATCAGTCCGTGTTTGGCAAGTTCACGTCTTACATGCTAGGGCTAGCTTCTAAAAGCGGTAACATGACGGAAATTTATAAAGCCACGGCAAAGTTTCTTGAGCGTCAACAAGAATTTAAAAAAAGTTTAAAAAGTGCATTGATAAGCCCGTTTGTAACTGTTTTTGTTTTGTTGCTGGCGGTTCTTTATTATGTCGGATATATTTTCCCTGAGACAGCGAATTTGTTTTTACGATTCGGAATTGAATTGCCGCCGATGACGGCGTTCACACTGAAGTTGAGTAATTTTCTAAAAGACAATATTATGATTATCGGAGCGGTAGTTATCCTTCCCTTGGTTTCGCTCCTTTATTATTTTAGAACCAAAGCAGGCAAAATGTTTTTGGATGGAATGCTCTTAAAAATTCCCATAGTTGGTAATTTAATTCACAAAACCGTTATCGAAGTTTTTTGCCGTGTATTTTACACACTCTACAGTGGATCTGCAGAAAGTATCGAACCGATTAGAATTGCTGCCGAAGCAAGTGGAAACACTTATTTTGAAAACAAAATTAAAAGTATAGCAATTCCGCTCATGATCAAAAAAGGTGTTGGCATTACGGATGCATTTATGCAGACCGGAGTTTTTACCGATACGGCTCTTTCAAGATTTCACTCTGGTGAAGAGACAGGAACAATTAAAAACACAGCGCTCCAGCTGGCAAATTATTATGAAAGCGAAACTGTGTATAAATTAAAAAACATTATTGAATTAATTCAAGTAATCATTTCGATGGTTATTATGATTGTTATGATTATGTTAACGCTGGTTTCGGCAGAAACCGCTACGGTTAAACCCAAAATGCCGGGAATGTAGTTTTATGGATGCTAATTTAGAACTTACGGATAAAGTTGGATACATCCTTTTTAAAAAAGGAATTATCGACACAACTGTGCTTGAACAAGCTCTCGCCATGAAGGCGAATGACACAAACAAAATAAAAAAAAATCTGGCACAGATTCTTGTTCAAGAATTTAAATATGATCACGACGTTATTTTTAAAGAAGTTGCCAACCTTTATGCGTTTAGAGAAGTTGAAGCTACTTCAGAAATACTAACACCGCAAAGACTTGAATTTATTAAACAGTCGATGCTTGCTGCCGGTGAAACCATGAAGCAACTTATGCTTCAGGTAAAAGTTATTCCTTTTATGTATGACGAGCGCCAAAAAGATAAACTCCTCCTTGCAGCTATTGATCCAACTGAAAGAAATATTCCTAAAATCGCATTTGGGTTAAACGCAAAAAAATATGAAGTCATGTTTATTAAGTTGCGAGACTTCGATAAACTTACCGAAAAACTCTTTCCTCCCGAAAACGAATTTCTAAAAAAACTCGAAGATATGCCGTCCGATTTCGCACTCGATGACCAACCGGAGCAATCGGATGATGAAGCAGAAATTGAAGCCGAAGTAAATAAGAGTGCGTTGATCAATTTAATTGAAGCTGCACTTGTTGAAGGCACTCGAAGAGGAGTGAGCGATATTCATTGTGTCCCAAAGGATGCAAAAACAACTTCAATTCTTTTTAGGATAGACGGAAATCTACAGGTATGGCACACGCAAGAAAACACTTCCCCGGAAGCGGTACTTGCCGTTGTAAAAGATCGTTCACGCGGAATGGATAGATTTGAGAGAGAAAAAGCGCA
>JBAYFO010000043.1:0-31632 GCA_041667115.1 Ignavibacteriaceae bacterium | reverse complement strand
TGCATAGTGCCATTTATTCTCTTTCCTTAAAAATCGATTTATATATTGCCAGTATTGAGAAATTTCGTCACACTCAAATCATTGTATAAAAAATGAATGCTTAAAAACTCTTCATGTATTTGAAAAATTCACACACTTTTTAATTCTGCTATTCTTTATCGGAATGGCATAATATTGTATTAAAAATAGCAATTGATTTATTGCGTTTATTAAAATATTAACTTACTTCTTGAAAGGAATAAAAAATGCCTGGCAAAAGCCGTCGTGATTTCCTTAAAACAACCGCAGTAATTGGAGCAGGAGTCGCTGGACTTTCATCTTCAACTGCAAAAGCAGCTCCTAAAAATATACTGTCTGAAGACAGAATGGGGGTTCTGGTTGACACAACCGTATGTGTCGGATGCCGTAATTGTGAATGGGCATGCAAAGAAGCCCATGATTTGCCTGCCGGAGATTTCCAATCTTATGAAGACCGAAGTGTTTTCAAAGATAAAAGAAGACCGGGAACAAAAGCTCTCACAGTTGTGAATGAATATTCTCCGGGTCAAAATTCTATTCTGCCGGTTGATGTAAAAGTACAATGTATGCATTGCGACCATCCGGCATGCGTTTCAGCCTGTATTGTTGGGGCTTTTTCTAAACAAGAAAACGGAAGTGTAATCTGGGATACGGATAAATGTATTGGTTGCCGTTATTGCATGGCGGCATGTCCGTTTCAAATTCCTGCCTTTGAATATGATAAAGCGATTAATCCCTTAATTATGAAATGCGACTTTTGTTTCAATAGGACGAAAGAGGGGAAACTTCCTGCTTGCGTAAATATCTGTCCGGTTGAAGCACTTACTTATGGGTCGCGAAATGAATTAATAAAAATTGCACGTGAACGTATTAAAAGAAATCCAGAGAGATATGTAGATCATATTTTTGGAGAGCATGAAGTAGGAGGAACTGCCTGGATGTATCTCTCAAGCAAAGATTTTAAAGACCTTGATTTTCCAAAACTTGGAACGAATCCCGCCCCCGGTGTATCCGAATCAATTCAACATGGAATATTCGCATATTTTGTTCCGCCGGTTTCATTGTACGCATTACTCGGTGGAATTATGTGGATTTCAAAACATCGTAAAGAATTAGATGAGGAGGAAAAGTTATGAATCACGAAGAAGTAAACCCTGTTCCGGTAAAACATAAATATTTTACTCCCGGCGTTATTGTTCTTATGATTATTGCTGCCAATGGGCTCGTCTTTCTTATGGGAAGATTTTTCTTTGGACTTGGTGCTGTAACAAATCTTAACAATCAATATCCTTGGGGCATATGGATTGGAATAGACGTTGCTGCCGGTGTTGCACTTGCCGCCGGTGGGTTTACAACGGCCGCTCTTGGACACGTGATGCACAGAGAAGAATACCATGCTATCGTGCGTCCGGCTTTGTTAACTGCAATGCTCGGTTATACTTTTGTAGCGATGGGTGTATTTGTTGATATCGGAAGATGGTATTTTATCTGGCACCCGTTAATTATGTGGAATGGCAGTTCGGCTTTGTTTGAGGTAGGTATTTGCGTTATGATTTATATGACAGTTCTTTATATTGAATTTCTTCCTGTGGTTGCAGAAAGATTTATAGGAAAAGTAAACTTGCCCGGATTCCTCTCCGGTCTAAATAAAATAGTTGATAAGCTATTACGATTAATCGATAATGGTCTATCGAAAACGATGTTTATTTTCATCATCGCAGGTGTGGTTCTTTCCACATTGCATCAATCTTCTCTAGGGACCTTGATGGTAATAGCCGGGCCTAAGATGCATCCCCTTTGGCAAACACCGATTCTTCCATTATTGTTTTTACTTTCGGCAATAAGTGTAGGATTTCCGATGGTAATATTTGAATCACTTTTAGCTTCGCGTTCACTTGGATTAAAACCGGAGATGCACGTTCTATCAAAATTAGGTTCGATGATCGCTCCGATTCTCGGCGTTTATCTTGCTTTTAAGCTTGGCGATATGTTTATTCGGGAGACTTTTGTTTACCTAAAGGAATTTAATACAGCAAGTGTAATGTTTACAATAGAACTTTTATTTGGTGTAATTATTCCATTAAGAATGTTTCTGTCTCCAAAAGTTTTAAAATCTCCACTCTTTCTTTTTATTGCATCGGCATTGGTCGTATTTGGAGTGCTGCTGAATAGAATTAATAATTTTGTAGTTGCATATACACCTCCATATTCAACAAAATCATATTTCCCATCATTTGGAGAAATATCGGTAACGATTGGTTTTGTAGCAATACTCATTCTTCTTTACCGGTTTGTTGTAATAAATTTTCCAGTTATCAGTTTGCCCGGTTTAAGAACGGCACAACCTACTAAATACACAATCAAAGGGGCAAAAAAATGAAAAAAGTAGTAGTAATTATTTTCTTGCTTGCAGTTTCTCTTCCATTATCAGCACAAAAGAATCTTGGGAAAGATCATTCTAAATCGAACGTAAACTGTAAAACATGTCATGTGTGTGATGTTCCGACTAAAGATGATCCATGCTTAGTTCCGTGCCCTCGGGAGAACATGAAAACGGTGTATGAATCGCCGGATAAAACAGTGGATGTTGTAAGTCTGGATGAGCTTTCAAAAAAATATTATCCGGTAACTTTTTCACACCGGGTACATGCACAAATGTCAGTGATGTCTGGTGGTTGTGGCACATGTCATCATTACAACACAAGTGGACCAATTCAGCCATGCAAGAATTGTCATCAGATGTCTCGCAATAGAGATGACATCAGCAAACCCGATCTTGAAGCGGCTTATCACCGCCAGTGTATCGGTTGTCATCGAGAGTGGAGCCATGAAACAAGTTGTAACTCTTGTCATAGTCCAAAAACGGGAAGTAAAAACTATCAAAAAGAAGAAGTAAAGAAAAAGTTAGCGGGAAAAGTTCACCCGGCTATGATTGAACCCACTAAAATTGTTTTCGAGACAAAATCTGAAAAAGGAAGTATGGTTACATTTTTTCATGATGACCATACCAAGAAATTTAAAATTGAATGTACAAGTTGTCATAAAAATGAAACTTGCTTAAAATGCCATGACTCTAAAAAAGTTTCTGATGAAAAATCCAAAATAGTAAAAGCTCAAAAATCGTTGGACGAACGTCATAAACTCTGTTTCAGTTGCCATAAAGATGATAAATGTGGAACCTGCCACCTTAATAAACCGGCAGAACAATTTGATCACGCAAAGAAAACCGGTTGGGCGCTTAATAAGTTTCACGTAAATTTGTCTTGCGCAAAATGCCATGGTTCAAAGGTTCCATATACCAAACGTGATAATAACTGTATAAGTTGTCACAAAGGGTGGAATAATGAGAATTTTAAACATGCAGTAACCGGTTTACAACTGAATGAAACTCATTTAGCGCTCGGTTGTGAAGATTGCCATCTTGAAAAGAATTTTGCTGTAAAACCGGTCTGTACAAATTGTCATGATAGTTTTGTTTATCCAAAACAAAAACCGGGAAAACTGGTTGGTAATAAATAGTCAGGTTTATAACGATTAGAAATAAACTTTTAATGTAAATGCTTCACTTCCTGATAAAGGGGAGCGAGGCTATTATCAAGTTTTAGTCGTACGCGTTACTACTTCTCATTCAAGTAGTGATAATACAACTTTACTTTTTGAAAAGTTAAAGAATATATAAAGAGGAAATGTTTTTTCAACATTATGTTTAAGAAAATTGGATTTCGTTTAATTTTTGCCGTTGCAGTTACATCGCTAACAATTATTGGTGTCTTTGCCTACTTTAACGTTCAATCGCACAGCAGCGGCTTGCTGCATGAAGTTGAACGGCATGCGAATCAACTTGGTGAAACGGTAATCTCAAGCACCCGTTTCGATATGATGTTGAATCAACGTGATAGAATACAGCAGGTTATCAATTCTATTGGAACGCAACCGCAAATTAGAGATGTAAGAATTTTAAATAAAGTCGGCGAAATTATTTATTCTTCGGATACAACGAACATAAATAAAATGGTTGATAAAAAGGCAGAAAGCTGTTATGCATGTCATTCTGCTAATGCGCCGCTTGAAAAAATATCCATAACCGAACGAACGAGGATATTCAGAATTCGTCCTGATTCCAGCCGTGTTATGGGAATCATCACCCCTATCTACAATGAAAAATCTTGCTGGCAGGCTGAGTGCCACGCCCATCCAAGAAATCAAAAAGTGCTTGGTGTCTTGGATGTTACTATTTCTCTTGCTGAAGTAGATCAGATAATACAAAAAAGTGAATTGGAAATTGTGATCTTTGCGTTGGTTGCAATTCTTGGGGTTGGGTTATTGATAGGCTTTTTTGTAAGACGTTGGGTTTCTCTCCCGGTTAATAATCTGCTTGGAGCAACAAAACAGGTCAGCATGGGAAATCTTAACTATTCAATTAAAGATATGGGCGAAGATGAGATTGGAATGTTGGCTCATTCATTTAATAATATGACGAAAAAACTTTCTGAAGCAAGAATGCAACTTTTTCAATCGGATAAAATGGCTTCACTTGGCAGACTTGCGGCAGGTGTTGCGCATGAAATTAATAATCCGCTTACGGGTGTTTTGACGTATAGCAGTTTTCTTCTTAAAAGAACTCAAGACAATCCGGAATTTCAGGAAGATCTAAAAGTTATTGTTCGAGAAACCCTGCGTTGTAGAGAGATCGTTAAAAGTCTACTTGATTTTGCCAGACAAACGGTTCCTAAAAAAAATAATGCAGACATCAATGAAATTATTGATAGGGCAGTAGGCGTTATCGAAAATCAACTTACACTTAATAAAGTAAAACTAGTAAAAGAAGTAGATAACTATCTGCCAAAGATCACTGTAGATGCAAATCAGATTCAGCAGGTATTCATAAATCTTTTTGTGAATGCGTCCGATGCAATTGGAGAAAAAGGGGGAACGCTTACTGTTACAACGCATCAAATTTCACTTTCTCCGTATGGAGTTGCACAGATAAAAAAAGCGACGTGTTCGAAACGTCATAACCTTATCGATAATGATTTCAAAATTGGAGGACTTCCTTCGATAAAAGTAAAAGTATTATCTGAAAATAATGAAGGAATAATTCACCTCGACCCGGTTTATGGAAAACACCGTAATCATTATGAACTTGGTTTTTCGGTTACTAAAGATGCAAAGTTTGTTTGTCCTGATTGTAATATCTCTCTAGTTCAAAAAGAAGTAACTTGTCCCAAATGTGGTTCTCCAATATTAGCTTTTGAGGTTAGCGGGCAAGGGATCTATGAAGTCTGTTCCTCCGAAAAAAGTAATTGGGAAAAATGGGAGTTTGTTGATTCGGCAGGTTTAAGTGAGTACATTGAGATTAAAATTAAAGATACCGGTAGTGGTATAAACAACGAAGATCTTTCTAAAATTTTCGAACCGTTCTTTTCAACTAAAGGACAAAAAGGAACGGGACTTGGTCTGGCAGTTATTTGGGGAATCATTGATAATCACAACGGAACAATAACCGTTGAAAGCGAAGTAGGAAAAGGGACAACGTTTGTCATCCGGCTTCCGCTAACTCAACAACGATAGATTGATAAAGTGAGCAAAGCATTAGATATATTAGTAATTGATGATGAGCAGGTTGTTGAAGACGCAGTTGTAAAAATCTGTGCGTTGGATAACCATAAAGTTGATGTTGCAGCAAACGTAAAGTCAGCAATTGATAAAATTTCTAAAAATTACTATCCCATTATTATTTGCGATATTATGATGCCCGATGGCGATGGATTTCAAATTTTAGAAGAATTACATAACAGAAATATTGATAGTTCGGTAATTATGACAACCGGGTATTCAACAGTTGAGAATGCGGTCAATTCTCTTTATAAAGGAGCCATTGATTTTATTCCAAAACCATTCACAGTTGATGAATTATTAAGTTCGGTGTACCGCGCTAATAAGTATCAACAGATAAAAAGTAAACAAACAATATTTTCAGTGCAAAATGAAAATAGAGAATTACTATACGTAACTTGCCCTGGCAAATATATGCGTCTCGGTTATGCAAGCTGGATGTTTGAAGAAAGAGACGGATCGGTATTGATTGGAGTCTGTGATCTTTTTCTAAAGACAATCGAATCTGTTAAAGAAATTGATGTCCAGAAACCGGAAGAGGAAGTTATGCAGGGGATCAGTTGCATTTCTATCACTTCAAGAAATGAAAGAATTCATAAAATACTTTCACCGGTTTCAGGAAGGATAGTTGAAGTGAATGAAAATCTTTTAGCAAATTCAAGTTTGATAGAGAAAGACCCGTATTTTGAAGGTTGGGTATATCGTGTTATTCCAACAGATATTGAATATGAAAAAAAACATTTGATCATGAGCAGTTCGGAACTCTTATAATTGTAGACTAAAAAAAACAAAAATAAAATAAATCCTAGGAGAAATATCATGCCGTTACTAATACTTGCTGTAATCATTTTTATTATTGCAGATCTGCTGATCCGGATGTTCGGAAGACGCTTAACTGAAAAGAAATTGAAAAAAGAACGCGAAATTATTTTGCAGGAAAGTCTTAAACTAGATTTTACTAACGAAGCCAAATCGTTGAAACGTGCTGAAGTCGCAAATCCAAAAGCAAAAATTCTTTGCGTCGATGATGAAGAAGTCATTCTCGGCAGTTTCAGAAAAATACTTGTACTCGATGGGTATTCAATTGATACTGTAGAAACCGGGCAGGAAGCATTAGGACTAATTCAAAGGCATCATTATGATTTCCTTTTTACGGATCTTAAAATGCCTTTGATGGATGGTGTTGAAGTGACAAAGTCTGTTAAACATCTTCGCCCGGATATTGACGTTATTATTATTACGGGTTATGCCTCTGTTGAAACGGCAGTTGAAACTATGAAATACGGTGCGATGGATTATGTTCAGAAACCGTTCGCCGAAGATGAGTTGTTGGCGTTTGTTAAAAAATCATTAATTAAACGGCAGGACAAAATTCAAAAACAACTTAAACCAAAAGTTCATATTACGCATCTTCCTGCTTCCGATGATTTTACTAAAGGAGAGTTTTCTATCCCCGGCGGTGTTTTCATCGCTAAAAATCATACCTGGGTTAGCATGAACCAGGAAGGGATTGCTAAAATTGGAATAGATGATTTTGCTAATAAACTGGTCGGTAAAATTGATGCGATTGAACTTCCAAATCTCGGTATGAATGTGAAAGCAGGTCAGCCGCTATTCTCGGTAAAACAAGGAAATAGAACAATCTCTTTTAACGCGCCTGTTAGCGGAAAAGTATCGCAGATCAATACGCTTCTCGAAAGAAATCTTGCAGCACTGAATATTACACCATACGAAAAAAATTGGGTTTGCGCTCTTGATGCTGAAAATCTTGATATCGAAATTAAAGAATTGCAAATAGGAAAATCCGCTGTTTCATTTTATCAAGAAGACATCGAGCATTTCAACACACTCATAAAAGACTTGATCAAAACAGAGAAAAAAGAAGGGGAATATGTTGAAGAAGGACAATTATATATTGGACAACTTGAAAAGCTTAATGATGTAAATTGGGAAAAGGTGGTTGCTGAATTTTTTAGAAGATAGAAAATCTAGGTAGTCAAATTCCTATTTGCAGTAAATAATTTGGTCATAAAAAAAGCGTCACAGTAAGTGGCGCTTTTTTTTTAGAATAAAACTCTTAGAACCTATAACTGAATGTAACTAACATTTTATCTGTCGCAATTTCCTGGTCGACTCTTGAAACATTCGTTCCATAATTATCGCCGTATGTTTTCCACCAGCCATGAGCATAAGCAACATCAATGGCAAATGTTTCATCGGCTAAAAATCCTACACCGCCGGTTAAATATTTTTTATCAAAATCAGATGGATCACCTTTATAGGGTGAAGGTTGCGACATAAAACCTCCGCGTATCCGTACACCAACTTGCGGAATCGTATATTCTAAACCAACATTAATTGCAGCAACTGCACGAAGCGATTCTTTCATGCTTTTATTCACACTTGCAAAATAACTTGTTGAAATACCTTTTGGATTACTGAACTCAGTTTGAGAGTAATCGGTCAGTGTTGCTTCTCCGGATAAAATTAATCCTTTTACATTTACTGATGCGGCGCCAGTTAAAACGAAGGGAGTAGTAATATCATATTCAACTTTATCACTATAGTAGTCTTTCAAATCCGATGGAAGATCGACAATAGAACTGCCAAACTCGGAATGGGCATCAAAAGTATATGTTTCCTTGATGCTGAACGTTTTGGGGAATTGGATTGTCGCACCGAAGCGAGCAATTTTTGAGAGCTGGTACATCGTTCCCAGTTTTAAATCCCAACCGCTTATTTCCCAGTCGAGAATATCGTTTCTATAAAATGTTGTAAAATTTGTGGTGAAAGCATTCCCGGGAGCCGTTTCGAGGTTTGCATAGACCCCTTTGGTATCATCCTCATAATACTCGCGGTTGCTTTTGAAAGTTCCTGAATTTACATTTATAGATCCACCGACAAATAAATTTTTCGAAACTTCCATCGCGCCTGAAAAAGTCCAGCTATCCAGTCCGCCTTCCTGCAATGTAGTTCCGCTTTGATTAAGTTTTCCATTGATAACAGAAACATTTCCGTTATCATCGCTTAAAAACAAATTATACGGAACCGAATTTTTGTAGGATTGATCATCGGTAGGTGTTTTTGCTACTTCCAAATCTTGAATCATTGAATTGCTGCCGATATTAAACCCATCAAATTTTAATGCTGAAGTAAAATCTTTGTTCTTATTGTACGACATCCCGAAAACTAAACTGCCTTGTAAAGTAGGGAAGGGGAAGACAAAACTTATTTGACTAAAGTTCGTTGAGCTACTTGAGTAGTTTGTCTTATTATTAAATAAGGTGGCATTATTTCCATAATTAAAATAATCCAATCCACCGGCAACTTCTAAACGTTTGATCAATCCCAACCCAGCCGGATTAAAATACATAGCTGAAGCATCATCGCTTATTCCATTATAAGCGTTACCCATTCCTAAAGCTCTGGCTCCGACACCTAATCCGCTTTCTGTAACTCGTAAAGCATCGCCAATGGTCTGCGACTGAAGTGCTAATGGAAGAATAAAAATCAGTAGTAAAAGAACTTTTAGAATTTTCATATTGGTTATCTCCTTGGAGGATCGGAAGATCTGCTTCCGTCATTATTTCTTGTATCTCGTGAATTAGTCGTATTACCTTTTTCTCTTTGTGGAGGAGTGCTCTCGGTCTTTTTTGTCGAACTGTCATTAGTTGTAGTTGGTGGAGTCGTTACCGGCGATGTTGTCGAAGGTTGGTCGACAGTCGGTCGTCCGACATTTATAACTGGTTGATCTTGCCTTTCCGGTACTCCTCGATCCGGAGAATTGCCGTTTCTAATTTTAGCTTCTTGAGCAGTTCTTTCACTTGTTGGAATAATCAACCTTTGGGGTGGAGGAATGGAATACCACCAAGGACGTTCGTAATATGGATTGTAATCGCCGTAGTAGGGCTCATCATAATAAGAATCATCATTTTCACTTTGATCCTTTGTTGGTAAAGCTACATCCGGTGTCCAGAGGACTGTGTAACAACCTTGGGCAGCAACCATCATTATTCCGAAAGCTATAAGTTTAAGTGCTTTCATGACTACCTTCTCCTATCTCTTGATCCACCACTGCTGCTTCCGCTGCTTCTGGAAGACGACGGTGAAGATGATCTTGATGATCCGCTGTTACTGCTTCTTGGAGCTTCATATCTTGGTTGAGACGATTCTCTTCTTGGTGATGAATAACTACTCCTGTTTCCTTTTTTCCGTTCACCAGTATTAGTCCGGCTTGGGGAGGCTGACTCTGTCTTTCTCTTTTCCCTGTCTACGTTTCGAGAATCTGACCCTCTTTGTGGTGGTGGAGTACTTTTAATTTCATCAGAATTCGGGTTGGAAGAGTTTTTATCTCTTCTAATAATTTCACGATTTCTACCCGAAGGTTGGTCCGCATTACGATTATTTCTTCCGGCATCATTTACCCCGGCTCCACGTGTCGGTCTATCAGATGGGATGATAGTTCTCTCGCTACCGGCATTATTATTATCCCGGTTTCGAAGTACAGGTGAACTTTCACGGGTTATTCTGTTTACATCTCTTTTCAGAGTTTCAGTTCTTTGTCTATCTCTATTTAACGAAGTCTGAATAAGGTCTCTTGTTCCTCTGTCTCTAACTGTAGAGTTTCCTCTTCCCCCATCGTTATTTCTTAAGCGATAGGCAGAAGTCGTTCTTTCTTTATATACTGAACCGCCGTTCCAATAGGAATTGTTGTAGTAACCGCCATCATAGTAATTGTCATAATAATATGGGGAATAATAGGCGATAACTGGGATACCCGGATAATATCCATAATACCAGGGATCATAGTAGAAAGGATCCCAATAAGGACCGTATGAAAAACCTACCGAAAAGGATGGATAGTAATTATGCCAGAGATATCTTCGATAGCCGGGGAAATATCCATCATTATAATTATTGATTGTAACATCCGATCCACCATCGGAATAAGTATCAGAATCATTCTCTGAATAATTATCTTCCTGGTTTTGATCGTTAGAGTATCCGTAATCATCTTGTTGACGGTTGCGAAAATCGACTTGTGTGTAGCATCCGTAAACGGAAAACATTACAAACGCGATTGCAATTGTTAAAAAATATTTTTTCATGGCTAATTTCCTTATTCTTCTTGCAGTAAAAATAGCAATTTTCGAGCCTAATTTTATAGGCTAAAATTGAGTTGCTCCTAAGAAATATTTGAAAAGTGTACAATAATAAATGCAATTATGTTCATTGGAATGAACATAATTGAGAAGCGGTTAGTTTAATCCTACGTTACCTTTCCAAACGATGAATTTTCTGACTGAAGTTATTTTTGTTTAGTACGTTACGACAGAAAAGTCTCTATTGTTCAAGTCCATAGTCTTTAATTTTTCTATAGAGAGTTGAAAGCCCGAGATTGAGTTGTTTAGCAACTTTATCTTTATCAAACTGGTTTGTTTCAAGAGACTTTAGAATGAATTCCTTTTCAACCTTCTTAATAAAATCATCAAGTGAACCTGTTTTTTCTGGAATATGAATGTCCTTTAACAAATGCATGGATTGCGGCAAGTCTTCCACGGTGATAAATTCATTTTTTGCAAAAATGACCGATCGTTCGATGATATTTTCTAATTCGCGGACTTCACCTCTCCAATCATAATGAAGTAAAGCGCGCATTGCGGTCCCGTCGATCCCCTTAACATTCTTCCCAATTTCCTTGCGGTATTTATCGATAAAGTGATCGGCTAAAATTGGAATGTCGTCCTGTCTTTCTTTTAGAGAAGGGAGGTTCAGTTCCACAACATTTAAACGATAGAAGAGATCTTCCCTGAATCTTCCGGCAGCAACTTCTTCTTGCAAAACTTTATTAGTTGTAGCAACAAACCGGACATTAATTGGAATAGAATACGTTGTTCCGACAGGAGTAATTTCTTTTTGTTGAATAACCCGAAGAAGCTTCACTTGAAGTTGTAAAGGCATTTCACTTATTTCATCTAAGAAGAGTGTGCCGCCGTCAGCCGCTTTCAAATATCCTTCTTTATCCGAAATAGCCCCTGTAAAAGCTCCCCGTTTATGTCCGAAGAGTTCACTTTCAATTAAGTTTTCCGAAATTGCGCCGCAGTTTACCGCAACGAAAGGTTTGTTTTTTCGTTTGCTGTTAAAATGGATTGCACGGGCGACAAGTTCTTTTCCCGTTCCTGAATTTCCGGTGATCAATACCGTACTTTCCGTTTCGGCAACTGTCTGGATCATATCGAATACTTTTTGCATAGCAGGGGATTTGCCAACGAGTTCTGAGTAATCATAAGTACGCTGAATTTCTTTTCGCAAAAGTTGATTTTCGGAAATGAGGTTTTTCATTTCGAAAAGACGCTTTATTTTGATAAGAATTTCGTCAAACTCAATTGGTTTTAAAATATAATCTTGAGCGCCGTTGCGCAAGGCTTTTATCGTAGTTTCAAGCGATCCATATGCGGTAATCATAATTACGGATGTCTGCGGTGCAATTGCAGAAATTTTTTCCAGTAATTCAGTTCCTTTCATCATCGGCATTTCGATATCGGTAATGACCAGATCAAAATAATCGGTCAAGATTTTTTCGTATGCAACTTTTCCGTTTTCGGCTTGTTCAACGATGTATCCTTCTTTTCCAAGAATGAACGAGAGCGAATCATTTATATCTTTTTCGTCATCAACAACAAGAATTTTTCCGGGCATGTGTTTCCTTTATAAAATTAGATTTAGCGGAAAGTTAATAATGAATTTTGTCCCTTCCCGGTAAACGCTTTCCACTTTAATTTCACCGTGTGAACTTTTGATAATTCCATAACTAACCCAGAGCCCCAGTCCGGTTCCTTTTCCTTCTTTTTTTGTAGTGAAGAAGGGTTCAAAAACTTTCGTCAGCGATTCTTCCGGGATGCCGGTTCCGTTATCATCAAAAGTCACCTTAATATTTGCATCTTTTATTGATGTGGACACTTTTATGAATGATTCTTCTTCGCTTTTGTATTTTTCTTTTTTTTCAGCGATGGCATCAACGGCGTTTATCAAGATATTAACAAACACTTGCTGGATTTGATCAGCAATTAACGGAACGGAAGGGAGTGATTCGTCAAAATGAGAAATGAAATTAATATCTTTTGTTTTCTTTCCTACTTTCACAATTTCAATTGCTTCTCTCAGATTATCATTTATGTCTGTAGACTTTAATTCGTAATCGGACGGACGTGAAAAATCAACTAAGTCCCTGATGATTTTTGAGATGCGTGTGATTTGCTTTTTCACAAGTTCAAGTTTTTCTTTAATAAAACTATCATCGGTTTCGCGTTGAACAATTTGTACTAACGCGGAAATAGAAGCTAACGGGTTACCCACTTCGTGCGCAACGCCGGCAGCCAGGGTTCCAATACTTTCCATTTTTTGTGTGTGAATGAGTTGTTTCTCGAGCATTTTTTTATCGGTAAGATCATGATGAACGCCAAAATATCCAACGACTTTTTTAGTTTCGTCAATGATCGGAGAAATTAATAAACGAGTATGAAATGACTCTCCATTTTTCGTTTTGTTTTCAACTTCACCAAGCCAGACTTTACCGGAAGAAATCGTTTGCCACATTGATTCCCAATATTCGCGGGAGTGTTTTTTACTTCCAAAAATTTTCGGGTTCTGACCGATCAACTCATCTTTATCATAACCACTGGCGCGCTCAAAGGCAGGATTAACATAGATCATATTTCCACTCAAGTCAGTGATCTGCAAAGGATTAACCGTGTTCTGAGCTACGGTGTAGAACCGCAAAAATTCCGACTCTTTTTTCTTCTCGGAGGTAAAATCTTTTCCTACAAGCAGTGCATTTCTTTTTTTATCTTTATCATTAATAAAAGGGGAGATGAAAATGTTAACATCATAAATATTCGCGTCAAAGGATTGCATGGAAATTTCAAATTCAGTAGAATTATTTTTTTTGAATGAGGAAGAGAATGCGTCCTCAAATTTTGCAACTGAATCCTGAGCGAGGATAGTAGAGAAATTTTTCCCGATAATATCCTTTCCCGATGCCGGGAAAAATTGTAATGCCGCATCATTTAATTTTAAGATAGTTCCGTTTTCTGCAAGTATAAAACATGGATCATGAAAACCTTTTAGGGCTTCAAAATTCATTTTGCCTTCTTTCTTTCTGTAAAAAATAAATACTAATTCGTGCTTCAAAAATAGAGAATATTTCTCACTTAAAGAATTTGCTTATAAACCATTCTTGGAGAAGAAATCGGCAATAAAATCACTTACTTGTTCAAATTCAATTAAAAATGCATCATGCCCGGCAGGAGAATCAATTTCCTGATACTCTGCATTTTTTATAAGAGCGGCAATATTTTTTTGTTCATCCGGTGGGTAAAGAATGTCTGAAGTAATACCAATATTTAAACACTTTGCAGAAATTTTGTTTAATGATTCCTCGATTGTTCCTCTTTCTGCTGCAACATTATGGGTATCCAACGCATTAGTTATATACAAATAGGTGTTGGTATCAAATCTTCTGATAAGTTTTTCCCCTTGATAAAGCAAATAATTTTCAATTTGAAATTGCGTCCCTTGCAGACTTTTATATTTCAAATTTAGCTCTCTTCCGAATTTTAAGTTAAAATCATCCGGTGCTCTGTAGCTTATCATCGCTGCTATTCTTGCTGCGGAAAGTCCTTTAGGTTGTTCCGAATAATTTCCGTTTTGCCATCCGGGATCATTGAAAATTATTTGTCTTGCAAGGGTATTAAAGCTTATTGCCCATGCAGAGTGTTGAGCAGCGGTGGCAATGGGAATAACAGACTTAACAAAATCCGGGAACATGACCGCCCATTCGAGAGCCTGCATTCCGCCGAGAGAACCGCCGGCAACCGATACAAGTTCTTTTACCCCGATTGTATCAAGTAATTTTTTTTGCACTTTAACCATATCTCGCACTGAATATTGAGGAAAATCCATCCGGTATTGCTTCCCATTTTTTTTATTAACGGAGGTTGGACCGGTTGTGCCGTAACAACCGCCAAGAAAATTTGAACAGACTACAAAATATTTTTCGGTGTCAAAAACTTTTCCCGGACCGATTAGCGAATCCCACCAGCCCGTTTTGTGTAAGTTCATTTTGTTGTACTTGTAGAGGTACTCATAAGGTTTTGAATTTTCAACTTCTTCCTCATCAATTATGCCTGCGGCGTGAGCGTTCCCGGTTAAAGCATGGCAAACAAGAATAGCATTTGTTCCGTCGCCGTTAAGCTCACCGTACGTTTGAAATGCAACATCTACTTCTGATAAAGTCTCTCCGGATTCCAGGGTAAATGGATGCTCATCATTGTATAGGTTCACGAATTGTGTTCGTGCTAAAATTATTTCTACTGTTTTTGTTTCCATAAAAATTACTTTTAGGGGCTGTTTCATCTTTGCGCAGATGAAACAGCCGGGTGAATGAAATTGTTATTCCAAGGTTGCTTTCAATGCTTCATCAAAGTCTTCCTTGATGTCGTCAATATGCTCAAGACCGACCGAAACACGAATGAGATCGGCTGTAACGCCTGACTCTTGTTGTTCTGTTTCGCTTAACTGTTGATGCGTAGTTGAAGCCGGATGAATAACTAATGTTTTTGCGTCTCCAACGTTGGCTAAAAGACTAGCAAGTTGAACATTGTTAATGAACTTTTTACCGGCTTCGAGCCCTCCTTTTATTCCAAAAGTTAAAACGGAACCGAACAATCCATTCCGTAAAAATTTCTTAGCGTTCTCATGATACGGATGAGAAGGTAATCCCGGGAAAGAAACCCAGGCAACTTGCGGATGTCTCTCTAACCAGGATGCTAATTCCAAAGCATTTTGTCCGTGTCTTTCAACTCTTAGTGAAAGAGTCTCAAGTCCTTGCAGAAGAAGAAAAGCGTTAAATGGACTTAAGCATGGACCTAAATCTCTTAACCCTTCCACTCTTGCCCTGATAATAAAAGCGATGTTTCCGAACGGTCCACCGGAACCAAATACTTCCCAAAATTTTAGACCATGATAGCCGGGACTTGGTTCTGTAAAAATAGGGAAATTTCCGTTTCCCCAATTGAATTTTCCTGAGTCAACAATAACACCACCAATGGAAGTTCCATGACCGCCAATCCATTTTGTTGCGGAAGCAACGACAATATCAGCTCCATGATCAATTGGTCTTGCGACGAAACCGGCCGCTCCGAATGTGTTATCAACAATTAATGGAATATTGTGTTTATGAGCAACATCTGCAATCTCTTTGATGTTCGCAACGTTTAATCTCGGGTTCCCAATAGTCTCCAAATAAAGAGCTTTTGTTTTATTATCGATGAGTTTTTCAAATTCTTCAGGAGAATCGCCCGAAACAAACTTGACGTCAATCCCTAGTCGTGGGAAAGTTACTTTAAATTGATTGTACGTTCCGCCGTAAAGTAAACTGGTGGAGACGATATTCTCTCCTGCTTGAGCAAGATTAGTGATAGCTAATAATTGCGCCGCCTGCCCGGATGAAGTTGCTAACGCTGCAACTCCTCCTTCAAGAGCAGCAATACGTTTTTCGAAAACATCCGTTGTTGGATTCATGATTCGAGTATAAATATTTCCGAATTCTTTTAGCCCGAATAAATTTGCCGCGTGGTCGGCATTGTTAAAATTATACGATGCAGTTTGGTAGATCGGAACAGCGCGCGAGTTGGTTGTCGGATCTGCTGTTTGTCCTGCATGTAACTGCAGAGTTTCGTATCTGTAGTTTCTTGGTTTTTGTTCAGCACTCATTTTGTTACCTCTTTGTATTTATTTATTGTTTTTATTATCAAGTATGGACAAAAAAAAACCTCTTCGGAAAGAATTTTCGAAGAGGTTAAGTACCTGCATTCTCATCTTTCCCCAAATTCCGGCAAAAACCGGAACGGGCAGGAAGTAGCACCAAAGTTCACGTTAACCGTGATGGTTGCTAAGGTTTCATAGGGCCTGTTCCCTCAACCTTTCTCGATAAGAGTTTTTTTATTTTATAAGAACATACAAAAAAGCCCTTCTCGAGTTTTTACTTCGGAAGGGCTACAATTAACATTTAAGAACGTTTAGGCTGAGACCATCCGAGGTGATGAACACATCATCATACAACAGAAGCACATTGCCATATTTTTAATTTCGATATTTAAATTTTTGTTTTTCATTTTACTGAAAGCAAAGATAAAGCCTGGAGAACCATTTGTCAAATACTTTTTTGTCAAGATTGCATATTTATGAATAAATCTTGGCAGCTTTTTCAGCAGAGGTGACTATTCCTTTAATTAATGCCGAACTAAAGCCGTTATGCTCCATTTGATTTAAGCCTGAAATGGTAATTCCTCTCGGAGTAGTAACTTTATCAACTTCACTCTCAGGATGATTTTTATTTTCCAGGAGAAGGGCAGCGGCTCCTTTCGCTGTTTGTGCTGCCATCATAATCGCTTCTTCCGAATGAAATCCAATTTCAATTCCGCCTTGAGATGCGGCACGAACCGCACGGAGGAAAAACGCAATTCCGCAAGCGCATAACGCGGTTGCCGGTCCCATTAATTCTTCTTTTATAACGAGACTTTTGCCAAGAGTATCAAATATTTTTTCAGCGTAAGTTAACGCTTCTGGAGAATCGGAGGAGAGGCAAGTCATAGACTGCTGAATAGCTATTGCAGTATTTGGCATCGCACGGACGATTTTTATTTGAGCACCAAGTAATTTCTGCATCGCTGAGATGGTCGCCCCGGAAACAACCGAAATTACAGTGTGTTTTTTTGCTTTAAGAGAAGGTTTTATTTGAATCAATAGATCATTTAATTGTTGTGGTTGCACCGCAATAATAACAATATCTGACTGTACCACAGCTTTTTTGTTATCACTTGAAACAGAAAATCCTTGCAAAGAAAATTCCTTCAACAATTCTACGTTCCTTCTAGTTAAGATTATTTTCTTCGGTGTAATTAATTGCGCATGCACTAACCCTTTAGCTATTGATAAACCGATATTTCCGCTGCCAAGAATCGTAATGATTTTATTTTCCATTTCATTTCCTTCATGAGATAGTTTGAATAAGCGCTTCTTTAAACGACGCATAATCTTTGTTTGTTTTCACTGATATTTTTTCTTCTTTTAAGCAAGCCGATAATCTTTCCGGCATAGCGACTTTTTCTCCAAGGACTTTGTCAACAATCTCAGAAAATTTTGCGGGATGTGCCGTTTCCAAGATTATTCCGTTTACATTATTTAGTCCTGAATTCTGCAAGTAATTTTTCAACGCTAAATATCCTACTGCTCCGTGAGGATCAATTGTATAATTACATTTATCATAAACTTCTTTTATTGCTGCTAAGGTTTGTCCATCATCAAAACTTGCACTTGTAATATTTTTTTTTAACAGTTTAAAATTATTTTCAAATAATGAAATGATACGTGCAAAGTTGCTCGGATTTCCTACGTCCATTGCATTTGACAACGTAAGTACCGATGGCTTTGATTCAAATTTTCCGCTTTCCAAATAATTGAAGAAGACATCATTTGCATTTACTGCCGCAATGAATTTATGAACAGGCAAACCCATTTTTTGAGCGAGAAGTCCCGCAGTTAGATTACCAAAATTGCCACTCGGCACAGAAACGACAAAGGGGAGTGATTTATCTTTTATCTGCTTGTATGCTTCAAAATAGTAAAATGATTGTGGAAGCAAACGGGCAATGTTTATTGAGTTTGCAGATGTCATTGAAAAAATGCTTGTCAGATCGGAATCATGAAATGCTTGTTTTACCAACTGCTGACAGTCATCAAACACGCCGTCAATTTCAAACGCAAAAATATTTTTACCAAGTGTGGTTAATTGCTGTTCTTGTGTTTTACTTACTTTTCCGCTTGGATAAAGAAGCGCAACTTTTATACCTTCTTTTTCGTAAAAGCCATTTGCAACCGCACTTCCGGTATCGCCCGAAGTGGCAACGAGGATCAGGGTTTCCTTCTTTTCGTCTTTTAAATAATGTGTTAAAAGATTAGCAAGAAATTTTGCTCCGAAATCTTTGAACGCTAACGTCGGTCCGTGAAATAATTCCAGTATCGAAATATTCTCTGCCAACTGTATAAGTGGAGCCGGGAAAGAAATTGTGTTGCTTAATATTGTGCGAAGATCGGTTTCATCGATATCATCGATAAAAAGTTTTGCAACTTCAAAACCGATTTCCCGGAAAGAATAATTCTCGATGTTACGGAAAAAGTTTTCCGGAAGATGAGGAACTTCATTCGGCATAAAAAGTCCGCCGTCATAGGCAATACCGGTTAGCACTGCTTCGCGGAAAGAGGCCGTAAGGTGTTTGTTATTTGTGCTGTAAAATTTCAAATGTTTTCCGAGAGAGAAATAATTTTAGGACCTTCGTTATTTATTTTGGAAATATAAATATCGCTTTTTAATTTTATTTTAGTAAGAACTTTCTTCATTTCGGAAGCAATAAGTTTCGCTTCCTTTTCACTCCGGCTCAGCGCAAAAACAGAAGGACCGGAACCGGAGATACTGCAACCAAGTGCGTTATTCTTTAGCGCAGCTTCTTTCAGCAAAAAATAATTTGGAATTAACGAGCCCCGGATCGGTTCGATAATATAATCTTCAATGGACCTTCTTATCAAATCATAATCCGGTTTCATTAAACCTGCAACAAGCGCTGCGGCGTTTCCCCATTGTTTTACCGCATCGGAAAGCTTTATTTGCGAGCGGAGAATCTTTCGTGCAAACTCAGTTTTAATTTCAATATGCGGATGAATGATCGTACAATGCAAGTCTGCCGGTGTTGGGATAGAGATTACATCGGGCGGGCAGCATCCTCTTACCAAAGTAAAACCGCCATATAGGCAGGGGGCAACATTATCGGCATGAGCAATACTTCCGCATGCAATTTTTTCTCCTTCAAGCGCAAAAAGTAATAATTCATTTTTTGAAAAAGGTTTTTTCAACAAAGCATTTAAGGCGAATACACTTGCTACCGAGCTTGCTGCACTTGAGCCGAGTCCGCTTCCTAACGGCATTTTTTTGTGGAGTTCCATCTCAACACCGAATTTTGGATCGAGTGCATCCATCATTGCGCGAAGTGAAACTGCGGCAGTATTCTTTTTTGCGTCTTTTGGCAGATGATGATCATCGCCGGTAATTTTTGTAATGTGAATTCCCGGTTTGTCGACAATCCGCATAACTACTTCATCTCCCGGTTGATGCAGTGCGAAACCGAAAATATCAAACCCGGCTCCGACATTAGAAACCGAAGCGGGGGAGAAGACTTTTACTTTTTTTGCTTTAAATAGATTTTTCACTATGCAAGTAAACCTTTAACCTTCATTAATTCAGCGCAAAGAATTGCGCCACCTGCCGCACCGCGAACTGTGTTATGAGAAAGGACGGAAAATTTATAATCGAACAAATTACAATCACGTAACCTGCCTACAGCAGCTGCCATTCCTTTATCAATATCTCTATGCAAACGCGGTTGAGGATATTTGTCCTCATGGAAATAATGGATAGGTTGAACCGGCGCAAGCGGTAGGTCGTAATCCTGTGGTTCGCCTTTAAATTTTTTCCAAACGGAAAGAATATCTTCTTTTGAAGGTTTGTTTTTTAATTTGACTTGAACAGACTCAAGGTGTCCGTCAACAACCGCAACCCGGTTACACGACGCGCTGATCTTGAATGTACTTAATTCAATTTCTTTTCCGGTAAACTTTCCGAGAATTTTTAACGGCTCGGTTTCCATTTTATTCTCTTCACCACCGATAAAAGGAATTACGTTATCAATAATGTCAAGGCTTGAGACTCCGGGATAACCGGCTCCCGATAAAGCCTGCATGGTTACAACGTTTACCATTTCAATTCCGAAAGCATCTTCAAGAGGTTTTAATGCGATCAACATTCCAATTGTTGAGCAGTTAGGATTGGTAACGATAGAACCTTTTCCAAATTTCTGAACTTTTACTAATCCCAAGTGATCCGGATTTACTTCAGGGATGAGTAGAGGAACGTCTTTATCGAAACGGTGATTTTTTGAATTTGAAATAACATGATATCCGCTTTTAGCAAATGCTTCTTCAACTTCTCCTGCAACATTAGCATCCAATCCTGAAAAAACAACACCGCAATCTAAATCAGGTTCACAATTTTTAACTGTAAGGTTAGCAATTCCATCGGGGATAGGAGTAGGCAAAAACCAGTTCACCGCGTCTTTATATTTCTTCCCGGCGGATCGATCTGAAGCTGCAACTTCCGTAATTTCAAAAAACGGATGATCGCTTAACAGTTGAATGAATTTTTGTCCAACGCTTCCGGTAGCACCTAAAATTCCTACTTTTATTTTCTGTGTTGACATAGTTATTCCTTTTTCTTAACTCAAATAATTTGAAATTCTGAGAACATCTGCAAAGACACCAGCGGCCGTAACTTCAGCTCCGGCACCGGGACCCTTAATTACAAGAGGGCTGTTAATATAATTTAATGTATGAATCGCCAGGATGTTATCGCTTCCGCTCATAAAATAAAATGGATGATTTTTATCTATGGCTTGTAAAGAGACTTCCGCTTTTCCTTTTTCCAATTTAGCGATATAGCGCAAAACTTTTCCTTCTTTTTCTTCTTTCATCCGGAGTTTTTCAAAATCGATGTCATTCTCTTTGAGTACACCAAAAAATTCCTGCACAGTTTTTACTTTTTGTGCTTTCGGGAAAATTAGGTTTTCAACTTTGATGTCGGCTAATTCCATTTGATACCCGCATTCACGGGCGAGGATCAATAATTTTCGTGCAACATCTTTTCCATTTAGATCTTCTCGCGGATCAGGTTCGGTATAGCCTTTCTCTCTAGCCTCGTGAACTATGCTGCTGAACTTTTTTCCTTCCTTAAAGGAATTGAAAATGTAGCTTAACGTTCCGGAGAGAATTCCTTCAATTTTAGTAATTGCATCGCCGCTGTTCACCAAATCTTTTATGGTTCCGATGATCGGCAAACTTGCTCCGACGTTTGTTTCGTATAAAAATTTTACGTTATGTTTTGAAGCGGTCTCACGCAATTTGTTATAGAACGTATAAGATTTTGTATTTGCTCTTTTATTCGGAGTAACAATCGAAATATTTGAAGAGAGGACATCCAAATAATATTTAACAACTTCCTCACTTGCAGTACAATCAATAAATATTGAATTCCGTAGATTGTATTCTTTCATCGAATTTACAAAAGTTTGAAGATCGGATGGTTCAACACTCGAGTTTAATTCCTTTTCCCATTTGTCAAGCGGAATACCTTCTTTATTAAAAATCATTTTCTTTGTGTTGATAATACCACAGACATGTACAGAGGTGAAGAATTCCTCAGCTAATTTTTGTTGATGATTCTTTAGCTGTGTTAAAAAAGTCTTTCCTATTAATCCTGGTCCAACTAAAAAAAGATGGAGCGATTTTGTCTTCGATAAAAAGAAAGCCTCATGCAAAGCATTGAGAGCTTTTGCTTCATCTTTTTTTGAAATAACTGCCGAAATATTTAATTCGGATGAACCTTGAGCGATAGCTGCAATATTTACTCCGTTTTTACCGAGAGCTTGAAAAACGCGTCCCGCTATGCCCGGAGTTTTCTGCATATTTTCACCAACAATAGCAATAATAGCGAACCCGCTCTCAACCTTTACTTCACTAATCTGTTTTTCTAATAATTCTAATTTAAATTCTTGCTCGATTGATTCTTTCGCTTTCTTGCTATCGCGCGGAGGAATAGCAAGACAGATAGAATGTTCCGACGAGGCTTGTGTAATAAGGATAATGTTAATGCGATGTGCTGCAAGTGCGCTGAAAATTCTTTCGGCTATACCGGCAACACCTACCATACCACTTCCTTCAACCAACACTAAGGAGATAGCATCGATTGAAGAAATACCCTTTATCAAAAAATCATTCGCAACTTTTTTCTTACTGATGAGCGTTCCTTCTGCGGAAGGATTAAATGTATTTTTAATACGCAAAGGAATTCCTTTTGCATGCGCAGGCTGCATGGTCGGTGGATAGATTACCTTTGCGCCGAAATGAGAAAGCTCCATAGCCTCATCAAATGTTAAATGTTTTACCGGGAATGCATTTTTTACTTTCTTTGGGTCAGCGGTAAGCACACCGTCTACATCAGTCCATATCTCGATCTCTTTTGCGTTAAGAGCCGCCCCTAAAATAGAAGCGGTAAAATCTGATCCGCCGCGGCCTAAGGTGGTGGTTTCATTTTCTATTGTTGACGAGATAAATCCTGTAACGATCTGCAATTTTTTATTTGTGGAAAAATATTTCTGAATGTTTTTATTTGTCAGATCATAAATAACACGGGCATTACCGAATTGCGTATCAGTCTTTATGATTGAGCGGGTATCCAGAAAATCATTTTTGATTTTTCTGTCTTTAAGGCTTTCGCTGATGGTATAAGCAGAAAGCCGCTCTCCGAAACTTAAAATATAATCAAGTGTTTTAGGAGAAAGCTCTTTTATTAAGAAAACCCCGTGGAGGATATCGTCGAGTTCATTCAATTGAAATTTTATATTTGCAATAACACCACTTTGTTTGCTTACGGAAACCAATTCTTTTGCGATGGTAAGATGTTTATTTTCTAATTCTTTTAAATTATCCAAATAAGAGACGTTTCCTTCGGCTGCAAGATGACTTATTACAATCAACTTGTCTGTTACCGTCTGGTAAGCCGAAAAAACGACTGCAAGGTCTTTTTCTTTTTTTAAAGAAGTTTTAATAATCTCAATTACATTTTTGATCCGCTCAGCTGACGCAACAGAAGAGCCTCCGAATTTTAATATTTTCATTAGATATCCAAATTAAGTACAAGACAAAAAAAAACCGGCTTCTTTTTGTGAAGTCGGTTTTTAACATTTAAATAATATTATTCGCTTACCAACTTCCGATGTCCGGTGGTGTTGTGGTGCCTGTGCACATGGTGATGGTAATATTTTGATTTTGTTTTTTCATAATTTAACGAAAGCAACCTAACACAAATTAAATTGTTTGTCAAGACGCATTACAGAAAAAGTGAATAATATTCCCTGTGAGTGTAAAGATATTAGGAATAATTACGAATTAGGAATGTAGGTGAGGTTGGATGATGTGGAAAGGAAAGAATTATTTAGGAAAAATTATGGATACAGTTTTTATTGTTAAAGAAACAACAAAGAATTGTATCAAAAATGGATACTCATTAAATTTATTTGCCGTTTGACTCTGTAAAATAAGGATAATTCATAATGTATGAGTTATTGAAAGCATAAGGACTGATTTCCGGTGAATGAGACAACATATAATAATCAATATTATTCATTCCGAATAAAATTGATTTTGCATCATATCCCAGCAGACGGAGGTAAGCTATATAAAACGCGCTCTCCTGTCCTGTTCCACTGTATATAGCAATAGAACCATTAGAAGGCAGAGTTTGCAAGTAATTTACACTCCTGAAATCAGACGGTAAAGGAGGAATCTGGTAAAACACAGCACCAACCGGATGATACGTGTTTGTAGTATAAGGGTTTGAAGAATAGAGCATTATTGGTCCAACACATACTGTATAAAACTGAGTTTTATTATCTATCCAGTAACTAAATATCATTGTTGATTTTGAGTAAACTGAAGAATAATCTTCATTGAATCCTTCTTTTATCAGGTTGGAGATTCTTGTCTGAACAAAATCTTCCATTGATTCGCCGGATGAATTCAAATTGATCTCCGGTAAAGGAGAGTAACCATTTTTTGGATAAAAGGTGTTTGAGAAAACAGCTCCCTCACTTTTACCAATTCTGTCCGTCCATACAGCAGAAAAAAACATATTCCATGAAGCCATTCCATAATTCATGTAATAGATGTTCGAAAATCCAGCCAAATGGAGTAAAGAGGAAAAATAAGCAGCCGATTGTCCGGAAGCGCTTACAAGAACCACCTTATTAAATTTTAAATAATTCACTTTGACATAGTTAAAAAGTGAATCCTTGAGAATATTTTTCGCTCCTCCGATATGTCCCTTTAAATAATCGGGGTTATCTCTTAAATCTATCACCAGGCAATTGCTCAAATTATTATAGACATCATATGGCTCAATCATCGGAAGGGGAATTTTATTAATAATATCTCCCTCTTCTTCAAGAAAGAGAAGAAGCTTGGCGTTGTTTTCTGTTTTAGCAGAAAAAGGAGATGTTATCTTATCCTTTTCACACCCGGCAATAAAGAAGAGAATTGCCGAAACAATTACTAATTGGAGTATTTTTATCTTTTTCATTGATCAATTAACATTTTTTATTGTTCCTTTACCGACACCAATAAACATTCCTATTACATTATTTCCAAAAACATTCCAGCCTATGGTTCCTCCATTCTGCATGAATGCATTACCAAGAGGAACATTTACTTTTGCTGAATTAAAATAAGCTGTGTATTGTTTGTCATAAGAAAACACCTGGATATTTCTCATTCCGTTAAATTCATTTCCAGTATATTCTGCCGGCATTCCTGAAGTGATAACATTTATATTAAAAATCTCTTTCTCAGGGATGCTCAAACTCGGAAATGCAGTAGCTTTTGCAATACCATTACCAATTACCCAAATTGCACCATAGACTTCACCAGCATGGACCTTTATATTTGCCTTAAGGTTCTTACCTCCGGCTTCATAAGATGCAGAGTTTATTTCAGGTACAGTTGGAATTGTAGTAGTGCTGTAAATGATTGTTTCACCCCATTCGGCAAATAATTCAAAAGTACTTCCTGCCTCAACAATCAATTCATTATACATTGGCTTATACTCTCCGTTACTAATATAATGGAGGGGAACTATCTGCGCTCCATTTATCTTTAAATAAGCCTTTACATCTTTAAGTTCAGCTGCTTTAATATCATAAGGGATTCCTACCGGGAGAGTTCTTGTAAAGGTAACGCTCGAAAATAATTTTCCTGCATCTAATTCGCAATTAACAACAACAACTTCTTGGGATGCTGCGCCATTATCAACAATTTGAGATTTCTCACACGAGAGCAGAAGAAATAACAGCGGTATAGTTAAAATATATTTAATCATCTTAAAACTTAAAATTAAATCCGACTGTAGGAATGATCGGGAATAAGACTAGTTGTTTTACTTTAACGGCAGTATTTCCATTTTCAGATTCTTTTGAAACGAATTGCGCAAACGGATTTTGTCTGTTGTACAAATTATAAATGTTCAAATATATTTCAAAAGGGAGATTAAATAAAGAACACTTATAAGTTAGGTTCAAATCCATTTTATGAAAGGCAGGAAACTGGGCGTTATTAAGTTCAGAATAATCAATATAAATGTTAGAACCTGTACCGGGAGATATTTCATTAAACATATATTGCCCCGGTGGGAGAGAATACCTTTGCCCTGAGGCGTACGTCCATGTTAATCCGGTAGACCAATTATCATTTATGTTATATGAAAGTACAAATGAAAGATCATGTCTGCGGTCGTATTTCGGGTAGAATATTTTTCCATTATTAAGATCATCAAACTTTCTTCTTGTCCAGGATAAGGTATAACCAACCCATCCGGAAATACTTCCTGCTTTTTTATTAAAGAACACTTCAACACCATAAGCTTCACCTTTTCCTTTTACGAGTTGATCTTCCACAGTCCCTTTTGATGAGTTTAACTGGCTGCTGTTTTTGTATTCATATAAATTATCCATATTCCTGTAGTAGGATTCGAGTGAAAGAAGATAATCTTGCCCGCCAAAATATTGATCTATTCCAAAGACGTACTGGTCTGAGCTTCCGGGAAGTATCTTTTTAGTAGAAGGATACCAAAGATCTGTAGGAAGTGAAACATCATTTCGTACAATGAGGTGAAGATATTGATGAGTTACCGCATAAGCCGATTTTATAAAGGTATTTTCCGTAAGTGCATAAGAGAATTCCAAACGCGGTTCGGCGTTAAAATATTTTCTTTCACCAAAATAATAAAGTCTTACTCCTGTATTCAGTTTAAGGCGCGAAGTAAGCTGAGACTCTGCCTGGAAATAAAGCGCACCTTCAAGCGAGTAGAAGTTATCTCCTGCGTAAGGATCGGTTTCAAGTAAAGGGTCATACGCGGTACTATACCGGAGATCATATTGATGAAGAGTAAGATCAATCCCGGTTTTAAGTGTATGTATTTCGTTCAGGTGTAATTCAAAATTCTGTTTTAAATTATAATCCCTTAGACGCGAAGAGGAAAAGAAATTATCAGTTATATCCTCTGAACTATTATTTAAGATAAGTGATCTGAATCCATAGTTAGTTACGCTTAAGCTTGATGTAAGTAACCCTGACCTGGAATTAATATGTAACCAGTTCAAACCAACACACAGATTATCCCATCCTGTTGAATAATTTAAATCTTTTGAAGATTCGGGACTATAGAGATTGTCCTTACTATACATGGCGCTAATTGAAAAGATATTCTCTTCAGAAACAACGTAATTAATTTTAGAATTTAGATCGGAAAAATTATAGCGGGGGATATTGCTATTCTGATTTAAGTTATCCTGCCATTTATCATAATACATATCTCTCCCGGAAATCATATAAGTGGAATTGCCGCTTATCGGTCCTTCGAGTGTGAAGAATGCATTAATCAATCCAAGTCCGATAGTTCCCTTATTTCTTTCTTTCGTCCCGGATCGAAGTTTAATATCAAGAATACTAGAAAGTCTTCCCCCATATTCAGCAGGGAACGCCCCTTTAATTAATCGTATCTCCTGGATAGCATCCGAATTAAAAGTGCTTGCAATATTTCCAATATGAGAAGGATTGTAAATTGTTAATCCGTCAACTAGTGTAAGATTCTGATCCGGTGAGCCGCCCCTAACATATAATCCTCCCGAAAGTTCACTTGCAGTTTTGATACCGGGAAGCATTTGTAAAAGTTTAAACAAATCTGTTTCTCCGCTAAGTGAAGGAAGTTTCGATAAAAGTTCAGGTGAAACATCTAAATTGCTTATTAATGATTTATCTGATTTTTTACCAATAACCAATACCTCTTCTTTTTGGATCTCTCCCGGTATTAGATCAATATTAAAATGGACGGTATTTGATTTTAGACCAGACACTTCCTTTATAGTAGGTTTATAGCCGATATACCTTGCTATCAAGTAATAATTTCCTTTTGGGAGATTAGGGAAAACATAAAAGCCGTGGATATTTGTTGTGGTTCCTTTGTAGTGCTGGTCGGTTGCTTTAATGCTATCTTTATATAGAACTATGTTAGCCCCGACTAAAATTTCGCCGGTAACAGCGTCTTTAATCAAACCTGAAATACTATTTTCTTTTGTCTGGGCGTTAACCAGAACCAGAGGGGAAAGTATTAAAAAGAAAAGTAATATTTTTAAGTGTGTTTTCAATTTCCTCTAGTTATTAAGATACTTGTGCCAATTTATAACTCCATCTAAATTAAAATTAACTAAAATATTGCAAAATCGAAAGATGCTTTTATTTCTTTTTACAAATAAATGCTGCTTTAAAAATATAATTAAGCCAATGGGAAGCTGTCTATTTGCGATAATGAAATGTTCTCTAACAGTGAAGAAATGAGAACTTGCATTGACGAAATGAAGCTTTACAAGCGCTAGAAATGGCATGACAGTGCCGGGAAGAAGATGTAATACTCCGCTTCCTTTTCGGCAAAATAGAAAAACATGAACCGCCAATCATTCAAAGAAATTCAGAGTTGAAACTTACTCCCTTTGAGTCATTTAGCAATATTCCAGACACTCACGTTGATTTACTTGTAGCGGATAGGCGAAATTATTATTTTAAATTAATGAAAAAATATTCTAACCGTACGATATTTGTCTCTTTATTTATTTTGTGTTTCATTAATGCCATCATAATAAAAGCACAAGTAAATATAACCCGGACAACTGCAAAACTTAACTTTTCAATGGGAAATCTTCATTTTGAAAATGATAGTCCTTCAAGTCAGGTCATACCATCTCTTCCGAGCTCTGCACCTTCAGATTTAACTTTGTTTAGTGGTTTTGGAAATAATATAGCAAATAGTTTTAAAGGAAATAATTTTTACCTTCATCTAGCCGGAGTCGCTTCAACGTTTTTGCTTGTAACAAGTAATACAGATTATGAAATACATAAATATTTCAACGAACACCAGCAATATGGTGATGCTGCCCGCCCGGTTATCCGGATGGCAACTTATTTTCCTTTTGTTATAGGAGGTTCTCTCTACGCTTACGGTAAAATAAAACATGATAACGAAGCTCTGGGAGCATCTTTCGCGGTTTTTCAATCCAGCCTGATCGCTTTATCGTATAATTCTCTTCTAAAAGCAATCACCGGTCGACCAAATCCGGATTGGAGAAATAGTAAAGATATGGAAGGATTAAGTAAGACTTTTAGGTTTGGTTTTATGCGGGGAGGAATATTTTGGGGTTGGCCCTCAGGACATACTTCATCTACAATGGCTGTAGTTTCGGCGTTGACAAATTTTTATCCCGATAAAACATGGTTAAAAATTGCAGGCTACGGATATGTGGCATATATGGTTTTTGCAGTTTCTTCGTTGGGTAGAGGTGGTATGCATTGGTTTTCTGATGCAGTAGCTGCATCATTAATGTCTTATGCAATTGGTTCTACTACAGGCAAATTTTTTAGGGGTAAATTTCATAAAGCGGCGGGAGTTAATCCGCAAGAAGTGATGCCGGATATTCCGGTGTTTGGATTTTCCGTTACTTTTTAACTATAAGATTTAACTAAAGCATTTGGAAAGAAAGATTTGAAATAAAATGGTTGGGTAAGCAGGAGACTTACTTTGCAGTACCCGGCAAATTGGAACTCCTTTTTATGTGCAATTGCTGACTTCCATCAAATCTTTGGGTTATTAAAATATTATTATGATAGTATTTGGTATCTTCAGCAAACATTAATAAGTTCGTTTGTCCTAATAATTAAGTAAATGGGAGGTTCTGTTTCTTTGTTCCATGCTTACCGACATAAACAACCATGCGGGGTAGTAAATACGTTACTAATTATGTTATATTTTTCAAATTATAAAATCCAAAATCATATTCCAATTTTTGTTAAGCGACTCTACGAAAGGTTCAGAATGTAAACTAACTTTATCTTTACTTAGCGTTCTCTGCAGTTAATCAAATTATCTGTAGTTGCGCATTTACAAAAATTTTTTGGGTAATTATTTTTTAGCATGTTCATATAACTTGTTCTCTTTTGCAGTTTCCGATACAAATGGAAAAAGAGTAGCTCAAGAGAAAAATCAAATAACTTAAAAAGTGAAAGGTGAAAAAATGAAACGTCAGTTCCTCGTTCTAAGCGCTATGCTCTTATTATTCAGTATATCTTCCTTTCCACAAAAAACCATTATCTTTGACGAAGTTGGTGAATTTAATGAAGGGTTGGCTCCGGTTAAAAAAGACCATCTCTGGGGATTCATTGATACCAAAGGGAATGTTGTTATCCAGCCGCAGTTTAGTGAAAGAATGCTTTACACACCGGTATTTATAGATACACTTTGTTTGGTAGTTGATCCAAAGACCGGTAAAACCGGATACATTAATAAAACAGGTCAACTCGTAATTCCATTCCAATTTACTTCCGCATCAAATTTTAACAACGGCTATGCTTTTAATTATGAACCCGGTTCAGCCGCAAATTCTAAAATACAAGCAAGGTGCAGGTTAATAAATACGGAAGGAAAAGTTATTGTTGAAACAACTCCCAACGACTATGGTTACAGAACCGAATTTCATGAAGGAAAAGCAAGGTTTAAGAGGGGAATGAAGAGAAGCAATAATCGGTTTGAGATTTATTACGGATTTCTGGATACGCTGGGAAATATCGCCATAGAAGATAAGTTTAACGATGTAAGAGATTTTTCAGATAGCCTTGCAGCAGTACAACTTGGTGAGAAATGGGGATTTATTGATAATCATGGGAATATAAAAATTGATTGCCAATTTACGAACGAGCCTCAACCTTTCTCAAACGGAAGAGCCCGTATACAAAGCCGGGATAATAAATATGGCTATATTGATACTAGCGGAAATGTTGTAGTTGAACCGATTTATAGCGATGCATTTCCGTATAGTGATGGATTTACTACAGTCTCCTTTCTTGATGAGCGTTACCAAAAAGCGTTTTTTATCATTGATCTGAAGGGAAAGAGAATAAAAGAATTTAAGAGAATTAAAAAAGACAACGAAATAATTACATTTCACTCAGGTTTTAATGACGGATTAGCCGTTGCTCAACAGGGCTACGGTATGGATATGGGATTCATTGATACAAAAGGGAAGACGGTTATCGATTTCAAATTTAACAAGCTGAAACCATTTAATAGCGGACTTGCTTATGCCGAGCAGTACGACAAAAAAACAAGTAAGGTTTCTAAAGGATTTATTGACAAAAAAGGAAAATTCGTAATTCTTATCGAACAACCGAAATTTTAGGTGAAATTTACGGATTGAAAATACTGCTAAGTAGGCAACCGCTAACAGATTGCCTACTTAGTTATTTGCTTGAAATATTTGTGCAAAAAGTGCCCGCATATAATAATTTCTGGTAGGTATTATTGCATAGTAAGTATGATATGAAGTATCCATGATAAAGCAACATACAGAAAGAAATTTTTTAATAGCTTTAATGAATAATAAAGCAGATTTTAATGTCGCACAAGAGAAAAACTGGTATCGAATTCCTTGCAACATAAAAATGGTTCCGAAGAGTGTTACTGATAAATCACTAAAACACATTGCTTTTTATCAAACAAAAATTTTTCAAGAAGAAGCCTATGCTATAAGATGGTTTAGTGAAGTAAAGAGGATTTCAATAGTTCAAAGGAAAACACTTTTCCCGGATATTCCAAATGATCCTAAAGCTAATGCTGAATATTACAAAATAGAATTTAACCCGTTAGAAAAACTGTCGGCTCCCATTATCAGTATTCGTCCG
>JBAYFO010000042.1:0-32033 GCA_041667115.1 Ignavibacteriaceae bacterium | reverse complement strand
TCAACGGCATAAAGATTAGTTCCAAGCTGGTAAATATATTCTTCAGGTTCGGGGTAGGCCCAGATATTTGATGTTTGTTTTAATTCTCCATTTTTAATAAACCAATTACTTGGTCCTGAATAAGTGGATTCAGCATTCACTACTGTCCAATTCAATTGTAGCAGCTGATTAAAATCATCACTGAAAATAAAATTTTGTGAATATACTTTAGGCAGAATAAAAAATGGGATAACTATAGCAACAGCTATTTTCATCAAGAAATATTTTATTTTTTTGAAGTAAAAAGCCATAAACCCAAAGTGCGAACCTTTAAATTGAGGTTCGCACTTTTAAGGGGTAAGCTCCGCGAGCAAGACTCGAACTTGCAACCCTTCGGTTAACAGCCGAATGCTCCACCATTGAGCTATCGCGGAATGAAAATATTTGAGTCTTTGGCTCCGCAAGTAAGACTTGAACTTGCATCCCGACAAAGTCGGGATAACAGCCAATGATCCAAAATCATTGAGCTATTGCGGAATAATGAAAAATTTTGAGTCTTTGGCTCCGCAAGTAAGACCCGAACTTGTATCCCGACGAAGTCGGGATAACATCCCGATGTAATCGGGATCCACCATTGAGCTATAGCGGAATTTTTAGTAAACTTTTAAAAATTTGCCTTGAGAAAATAACACATTCTGACGTTTTCACAAAAATTTTTTGGCACCTTTTTTATTTTTCCTCAATATTTTTTCGTTTTTTTACTTTCTTCATTCACATTAAACCACACTACCATTTATCCGGATATACTTCAACCCATCACAAAAGAGTGAGTTAGGCAATATTTATGCTCTTTTTACCTAAATACTTCTTAATTTTAAAGCGCAAAAATTAAAAGGAGCAACAGATGTCAACTAAAAAAATTCTTGGTCTTTTATTCTTGTTCATTTTCTCGGCTCACCTCTCGGCTCAACAACCCCCTATCATAGATAGAGAACTCTTTTTCGGCGATCCCGAAATATCCGGCGCTCAAATTTCCCCCGACGGAAATTATATTACTTTCATAAAACCATTAAATAATGTGAAAAATATTTGGGTAAAGGAACGCAACCAAAAATTTGATGAAGCAAAACCACTTACCGCAGATACAAAACGCCCGGTTACTTCCTATTTCTGGTCGCGCGACAGCAAATATGTTCTTTTCGTTCAAGATCAGGGAGGCAACGAAAACTTCCGCGTCTATGCGGTTGATCCAAAGGCAACCGGCGATCCGGTTCCACAGGCAAGAGATTTAACTCCGCTTGAAAATGTCCGGGCATTTATTTATGACGTTCCCAAAAATTCTCCAAATGAAATTTTTATCGGATTAAATGACCGTAACCCGCAGCTTCACGATGTTTATAAATTAAATCTTACTACCGGTGAAAAAACACTTGTAAGAAAAAATGATGATAACGTTGCCGGATGGACGTTTGATTTACAGGGGAATTTAAAACTTGGAACCCGCCAAACTGCCGACGGCGGAACGGAAATCTTAAAAGTCGACGGTGATAAGTTAGATCAAATTTACACCGTTAATAATGAAGAATCCGCCGGTCCAATACGCTTTACACCGGACGGGAACAGCTTCTATCTGATCTCAAATAAAGGAGCGAAAGCTGATAAGTTAGAACTTCTTTTATATGATCTAAAAACCGGGAAAACAAAGTTTATAGAAAAAGATCCGAAAAACGAAGTTGATTTTAGCGATGTTATTTTTTCCGATGTAACAAATGAACTTATCGCCACTGTGTATGTTGGTGATGAAACAAGAATTTATTTCAAAAACAAAGCATGGGAAAAAGATTATAATAAATTAAAATCTCTTTTACCAAAAGGAGAAATCGGATTAGTTTCAACAACTGCCGATGAATCGGTTTGGTTGGTTTCAGTTTCGCGGGATGTCGATCCCGGTTCCGTCTATTTGTTCGATAGAACGAAAGGAACAGTGGAATTACTTTATAAATCACGTCCGACTCTTCCAAGCGAATTTCTTTCCGAAAGAAAAGCCGTTAGATATAAAGCCCGGGACGGTATGACGATCCCGGCATATTTAACTTTGCCAAAAGGAATTCCGGCAAAAAATCTTCCAGCTGTGCTCTTTGTTCATGGTGGACCCTGGGCTCGCGATTTCTTCGGCTATAATGCAACCGCTCAATTTCTTGCGAACAGAGGGTATGCCGTTCTTCAACCTAATTTTAGAGGCTCTACCGGTTACGGAAAGAAATTCTTAAACGCAGGAAATAAACAATGGGGACGCGGCTCAATGCAGCACGATCTTACCGATGCTGTTCAGTGGTTAATTAAACAAGGCATTGCAGACCCGAAACGTGTTGCAATTTCAGGCGGTTCTTACGGCGGTTATGTAACACTTGCAGGACTTGCCTTTACACCCGATCTTTATGCTGCCGGGTTTGACATCGTTGGTCCTTCAAACATTATTACTTTGCTCAATTCAATCCCTCCTTACTGGGCGCCGATGAAAAAAATGTTCGACATCCGTGTGGGAGATATGAATATTCCTGCAGAGAAAAAATTATTGGATGAAGCTTCACCCTTCAATTATGCTACACAAATAAAAGCTCCACTCTTTGTAGTGCAAGGTGCAAATGATCCTCGCGTAAAAAAAGCTGAAGCAGATCAAATCGTGGTTGCACTCCGCGATCTCGGTAGACATGTTGAGTATATGGTAGCACCGGATGAGGGGCATGGTTTTGCCGGAAAAGAAAATCGGCTTGCTATGTATGTTGCGATGGAACAGTTCTTTGCTAAATATTTAAAAGGAAGAGTGCAGGAAGATGTCCGTCCAGATATTCAGAAAAAGTTAGATGAAATTACCGTTGATATTAAAACCGTAACAATGCCGAAACGGGAATCAACCGAAGTTCCGAAAGAAATGTTGAAGTCTTTTGACGGTTCAAAAATTAAAGAAGGGAGCGCCAAATATCTTGTTAAAGTTAATGCAATGGGACAAAATCTTACGATGAATTTGGAGAAAACTGTTACCAAAACACAATTCGAGGGAAAAGATGTTTTTCTTGTTGTAGATAATATTACCGGAATGATGGCGATGAAAGATTCTCTTTATCTCGACCGCGCAACCGTTCTTCCGGTAAAAAGAATTATTCAACAAGGACCGGCGAATGTTGTCCTTACTTTTAACGGAAATGAAGTGACCGGAAAAATTGTTGCCGGTCCTCAGAATATCCCGGTCAATATAAAAGCAGATTCCCCCATCTTAACTGAAGGAACCGGAATCGAATTACCGCTTTCCACTTTGCCCCTTGCAGAAGGATATGAAGCCTCTTTTAATCAACTTGATATTCAAACAGCAGCCGCAAAAGGGATGGTAATAAAAGTTATCGGAAGCGAAAAAGTATCTCTTGACGCTGGAACATTTGACACGTATAAGATTGAATTAAAACCGGTTGAAGGTGATGCAGGTTCTTCAACAATCTGGTTTGCAAAAGATCTAAAAGAAGTAGTTAAATCTGAAACGAAACTTCCCGCAACCATGGGAGGCGGAACCGTTACTTCAGAATTGACGAAGTAAAAAAAAATTTCAGATAGATAAATAAAAACGGCGCCCATTAAGACGCCGTTTTTATTTGAATTGAAATATAGAACCTTTACTTTTTTTCTATTTCCTTTTTCTCTTTTGCCGGAGGTAAAAAGTTTTCTCCGGTTACAACACTCTTGCCGGTTTTAGCTTCTAATTGTAAACGTGCGTCTTTTGCAATTTTTCCGCCTTTCTTTCCTGCATCAGCATTTTAAACTATCCCTTTAGCCTGTTCCGTTTCAGCTATTTGTCTTGTAGAAAGTTCAGCGAGAGCCGTAAAAATTAATTCTGCTTCGCTCATGTGGTCTCTTAAGTTTTGAGATTTCAAGCCTTTCAAATTTTTATGTTTTTTTACCGTGAGCCCCGTCCATTCTTGATGAATAATGTTGGTAAGGAAAGCAAATTCATTGGCTTTTTCTACACCGCTCTGTTTCCAATAGTCGGTTAATTTATTTCTGGTTTCCTGCCCCGTCATTCGCTGTTGTATCCACTTTTCGCTTCTTCCCAACTTTTGCCAGTTTTCTCTTGCCCTATCAATGCTCTGCGATGGATCAACAATTTCCTGCATTCGTTCGTAGCCAACTTTTGCCAGCCACTGTTTAAACGGTTCAGCTTTAGGCGATGGGATGGATTGAATAAGTCTTAAAAGCTGCTCTACGTCCGCTACATCGGTTAATCTCATTTTACCATCAGCCGCTTCCATTTTCAAAGCGTTACAATTTGTAACGGTTTCATTTCCCTCATCTTTCAACCTTTTTTCATTACACGCCAATATACTTGGGGATTTGGACTATCAGTTAAAATGGCTATAACATCTACAATGGCAAAATGCCAAATCTCTTTTTCATCGTCCCACTGGCTGCGGACTTTTTTTTCTTCAAATAATTTTATGTCGCTCATAGTTGTTTCACGCTCTTTATTGCTATAAATATTTTTCTACCGCTTTCGTTTTTAATGTTACTGAATTCCGTAACATTAAATTCATGATTGTTGAGCCGCGTTCTTGTATCATGCCTACGGCATTCTGTTTTCTTTCTGATTTCGTTTCTAACAATCTCTCATCCCGCCGGGATGAAGAATTATTAATCCCGTTGGGGATTTAATATTGGTAGAAAAATGAACAAACGAAATAATTAAAATCCCCGAAAGCTTTCGGGGATTAAAAATGGTTATGTCAACAATTATATTTCTCTGTAAAAAGGACATTTTATTTACACACCAAATTTATTTTTTTTATTCTACCAACGGTATTTTATTCGTTGAATAACCTTGCGTTAGTCATTCCTATTTTTTTTCTTTACATCTTTCAACATTTTCTTTTCATCACCTTCTAATTTTCGGCGCAGTTTTTTCACATCTCCAGCCGACGGTAATGCTTCGGGTTTAACTCCTCGTTCAATCAACATCTTTCTTACTGCCTTGTTATTTTCTACATGCTCGGTAGTGATTTGATTTTCACCTTTTAAATCTTTTTCCATCACATTGTGACTTGTTAATTCAGTTGCAAAATCTTTCGCCTTTATCGTAAGCGTAGGAAGAAAATCCGCTAATGGTCTGTTAGCAGGTACAAGAAGTTTATGTTTCATATCATTGGTGCTGAAACCACCAAACAACGCCGTGTCACCTTTGCTTCGTATTATAGCAAACCCTTTATCATCCACACCTCTCTCATAGATAATTCCCGACAGTTTTTTCTCCGATTTGCTGAGTTTTTCTCTTGCTGAAACTCTTGCAATATCAAGTAACCGCTGCTCAATAATTTCCTGCCTACGGGTTTGAACAGCAAAGTAAGTTTGTGCAAAAGCTACTTCACTTTTCCCGGGATTTCCATTTTGAGCAACAAGGTAACATGCGTATCGTGTTAAAGCAATATCTTGTATTTCCCTCTGTGAACCGCTGCCAAGCTCAACCATTTTCCCGATACCGGCAAAATGGTCGGCTACCGCAATACCACTGCTTTTGCATGATATTTTTGATTTGTCAATTACCGTTAAAAAATTATCCCACTTAGCATAGCCAAGTATGGTTTGCAGTTCTCTTGCGCTCCAGCATTCTATATTTTTATAGTTGTAACATGCCTGTTCAAATTTTTCAAATAGTTCATGTATAAGTTCTTTTTTCATTTGCAAATACCTATTCTAATGTTTCATCAAACTTTTTTTCCCAATCTCTCAACCCGCCGGGATGAAGAATTATTAATCCCGTTAGGGATTTAATATTGGTAGAAAATTGAACAAACGAAATAATTAAAATCCCGTTAGGGATGAGATATTCTTTCGTTTTTAATGTTTCTGAATTCCGTAACATTAAATTCATGATTGTTGAGTCGCGTTCTTGTATCATGCCTACGGCATTCTATTTTTTATCTTATTTTGTTTCTACCAATCTCTCATCCCGCCGGGATGAAGAATCATAAATCTCATTAGAGATTTAATATTGGTAGAAAATTGAACAAACGAAATAATAAAAATCCCGTGAGGGATGACATAAAAATATTAAGCTTTTTCTAAAACCAAAACAAGTAACCTGATTTGAAATATCATAATTTGTTTATTCACAAAACTATCGAACTTCCCGTTATTGCAAATGTGTTGTTACAGGTAGTGCTACTCTTTCGTAGTCGCTGTTTCAGTTGTTTCAGTTGATTCTGTTGATTCTGTTGCATTTGATTTAAATATTTTTGGGGTTTCGCTTAAAGGTAATGGGTCAGCGTTTGCAATTCGAATAAACGAAGAAAATGCAAATGCTTCACCTAAAACTAATGCTTGTTGGGGTTTTAAACTTGTCAACAAATCTATTTGACTTTTGTCGTCATACTCGATTGTATTACGAATAAATTCTAAATCTCTAATATTTGTTATTTTATGAACAATAAGGGAATTGCATTGGGCAATTACTGTATTAGAAACCTCGGAAGGTCTCTGAGTTGACACCATAAGATTAACCCCAAATTTTCTTCCTTCTCTTGCTAATTTGTCAACATAGTAATTATTGATTTGGTCAGTTGATGTGACTGAAATGTATCTGTGTGCTTCCTCTAAAACAAGTAAGATATTTTCTTTATCGCGATTTGCCGCATCAGTCTTAAAATTAAAGATGCTTTTGCAAATCATGTATGCAAGAATAGAGAGGACATCATTTGAAACTCGAAGGGAAATAATTAAAACTTGTTTGGTGGAGTCATTTAAAAAATCCTCAATTGTATTGCCCTGTTTATTAAATATTGAGTTTAATCTTTCATCACTGGAATAATTTTTTATTCTCTTAACGATATGTTTCAAAAAACCAATGGTAAATGTATCGTCTATCATTCTACCATTTCTATCTTGAACTTGTGGAACGGCAGTAACTATTGCAGTTTCTAAATGAGAAAATTCATAATAAACTTTTGCATCAACATTAGGTGACTTTTTTAAACTGCAAATTGCGTCTCTCAAATATGCAATGACATTGAGGGATTCTTCTTTTAGCAACTCAGTAATTTCATAAAAACTCAAGTCCTTATGAGAAAGTTCTATGCCTGAATAGTCTTTAACATCAACCCAAACTGGAGTTTTCTCTTCTTCTCCACCAGTGTAGTTGAAAATATCAGAGTATTCTTCATTAGAATCAATAATTATTGTTTTTAAACTAGGTTTTGACGCATTGAGTAATCTTCCTTTGTCAGAATACACTCCTTGTAAAATAGATGTAACCGTGCAAGATTTTCCACTACCTGTATTACCAAAAACTGCACAATGTTTTCCAAACAAAATGTTTGGGTCACAATTGATTTTTACTTGTGAAAAATAAATGTCACTGCCAATATGTAAAGTTGGTGTGTCGCTTTTTATACTGGAGTTGTAAATTGCTTCAAGATGTTTTTCTTCGACTGTGAAAACATCCGAGTTTAAAGTCGGAAAGTAATCAATCCCTTTTTTAAATTTACTTTTTAATGGGTTAAACGTTCCAATCAAACGAATCTTAGAAATGATAACATCATTAATGGGTGTAAATAAAGCATCCCTCTCTTTTGATGGTTCAATTTGTTCAAAAATGATTCCTATGGCTTGCTGAGTATTGTAAAGAGGAATTGAAACATAGCTGTTGAGCATACCAACTAATCGTAATCCATTCCCTGATGAAACAGGTTTTGAAAAAACATCCTTGTCGTGTATTATTTCTAAATACCGATTCGTTATTCTATAAACAGTTCCTATTTTGAGTGACATAACTTATTTATTTGAAAGTTCTTTTAATGTTTCAATGATGATATCCTTCTTCTGTATGTATGAGTTCAAAGGAATGAGATATCGAACAACATTGTTAAAACTGCCTACCAATTCACCTTCAAAAATTACAATGCGTTGGTCACTGGCACTTCTTAGCTTTAGTGTTTGCAAAAACGCTGGACTTGTCTGTTCAATTATTCCGTAGGAATGAATTACTAAAGTCAAGTTAGGGTTGTATAAGCCGGTTCTTATAATGTCATTAATATGTTCGTCTAAAAATGAATATCCAATTACAATAAGTGTGTTTTGATTTTCGGTTAAACATTTTGAGAAATTGCGAAATATTTCACTGTAAGGCAAGTCAAGTGAATAGGATTTTTTTGTTTGAATTGGATAAATCATCAAAGAGCCAATCTCAAAATCTTCCTTTTTGAATGTGTCTGAAATCTGAATTTCCTTAAGATTGTAGAGATCCTCTAAATTTTCAGTGTATTGCCAAGATATACTTCCATGCAGTTTATATATGTTTAGGTAGGTCGCAATTCTTTTTCCCCGTTCCGCTGTTTCTTGCTTTATATATGTTTCATTGTAAAATGTATCAGGGTCAAACTTTCGCATATGTACCCCTCTGAAACCGTTGTTATAACTAACTCCAATTTTTTCGCATGCATTTTCAAAAGCTAAATCATAATTGGGTGTAAAAATTCTTGGTCGATTAAGAGTTTCTTTCCTACTAATAATTTTGTTAATGAAAAGTTCGTGAGTTTCAAGTTTTTCTTTTAGATAATCAATTGGGAAGGGAACATATTTATCTACAAATTCTTTGAGAATTTTTTCTAAAATATCTTTAATTGCTGCAGCAGATGCCTCTTCATTTCTAATATTAAGATGGTAGAGATATTCTTGATTAATCTTATCAAACTTTTTTTCTAATAAGCCGTCAGATTCTAAGTAAGAAATAATGTGAGTTAAATATTCAGGCGGGGTTTTTAATGCTTTAAGTTCATCAATTATTGAAGTGAATGGATTTTCTCCTTTATTAATAGTCTTACCTCCAATGGCAGCAGAAGTCCCACTACCACAAAGAAAATTTACATTCTCGTTCAAATAGTATTTTCCCAGTTTGTCGATGGGGATTTGTTCACTATCCCTTATGAAATCTGCTTTTGCGGTTTCGTTGTCCTTGTCGGCATTGGGGAATTCAAATGAAATTGTTTGACCGTCTATTGTAATATTGTTTGTCATTATCTGACTGTTTGGTATTTGCACTGTGTCCATAGCATTATCACTAACTTATTTGTAGAAAAACTTGCCAACTTAATATCATTGTTCATGAATTCATGCATGTGCCGTGTTTTAAAATAATTATAAATCGGAGCTAAACAACTCCAATCGGTGTTATCGTTTTCGAGGATTCTTTTTAGATCGGTATTTCTTAAACAGTGTTCCAAGCAAATATTCCCTTGAGCCCTTTTACTTAGTTTAAATGGTGAGTTAAAACTAAAACTATTTATCTTTTTACGCAAGTAAAAAAACAATCTTTCATTTCCCATCTTTATATCTATCACAAAATTAAAAAACATTGAATCCCGCCGGGATTCTTTTTTGAGTTTTGTTCTTTTGTTACCAATAGTAAATCCCTACGGGATTTCTGCAACCCGCCTGGCGGGTTGAATCCATGGCAAGCCCATGGCATGCTTTGTAACAAATAAACCCACCAACAACTAACATTCCCACCTGCCTTGCCGTCAGGCAGGTCGGGAATGAATCTTTCTTATCCTTTCTGTGAGCAAATAAACTTTGGTTGACGGCTACGCCGCGCTAAGATTGAATGGTTGTACGTTAAACCTCCCCATCTCCCTTTTTTCATTTTTCCCTTTTCCCTTTTGTTATTTGTTATTTGTCTTTTGCTATTTGTTAGTTGCCTTTTGTTATTTTTTCTTCCCTTACCGAATAAAACCCATTCCCAAAAACTGTGAAGCTCTACCGGAAGCTTGTTTGCTGCGTTTTTAATTCGTTTTCAGCCTTTTCACCTTGCATTGCTAACTTTTCACCTCATTTTGCAGACTTCTTACTTGAGTTTGCTCACTTCTTATTTCGTTTTGCGAGACTCCAGATTGACTTTGATCACTTCTCACTTCGTTTTGCGAGACTCCAGATTGACTTTGGTCACTTCTCACTTCATTTTGCGAAACACCAGATTGACTTTGATCACTTCTCACTTCATTTTGCGAGACTCCAGATTGACTTTGATCGCTTCTCGATCCACTTTGTGAGACTCCAGATTGATTTTGATCACTTCTCGATCCACTTTGCGAAACACCAGATTTACTTTGATCGCTTCTCGATCCACTTTGCGAAACATCAGACTGACTTTGATCGCTTCTCGATCCACTTTGCGAAACACCAGATTGACTTTGATCACTTCTCATTTCATTTTGCGAGACTTCAGATTTACTTTGATCAATTCTCAATTCGCTTTGCGAGACACTCGATTGGCTTTGCGAAACTCTTACTTGGCTATGTTTACTTCTTTTCCGACTATGCAAGATTTTCAGTTGACTTTGTCCTCCCCACACTCTCTTTCACATAATTCTGTTTTGTCTTTTTTCACACCCCTTACATCACCCATCAACCCTCAAACATCTTCCATCAAACATCAAACATCAAACATCTTCCCTCAAATTGCCGCTTCCCGATTTTTCTTCTTATTTTGTGAACGTAAAAATGGAGTAACAATGTCTTCGGATTCACTGAAAAATAAAGTTCAACAAGCATATAACGATTGGGACGAAAAAGTCTATCAAAAATCTGTGGCGAAAAATCCCGAACGCGAAAAAGATTTTACTACCGTTTCATTTACAAAGGTAAAACCTTTATACACTCCGGATGATTTTGAATCTGAAAACTATTTAGAAAACATCGGCTTCCCCGGTGCGTATCCATTTACCCGCGGCGTTCAACCTTCTATGTACCGCGGTAAATTTTGGACGATGCGGCAGTATGCGGGATTCGGAACCGCCAAAGAATCTAACGAGCGCTACAAGTTTTTACTCTCGCAAGGGCAATCGGGTTTATCTGTTGCGTTTGATCTGCCCACACAAATCGGTTACGACAGCGATGATGCATTTGCTTTTGGCGAAGTTGGAAAAGTCGGTGTTGCTATTGACACACTCGCCGATATGGAAATCTTATTTGATAAAATACCGCTTGATAAAATTTCCACTTCAATGACGATCAATTCTACCGCGGCTATTCTGCTTGCTCTTTATATTGCTGTAGCGGAAAAGCAAGGTGTTACGAAAGAGCAAATCAGCGGAACAATTCAAAACGATATTTTAAAAGAATACATCGCCCGCGGAACCTATATCTTCCCACCGAAGCCATCCATGCGGTTGATTACAAATATTTTTGAATACTGTTCAAAGGAAGTTCCGAAGTGGAATACTATTTCAATTTCCGGTTATCACATTCGCGAAGCCGGTTCTACCGCAGCACAAGAGGTTGGCTTTACTTTGGCTAACGGAATAGCTTACGTTGAAGCTGCGTTAAAAGCAGGTTTAAATATCGATAACTTTGCCGGACGGCTTTCCTTCTTTTTCAATGCGCATAATGATCTTTTGGAAGAAGTCGCAAAGTACCGCGCGGCGCGGAGAATGTGGGCGAAGATTATGATGGAAAGATTTCATGCAAAAGATACACGTTCGATGATGTTGAGATTTCATACTCAAACTGCCGGTTCAACATTAACGGCGCAGCAAGTTGATAATAATATTGTTCGTGTAACTATCCAGACGTTAGCCGCGGTTCTCGGCGGAACGCAATCGCTTCACACAAATTCGCGGGATGAAGCACTCGCGCTTCCAACGGAAGAATCCGTTCGCGTAGCGCTTCGCACGCAGCAAATTGTTGCACACGAAAGCGGCATTACAAATACTATCGACCCTCTCGCCGGTTCTTATTTCGTTGAAGCGATGACCGATCAAATTGAAAAAGAGGCGATGGTCTATATTCAAAAAATTGATGATCTCGGCGGTGCTGTATACGCGATTGAAAACGGTTATCAGCAAAGTGAAATTCAAAAAGCAGCTTATCAATTTGAAAAAGATCTTGAATCCGGGAAAAGAATTATCGTGGGACAAAATAAATTCCATACTGAAGAAGAACTTCCGAAGAACCTTTTGAGAATTGATATGAACGTGCAGGAAGAACAAATAAAATTCTTACGCCGAATCCGCGCAGAAAGAAATAACGAAAAGGTTACTAAAACTCTTTCGGCTTTGAAAACAGCAGCACAAAGCGATGCTAACCTGATGCCGTTCATCTTGGACGCCGTTCGTGTTTACGCAAGCGTTGGAGAAATTTCAAATACCTTAAGAGAAGTTTTTGGAGAGTACAAAGAAACTGTGGTTATTTAATTAATTAGGAATTACGATCCGCCGAAGGCGGAAGGAATTAGGAATGAATCGCATAAACAAAATAGAACACATCGGAATTGCAGTTAAGAATCTTGCGGATACAATTTCTTATTATGAAAATATTCTTGGATTAAAATGCTACGCCATTGAAGAAATTACAGATCAAAAAGTGAAGACCGCTTTTTTTATGGTTGGAGACGTAAAATTAGAATTGCTCGAAGCAACTTCCGAAGATAGTCCGATAGCAAAATTCATCAGAGAAAAAGGAGAAGGGGTGCATCATCTCGCCTTCGCCGTGAATGGATTAAATTCGATTCTTCCCGAATTAGAAAGTAAAGGGGTGCAACTTATCGACAAACAACCACGCAAAGGCGCTGAAGAAATGAACATTGCATTCCTTCATCCAAAATCTACCTTTGGAGTATTGACAGAACTTTGTGAAAAGGAAAATCATTCCGAAAAAGAACGCAAAAATATTTTTTAGGAATAATTACTCAGCAAAGTTATCGCCCGGTCAACGGCTGCATGAGTACCGGTTAAAACAAGTGTATCGCTTGTTAAAAAGGTCGTGCTGCCGGATGGATTAGTGATGGTTTTATCGCCCCGCACAATAGCAATAATAGTAACATCCACTTTCGCACGCAAATCAATTTCTTTCAGTGATTTTCCTACAATTGAGTTTTCTTTGCTAACATAAAAAGTTTCTGTCAGTCCTTGAGCAAGGATTTCTTCAATATGATCGAGCGGATGTCTTTCTTCATTTTCTTTGCGCAAAAATTGATACGATTCTCCACGCAAAATTGCAACTTGTTTCATTATTACATTCAACGGGATGTGGTATTTCGCCAATACTTTATTAAAAATTTGCAATGACGTTTCAAATTCCTCCGGTATCACTTCATCCGCAGCAAACTTTTTTAATTCGTCTATTTCGCTGATGTATCGTGTACGCACAATTGCAAAAATTTTGGGATTCATTTGTTTTGCAAGACGCAACGCAATTTTGGTGGATTCAGGTGCAGAAATGGCAAAGACAATTATATTTGCTTCGCTGATATTTGCGGCTGACATAATTTCACGCTTCGTTACATCTCCATATAAAATATTTTCACCTCTCTCTTTATACAGGGCAACAGTTTCGGGATTTAATTCGATAATAACATAAGGGATACCGGTTTCTTTTAAAACCTTTGCGAGATTTTTTCCGTTCAAGCCGAAACCGACAATAACTACATGAGCCTTTATTTTTAATTTTCCCGGAACACTTTCTGCCTCTTTACCTTTAAAATGTATTTTAGAAAAAATAACAGGTACTGAAGAAATTAAAATCGGTGTAAGGATCATCGTGAAAATTGAGGCGGCAAGAAACGCATTAAAATATTCTCCACCGATCAATCCGAATTTTGCACCCGACTGCGCAAGCACAAAAGAGAATTCTCCTATTTGCGCTAAACTAACTCCGGTAATCACCGCTATTCGTGAAGGGAATTTCAACCACAGCACAATCACCATAATGATAATTGATTTTATTATGATGATTCCTACAACTAATCCGATCAACTGCAAGGGAAAGGAAAGCAAAAATGAAATGTTCAACAGCAACCCGATGGAAATAAAAAACAGACTGTTAAAAGCATCTTTGAATGGGAGAATCTCGGCGATAATCTCGTGATTGAAATCTGACTCGGCAAGAATAATTCCCGCTATAAATGCGCCGATACTGAATGAAAGTCCAATTGATTCCGTAAGATACGCCGTTCCTAAAATCAGCAGCAAAATTCCGATCGTGAAAACTTCGCGGATGCGGAGATTTGCAATTTGAAAAAGTATTTTAGGGATGAAGAATCTTGCTAAAAAAAGAATACCCGAAACTGCTCCGAAAGCGAAGAGAAGTTTCCAGATTATTTCTAAAATCGAAAGCTGTTCTTTGGCTCCAAGAATGGGGAGCATAATCATCATCGGAACAATAATGAGATCCTGAAAAATTAAAATGGCAACCGATATTTTCCCTTGCGGCGCATCAAGTTCATTTTTATCAACAAGAATTTTTAAAACGATCGCCGTGCTGGAAAGACTGATAAGCATTCCGAAAAATACTGCTTGAGGAAGCCTGATTCCAAGAATTGAAAAAAGAAAAGCTGCGGTAATAACGGTGATGCCAACTTGCGCAGTTCCGGCATACAAAAAGAGTTTTTTCATCTTCACTAATTTCCCGAGCGAAAACTCCAACCCGATAGTAAACATTAAAAGGATAACCCCGATTTCCGCCATCGTTTCAATTTGTTCGGAAGAAGAAATAAGTTTTAATCCATACGGACCAATAACTACGCCGGCAATAAGGAATCCGATAATACTCGGCATCTTCAATTTTTTAAAGAGGAAAATTATCGGAATAGCAACCGAGAGGATGATGACAATTTGCTTTATGAAGAGAAATTTTTCCATAGCTAAAAATAATTAAAAATTATCAGCATCAAATAAAATTTCCTTGCGGGTGCTGTATCAAATCTCTAACTTTGTTTTAACAATCGAAGATTATTTAAAGGTTAATTTATGAAGAATCAACTTGTGCGTGAAAAAATTAAACAAGCAGTACAAATTTTAAATGAAAAAAATATTGATGCATGGTTAATTTTTGTTCGAGAAAGCGCAACAATGCGCGATCCTTCGATGGAACTTGTAGTCGGGACAAACTGTACGTGGCAATCGGCTTTTATTATCAATAAGAACGGCGACACCACAGCAATTCTCGGTTCTCTTGATGTACCGAATATGAAAACAGTTGGTACTTATCAAAATGTGATAGGTTATGTGCAATCGGTAAAAGAGCCGTTACTTGAATATCTTCAAAATCATGACCCGCAAAAAATTGCTCTAAATTATTCGCTTCACGCAAACCTTGCCGACGGCTTAACACATGGGATGTTTCTTGCATTAACCGAATATTTAAAAGATACCCCCTATCTTAACCGCTTTGTTTCTTCGGAAGAAATAATTGCAGCGCTGCGCGGAAGAAAGTCTGCTTCCGAAATTGAACTGATGAAAGTTTGCGTTCGCGAAACCGAAAGAATTTTTGACGAAGTTACCCATTTTATGCAACCGGGAAAATCTGAAAAAGATGTTGCAGATTTCATTAAATCAAAAGTTACAGAACGGGGATTTGGTTTAGCCTGGGACGAAGACCACTGTCCTGCTGTTTTTACCGGACCCGATACTGCCGGCGCTCATTCTGGTCCAACGGATAGATTGATTGAACGGGGACATATTTTAAACATCGATTTCGGTGTAAAGATAAACGGATTCTGTTCCGATATGCAAAGGACCTGGTATTTTGCAAAAGAAAATGAAACTTCGGCTCCGGTTGAAGTTCAACGCGGCTTTGATGTTTTATGTGAATCAATTAATCAAGCGGCGGTCATCGTAAAGCCCGGGATGCAAGGCTGTGAAATTGATGACGCAGCGAGAAATTTTATTACGCAGAACGGTTTTAAAGAATATCTACACGGGCTGGGCCATCAAGTTGGCAGAGACGCACACGACGGCGGAAGCGGCTTCTTTCCACGCTGGGAGCGCTATGGGAATCTTCCATTCATTCCTATTGAAAAAGATCAAGTTTACACAATTGAACCCCGATTAATGGTTGAGGGACACGGCATCGTAACGATGGAAGAAGAAATTGTTGTTACGGAAAACGGATGCCAATATCTTTCCCACCCGCAAAAAACTTTGTGGATAATTCGATAATTTTAATTTTAGCCAACGCCTGTTTGCGTTAGGAAATAACTACTACCATGAAAAAGATTCTTTTCTTTTTATTCTTTGCTCTTTCGGTTTTCGGACAACCACAACTCGATAGTCTTTTAAAGCATACAAAAGATTTAAATGATACCGAGAGAATCAAAGTCATTAATGAATATTGCCTTAACATTCGGGGAAACGATCCTGCCCTTGCGCTTAAGTTAGCAATTTATACACGTGATCTGGCAAAAAAAATTTCCAACAGTCACTTTGAATCAGAGTCGGAAAATCTTATCGGGATTGTTCAAAAACATTTAGGAGATTATAATCAAGCGCTCTTGCATCATCTTCGCGCTTTAAAAATTGCAGAAGACACAAAAGACTCCGTCCAATTAGGTTATAGTTACACCGATATAGGAGTGATTTACCTGAAACGGTACAATCTGAATCTCGCAACGGAAAATGTTATCCACGCCCTCCGGGTCTTCGAAGCGATCAATCATTTAGACGGTATGGCTTTTACTAATTTGACTATGGGAACAATTTTTATCATCCAAAAAAATTATGAAAAAGCCCTTACTTATTATCGTACTGCGCTGAATATTCGCGAATTACAGCATAATGAAAACGAGAGGGCACGAACATTGAACAATATTGCTGAAGCCTATTTCTTGATGGGAAATTATGATGAAGCTCTTCAATCTTATCTTAATTTAGAAAAGATTTGCCGCGTGAATAATGATGTGCGGGGACTTGGTGATTGCTGGGTCGGGATTGGGCGAATTTACTCCGTCAAAAACAATAGTACAAAAGCGATAGACTATTTCACAAAAGCTTTAAAAAACTTCCGGGAATTGGATTATAAAGAAGAAATTATTATTGCCGGTCAAAATCTTGGTTTAGCATATACAAAAATAAATAACCCGGCTATCGGATATTCCTTTATCAAAGACGCGCTTGACTTATCACGAAAGATCAACTCGCCAAAATTGATCAGCGAATCGTTGCGCTTTACTGCTGAATTTTATGAACTGACCAACCGTTTTGATTCCGCACTCGTGTATCTAAAACAACATCATGCACTGAAGGATTCTATTAACGAAGCGGAAAATTTTTCTAAGCTGGCTAGCATCGAAACGCTCTATCAATTTGAAAAAACCGAACGTGAAAACCGGATTTTGTTACAGGATGTTGAGGGACAAAAAAAACAAATGTATTTTTTGGTAATCATTACTCTTTTAATTTTTGTTCTTGCTTTTGTTTTCGTAATAAAAAACAAAAAATTAAAGACCATAAACACCGAGTTAAAAGAATTACACGCAATGAAGGATACGTTTTTCAGAATTATTGCCCATGATTTACGCGCTCCGTTCAATACTGTTTTTGGACTTACGGATGCCTTATTAGAAGATTATCAATCACTGTCTGAGAATGAAAAACATCAATTCATTGAACACATTGCAAGCGCTTCCAAACAAAGCTACCAACTGCTGGAAAATCTTCTCCTCTGGGCTAGAACTAATACCGGGAGGATGGAATTCAATCCGAAAGATTATCAATTAAAAGCTCTTGTTAATGAAACCATTGAATTACTTGGACCAACAGCGCAGAACAAAAATATTCAACTCCTCGCAACGATTCCAGAATCAATGCATATAGCTGCTGATGCCGAAATGCTCAAAACCGTTCTGCGAAATCTGGTTTCCAACAGCATTAAGTTTTCAAATGAAAAAGAAGGCATCGTTAAAATAACTGCCGCTCAAGTAGATAATAAAATACATGTCGAAATTTCTGATAACGGAATCGGGATGCCCGAGAAAGTACAACAAAATCTTTTTAGAATTGATAAGACCTCTTCTACTGCCGGAACAAAGGGTGAGAAAGGAACAGGTATTGGGCTGCTGCTCTGTAAAGAGTTTGTTGATAAACACGGCGGTACCATTTCAGTTGAAAGTAAATTAAACGAAGGAACGACATTTATTATTTCCTTTCCAATAAATTAATCTTTTAAGAATTATGTCTGCCCGAACACTAACTCACTTTAACAAAATAAACTTTTTTGTCTCCATAAACTTACCAGCAGTTAATGTGTAGAAATATATGCCGGAGGAGTGTCCCCCTTTGGCGGACACTCCGCTTGCTAATTGATTAGCATTAAAATGTGCAGTGTATGTTCCTGGATTTTGAACTTCGTTTACAAGCGTTGCAATTTCATTTCCCAACACATCAAAAACTTTTAGACTCACATTCTGACGACCGGCGACTGCGTACTGAATAGTGGTTGTCGGATTAAACGGATTGGGATAATTCTGTTCCAATTTAGTTTCGTGAGGAAGAAGCGATGAAATTTGTTCGCTTATATTTGTTGTCTCTGAGACAAGAGAAAATTTTGCAGCATCAGCACGAAGCACTGCGTTTACAACAGTATTCAAACCAGTATCAATCACTTTCAATTCAATGGGAGCATCCTTGGGTAATTCCGCAGAAAAGACTTTCACCCAGCTGCCGCTTCCAAGATTTTGATCAACGTATAAGGAATCTTTTGGAATTCCATTTATGCTTAAAATATAGAGCGCTTTATTACTGGCGTTAACCGTTACCGGTACGATTTCAAAAACATCATAAAGTCCGGTATGCTTTAAAACGGTTTTAAAGGTAGCGGAATTCTTAGGAGTTTTATTCAGCCCGCTATATCTGCTTGAAGCTCCGTATGCCTGGGCAACACTCGTAGACCAGGTGCCCGATTCAAAATAACTACCCGCCGTTTCGTTATCAACTATAGAAAATGGAAGTTCTAAATTTGCGTTGCAGGGAATCTTTAACACGGGTCTCATCGGGTCATCACTTGCAATAACAAGCGTGTCTGTTTTTGCTCCCAACCCGGTCGCAAAAAATCTTAGCGGAATGGTCTTACTTCCCATCCCGGCAATTTTTATAGGAAGGGCTTCATCAAAAATAACATTTGGAGTAATCGAAGAAATTTCTGAAACCGTTAACTCGTTTATTCCTTTATTTTCAATGGTCAACACAGCCGAGGCGGAATCATCCGAAGAAAAAGAACCAAACTCTATTATTTCCGGCTGCACGGAAATTTCCTTTTCTCTGACCATCGAAGTTATTTTTAAGACATCCGCGGAAAAATTAGTAACAGAAACGCCGCTTCCCTTTAATTTAATTTCAACTGATAAATTACTTCCGGCAGTAGGCGAAATAGTTCCGATGAAGTTCCAATCATTTTTGACTAACGGATTGATTACTTCTTTTTCAAAAAGAATCGTTCCGTTTTCTTTTGCTGTTATGGTCATTACCGGCTGCGGAGTACTAATTGAAGGCGATTGAAGAAAAACATTGTATCTGCCGGTTTGCGGAATTACTTCAGCATATTTTACCAATGCAGAATCAGCCGGATTAAGCGAGGCCGATCTGCAATCATCTCCCCACGCGCTAGTTGAAGAGGTTGTCCAATTTCCATAGCCCTCTTGATAACCGGGATCAGTGTTATCAATAAAAATATCGTCGGGCAAATATTTTACAATTTTTGTCGTCAAATTTCCGGAAGTATCCGTTACCGCAACGCCAACTTTTACGATCATCTTTCTGTTCACCGGTGTAACCGATCTCCACAAATTATTTCCGATCTTCTCCATTTGAAGAGCAAAATAATTTTCGTACAAATCTTTAACCGCAAAAAATGGAACTGTCTGAAAGATGGGTTCATCTACTTGAATAATGTAGTGCGTATCTTCTGCCGAAGTTTCTTCATTTAAAGTTATTACAGGCGGAGTATGATCGGTTGTTTTTAACCAGCGTTGATAGGCTTCAACCCCGGTACAATATCGAAATTTAATTAAGGGATACGCTATAGCTGCTTGCTGCGCAAGAGAATCGACCCGTTTGATATTCGTAAGAAAATCCTCTTCCGGAAGATGCGCCCAGATGCACACCACCTGGTCAATTCCATTTTGAGCTTGATCAAAAACATGATTCATTAACGTTTGGTTGAAACTTGCCATATACTCGGAACGGACATCATAACCTTTTAGATTTCCAGGAGTTTGGTAATTATCTTTTGCCGGATGAAACGGAACAAATTCTGGAGAAGCAAGCGACCAATCAAAGGTGTTGTCAAGCGGTTCAATTGTAGCTGTCCGTTTTGCCGGATAATCGTTATGCATCGAAAAAGGAAGGACATTTTCTAAATAATTCTGCCAGGCGTTATCCATGTAATGCCAACCGCTGCGGTAAGAAACCGGGAACATATTTTCTTCAAGAAGATTTTCAGCTAGTGTATAAGTGAAGTCTTCCGCAAATTCTTCATAGGTAAGCGCCTGGTTCCAAAAATATTTTCCATCGTTATCATAATCCGTCCACACCCACGTATGATAATGAAGCGAGAGTTCATCACCGATCAGCTGAACATTTGCGCCGTGATATTTTTTCATCAGATAGAGTGGTAACGAATTTGCATGAGGCACATTTTTATTTATCGCATAACGAAAAGTATTTCCCGACATCATCCACCATGTCATTTTTAGCGGAGTACCGTATGAATCTTTCATTTGATCTCGAAATACCGGATCCATTACTTTGTATGCGTTTCTTGCCGGATCGGTATAGAGACCTAGCTTATAGGTATGATTGTACCGTGCAACATCAAGTCCTTCCCAAATTCCGGTATCAGACCCTAACACAAGGTACACTTCCCCTTGCGAAAAAAGCTGGAGAGGAAAGAGTAAATAAAGCGAAACAAATAATAGGCGAACGAGCATGCAAAATTTCCTTATTGGTTATGCTGAAAAAATTGTTGTCTAAAAATCAATACTTTTTAGGAGAATAACAAAGAACATTCTTACTGGAAGCTTTATTCGTGACACAATTACCATCTGCAGTAAAAGAGTTTTTCCGTTTTATTGTTATTAGAATAATTTTTGTACTTTTACTTCCAAAAGTAACTATCATAATTAGGAACAACCATACCGAAGATGTTTTTATTCATATTTCTGTTCAGCTTTACTTCTCACAACTTGTTTGCAACCACTGCTAAAAACAATAATGCAGAGCATGAAGAAAAATCTATTTCGACGGGAGTACATCTTCCCGGCTTTGTTACAAGTCCTTATTTTAATGAACAGATTTGCATGTTCAATTATGATCCTGAAATAAGAATTTTTATTAACGCACCCTCTGTGGAATCTTTCGATCCGAATAAAAGAACTGAGATTGCTTTATTCGCTCTTCCCAACGGAAATACGATTGAACAAACTATCGGGAAAAAATTAAATACGGGAGACGACTGGCATTACGATATTCAACACATCGGCGCGCAAACCCGCTTCCTTCGCAACCAATCTAATGAAACTAATGTAGTAACGGTCTATTTAGAAACCGCACAAAAAAGTTGGCCTGTATGGAGAGCAAAGTATCCGAACAATCCGGAGCTGATCAACAATCTTGTAACCTATTTGAAAAATATTTTTTCAGCATACAATCCATTTCTTGTATTAACCGGACACAGCGGCGGTGGAAGTTTTACTTTCGGATTTATGAATAACGCAACAGAAATTCCAAACAGCGTTGAACGCATCTCATTTCTCGATAGCGATTATAATTATGACGATGCATACGGATTGAAATTATTAAACTGGATTAACGCATCGCCAAATCATTTTTTAAGCGTAATTGCTTACAACGACAGCAGCACTTTGTACAACGGTCTGCCGGTTGTTAGTGCAACAGGCGGAACCTGGTATAGAAGTAAAATGATGAAAACGTATCTCGCTAATCATTTTCAATTTACTGATGAAGAGAATAGTGATTTTATAAAATACACTGCGTTGAACGGAAGAATAAAATTCATTCTAAAACATAATCCTCAACAACTGATCTTGCACACGGTTCAAGTTGAACTGAACGGATTTATTCAAGGAATGGTTTCCGGCACAGCAAATGAAGGAGTTGGATACAAATATTACGGCGCGCGGGCATATACACAATACGTACAGGATGGAACTCTCCTTCCAAAAATTTTAACAATTCCCCCAAGACCGGCAAATGCGATTTCCGGTTCACAATTTATGCAGCAAGTGTTGAACATGACGTTTGAACAAAGAGAGATTGAAATTTATAATCAGCTTTCGGTTGGGAATATTCCCGACTTTATGAGAACACTTACAAAAATATCGGGAAATTTTGTTGATGGGAATGGAACAAGTCATGCATGCTCTTACGAAGTGATGCCCGATTATCTTGCGATTGGATCGAATGAAGATTTTTGTAGAATTCCGATGGGACCAATAACCGCGCAAAAACTTGCAGACCTTTTTGGTGCTGTAATGCCAACTCCTAAACTTGTTGATGATATTTATACTCACGCAGCAATAAAATTAGAACCGGTAACGTATGCTCCTGTGGGAGATCAAAGCACACTCGTACCAAAATTTGTTGAACATAATGCGGCAATTGAAAATCAACGCATTGCAGCTGGCGGAGTGCTCGGACAACTTATCGGCGGAACAAAAAAAGATGTCGTGCTTAGTAATAAAATTGTTGATCCCACAAGACCGAATCACGTTGTTATTTATGGCTGGCATCAACTAAACGGAACACCTATTCAACCTTTAACAAATGTTCACATCAACAGCTATGTTGATTACAGCCACGGCATCCGCTTGCTTAATGCTGAAATGCTTGTTGACGGAGTTATCACAAACATAAAAACAATTTTAGCCGACCCGGTTCTTTATAAAATATTAAGTAACGAAACCGGCGCGATGGCTCAACCGACTTACATCGCAAATACAAGTCTACCGGGCAAACCAAAATCATTTGGAATAAAACCGGGTGGAATTGATAAACTAAAAATCGTTATAGGAAATGTAACGGCAGTTGATAATTATAATGTGTATCAGAGCAAAGACGGGAATAATTTTCAAGCACCGGTTACGCTTTCTCCAGGCAATATGATTCTTGAGGGACTCCAAGCGGACTCGATCTATTTTTTAAAATTGGAAGCTGTTAATCTTTCCGGGAAGTCGCCTCAATCGGAAGTGCTTGCCGGAGTTCCCTCTGCAAATACAAATCCTTCAATCTTGATCGTGAACGGATTCGACCGGAGTTCAACTGGAAACAGTTATGATTTTATCCGTCAGCATGCACAAGCGGTAAAAGCAAATAACGGATCATTTGGATCAGCTACAAACGATGCTGTTCTCGACGGTACATTCAAATTGAGTGATTACCAAATTGCGGATTACATTTTAGGTGATGAAAGCACAGCGGATGAAACTTTTAGTTCCACCGAACAGCCGATAATAAAATCATTTTTAAATAACGGTGGAAGTCTTTTTGTTTCAGGTAGCGAAATTGCATGGGATCTTGATAATAAAGGCTCGGCGGCGGATAAAGATTTTGCTTGGAATTATTTGAAGATGAAATATATGAACGACGCTCCGTTTGGAATCTCGGCAGCCTATTACAAAACCGAGCCGTTCAACAATTCAATTTGTACCGGGATGCCTTCTTTTTTTTTTGATAACGGAACACACGGAACAATCGATGTGAAATGGCCCGATGTAATTAAATCAACCAATGGTGGAACGGGTTTTCTAAAATATTCTGATCTCGATACTGCTTCGGGTTATGCCGGAGTGCTTTTCAGTGGCAATTTCCCGCAAAGCGTTAAGCCGGGAAAAATGGCAATTATGGGATTTCCATTTGAAACAGTTTATCCGGAAGCGGTAAGAAATGAGTTGATGAATAAACTGCTTACTTTTTTTAATGCTCCGGTTTCGGCATCAGAGAAGAGTAATTCACTTCCCAAAAATTTTTCATTATCACAAAACTATCCAAATCCGTTCAATCCAAGCACAAGAATCAGTTGGCAGTTGGCAGTCGGCGGTAATGTATCATTGAAAGTGTATGATGTTCTTGGAAATGAAGTTGCTACGCTGGTAAATGGAGTAAAATCCCCCGGTTATTATACAGTTGAATGGAATGCGACTGGGTTTGCATCCGGTGTTTATTTCTATTCTTTGAACGCGGGAAATTTTAGCGCGGTTAAGAAGTTGATGGTGATGAAATAATCATCTAAAGTAAAAAAAATTAAACCCTTCGGGACCGTTAAACTTTACAACATTTAAGATCCCGAAGGAATGTGTTTGTTTTATTTAACAAGCATCAGCTTTTTTATTGCGGTAAAACCATCGCTTGTTTGAAGTTTGTAGAAATAAATTCCACTGTTTAATTTTTCTCCGTCAAACGGGATTTCATAATCACCAGCCGTCTGCAATCCATTAACCAACACCGCTACCTCGCTCCCAAGAATATCATATACCTTTAAGATTACATGATTTGCGTTAGGAAGTTGATAGCCGATAATTGTCTTCGGATTAAACGGGTTCGGGTAATTCTGCTTTAACGCAAATGTTAAAGGCGCATCAACTTGAACATCAACAACCGGTGAGTACTCGTACTGTCCGTCAAAATCAATTTGCTTTAAGCGGTAGGAATATTTTCCTATAGGGACCGCTTTATCAACAAACGAATATGACTTGGGAGAGTTGCTGTTCCCATTCCCTTGAACAAAGCCGATCTTTTCCCAACTGACATCAACATTTGAGTTTTGACTTTTGCCCTTTGACTTTTCAACCTCAAAACCGTAATTCCTCACTTCAGTGGCTGTTGACCAGTTAAGAGTTACCATGTTTCCAGTTTGCTGAGCAGAGAAAGAACTGAGTTCAACAGGCAGTGGTGCAGTTGCGGAAGTCAAAACAGCGGTTGTAAAACTTCCTGGTTGATTTGCACCTGCAAATGTGAATGAAGCCTGGCTCGGTATTGTCGCGGTAACACTACCAGTTGCTCCACTCGCTAAATCCACAGTGAGAAAGTAGTAGGTACCGGAACTGTTGTCAACAAGACTGTTAAAACTGTTAAATGTTATAGAAGAACCATCAGATTTAGAATTCAACTGTACATCAGTACCCGAGTTAAACGAATTATCAGTAGAACTCCATAATTTAACATTTGACACTCCACTTCTTGTGCCTGAAAAAGAAACTGTTAACGCTTGTAATACACCGCCATATGATGAACCCGTCAATTGAAATCTTCCAACGGGGTTATTGTTTGTGCCGGGAGTAGCAGTGGGTGGTGTATAACTGGAACCGTTTGTAAAGGCCATGTTGGCAGTTGCGTTTTGTGAGGTAGTCGGGGGCATTGAAGCATAAGTACCACCAGCATCAGTCCAACTAAGATTACTGCTCCCTAATGGGAAAGTACTTGGGGTTCCAGAATTCCAATAATACCAATAATAAACGTCTTGTATTGAACTATAAAAAGACCAGCAATTATAGATTTGATCTACAAAAACATAGCTTGGATTATTATTTGGCCCACTTCCATTTACCTTTACATAAGATGGATAAGTATTATACGTCCCATATTGTACATAAACACCTATAACATCATTAAGTGTAGCTGTTCCGCCACCTGTTGCAGCTACAGCTTTATAGGTTTGTGTAAAACTAAAATAAGATAATAAAAGACATACTGCTAAAACATATCTGAATTTGTATATCATAAAAACCTCTAATTAGTATTTCTTTGACAAAGTATTAACAGGCGCACCTTTAAGATGCGCCTTCAAACTTGAGAACCAACTACGGCCTCATTGGATAAATTCCTTCTACAGCCAAAATATAATTAAGCACCATAAAAGGCATTCTGTTTTCATGTGCCTGTGCGGCAGCAGCTCCACTCGGATTAACTACAACGGAACCCGGGCTTGTTTTTGAAAGAGTAACTGTAACTGAAATAGTGGAAGCTCCCATATTAGCATTTGATGTCGTCGCATAATTGTTTACTCCAGCCGCTAAGGCTACCGGGAAATTATTAACTGGAGTATTAGAGGTTACAACGCCTCTTGCGCCATCGTGTGCCCCCGGTTTATCGCTACTGGTTGCTGTTGCGGTAAAAACAGGATCTGTAACTGCTGTTGTGTGTGTATGCGTTGCAAGAGGTCCCTGGGCAGCTGTTAAAGTAATCTGTTCCAAGCCACCGGTTTGAGCAAGCACATAATTAGATGCTCCTTGATATACTCCCTGTCCAACACCGACAGGTACTCTGCCCCGCATATCCGGCACTCCAAATGTTGTTTGACCGTTACCGCCGTAACGTGTGCCAAGTAAAGAATAAAGAGCGGTATATTGATTCACCGCTAGCATTTGTCCACCGCAGATAACCCACCCTTGGGGAGCCCAATCAAGAGGCCATAAATCTACAGATGCCATTAAAGGTTCTGATGCTGCCATAAAAACTCCTTTGAAATATTTAATAATTAGTTATTTACTCGGTTTACATATTTTTTAAGTTAACCCAGTTCGTTGTTGGTAAAGCTGTATATATTTTGTAAAGGAAGATTCGGATCAGATCGAGAATACATTCGTATTGTTTCTTTTATCTTTTTCATTTTCATTTTTTCCGCTAAGTTGATTGCACCCGGATTATCTTTCGGGAGATCAATAAAGTAGTGAGAACCTTTTTCTAAATGTCCAAGTAGTGAAGAGAGTATATGTTCTGCGTTTTCGGGGGTATCAGCTACAAGAGAGGAAATTTTAAAACCGGATACTGAAGGAGTAAAGAGTCCGTAAGCGCAATAGTTATTATCCTTATACTTGCCCAATAATAAACTCTGCCGCTGGTTGCACCAAAGCATTAATAATTTTTTTCTATCATACGGGAAAAACTGTTTATCAAAACCATCCAGTTGGTCGAAAGAATACTTGAATGGACTAACAATATCATCCATTGCTGGTGTTAAACCATCTGCGATTCCTTCATACGTAAAAATTTCGTGACAGGGGGTAAAACCGTGATTGGAATAATATTCAACTTGCGTTGCGGAGCAATTGATCCCAACGTTTCTCTCCCCTACTTTATTCAGCGCTACTTCTAAAAGTTTATCACCAACAATTGTGTTTTGAACTTGCGGAAGGACAAAGTGCAAGCCGATGAATCCGAAATCGTTTCCATAATTTACAGCGGAGACCGAACCGACAATTTCTTGTTGATTAACGGCAATAAAAAATCCTTCAGGATCAAATTGGAAAAAGAGATCGGAATCATTTAATCCCGGATTACGCCCATCAATTTCAGCGAGCTTACAGAGATGGGGCATTTCAGAAAGAGTGGAATTTTTAATAACTATATTCATCTCATTTACAGTTTAATCTAGCCCTAAAAAAACGTTAGTTGAATGAATGATACTTTAATTCATGACAAAAGTAATTAGTTAAGAAATTAAAGTCAAACAAAATTTTAATTTTTATAAAAATAAGTTATGACCGTAAATTTTTAACTTTTTCAAAAATGCTACAGGTTCAAAACCTCTACCATCTGGTTCAAGGGAATATTCATCCATTCGTTTCATTTATGTAATTTTGGTCATCAAATTAATTTGCATTTTGAAGATGAGAACTTATATGTACTTGAGTAACTATTGGCCGTTTTAATGAAGCCAATATTTTTTGCAAAGCAGTCCGACTTTAGAGAGTGGTTCGTGAAGAACCACAAGAAAGAAACTGAATTATTGGTCGGTTTTTACAAAGTAGATAGCGGCAAACCAAGCTTCACCTGGTCACAATCTGTTGATGAAGCGATTTGTTTTGGATGGATTGATAGCGTTCGAAAATCTATTGACGGCGAAAGTTACTGTATCCGTTTTACTCCAAGGAATCCAAAAAGTATTTGGAGCGCTGTGAACATAAAGAAAGCTGAAGAACTGATTAAATTGGGATTAATGCAACCAGAAGGCCTGGAGCTATATAAAAATAGAAAAGTTGATAAAACTAAACTCTACAGTTATGAGAATAAACCGGAAAAACTGCCAACAGAATTTGAACAGAAATTTAAAGCGAATAAACCAGCGTGGGGATTTTTCTCAAAACAACCGTCTTCATATAAAAGAACTATTTACTTCTGGATTTTAAGCGCCAAACAAGAAACGACACAACTATCAAGACTGGAAAAAGTTATCAACGAGAGCGAGTTGAAGATAAAGAATGTATTGCGATAAATTTTTGAGTTATCGTCAATTTGATAATAGACATTAATGATTCTCAAACTTATAACTTACGACTTATTCCTTCTCTCTATTCTTCACTGCCAGCGCAATTTTTTCCGCAGTAATCGGCATTGACTTAATCCTTATTCCAAGCGCATCTTCAACAGCGTTTGCAATTATCGGTGCGGCGGGAATCATCGTGTGTTCGCCCATTCCACGCGCGCCATATGGTCCATCCGGCTGCGCTGTTTCAATAATTATCGGAACAACTTCATCGGGAATATCCATCGCCGTTGGAATTTTATAATCGGAAAAGTTCGCATTGATCAGTTTTCCTTTATCATCAAAACGCATATCTTCATACAAAACCGTTGCAATGCCTTGCAGAATTCCGCCGGTAATTTGTCCGTTCACTAAATCGGGATTTAACGCTTTGCCGCAATCAACCGCCAGAACAACTTTGGGAATTTTTACTTTCCCGGTTTGCTTATCAATTTCAATTTTTACCGCCGCAGCGCCAACCGTGTAATGCACATTCGGATGTCCGCCCTGGCTTGTTTCGGGATCGCTTAACGCCGAAGCAAATTCCGGCATGAACATTCCGCGCCCGATAATTGGTCCGCCTCTAAATGTTCCGTCTTCTTTTTGAATGCCCGAAATAATAAAATCCTTTAACGGCAAAGAAAAATCTTTTTCAACTTTTGATTTGACACATTCATCTTCCAAATAAAGTTCGCCTCTCTTTTTCTCAAGTGCCCTTTCAAGTAAATCAAAAATCTGTTCACGCGCATCTTCTGCGGCTTGTTTAACGGCGTTACCGCAGCCCCACGTAACATGCGATGCAACCGTTTGCCATTCGTATGGATTGCGGTCTGTGTCGGGAGTTTCCACTCTGATTTTTTCTACCGGAATAGAAAGAACTTCCGCCGCGATTTGTGCAAGCACCGTTAAATAGCCCTGCCCGATTTCCATTCCCGAAACAAGAATATTTAAACTTGCATCTTCATTAAATTTTAGAAACGCCGATGATGAAGCGTTCGGCGGCATCGCTGGAGCTTTCCAAAATAATGAAAAACCTTTTCCAATAACTTTATTCGGATCGGAAGAAGTTTCTTTCTTTTCCCATTCAATCTCTTTGGCAACCTTATCAATAGCTTCCATTAATCCATTGGGATTCATTGCAGAGCCGTATGTAAGCCGATCACCTTCGCGGATCGCATTCTTTTTTCTAAACTCAACCGGATCCATTTTTATTTTTTTCGCAAGTTCGTTTATGTGAGATTCGAGTCCGAATAAAAATTCCGAATAGCCAAAACCGCGATATGGTCCGCCCGGCGGCAAATTTGTATAAACACAATACGAATCAATTTTAATATTTGGAATTCTGTACGGACCGGTCGCAGAAAGTCCCGCCGCGTTCACAACGTTCGCACCGTATTCAACATAGGCGCCGGCATCCCAGTAAAGCGTGTGTTCAAGCGCGGTAATCGTTCCGTCATTTTTTACACCGACTTTTAACCGCGCAACAACGCCTTGCCGTTGATACGTGTTGTAAAATTCCTGTGCACGCGACCAAAGAATTTTAACAGGATTTCCTTTTACTTTTGTTGCAAGGGCAGCGCCGAGAATTTCCATCGATACTCCTGCTTTGCCCCCAAAACCACCGCCAACAAACGGCGTAATGACGCGGACATCTTTATGTTGAAATCCCAACGGAGCCAACGCTTCTGCAAATAAATGCCGCTGCGTGTGTGGAGATTGTGAAGCCGTCCAAACAGTTAATCTGCCAGAATGATCAAGTAAACCAACCGCGCCGTGAACTTCAAGCGCGCAGTGCGCATACCGCGGAACGGTATAAACATCGTCAAGTACCACATCGGAATCGGCAAATGCATTTTCAACATTTCCGTTTCTTACTTTGCGAAGATGTGCAACATTGGAATTGGTTTGTGGAAAAAACCAGGGAACGTGATGATAATCCTTTAAATCAGGATGAATGAGAAACGGTGAATCACCTAGCGCTTGCTGAACTGATAGAACCGGAGTTAATTCGGTGTAATCGACTTTAACCAATTTTGCCGCGGCTTTAGCGGTTACGGCATCCCTTGCAATTACGGCGGCAACTTGCTCACCAACAAACCTTACGCGGTCTTGCGCAAAAATATAACGGTCGTGCATGTAGAGACCAAAGCGGAAAGGAAAATCTTTTCCGGTAACAATTTTTACAACTCCGGGAATTTTTTCTGCTTCGGAAGTATCGATCGAGTTGATAATTGCATGCGCAAACTTGCTTTCGACAATTTCCGCAAAAAGTAAATTCGGTCCAAAATCCAGATCGTCAATAAATTGAGCGGCTCCGGAAACCTTTACTTTTCCATCAACTCTAACAGAAGATTTGCCAATAAATTTGTACTCGTCCATAAATTTTCCTTAGACTTATTTTACTAAATCAATAACCGCATCAATGATTGGAGAATACCCGGTGCAGCGGCAAAGGTTTCCCGCAAGCGCTTCTTGTATTTCTTCTTTTTCCGGATGAGGATTTTTTGCAAGGAGTTCTGTGGTTGAAAGGATTACACCGGGAGCGCAAAATCCACATTGAAAAGAATTGTGTTTAAGAAATGATTCTTGCAGCGGAGTTAGTTCTCCCTGCATTGTTCCTTCGAGCGTTAAGACTTCCTGTTCGTCAACTTCAATTGCAAGCACAAGGCAACTGCGTACGGTTCTTCCGTTGATCATGACGGTGCAAGTTCCGCAGTCACCTCTATCGCAGCCGCATTTGGGGCTGTTAAGGCCAAGTCTATCTCTCAACACTTCAAGAAGAATTTCCGTGGAACCGACTTCAATTTGTCTTTTTTCACCGTTTAATAAAAAACTTATTTCTTTTTTCATGAACATTTCTCCTACAGGAAATTCAGAAAAATTAAATTATCCTTTTGCCGTACGCAGGTCCTTCACCATTCAGTCTATCGACTGCCGTATATAATCCGCGATCGAGCATTACTTTTGCCATGTGCATTCTATATTCTTTTGTCGCACGAACATCAGTTATCGGTGCAATCTCTTCCTCAAGTATTTGCTTTGCTTTTTCTAATAAATCAGGAAGAAGTTTTTGCCGATTCAATAATCTTTCAACCCGCATAGCTCTAACTGGAATTGGGGCAACAGCACCGAATGAAATGCGGAACGAATAGTCTTCGAAAGCTAAAATTGCGAGATTAACCTGTGCGAGGTCTTCACCGTTGTATCTGCCAAGTTTTACAAAACATCCGGCATGTTTTTTATCCGGCAGTTGAATGGAAATTCCTTTAACGATTTCATTTTTAAATAGCGCTGTTTTGCGCGGCGCTATAAACCATTGTTCAATCGGAATTTTTCTTTCACCGATTTGCCCCGCAGTAATAACGTTCGCTTTGTATACCGACAGGAGAGGTCCGCTATCCATGCATGGAACTGCCGAACAAATGTTTCCTACTAATGTTGCGCGGTTTCTTATTCCAACCGAAGCAACCGTTTTGCTCATCTCTGCAATGACTGGAAAATGTTCGTTGATAATTTCCGATTCGATGAGCTCGTTAAAAGTTACACCGGCGCCAATCCACAAAATATTATTGCCGAGCCGGATATCTTTTAAAAGGTCAAGCCCTTTAATATCAATAACAACATCAGGTTGCACAACACCGGTTTTAAGAAACTCAACTAAGTCAGTGCCTCCGGCAAGAATAACCGGGTTTTTGTAATGTGGGAAAACACCGAATATTTCGTCAAGATTTTTTGCTCTTACATAATCAAATTGATTTTCAATTGCCACGATAGACTCCGCTGTTGAAAATTATTTTTCATCTTTTGGTAAAAACGCAACGATCCGGCACATTGCCGATTCAAGTTCAATTCCGCGAAGCGGAAAACAGCCGATCCACGCTCGTTTATTGCTTAGCTTGTTAATGTCCCCGCCAAGATTTTCTGCGTGAACAATTTTTTTAGGAAACATTTTTATGTGCATCACTTGATAATATTCTTCTTGCGGAAACATT
>JBAYFO010000041.1:0-32147 GCA_041667115.1 Ignavibacteriaceae bacterium | reverse complement strand
CTGTTACTTTAGGCTTTACATTTATTAATTATGAATTCTATGACTACTTAGCTATTCCCTTTACTATTTTAACATCCATTGCTCTTTTTGGTTTTGCATATAAAAAAGTAATATTGAACAGATTTATTTGGATTATTGTATTTTTTATAAATGTTCTTTTCTTAATCATACCGTATGGAAACGAAACTTCAATATTCGATGATTTTAATGATTTAGGATTGGTTGGGGGAACTATTCTTTTAGTTTTATATTCATATTTATTTTTACCTCAATTCATCGGATTGTTTATGTATTCATTCTATTCAGATGATATATGGAATGATTCTGAAATTAAAGAGGATATATTAGTAAATCGGTAGGCTTTGTTTATTTATAATGCCATATAACCCGCGCCTCAACGCCGACCGCTTGTGCGGTTTGGTGTATTTGGTGTTCTTGGGTTTTGCATTTTAGTTCGGCGGTTTTGTTCTAAGGGTTTTAATTAAAGAAACAATTAAATAATCATTGGCGTTTGTGTTTTGCTTGGCTTCCCTGTTATGGGCGGCGGGTTAGGCACGACACCGTTATATTCTTAGGGTAAGTATGGAAATAATAAAACCAAAACCATTCGCATTTGTCTTAATGCCATTTGACGATAAGTTCAATGATATTTATAAAATTGGTATTAAAGAAGCATGTGAAAAATCTGGATCTTATTGTGAAAGAGTTGACGAACAAATATTTGATGGATCAATTCTCGATAGAATTTATAATCAAATTTATAAGGCAGATATAATAATTTCTGATATGACAGATAGAAATCCAAATGTTTTCTATGAAACTGGCTATGCTCACGCTTTAGGAAAAAAATGCATTTTAATGACACAAAACTCTGATGATATTCCTTTTGATCTTAAACACTATCCTCACATTGTCTACAAAGGAAAAATAGTTGAGCTTCGCGATGAATTATCCAAAAGAATAAAAAGTTATCTTGAAAGAGATAGTAATTCAGTGTATGAACCAGAAACAGAGCTTCAATTATTTTCAAATGGTGAAAAAATAGAAAATGGTTCAACTCTTCATGTAAAAGATTCTTTGAATGGAAAAGATGTCTATTTGCAAATAGATATTTTTAATCAAACTTCTAAAATGACGGCAAGGAAAACTTTTGAACTCTCATTAATTACTAAAAATATTGCTAAGAGTAAGGAAAGCATACAAACTATTAAACAGCCTGATGGCACCTATATTCATTATTTCCCTGATGTATTCGAGATTTTCCCAGCTAGCTGGGCTTCAACTAGATTTAGCTTTGAAACTGGTTTCCCAAATAATCTTGGAAAAGAATTTCATAGACTTGGAAATGGTGTAGACTGTCAACTTAAAATTCATTCACTCTATCTAAATAAAATCTTTGATGTAAAGATGATGTACGTTGATCCTAGGGCTGACAGAATATAACCAGTTCTTCAAGCCGCCCGCTTTAAACTGTTCGGCATTCGTTCTGTTATAATGTTAGGTTGTAAAAGTTAGTTGCTCTTTGAATGTAGTTAAGTAAATGAAGTAACAAATAAATTATTGGCGTTGGCTTTTCAAAGCTGTATTGCTGTTATGGGCGGCGGCTTAAAAACAACACCGTTAGCTTGCTAAACAAATATGAATAAAACAGAAAAAGCATTATTAGCCAGAGGATTTGATACAAACCTAATAGCGTCGCTACTGGGAAAAGGATATTCATTATCAAAATTAAAAACTAAATCTAAAAATGATTTGCTAGGTTTAGGTATTCACCATGATTTGATTGAAATTATACAAAAAGAAAGTCGGCCACCAATATCTGATAAAATAGTAAGTGAATTAATTTATGATTCTAAAATGATATGTTGTATTTGTCGCGAAAGTAATAGACCAATTATCATACACCATATTATCCCATGGAATGAATCACATGATAACTCTGAGGAAAATTTAGTAGTTCTTTGTTTGGAGCATCATGATTTAGCTCATACGCGAAAAGAGTTAAGCATTAACCTAACTGCAAATCATATTCGTAATGCAAAAGATCAATGGATTGATTTTGTTCGTTTGAATGATTCAATACAAATTATAAAATCAAAACATAATCTTTCAGCTCCGACGGAATTGATAAATCTCCTTAAACTATTATCCTTGGATAAGGATACTACCGCAAATGTTCAAGATTGGTTCATAGGTGCAACACCTGATTCTCCTATTAATTGGGAAACAATTGGGGTTGTATATGATGATAAGAAGGGGAGTTATCGAAAGGGGACAATTACTGTAAAGATTAATGGTAAGCCATATTTTAAATTAGAAAAAAATATCGTCCCAGTTAATTGGAATATTATTCTTTACGGAGCTAGGGTTGGCGTAATATTTTATGAATTGTATCCAGAAATTATGTCTCAAGAAATTATGTCTCAAGAAATAAATCATGACAATATCATAGAGTATCTTGAAGAAAATGATTTTATATTAAATCTTATAGGACGTGATTCTGAAGGTATGGCAAGCCGTGGTAAAACATTGTACGAGATGATTATACCTGGACAAAAACAAGGATATCTATTAGTTGAATATGAATATGCTGGCGCTGGTTGTTCTCTTTTCCTAACACATTACTATGAAAAGCCATCAAAAAATCATCTGGATATTTAAAAGAGCAAGCTAACCCGCAGCTGCTAATGAACTCACACCAGTTGAGGAGTAAGAGTATAGCCGATCCCGAAAGTTTTCGGGATGTTTTTGTAAATAAGGGCGGAAGGATATCCCGATTTTAGAGGAGAGTAACTTCGTCACTTTGGAGTTAAAGTTTTTAATAATTAAATGGTTCGTTTTACTAAAGTAAAACGAGAATGGAAATCTTTAAATGATTAATACGACAGTGTTGGGTTTTAACATAACACGCCGTTAGCCCTCAATAATTATGATGAGGTTCAATATGAAAAATATTTTAATAGTTCTTATTGTTTTCCTGTTTAATAATTCTTTTGCTCAATTATCAGTAAGTGTTTCTGCTGGTTTTGACCCAAAAGAAGTTTCATTATATAATCGAACAGCTTCTGATGGTGATAATGCTTATTGGAATAATGGAATTACATTAGGAGTAAATTGCGATTATTCTCTGTCAGAAAAACTTTTAATTTCTGCATTATTTCAGTACTCTCATTATAATTTCAATAATTATGCTAATGCTGGTATTAGTATTCCAGAAATTAGTTTTATTTCAGCTAGCGGTGAAGACTCAAAATTGTGGTGTGCTTCGGTTGAAGCTAAATATTTTCCTTTTCCTCAAAACAGATTCAAGTTTTTTATTTTATCTGGGTTAGGGATAGCAGTTGAAGATTTGGGAACAGTCAAAACACAATTCTCAGATATGAATCAAGAGGGTAATATTACATATACAATTAATTCTGAAATCAAAAACTATTTTGTGCATTCACTTGGACTAGGTGTTAGGTCAGATATAGCATCAAATTTATTTGTCGATATTGTTGGCTTATACTATTCAAATTATAGTGAAATATTCCAAACATTTTTTGGGGCAAGTATAGGTTACAAAATATTTTAGTTTAAAGGGCTAATCAGCGCCTCAACGCCGACCGCTATTTTAGTTCGGCGGATTTATAATTTTTGGCGTTTAGTTTTTGTTTAAGATTTTGTTCTAAGTGTTCTCCGCCACGACGGACTAATTAATTAACTTGCCTTCGGTGCGTACTGAAAAAGTTACGCATCTTCGGCTAAATATTTATCAGTTGTGTTTTACTCGGCTTCCTTGTTCTGGGCAGCAGCTTAATCGCAAGTACGTATGTTTAAAATAAAGGGAGTAATTATTTTTAGATCTCCAAAATGGAAGTATTAGAAAACCAATAAAGGAGATAGAAAAATGGAGACTCAGACGAATGTTTGACACTTTGGGTGTAGAGATTTTTAATAATTAAATGGTTCGTTTTACTAAAGTAAAACGAGAATGGAAATCTATAAATAATTAATACGGCAGTGTTGGAGATTAACAACCTGTCACGCAAGGCGTGATAACACGCCGTTATATGTCAAGAAAATTGGAGTAAAAATGAAAAAAAATTACTTATATATTTTGCTTTTCTTTTGTTTCTCATTAGTTAGTTGCTTCGATGATGATGCAATTGAGTATAATATTACCAAATACAATGGAAAATGGCTGTGGTTAAAAACTGTAGGAGGATTTGGACCAACCCTATCCACACCCAAAGAAGGAGAGACGATAAAAATAAGCTTTGACGACCATCTAAGCGAATTCAGCATTAGTCGAAATGACACAACAAAAGTTACAGCCAAATTTAAAGTTGAAAAAGCAGAAGACGGGCGTGATAAAATATCTTATACTAATGTTGCAACTTGGGATTATTATTTTAACTCAGAACCAAATTATACGCAAATAAAGACAGATACCTTAGAAATTTGGGATGGGATGATAGATGGTTATTTTAGCTTTTATAAAAAGATTGACTAATATCTTTTATAAGAAGTAAAGAGTTTCCGCAAATGCGGATGCTTAGATAAAATTAAATTGGACTGTAAATCTATAAATAATTAATACGGCGGTGTTGGAGATTGACAACCTGTCACGCAAGGCGTAATAACATGCCGTTAGAACTTAAGAACAAAATGTATATAAGGGTCAACTGTACATGAGAATCTGGTCAATACACCCAAAATATCTTGATGCAAAAGGGTTAGTTGCAGTTTGGCGAGAAGCCTTATTAGCAAAGCATGTTTTGGAAGGTAAAACAAAGGGGTATAAAAATCATCCACAGCTTAATAGATTTAAAGTCGCAAATAATCCCGTTGATACAATAAACCAGTATCTATCAGAAATATTCATTGAAGCATCAAGTAGAAATTATAACTTTAACAAACAAAAAATTGATTGGGCATTTAAAAAAAGTGAGCTCACTGTAACCGTTGGTCAATTAAATTATGAAGCGGGACATCTTTTGAACAAACTGCAAATTCGAGATACTATAAAATTCGAGCAAATAAAAACAAACATAACATTTGACAGTCATCCGTTGTTTAAAGTTATTGATGGAGACGTTGAGAAGTGGGAAATAATAACTACTACGGATAAGAAAGCCTTCCGTTAATTTTCTTGAGGGATAACAGCAAAAAGCAAAGCACATTGTTGATTAAATCTTCTACGGCGTGTGTTCTAATGAGCAGAAGGCTGCTGTTGCGGCCGGTGGGTATACAATTATGCTTGTGTTAGTCTTAAAAAAAGGAGTTTTTCATGAAAAAAATTCAGCAATCAATATGGTCAACAATTTTTTAGTATGAAAAAGATCTCTTAATCTTTTTCGTTTATGCATATTCAAAACAGATTAAGATTATACGCAAGATTACGATTAAGAAGAATCTTCATTTTATAGAAGGAGAATTAATAAAATTTATTGTCTCCGTTTTTCAATAATTTACATTCTCACAAAATTATCTTTCATCTTAAATCGATTCGTTGTAAGTTTGCAATTACTAATATAAAAAGGAAATACAATGCCCGATTCAGACGAACCTGGCGCTTATTCTAACAATTCAATAATTATAAACCTCCCTTAAGATGTGATCTTCTCATACGTTGTCATCTCCTAAGGAAAATAAGCTAGAGGTGTCAATGCGACTCAACTTTGAATTTTATTCTGATTTACAACTTTTAAAACTAATTGACTTTCTGTCCATAGTTCAATTCAAGTAAGAGCAGAGAGGGTCTATGGCATTTTCAATTTTCTCAAAAACCTCCTCCGCTGTTTTTGCTAAAGAAGCAAAAGCACCCCATCAAATATCCGAAAGTGAAAAATTATTATTTGAGATATGTAACCTCTCAAATAATGCTGCCTTTGAAAAAATGAAAAGTAGTTGGCAGGGTCTTTCAAAAGACGAAGCCGATACACGATTAGATGAATACGGGAGGAATGAATTAGCCCACGCAAAAACTTTGAGTATTTGGGCTGACCTCTTTGAACGTTGTAAAAGTCCTTTAGTAATACAGCTTTTGGTTATCGCTATCGTCTCAGGATTCATCGGTGAATTTAAATCTACGGTAATAGTTAGCTGCATGGTGTTTCTAAGTGTCGGGTTATCTTATATATTAGACCGCCGCTCTTCAAATGCAGTTGAATCACTTGGTAAACGGGTACAATCACATGTTGTCCTTTTAAGAGATGGGAAAGAAGTTGAATTACAGATATCAGAAGTGGTACCGGGTGATATCGTACTTCTTCATGCCGGTTCGATTATTCCCGCTGATCTTCGATTAATTACTGCAAAAGATTTTTACGTTAGTCAATCGGTTCTTACGGGAGAATCTATGCCGATTGAAAAAAAATCTGAACCTTCCAAAGCCAACGGCGGCTATATCTTTGAACTGAATAATGCATGTTTTCAAGGGAGTAATGTGCTAAGCGGTTCAGCTCGCGGAATAATTGTTAACACCGGAACAAATAGTTATTTCGGTTCAATTTCTCAGCGACTTACTGAAAATAGAACTGCAACAAGTTTTGATACGGGGATAAAATCTTTTACCTGGCTGATGATCCGTTTTATGGTGTTGATGGTTTTTTCCGTATTTATGATAGTAGGACTTAGTAAGGGGAATTGGATTGAGGCTTTATTATTCGGGTTATCAATTGCCGTAGGACTAACACCGGAAATGCTGCCGATGATAGTTACCGTGAACCTTGCAAAAGGGGCTTTAACAATGTCTGCCAAAAAGGTTATTGTTAAACATTTAAGTTCGATACAAAATTTTGGCGCTATTGATATTCTTTGTACGGATAAAACCGGAACATTAACACAAGATAAAGTTATTCTGGAAAGACATGTTGATATTACAGGCAATGAAAGCCCTGATGTTTTGCAGTATGCTTACTTGAATAGTTTTTATCAGACGGGTTTACGAAATTTAATTGACCGGGCAGTTATTTCCCATATCGATTTGAATGTTGAAGGAACTTGCCGGCTTATTGATGAACTTCCCTTTGATTTTCAAAGAAGAAGAATGTCTGTGATTGTTGAGTATGAAGGAGATCATGTTCTAATATGCAAAGGGGCGGTTGAAGAGATTTATTCGGCATGCAACCGGTATCAAGTGGATGATGAAATTTATCCACTTATAGACATGCTTGAAAAAGATCTTAACGAAGAAGTAGATAAGCTTAACAACGAAGGGTATCGTGTGCTTGCGATTGCCTATAGGGAATTTGCAGCTGATAAAGAGATTTTCTCGATAAACGATGAAAAAGAGTTAATCTTGCTCGGGTACATTGCCTTTATTGACCCCCCTAAGGAATCGGCAGCAGAAGCAATTGCGGGATTAAAAAACGCCGGTGTCCGCATTAAAATATTGACGGGAGATAATTCTCTTGTTACGAAGAAAGTATGCCGGGATGTAGGTATTGATGTTGCTAAAGTGTACACCGGTGAAGAATTAAGTAAACTATCAGCCGAAGAATTTTCGAAAACCGTTAATGAACATGACGTTTTTGCAAAGCTTTCTCCATCACAAAAAGAGCAAGTAATAAATTCACTGAGACAAGCGGGACACGTTGTAGGTTATATGGGAGACGGAGTTAATGATTCACCGTCACTTCGCGCTGCGGATGTTGGTATTTCCGTTGACTCTGCCGTTGATGTTGCAAAAGAAGCCGCAGACATTGTTCTTCTTGAAAAGAGCCTGCTTGTTCTTGAAGAAGGAATTATTGAAGGAAGAAAAGTATTCGCAAATATTATTAAGTATATAAGAATGGGTGCAAGCTCAAACTTTGGTAATATGTTCAGCGTTATTGGTGCAAGCTATCTGTTCCCGTTCCTGCCAATGAAACCAATTCAGATTCTGCTGAATAATCTTCTTTATGATTTTTCTCAAACAGGAATCCCGACCGATAACGTTGACCCTGAATTAATTGAGAAGCCTCTGAAATGGAATATTCAGAATATTAAAAAATTTATGATTTACATCGGACCGATAAGTTCTGTTTTTGACTATGCTACTTATGGACTAATGTGGTTTATTTTGGGAGCGAGCAATTATTTAATGGTAGCACAAAGCGGCGGGAAAAATTATTTTGAAAGTCTGTTCCAAACAGGCTGGTTTGTAGAATCCCTTCTCACACAAACACTGATTGTACATATCATCCGCTCGAAAAAGATTCCTTTCTTCCAAAGCAGAGCGTCGTTTACTATGACTTTTACAACCTTGTTAATAATGCTGATTGGAGCCTGGCTGCCTTATTCACCGTTTGCAAAAGACTTTGGATTTGTTCCACTTCCTCTTACTTATTGGTTGTGGATATTCGGATTTTTAATTTCATATAGTATCATTACCCATAAAGTAAAAGTATGGTTCCTCAATAAGTTTGGAGATAGTTAATTATGGACACGTTATTAGATGCACTTCAAGAAGGAAGACTGATTGAACTTCCGGATAATGACAAACATGATTCATTACAATTTTTGTCTCATATTCTCGAAGCTATCCCCTCGGTACCAAATAATACGGATGTAGCCGGGTTTGTACTATCAAGGGAAGAAGCCATAGTAACCGCACTGGGTAAGGGATTTGCATGTCCACACGCGCGGGTGCCTTATGATGAAGATCTCCTTGCATCTATCGGATGGAGTCCTTCCGGGATAGACTATGGAGCCCCCGACGGAAAACCTGTTCATTTTGTTTTGATGTATTTGGTCCCCGATAATCAGCGGAATCATTATTTAAAGGAAGTATCATTACTCGCGAAAGCTCTTCAAACTGCACCGAATCTTGATCAAATCGGTAAGCTTGAAGACTTAAATTCTGTCAGAAATTTTTTACTTGATCTGGTAAGTCTTTCAAAAAACATTGTTGGATTCGAAGCCAGAGCAAAAATGATTAAGCTTGAATCGAGAGGGGCAATAATTCCTCCTCAAATTGATCAATTAGCTGACATTCTTATTGAACCGGTCTCGATAATAACGCTCCAGGGGAAACAACACTATACCCTGGCACAAAGCAAGGAACTCATAGATATTCTTGATCATTCACTAAACTTAGTTGAGTCAATTTCATCAAAAGGATTTTTTGAAAATTCCGGTTGGAGAATTGTAAAAAGGACTTCAATAGAATACCTGGAAAACAGAATTGTCTATGAATGTATTGCGGTAAAAGTTCTTCATAAGAAGAATCCATAATTTTGCAGTTAGGGTGAGCGATCACCCTCTTTTTTTTAACTTATTAGAGTTCGGGCATCGTTGAAATATTTAACGCTCATATTCCTTTTCCTCTTTTATGCTTTCTTCCAATATCAAGAAAAGCAGACGAATAGTGCTGTTATCTTAAACGGCGGTGATTCTGTTAAACTTAATGTTGAGCACGCAAATAAAACTAGTAGTAGAGAAGGGACAAAAATATTTTCTTCCTATTCAATAAAAGTTTCATTAGACGTTCAAGAGAAACTTCTTAAAGCTTCTCAAATTATAAAATGGAAAAATCCATCAAACATTCCCACTAATGAATTGTATTTCCACCTTTATCCAAACGCATTCAGCAATAAACAGACTGAATATTTAGAGGGAAGAAGTATTCCGGACAACTCTCTTTCACACATTTTTATTAATAGCGTTACTGTAAATCATCAACGCAAAGTTTTGCAATATCAAACAGCTAATCCGTTTGATAGCACCGTTGCCAGAATAGTTTTAGATGAACCGGTTAATCAAAATGATTCCGTTGAAATAGCATTTGAGTATGAAGTTAAAATCCCGAAAGCATTCGGCCGTTTCGGTTACGACGCGAATGAAAGATTTTTCTTTTTCGCTCAGTGGTTCCCCAAATTGGGTGTATATGAAAATGGAAATCTGCCCGGCAAAGCGGGGTGGGTTTGTGATCCATACTATCCATTTACCGAGTTCTATTCTGATTTTTCTAATTACTCACTCGACATAACGATCCCCAACGGTTTTGTGCTTACCTCTTCGGGTGAAGTAAAGGAGAGAAAAGTAGGGAAGTACAACACTACCTATAGGGTAATGCAAAATTACATTCATGATTTTGCCTGGCTTGCGGCAAAGGATGTTCTTGATTTTACGGATACAATAAAGCGGAAAGATCGTTCGTTAGTTTCAGTCCATTACATTCTTCAAACAACAAATGAAGATGCAAAAGAGAGAATAAAAAGTGCCGTAAAAAATGCTTTTATATTCTTTGATAAAAATATCGGACGGTATCCATACAAAACATTGACGGTAATTGATGCACCTACAAAAGCCGGAAAGATAAGTGCGATGGAATATCCGGCGCTTATTACTTTCTCCAAAGATTATTTTTCGCCGGAGTTCACCAAAGATCTTGAAGAAGTAATTCTCCATGAATTCTCTCACCAATATTTTTACGGGATGCTTGCGAATAATGAAACGACAGAAGCCTGGCTTGATGAAGGATTCTCCGAGTATCTTTCACAAAAGATACTTCAGAAGAAATATGGAGAGAGGTTCGCCTCATTTAAGCTTTTCGGCTATCTGCCGGTTGCCGGTATGGAACTTCTTTCAATTGAAAAAATCCCTTTTATTTATACCTTAACACAAATTCCAAAGCCATTTGAAGCTGATTTGATGGCAACCTATTATCCTTACGCGATGTTTGGGTCACTCAAGGATTCTAGTTATCAGCTGTTAAATAAAAGCGTTTATCAGTCAGTCTCTTACGCAAAAGGGGCGCTGTTTCTTTTTACTTTGGAAAAGTATCTCGGGGAACAAAAATTGTTTTTTATTTTAAGACAATATTTTAATCAATACAAATTCCGGCATCCAAATGCATCCGATTTTTTTTCAGTCTTACGAAAATATTCCGGCAAAAATATTGAGTGGCTCATCACCGGTTTCTACGAGAATGCGTTCACGTGTGACTACCGCGTTATGGGAATTGCAAGTTCTGGAGAAAATCAATCTGAAGTGATTATTGTCCGGGATGGAGAGGCGATTGTTCCGTTGGAGGTTGACCTGTATACCAATAAAGATACGCTAAGGACTTATTGGAACGGAGAAGAAAAAATCAAAAAAATTATTTTTCATACGAAGAACAAAGTTATTTCTGCCGAAATTGATCCGGAAAGGAAAAACTTGTTTGATCTGAATTTTGCGAATAATTCATATACTGTTGAAACGCAATATAGCGGCGCGTTGTATATTTCAGTAAGATGGTTCTTCTGGGTGCAAAACCTATTGATGATCTTCGGGGGTTTATCTTGAACCTCACCATTAAACAAATTCTTATAAGCGGCTCAAGAATGGTTTTTGCACACAGGAAATTTATTCTTCTTTTCTGGATAACGAATATTGTGTTTGCCTTTGCCTTATCTCTGCCTCTGTTTTCAATACTTCAGCAAGGATTAGCTCACTCACTCATCAATAGCAATCTCAGTCTTGGATTTGATTATCTCTGGTATATGCAGTTTCGCCATATCTATCAAAACTCACTCAACGCAATTCCTATACTTCTCTATGCCTTTGCCGGAGTGTATATTCTGATCCAACTGCTTTATCTCGGCGGTTTACTCGCGGTTTTTACAAACGCAAAAAAAAATCATGTCGTCGATTTCTTTTATGGAAGCGTAAAATACTATATCAGATTTTTGAAAATAGCGTTCTTTACATTCATCCTTTATTTTGTTGCCATCAGCATTAATGTTTTAATTGATTATGGGATAAAGCAGATCTTTTTAGAAAAAGAAAATGCTTTCATTGAATTTGCCATCCAGATATTTCGCTATCTCTTCTTCCTTTTTCTCATCAGTGTTATTAATATCGTTTCAGATTACACGAAAGTTGCTGTTGTTGCTATAGATTCTACAAAGCTCTTCCGCTCTTTCTATAAATCGTTTCAGTTTATTAAAAAGAATTTTGTTAAAGTAATGACGGTGTATTTCATCATGCTCGTATTTGTGGCTATTGGAGCGACCATTTATAACCTTGTTGATGGATTCGTCCCTAAAAAACCTGCATACTTACTCCTTCTTACCTTTCTAATTCAGCAGTTGTTAATTATATTTCGGGTGCTCATCAGGATGTACTTTTACTCCACAGAGTTATTGATTTATACCGACGGTGAAGCCGAGACTGTTTCGCCTGTTTTTGAAGAAATTAAGTAAGGAAATTAGCTATGGCAGTGCTGCCGATTACTCTTTACGGAGATAAAATATTAAAGAAAAAAGCAATTCGCGTTTCAAAAGTTGATGCGAAAATTCTAACGTTAATTAACGACATGTTTGAAACGATGCATAACGCGGAAGGAATGGGCTTGGCTGCTAACCAGGTAGGAAGCCATAAATCAATTTTCATTCTCGATTTATCAGCGGTAAAAGGGTTTGAAAAATTTAAACCAATGGTATTCATTAATCCCAAGATAGTTGAATACTCTGAAGAGACGATCCGTATGGAAGAAGGTTGTTTAAGCCTGCCAGGAATTCGTTCCAAAGTTGAGAGACCGGTTGGGATAAAACTCCTCTACCAGGATATTGATCTAAATGATCAGGTTCTGGAGGATGATGATCTTTTAGCACGTGTTATCCAGCATGAGTATGATCATTTGCACGCAACCTTTTTTACCGACCGCCTTGATGACGAAGGGAAAAAAATGGTAAAAAAACCGTTGTTGAAAATTGCCGCAAGAAAAGTTGAAATTGAGTATCCTGTTACGGCAAAAGGAGCCATGTAACTGCTGATGAAAATAATTTTTTTTGGAACACCGGATTTTGCAATACCTTCTCTTAGAACCATTCTCGAAAATCATCACGAAGTGATTGCCGTAGTTACTGCACCGGACAAACCGCGTGGGCGTGGCAAACATGTTTCGTTTACTCCGGTAAAAGAATTTGCATTAGAGCATGCAATAAAAATTCTTCAACCGGAAAATCTGAAAGATGAAGATTTTATTGTGCAACTTAAAAGTTTAGAAGCGGAGCTGTTTGTAGTTGTAGCTTTTAGAATTTTGCCGAAAGAAATATTTACAATGCCGAAATATGGGTCATTTAATTTGCATGGTTCACTGCTCCCAAAATTCCGTGGTGCAGCTCCCATACAATGGGCGTTGATAAATGGTGAAAAGACGACCGGAGTGACGACTTTTGCACTTGCTGAAAAAGTTGATACCGGAAATGTTTATTTAAGAAAAGAAATTCAGATTGAAGATGAAGATGATTTCGGAACGCTGCATGACAAACTAAGTTTGTTAGGAAGTAAAGCGGTAGCAGAAACAGTAGAAATGATTAACTCACAATCGTTTAAGCTGCTTCCCCAAAACAATTTTGAAGCGACACCGGCACCTAAAATAACAAAAGAGCTTTGTGAAATTATTTGGGGATGGGATGCATCCGATATTCATAATTTAGTAAGGGGACTTTCTCCTTTCCCTACTGCTTATTTTGTGCATCTTCAGAAAGGTTATAAAGTTTATAAAACAAAAGTTGTTGAACGGGAGCTTGCTCCCGGAGAAATTTATGAAACCGCAAATGAATTAGTTTTCGGTTGTGGGAAGAAAGCGTTGAGTATTTTGGAGATCCAGCAGGAAGGAAAGAAACGTTTGAAGATCGAAGAGTTTTTAAGAGGACACCGATTTAATTAGGAATTGAGAGTTAGGAATTGTAAAAGTGTTTTTGGTGTTATATAGGTAAAAAGAGGATGCAATGAATTTTAAGAATAATATTTTAGAGGCAATTGGCAACACGCCTTTAATCAAATTAAACAAGATTAACAAAGGCTTGAAGCCTTTGATATTAGCGAAACTTGAATCGGTTAATCCCGGTGGAAGTGTTAAAGATCGCATTGGTGTTGCAATGCTTGACGATGCGGTTAGTCGTGGAGTTATTCAACCTGGCGGAACCGTTGTTGAAGCTACAAGTGGAAATACAGGAATCGGACTGGCATTAGCTGCAGCAATTCGTGGATTCCAATCTGTTTTCGTTGTGACTGATAAAGTAAGTAACGAAAAGATTAATTATTTAAAAGCGCTTGGTGCGCAAGTGATCGTCTGTCCAAATGCAGTAAAACATGACAGTCCAGATTATTATGTTAATGTTGCGCGTAAAATTGCGGCGGAAACCCCTAACGCGTTATTTATGTATCAGTACGCTAATCCCGCAAATCCAAAAGCTCATTATGAAACGACCGGACCTGAAATTTGGGAACAAACTGACGGCAAAATCACTCATTTTGTTGCTGGGGTCGGCACCGGTGGAACGATCAGCGGTGTTGGAAAGTATTTGAAAGAAAAAAATCCAAACATAAAAATTATTGGCGCTGATCCGGTTGGGTCAATCCTTAAAGAATATAAAAAAGATGGAAAACTTCGCGAAGGAGTTCCATATTTTGTTGAAGGCATTGGTCAGGATTGTATCCCGGAGAATATCAACTTTTCCGTAATTGACGAAATAATTAATGTCTCGGATTTTGATTCGTTTTCGGTTGCACGTTCACTTACAAAAGAAGAAGGAATTTTCTGCGGCGGAAGTACCGGAACTATTGCTAAAGCTGCGTTGGAAATCGCAAAGGATTTAACAGAAAACGATGTTATCGTTTTTATCGTTTGCGATACCGGTGAAAGATATTTAAGCAAGATGCACAGTGAAGAATGGCTGCGCGAAAAGCGGTTATTAAACCGGGAAATGAAAACACTGAGAGATTTGTCAAATGCAAAGAAAAACGGACCGGTAAAGAATTTAATTTATTTACTAGCTAAAGATAAAATCCGTGATGCAATTGAAGTTCTTAACACGAACGGTTTTTCTCAAATTCCGGTCATTGAGAACGGTCAATCGGTCGGAAGTATTCGAGAAGCAAAGGTGATGGCGAGTTTAGTGGAGAATCATGCACTGCTCGACGCGACCGTTGAGGAAGTAATGGGGGCTTCATTCCCTTGTCTCGACGAAAAAACTGATATCCAAATAGTTAAAAAGCAGTTGACAGAATCACCCGCTGTGTTGGTTATGGAATTCGGTAGAATTATAGACATTGTTACCCGTTACGATATAATTGAATATGCTTCATCATTATAAAATTTGAAAGGAACAACATGGGCTTCTCAACAGACGCAATTCATGCGGGACAAAAAGCGGACTTAGAAACCGGCGCGGTTATTACTCCGCTCTATTTAACATCTACATATCATCAACCGGAACTTGGCGTTCACAAAGGATATGAATACGGCCGCACGCACAATTTAACACGTGCCACGCTTGAAGCAAACATCGCCACACTTGAGAAAGGGAAGTTCGGAATCGCTTTTGCTTCCGGCTTAGCGGCAATCAATTCGTTAATGTCGTTACTTAAAAGCGGAGATCATGTTATCGTTACCGATAATGTTTACGGTGGAACGTACCGCTTATTTGAATTGATCATGACGGATTATGGAATTTCTTATTCGTGGGTTGATACGTCGGATGTTAAAAATATTCAAAAGGAAATTAAACCAAATACAAAAATGGTTTATGTTGAAACTCCGACAAATCCGATGTTGACGTTAACTGATTTGGAAGCGGTTGCAACTCTTTGTAAAGAAAAGAATCTTATCAGTGTAGTTGATAACACCTTTATGAGTCCCTATTTTCAACGTCCAATTGAACTTGGGATCGACATCGTGCTGCACAGTACGACAAAATATTTAAATGGTCATAGCGATATTATTGGTGGAATAGTAGTGACCGGAGTCGAAAAAATTCACGAACGGTTACGCTATATCCAAAATGCAGCGGGGGCTGTTCCATCTCCGTTTGATTGTTGGTTAACACTTCGTTCAACGAAAACACTTGCGGTGAGGATGGATAGGCATAATGCCAATGCACTTCAAATTGCAACCTATCTTAAACAACATCCGAAAGTGAAAAAAGTTTTTTATCCCGGTTTACCGGAACATCCGCAACACGAACTCGCAAAAAAACAGATGTCCGGTTTTGGTGGAATGATCTCTGCTGAATTTGACACGTTTGAGACTGCAAAACATTTTCTGAACAACGCAAAAGTCTTTACACTTGCCGAAAGTCTTGGCGGGGTTGAAAGTCTTTTATGCCATCCGGTTTCTATGACGCACGCTTCTGTACCTAAAGAAAAACGGGAAAAATTCGGTTTGACAGAAAAACTTGTTAGATTCTCTGTTGGTATTGAAGATGTTGAAGATTTAATTGCAGATATTGAACAGGCAATTAAATAAAATTGAACTCTTTAAATGAAAATTAAATGATCCTTCAAGAAAATTATAATTTGAAGAACAAAAACACTTTCGGTTTGGAAGTATCTGCCAAATATTATTGTGAGATTTATTCGATTGCCGAACTGAAGGAAGTGCTGGAACAAGTTAAAGATGAAAAAATTTTGCTGCTTGGCGGGGGAAGCAATATTCTTTTTACTAAAAACTTTGAAGGTTGCGCTATACAATTCAACAAAAAAGGGATCAGTAAGATAAGTGAGGATAAAGATTTTGTTCTGTTGGAAGTTTTTGCAGGCGAGCTGTGGGACGACTTTGTTGCCTATTGTGTCGCGAATAATTTTTATGGGGTAGAAAATTTATCACTTATTCCGGGAACTGTCGGAGCCGCTCCAATTCAGAACATCGGTGCATACGGTCAAGAGTTTAAAGATACTTTCTTTGCATTGAATGGAATTTATTTAAATGATGGGACTGAAAAAACATTCTTTAAAAGTAGTTGTCTTTTTGAATACAGGTCGAGCATTTTTAAACATGAATTGAAAAATAAATTCCTTATCACGTCTGTCGTTTTCAGATTAAAGAAAAACCATGAATTGAACATTCGCTATGGTTCAATTGAACAAGAGCTAAAAAATATCGGAAAAACTTCCCCCATGCTGATTGATGTTCGAAACATTGTAATAAAAATTCGACAGGAAAAACTTCCTGATCCGAAAGTGCTTGGTAATTCCGGCAGTTTTTTTAAAAATCCTGAAATCGAAGAAAGTCAATACGAAAAATTGAAAGAAGATTTTCCGTCGATGAAGGGATTTCCAGCTTCGTATGATAAAATAAAAATTCCCGCCGGTTGGTTGATTGAACAATGCGGCTGGAAAGGGAAGAGGATAGGCAATGTCGGAGTGCACGAACATCAGGCACTTGTTCTGGTTAATTATGGCAGAGCGGAAGGGAAAGAAATTCTTCAACTTGCGCAAGCGATCAAAAATGATGTTTATCAACGATTTCAGATTCAATTGGAAGAAGAAGTAAATATCGTATAACAAACCTTTCTTACCAGCCCCATTTTCCGTAAATTTAACCACCAAATTTTTAAATTAAGAGAGCCGATTATTGAAGTTCGTTTTAGAAGCGCAAGAAAATAAAGCAAGAGCAGGATATTTTGAAACCGCGCATGGAGTTGTACAGACTCCTATTTTTATGCCTGTTGGTACACAAGGCACAGTAAAAGCCGTAAACCAGTCTCAACTTGTTGATGATATTAAAGCGCAAATTATTTTGGGTAATACTTATCACCTCTATTTGCGGCCGGGTACGGATATTCTGGAAGAAGCCGGGGGGTTGCACAAATTTATGAATTGGCAAAAACCTATTCTTACCGATAGCGGCGGCTTTCAAGTCTTTAGCTTATCGGAATTGCGTAAATTGAAAAAAGATGGCGTAGAATTCCGCTCCCATCTCGACGGCTCGAAACATTTTTTTACACCCGAAAAAGTAATTGGAATTGAGCGTAGTATCGGTTCGGATATTATGATGGTGTTGGACGAATGTACGCCGTTCCCCTGCGATTATGAGTACGCAAAGAAATCTAAAGAATTAACTTCCGCCTGGGCTGTGTTGAATAAAGAAGCCTTCGAAAACACGAAACCGCTTTATGGGCATGAGCAATTCCTTTTCGGAATTATTCAAGGAAGCGTTTACAAAGATTTGCGTGAAGCTTCGGCGGCTGACCTTATTAATTTGGATTTCGATGGTTATGCCATAGGCGGATTGGCTGTTGGCGAACCTATGGAAACTATGTATGAATTAGTTAATTTTACAACTGATTTAATGCCGGAACAGAAACCCCGCTATTTGATGGGGGTTGGCAGACCGGAAAATATCCTCGAAGGAATTGAGCGCGGCGTTGATATGTTTGATTGTGTGATGCCTACAAGAAATGCCCGTAATGCGTATTTGTTTACTTCATCCGGGATTCTTTCGATGCGGAATAATAAATATAAAAATGATTTTTCTCCGGTTGACGATGTGTGTGATTGTTACACGTGCAAAAATTTTACAAGAGCTTATTTGCGTCATTTGTTTATCGCGAAAGAAGTTTTAGCTTTGGAACTGGCATCCATACATAATTTGCATTTTTATTTGAATCTCGTTACCGAAGCAAGAAAAAATATTATAAACGGAACTTTTAAAAGTTGGAAGGAAGAGATCCTTCCGAAAATTTCACAACAAAAAACAATAATGGAGAACTAAATGAATTATTTTTTGGCTATGGCGCCTGCACCCGGACAAGACGGCGGCGGAAGTATGATCAGCACACTGGTAATGTTCGGTGCTATTTTCGCAATCTTCTATTTTATGATCATTCGTCCCCAGCAAAAGCGCGCTAAAGAGAAAGAAAAACTTATTAGCGGAATTCAAAAAGGCGATAAGATTGTTACCTTAAGCGGCATTCACGGAACCGTTGATACTGTTGAAGAGAAAACTGTGCTTGTAAAGGTTGCCGATAACGTTAAAATGAAATTTGAAAAATCTGCAATCGGTGTTGTTACCCAAGCTAAAGAAGGAAATTAGTAAAGACTGGTTGAATTGTTTAACGGTTTATTTGTTTAATTGTTGAGTAAAGGTTTAACGTAACAACAAATCTTTTTCATTCAATAGTTTAATTCTTCAACTTTTCAACAATTCAACCTTCTCTGCTTTCTTGTTTAATTAATCAATTAAAAGTAATATTTACAATATTACGGTAAGGTTACGTTCATGTTTTGTAATGTTGAAGAAGCACTTGAAGAAATAAAAAATGGGAAAATGATCATCATCATTGATGACGAAGACCGTGAGAATGAGGGCGATTTTGTTTGTGCGGCAGAATTTGTTACTCCCGAAATAATTAATTTCATGATTACAAACGGAAGGGGATTAGTCTGTATCTCGCTCACCGGAAAACGTTTGGAAGAACTTGAACTCCCACTGATGGTCGATGAGAACTCGGCTTTACACGGTACGCAATTTACGGTTACCGTCGATGCTGTTGAAGGAACCACCACCGGAATTTCGGCTGCCGATAGAGCTGTAACCATCAAAAAAATGATCGATCCGAATTCAAGAAGAAATGATTTTGCCGTCCCCGGACATATCTTTCCACTTCGCGCAATGGATGAAGGTGTTCTTCGCCGCGCCGGTCATACAGAAGCTGTTGTTGATCTCTGTGCTCTTGCCGGACTAGCGCATGCGGGGGTTCTTTGTGAAATATTACAAGAGAACGGCGAAATGGCACGTACTCCTCAACTTATTGAACTTGCAGAAAAATTCAATCTGAAAATCCTTACCGTAAAAGATTTGATCCATTACCGGATAAAACAGGAAAGTCTTGTAGAAAGAATTACCGAGGTCAATCTTCCTACTTCAAAGGGAAATTTCAGAATGATCCTCTTCGAAAATAAAATTGAGAAGAAAGAACATCTTGCTTTGGTGAAAGGCGTAATTGATCCTTCCAAACCTGTGCTTGTTCGCATGCACTCCGAATGTTTGACCGGAGATGTCTTTCATTCGTTGCGGTGCGACTGCCATGACCAATTAAACAAAGCAATTGCAATGATTGAAGAAGAGGGAGTCGGAGTTGTTGTTTATATGCGCCAGGAAGGACGGGGAATCGGTCTAACCAATAAACTTCGTGCGTATAATTTACAGGATGAAGGCAAAGATACGGTTGAAGCGAATGAAGCCCTCGGTTTCCGTGCTGATCTAAGAGATTATGGCATTGGAGCACAAATACTGCTTCAACTTGGTATCCGCAAAATAAAATTGCTTACTAACAATCCTAAAAAAGTTGTCGGCTTAAAAGGATATGATCTTGAAATTGTAGAACGCGTCCCGATCGAAATTCTCCCGAACGAAAATAATCTCCGTTACCTGGAAACAAAAAGAGATAAAATGGGACATCTTATCTTAAATGATTCGGATAAACGGAAATAAATTGGTTGCCACTTTATTAGTTCCAGTTATTATAAAGGGGTTACGCTACACAAATAAATCTTGTTGAAGCGTGATGAAATTTTATGTTATCATTGCTTACAATGACTATTAGTTCAGTGTTGCCATTAACGGCTACGCGATAATAAAAAGCTACATTATTAAAATTGTAGAACGAGTCCAGATCATAATTCTTCCGAACAAAAATAATCTCTTCCTTCAAATTAAAACCCGCTACTAATGCTGGAAAGCAATCCTTTGCATTTATAAATAGTAATACTTTTAAAATAAATTATAAAACTCCCATTGCAATCTGCAAAGGTCTGTGTAAAAATAGTAAGGTAATTTATTTTAAGAGTTGTTGTTCTTTTTAGAAGCTCACAATGTTTTTTCTTAAACCGTTGGTGGTGAAATTATTTCGTTCAAGGAAACCTAGTCACGAAGTTGCGATAATAGGAAAGAGTTGCTACTTTACATTCATTGTTTGTTGTTTTTCAGCAGCAAACTAAAAGCAGAATTTTTATAAGGCGAGTTTTATGGAAAAGGGCTCTAAACCAAAGGTAATTCAAGAATGGCACTTGACCATTCTAGTAGGTGCAATTAGCATATTGCTTATAGTAGGCGGGTATCTTTTTTATTCATCTGAAGAAAAATCTATTCGTAAAGAAAAGTATCTTGAAATTCAAGCGGTTGCGGAATTAAAGATCAGTCAGATTGTACAATGGCGAAAAGAGAAAATTCGTCAGGCAAAAATTGCATCAGAAGAACGATTTCTTAATGGAAGAATTAAACTGTGGACAAGTAACAGACAAAATCTTCAAGCAAAAAAAGAGATACTGAACCGTTTCGCCCAGTTTAAAGATTATTTTGGTTATGAAAATATTTTCCTCCTATCACCTGATGGAGACTATCTGCTCTCTCTCACTCCTAAAGAGCATAGCGTGGAATCAATCATATCTCCTACAATCAAGGAAGTAATTAAAAAACAAGAGATAACATTTATAGATTTATATTACTGTCCCATTCACAAAAAAATACACTATGATATAGTTGTCCCGATTATTAATAATAAAAATATCTCAATAGCGGCCATGCTCTTTCGAATTGACCCGAATGATTATTTATTCCCATTACTGCAAAAATGGCCTACAGAAAGAAAAACAGCCGAGACGTTATTACTACGCAAAGACGGCGACAGCATTCTTTACCTCAACAAGTTGTGGTACTGGAAGAATAGTGCATTGCAATTCCGGATTCCTCTAACTCATATAGAAGTTCCAGCAGTGCAGGCTGCTTTACGCAATAATGGTATTTGGAGAGGAAAAGACTACCGCGGAGTTGATGTCTTATCAGTGGTTCAACCAATAAGGGGAACGCCCTGGCTAATGGTTGTTAAAGTTGATGAAAATGAAATTTATGCTGAACTTACCTTCAGAGCCATCTTTATTGGAATATTCGTCTTAATTTTAATTCTCTTGTCGGGTGCAGGGTTAGCTTGGATTTATTCTTCCCGTCAAAGAAATATTTACAAAGAACTTTTTGATAAAGAAAAAGAGTTGTTCGAAAGTGAAAATCGTTTTCACAGCGCTTTTGAGAATGCCGCCGCCGGTATGACGCTAACTGCTACGGATGGGAAATTATTGCAAGTCAATAAGTCTTTTTGCCGGATGCTTGGGTATTCTGAAAGCGAACTTCTCAACCTCACTTTCAATGAAATCACACATCCCGATGATCTTTCTCGTAGTAGAGACTTTGTTGTAAAAGCAGTTGAAGAAAGAGTAGACACAATTCAATTCGAGAAACGATATCTGAAAAAAAATAGTGATGTTATGTTGGCGGAAGTCTCCTCATCACTTTTAAGAGATGCTGAAGCAAAGCCGCTCTATTTTATCTCACTCGTTATTGATATCACCGAACGCAAGGTAGCTGAAGATGAACTAAAGAGGACGAATACGTTTATTCAAACAGTTCTTGATAACCTTCCGATCGGAGTGGCATTAAATACCATCGATCATGGAAGAGCTTTATATCTGAATAAAAAATTTGAAGAAATCTATGGCTGGCCGAAAGAAGAATTGGAGGATATATCAACTTTTTTTGAAAAAGTATATCCAGATAAAATATACCGCGATGGATTAGTGGCAAGGATAGTGACGGATATTCAATCCGGTGATCCTTCCCGTATGCACTGGGAAGATTGTGTCATCACTCATAAAGATGGGTCAGTACATATAATCAATGCAGTGAATATTCCGTTGTTTGAACAAAACACGATGGTTTCAACTGTAATAGATATGACGGAAATCAAAAAAGCGGAAAAAGCGATATGTGAAAGCGAGGAGAAATACCGCACATTAGTATCTCAAAGTCCGGATGGAATATTTATTTTTGATTTAAATGGGAACTTTATTTCAGCTAACAGAGCTATGTATGAAACACTCGGGTATAATGAACAAGAATTTTTAGCAATGAACATTTGGGATATTATTCCAAAGGAGTACGAAACTCTCCACAAAAGCCGATTAAAAAAAATCTTTGAGGAAGGTGGCATTGATCAATCTGCTGAATACAAAGTTATTGGTAAAGACGGAAGTGAATTTATTGTTGACATTAGCTCCGTTCCATATCTTCAGAACGGCAAATGTGTGGGCATTCAAGGTGTTGCAAGAGATATTACGATACAAAAAAAAGCGGAATTGGCGATAAAAGAGAGCGAAGAAAAATACCGCAAACTTGTTCAGGCCTCACCGGATGGAATTACTATTATTGGTCAGGATGGTAAGATCACTTATTTCTCTCCCAAAATAAAAGAAATATTTGCAATTGCAGATGATTCTTCAGTAATTGGAAGTGACGCTCTTAACTGGATTGCAGATGAAGATCGACCTAAGGCGGCTAATAATATGAGAGAATTGTTTCAAAATAATATCCCTAACGTTTACCGATATAAATTACTAAAGCATGACGGAACTGTATTCTATGGAGAAGTAAGCGGGGCTCCATTATTGGATGCAAATAGTAATCTCACAGCTATGATAGCGATTACCAGAGACGTAACCGAGAGTGTAAAAGCATTAGAGGAAATACAAATATTGAACACTACACTCGAAGAACGAGTGCGTGAACGAACTTCTCAGTTGGAAACTACTAATAAAGAATTGGAGTCCTTCTCTTATTCCGTTTCTCACGATCTGCGAGCTCCTCTTAGAGGCATTGATGGGTTTTCAAATATTTTATTTGAGGATTATACCGACAAGTTGGGTGAGGAAGGGAATAGGATAATAAATGTAATTCGGAAAAACACACAAAAGATGGGACATCTCATTGATGACCTTCTTGCCTTCTCAAGGATTGGAAGCCGTGATCTTGTGAAAGCTGAAATTGATATGAGCAATCTCGCTAATTCAGTATTCCTTGAAATCACTTCCAAACATGAAAGAGAAAAAATATCGTTTTCAATCTCTAACTTGCCTTATTCAAAAGGGGATCCTTCGATGATAAGGCAGCTTTGGACAAACATACTATCGAACGCAGTAAAATTTTCATCCAAGAAAGAAAAGTCGATTATTGAAGTAACCAATAAAATGGAAAACGGGAAAATTGTATATTGTGTTTGCGATAACGGTATTGGTTTTGATATGAAGTATTACAATAAATTATTTGGTGTGTTTCATCGCTTGCATAGAGAAGATGAGTTTCAAGGAACAGGAGTTGGTCTAGCAATTGCAAAACGAATTGTTACGAAACATGGTGGAACTATCTGGGCAGAATCTGAAATTAATGTTGGAACTACTTTTTATTTTACTGTTTAGTTTAAATTACTGTAATTATTTTCGATAATAGAAGGGGAGTATTCTTTCAATTATCTTTTGTATCAATTGTGCATCAAAAAAGGGAATCAATATGGAATCACTACCTGTAGATATTTTACTCGTGGAGGACAATTTAAATGATGTCGAGTTGGCTTTGCGGGCTTTGAAGAAAAACAGAATTGCAAACAATATTTTTGTGGTTAATGATGGTGAAGAAGCACTTGATTTTATTTATTGCAGGAATAAACATGAGAATCGAAAACCCAATAATCCGCCAAAGGTTATTCTTCTTGATCTCAAATTACCAAAAGTGGATGGATTAGAAGTATTAAAAATTCTTAAGAGTGATGAGGAGAAAAAGATTATTCCGATTATCGTTTTAACTTCTTCTAATCAGGAAAAAGATATGATTGAAAGTTATAAACTTGGGGTTAATAGCTATATCCAAAAGCCGGTTGATTTTGATCAGTTCGTTGAGTCAGTTAAACAAATTGGGATGTATTGGTTATTGATTAATCAGTTACCGTTAGCATGATGCTGGAAAGAAATTTGTAAGAGTGATTATTCCTAGTGTCTTATCGTTATAGAATAACTATGGCATCGAACGAGGCTCCTAAGAAATTATTAATATAAAAACGAATAAAGTATTAAATGACAATGGAATTAAAAATATTATTTGTTGAGGATGTTCTTGCAGATGTTGAACTTGCTCAGCGTAACCTCTCAAAAGGAGGAATTCTTTTTCAATCCCGGGTTGTTGAAAATGAAATTGATTTTCTGAGAGCATTAGAAGAGTATTGTCCAAACATTGTTATCTCTGACTTTAACTTACCTAAATTTGACGGGATGAGCGCTCTTAAAATTACATTGGAAAAAAGTCCAAATATTCCGTTCATCCTTTTAACGGGCTCCATGAATGAAGAGATAGCGGTAGAGTGCATGAAAACCGGCGCTTCGGACTATATTATTAAAGAGCACATCACCCGGCTTCCGTTTGCTGTCAAAGAAGCGCTCAAAAAAAAAGGAATTCAAATTGAGAAAGAGAAAGCTGAACTCGAACTTAAGGAAAGTGAGGAACGCTTTCGATCATTTTATGAAAATATTAGTTTGGGGCTCTATCGAACTACCATTGAAGGGAGGGTCCTTTTAGCTAATCCAACTTTAGTGGAAATGCTCGGTTACAAATCTTTTGAAGAACTCGCTCAAAGGAATTTGCAAGAAGAGGGATTCGAACCATCGTATAACCGAAATCAATTTATTGAACTCCTCGAAACAAATGGAGAGATCATAGGCTTGGAGTCGGCTTGGATTCGCAAAGACTTATCTATTCTCTATATCAGAGAAAGTGCGAGGGCAATCCGGGATGCTGAAGGAAATATTTTATATTATGATGGAACTGTTGAAGATATTACCGAACGCAAACAGGCAGAAATGGCCTTAAAAGAAAAAATGGATGAATTACAGAGGTTCCATAACTTAACTATCGGACGTGAGCTCTCGATGATAGAATTAAAAAAGGAAGTGAATGGATTACTCAAAAAAGCCGGACAGCAAGAAAAATATAAAATAGTCGAGTGAAAATATTAACGTCACATATAACAGAACTTCTTATGCGGTCTTTTCAAATTGATGTTTTAAAATATGATGAGTCTTTCTTATCAAAAACCATTCAGAAAAGGATTTCAGAAACACACTGTAGTTCGGAGGAGGAATACTCCATCCTCCTAGAACAAAATGATAAAGAGGGAAAATTTTTATTAGAATCACTTCAGATCAATTATAGTGAATTTTTTCGTGAAGGTCTTGCGTTCGCATTATTAGAACGGATCATTTTTCCAGCTTTGATTCAAAATAAAAAGAACGACAAACACAGAGAGATTAGAATCTGGTCATCAGCCTGTGCTGCCGGACAGGAAGCTTACAGCATTGCCATTTTACTGGAGGAATTGTTAAAAGGTAATGAAGAAAAATTTACGTATCGTATATTTGCTACAGATCAATCGGAATCAAAATTGGATGAAGCACGGAAGGGGCAATATTCTTCTTCTGATTTGAATAAAATAACATTGCAGCGTCTAGATCGATGGTTCACTAAAAAGGGCGAAAGTTATATCATAAAACCGGAGTTAAAAAATCATATTGATTTTTCTCAGTTCGATTTATTAAATGAGCAATTGAGTGCGCCTCCAGCAAGTATCTTTGGTGGCTTTGATCTTGTAGTCGGTGCCAATCTATTATTTTATTACAAGAATGTATACCGGGAAATAATTTTAAGAAAAATTAGTAATTGCTTGACAAATGAAGGTTATCTTATGACCGGTGAAGCGGAAAGAGAAATTTTAATGAATTTCAATTACCACGAAATATTCCCAAAGTCAGCAATATTTCAAAATTTGGTAAAACATAACAGGTATAACTAAATACTAATTGGAGAAAGATTCTTCATATCCTTTACTAAACAATGGTCTTTCTTGTGACAATAGTTTAAATAAACATCACAAGCGAGAAATTACGGCACTCAAAAAAAAACAATAAGAACTGTGATGAAAATAAAGCACCTTAAAATCAGTACTCAACTAAAATTTGGTTTTGCCTCCATAATGTTTTTTGTTCTTATTTTCGGCATTGTCACATATTTACAATCCAACGAACTCCATCTGCAGATGGATACACTTCACGACCACCCGTTGATGGTTCGACGTGCAATTGACCAAATCAGAATAGATATCCTTAGTATGCGCTTAGCCACACGGGACTTAATGCTGGCAAAAAACTATACGGAAAAACAAAACGCGATTCAAACGATGGAATTATCTGCTGCAGACGCACTCAAGCAATTTGATGTGTTGAATGAAAGATATTTAGGGCCACGCGATGATTTAGATGAAGCCTTCAAAGCATACATGAAATGGAAAACTGCAAGGGATGTAAATACTCAGTTAGCTCTAGCCGGAGAAAATGAGAAAGTGAAAGAGAGCGTAAGTGTTGAGGGTGATGTAGGTAAACGGCGAGAACAATTGTTAATCAAAATTCAAAAAATTGATACGTATGCCAAGAATAAGGCTGAAGCCTTAACCGCTGCTTCGGGGATATTGAACAGCTCACTCGAAAAGCGATTAATAAGCCTGGCAATTGTCATTTTAAGCCTATCGTTACTCATTAGTTATGTTATAATACGAAATATTAAAACGCCTTTGGCTGAGTTAAATAGGGTTACCCATCGATTTCGGGATAATGATATGGAAGCCCGCAGCATTTACCTCTTACATAATGAATTTGGTGTTTTATCAAGCTCATTTAATGAATTGGCTGAGACAATTCAAACAAAAATTGAATTAGATAATAGGGGAGCAGAACTAGCACAGGTAATGCTAAATGAATATGACACACAACAATTTTTTAAATCAATGCTGAACGCACTTGCCATGCACACCGGTTCACAAATGGCGGCAGTTTATTTATTAAGTAAAGACAAAAAATTATTTGAACATTTCGAATCCATCGGACTTGCGAGCAACGCAAAACAATCTTTTTCTGCTGATAATTTGGAAGGAGAATTCGGATCTTCGCTTGCATCACACAAAGTACAGCAGATAAAAAATATTTCTGATGATACTCAATTTATTTTTCACACGGTAAGTGGGGCTTTCATTCCACGGGAGATCATAACGATTCCTGTTCTTGATGGTGACGACGTTACGGCTATGATCTCTCTAGCAAGCATCAAAAAATATGATGTTACGTCAGTTCAATTTATCATGAATATTCTTGGGACTCTCAATGCGCGCGTCGGAGGCATACTAGCGTACAGAAAAATTAAAGAATTTTCGGAAAAACTTGAATCTCAAAACCGTGAATTAGAGGTACAAAAAACTGAACTTTCTGCCCAGGCAAGCGAACTGACAGAACAAAACACAGAATTGGAGATGCAGAAGAAACAGTTGGATGAAGCCAGTCGGCTTAAAACTAACTTTCTATCAACGATGAGTCATGAGCTTAGGACGCCGCTAAATTCAGTTATTGCTCTTTCAGGCGTACTTAATCGTCGGCTTTCTAATAAGATCGGTGAAGAGGAATACAGCTATCTTGAAGTGATTGAACGAAACGGAAAAAATCTTCTCGCGCTCATCAATGATATTCTGGATATTTCCCGAATTGAGGCGGGGCGAGAAGAAATTGAAATTACAAAGTTCAACGCCAACAGTCTTGTTTCGGAAGTTATCAGTATGATCCATCCTCAGGCTAAACAAAAAAATATTGAACTGCTTCAGATTAATAGTGAGCCCGATTTAGTCTTCTTCAGCGATGCCGATAAATGTCGTCACATTCTACAAAATCTTATCGGAAATGCTGTGAAATTTACAGAAAATGGGAAAGTTGAAATTGCAACTCTACGGAATGAAAAGGGGATTGAGATAACGGTAACCGACACAGGCATCGGAATTGCTGAAAATCATCTTCCACATATTTTTGATGAGTTTCGCCAGGCTGATGGAAGCACTTCCCGCCGTTTTGGAGGAACCGGACTTGGATTAGCCATTGCAAAAAAATATGCGAGTCTTCTTGGTGGCACAATCACAGTGAAGAGTATTCCCGATGAAGGTTCGGAATTTAAACTCATCCTGCCATCGCTCCACTTCACAGAGAAGGGAATCTTTGATAAAGAACCGCCCATCCTTGTTAAGCATAAAAATGTACAAACATCTAAACAGCCTGATTCCGGGGCATTGCTTAAAACCATTTTATTAGTTGAGGATAGTGAACCGGCAATCATCCAAATTAAAGACTTTCTTGAGGAAAGCGGGTACAAAATCATTATAGCTAAAGGGGGAGAAGAAGCTCTCAACATCCTCTCAACAACCATTCCGGATGCTATTGTTTTAGATTTGATGATGCCCGGTGTTGATGGATTTCAAGTATTAAAATCATTACGAGAGTCTGAACAAACAACTCATATTCCGGTTCTCATTCTAACTGCAAAACATATAACGAAAGAAGACCTCCAATATTTAAGAGGAAATAATACGTTACACCTTATCCAAAAAGGGGATATTAATCGTAATGAACTGAAGAATGCTTTATCATCCATGGTTTTTCCAGAAGCCTTGGAAGAAGTTAAAACAGAGAAGGAATTACAAATTATTACAGGGGACCCTGTTGTACTAGTTGTTGAAGACAACCTTGATAATATGATTACAATTAAAGCCATGCTATCCAGAAATTATACCGTGTTAGAAGCAACTTGTGGAAATGAATGTATTGAGATGGTTAAAAAACATGACATCAATCTCATTCTCATGGATATTGCTCTGCCGGGATTGGATGGGCTCGAAGCATTCAAAATGATAAGGGAACTTCCTGCGAAGAAGGATATTCCTGTTATAGCAATCACAGCAAATGCTATGACAAATGATCGTGAAAAGATTTTAGCATACGGTTTTGATGCTTACATTGCAAAACCTCTCGACGACAACGTTTTTTTCAAAACCCTCAATGAGACACTCTATGGAAAATAGGAAAATTAAAATATTGGCTATCGATGACAATAATGATAACTTAATCAGTTTGAAAGCATTGATAAATGAAGCATTTCCTGAGTCTATTACAGTTACGGCAATAGATGGAAAAAGGGGACTTGAACTTGCGGCAACGGAAGACCCGGATGTTATTCTTCTCGATGTTATCATGCCCGGCATGGATGGGTTCGAAGTTTGTCATAATCTGAAAACAGACAGCAGGTTGATCGATATCCCTGTAGTTTTCATTACTGCACTTAAAGGGGATAGAGAAAACCGTATCAGGGCGCTGGAATCCGGTGCGGAAGCGTTTATCTCCAAACCTATTGATGAAAGTGAACTGACTGCTCAGATTAGAGCGATGGTAAAAATTAAAAGTGCGAATCTTATAAAACACAATGAAAAAGAACGACTTGCTGCCTTAGTTGAAGAACAGACACACGAACTCAAAAAAACACAGTTAGCTACATTAAACCTTCTTGAAGATTTAAGAACCGAAAATGAAGCTAGAAAAAAAAGTGAAGCTGCTTTACTGGAAAGTGAGGAAAAATACCGTGGACTTGTGGAGGGGTCTCCTGATGCAATCGCCATTTATGTTGATGATAAAATCGTATTTGCTAATCGTTCAAGTGTTGCTTTAATGAGAGCATCAAATGTTGAGGAATTAATAGGGAGATCTGTCTTCGAATTTGTGCATCCAAAATTCCAAAAATTTGTTTCAACCCGAATGACGGAAGTTACGCAATCGGATAAATCAATACCTGTCGTAGAAGAAAGATTTATAAGACTAGATGGATCAGAAGTTGAAGTTGAAGTGAAAGCGATTCCTGTTGTGTATAACAGAAAAAACGCCGTCCAGCTAATAGTGCGTGATATTACTGAACGTAAACGGGCTGAAGAAGCAATTTCAAATGAACGTACTTTGTTACGAACAATTATTGATTTGATTCCTGATGCGATCTATGTAAAAGGGAGTGATGGAAGAAAAATCCTAGCTAATCTAAAAGAAGTTGCACTTTCCGGAAAAAATTCTGAAGATGAAGTTATCGGTAAAACCGATGAAGAATTATTTCCGGACAGAGAAGAAAGGAATTTTGAAGAGGAAGATCAACTAGTTCTAGAATCAGGAAAGTCTATAATTGATATCGAAGGCAAATTATTAGACAAAAATGGACATTTAAGGTGGCTGTTAGGTTCAAAAGTTCCATTACGGAATGTACAAGGAGAGATAATTGGAATTGTGGGACTAAATCATGATATCACTGAGCGTAAACATACGGAAGAAGAACTCCTAAAATTATCACGGGCTGTTGAACAAAGTCCGACGGCGGTAATTATCACCAATCCGAAAGGTGATATAGAATATGTCAATAATAAATTTTGTGAGGTCACAGGTTATTCAAAAGAGGAAGCCATCGGTCAAAATCCGCGTGTCTTAAAATCGGGGCATCAAGATCAAGATTTTTATAAAAAACTTTGGGCGACAATTCTAAGTGGAAAAGAATGGAAAGGAGAATTTCGAAATAAAAAAAAGAATGGAGAATTATATTGGGAGTCAGCACTAATTTCTCCTCTGGTAAATAAAGATGAAGAAATAACTCATTTTGTTGCCGTTAAAGAAGACGTCACCGAAAAAAGAAAGATGATTGAAGAACTTATCACTGCTAAAGAAAAAGCAGAAGAAATGAACCGCCTAAAATCTAACTTTCTTGCTAACATGAGTCATGAATTGAGAACTCCGCTTAATGGAATCTTAGGTTATTCTGAAGTTCTAGTCTCTCAACTTGATTCACCCGTTCAAACTGAAATGGCCGAGGGCATTTATCAATCTGGAAAGAGGCTGAGCGAGACGTTAAACTTTATTCTTGATCTCTCCGAGGCTGAAACCAACAGCATTGAAGTGATCGCAAAAGATATTGCAGTTGTCCCCTTAGCAAAAAATAGTATCAGTTTGTGTAGTAACGATGCAACAAAAAAGAATCTTCAGATGGAAACTATTATCAAAGACGAAAACATATTGGCTCATCTGGATGAACATCTTTTCGGGAGGATTATTTATAGTCTTATTGATAATGCAATAAAGTTCACAGATTCCGGTAAAATCAGTATAGAGATTGGAACAGAGATTAATTCTGAACAAGATTGGATGTATATAAAAATAAAAGATACGGGTATTGGGATACCCGAAAATAAAATTAATCTTATTTGGGACGAATTCCGGCAAGTAAGTGAAGGATTGAATCGCAGTTATGAAGGAGCAGGTCTTGGTTTAACAATTTCAAAAAAAGCTGTAGAATTAATGCATGGCGTTATTACAGTTGAGAGCGAACTAGGAGTGGGTTCAATTTTTACCGTTAAATTCCCAAGGGTAACGGTTATTCCGAAAAAGGATGAACTTATAATTGGCATACAGCCAAAAATTATTCCTCAAGAGAAAGGAACAATTCTTCAGAAGGAATTGCCATTAGTACTTTGTGTTGAAGATGATTTTGTAAATAGAAATATTGTAAAATTATTTTTAAAAAATATTTGTGTGGTTGAAACTGCTGAAGATGGGGAGACAGCTATACAATTAGCAACTGAAAAAAAATATGATTTGTTTTTAATGGATATTAATCTTGGCGGTGGAAAAAATGGGATGGAAGT
>JBAYFO010000040.1:0-33022 GCA_041667115.1 Ignavibacteriaceae bacterium | reverse complement strand
TTTTTTTTCTTCTTTACGAACGTTCCACCAATGTTTCACCATTCCTAATTGCGAAAGAAAAAATGTTATAAATACATTAATACTGTAAAGCACTATAAGAAGTCCGACAGAACCTTTAGCTAAAATCATTGTAATTAAAGCGGCAACACCCATTAAGAGAATACCATTTTGTGTAACAAGCCTGTCGCTTAATATTGCAAATCTTGTCGGCAGCCAACGGTCTGAAGCCATATTTGCCAAAACTCTCGGACCATCGAGAAAACCGGTTTGAGCCGCAACAAAGAGTATTACTGCCTCAGATATAAGTGTAATTAATACGAACGGAATACTAATTGCCGGAGCCCAGCCTTTAGTTATATTTTCAAAGAGAACTGCATTTAACGTTTTCCCCGGTTGGAAGGTTACACTATACAATAAGTAAGCAATCATCAGACCAACAACCATAAATGTCAGTGACCCTGCCATCAGTTTCATCGTATTTTTTGCGGTATGAACTTTAGGGTCTCTTAAAATCGGAAGTCCATTACTTACAGCTTCAATTCCGGTGTAGGTACCTGCACCCATGGTATAAGCTTTAATTATCAGAAACATCATTCCGAAAAAACCTAATTGACTGCTTGTAGTTGATAAATCTGAAGAAGTTGCGGCAACTATCTGCGACGCATTAAACATGTGGCTGAATAACGCATAAAAGATTACAAACGCGTGCAAACCAATAAAAAGAAGAAAGATCGGAACAAGAGGAATAACGGATTCTTTTACTCCCCGTAAGTTCATAATTATAAGAACTATGACTCCGAATATTGCAAAATCTAATTTGAAATGATGATAAGCTATCGGGAAAAAACTGAACAAGGCATCTGTTCCGCTTGCTACTGAAAGAGTAATTGTTAAGACATAATCGATCAGCAATGCAGAACCTGAAATCATTCCTACTTTGGGAGAAAGTAATTTGCTCGCAACCAGGTAACCTCCGCCTCCGGATGGAAATAATTCAATAATCTGAGAGTAGCTTATGCTGATTATGAAAATAGTGATCCCTGATAAAAGTGCGACGAATAAACTTAAGAAATGATGCTGTCCCAACGTCAGAAATGCTTCTGCAGGACCATAACAAGAAGAAGACAATCCGTCGGTTCCCAAACCAACCCATGCTAAAAATGCGGTAAGGGAGAGTTTATGAAAGACCTGCGGGTCGTTTAAATTTCTCGAAGCCCCAATTAATATATTTTTGCTTCTTTTAAAAAATGATTGACGTTGTTCCGATGACATGATATCCTTTTACTAATTTCTAAACTAAGATGATTCAACCCTATCTCAATCATTCCATTGAATCATCTCTCATAATTAATTTCAGTTACAATTTGTTTTCCAACTACTGCTTCTGTTTCTCTTCCAAAAGTATCTTTGCTAATACACTATGTTTTCTTCCATACATAAAATAGATTAGCAAACCAACTACTAACCAAACAAAAAGCCGAGCCCAATTTTGCCATTCTAATGTTAACATCATTCCTAAGTTAAATAAAATTCCCATCGGGGCTACAAACCAAATAGCCGGTGCTCTGAATGGACGCATACGGTTCGGTTCTTTTTTTCGCATTATCCAAACTGCTAATGATACTAAAACAAACGCCAGAAGAGTACCGATGTTTACCATTTTTGAAATCCCTTCAATCGGGGTAAATGCTGCTATAAGCGATACTACCGCTCCAATCAAGATATTTGCTTTCCAAGGTGTTCGGAATTTTGAGTGAAGTTCTCCAAATATTTTTTTTGAAATCAACCCATCTTTGGAGATGGCATAAAAAACACGTGATTGTCCTAAAAGCATCACAATAATTACCGAAGTTAAACCGGCAATGGCAGCAATCGAAATAATAAGTACGGCAAAGCCTAAACCATGAGCTCCAAATGCGGCTGCAATAGGTGCAGTAATATCTATTTCTTTATAGGGAACCATTCCCGTTAACACAAGCGCAACAAGTATGTAGAGAATTGTACTGATAACGAGTGAGGCGATAATTCCAAAAGGAACATCTTTCTGCGGATTTTTCGCCTCTCCCGCATGTGTGGAGACCGTATCAAATCCGATATAGGCAAAAAATATGTAAGCGGCTCCTGAAACTATCCCTAATAGACCAAATGCCTTATGAGTTCCTCCCATTGCGTCTGTATAAGTCCCTCGTTCGGGAATAAACGGAGTCCAATTAGCTGTGTTGATATATTGAGCGCCAACAATAATAATGAAAAGCACAACAATCACTTTTACTACCACCATAATATTATTTGTACCGGAGGCTTGTTTTATTCCTCTAACAAGAATTGCCGTAACCAACCAAATAATTAATAATGCAGGAAGATTAATCGCAAGATCAACACCCATAAATGAAGGTAATTGAATATTGGAGTAGTGAGTTGTGAGCGTTGAAAGTGTTCCTTTATTTACCGCATCTGCAACTAATTCTTTTGCGGTAAAAACATCATTCATCAACCAGAGAGGGAATTTTATATTAAAGAGAAGTAGAAATTTTGCAAGGTAACCTGACCACCCCACCGCTACGGCAGAGGCTGCCATTCCATATTCAAGAATTAAGTCCCATCCGATAATCCACGCAAATAATTCTCCGACTGTGGCATACGAATAAGCATAAGCTGAACCTTCAACGGGAAGAAAAGAGGCGAATTCTGCATAGCATAGCGCTGCAAATGTGCATCCGATACCGGCGACGACAAAAGAAAGAGCTAATGCCGGTCCCGCATACTCTTTAGCTCCTACTCCGGTCATCACAAATATCCCTGCTCCAATAATCGCTCCGATACCAAGTGATGTTAATCCAAATTTCCCCAAAACCCGTTTGAGCTTGCTCTCTCGCATCTCCGCCTCAAAATGTTCGACGGGTTTTCGCTGCCACAACTGATTACTCATATCGATATTTTTCTCCGATTGTGTTTTTTCTGTAATTTAAAAAGAGTGAGGAATTTGTTTGACATTCTATTCCCTAGCCATGCATTCCTCTTTCACGGTAAATAAAAACTTTCTTAAGTTTGCCAAAAATTAAGAATAAATCACGGATAAGAAAAATTGTTTCTCATATGGAAAGTATTTTACTCGTCGCTATTAGGCTGTTGGATTAAGCTGTTGATTTGCTCTAAGAATTGTGGGTTAGAGATTTTTACACAATCAAAATTTAATATGCTTCCTCCATTCTTTAAGAACATTGATAGAACAGCAAAAGCCATGGCAATACGATGATCATGAAAACTTTCAAAAACGGGATTTTCATTTTGTATTGTTCCGCCAACTGAAAATCCATCGGGATATTCTAAAACATTTAAACCAAGTAATTTGTAATTATGAACTAAAGCTGAAATTCTGTCCGACTCTTTCACCCTTAACTCAGAAGCATTTCTAATTTCAAATTTACCCGTTCCCAAAACAGAAGCAACGGAAAGTACCGGAATTTCATCAATAATATTAGGGATAATCTCTTTCGCTATTTCAATTGAGTGAAGTTCACTGCTCTGTACAATTAAATCACCATGCAATTCATTGTTCGAAGTTTGCAGATTTGCAATTTGAATTTTACTCCCCATCTCAGTTAATACTTTAATAATTCCTGTGCGCGTTTCATTTAAAGAAACATGGCGGAGAATCACTTCCGAATTTTTTGCCAGTAAAGTTAGAACGATAAAAAACGCTGCCGAAGAAATATCGGACGGGACAAAATAATTTTGAGCTGAAGGATAATTCTTTTGTGAAGAATAAATAAACTTCTTCCCTTCTCTTTCTTCAACATGTAAACCAAGCATAACTTCCGTGTGGTTACGCGTTTGTTCGGATTCAATTATGCAAGTCTCTCCGTCTAAATGCAGTCCGGCAAGAAGCAGCGAACTCTTTACCTGTGCACTTGCAACCGGCATTTCATAAGTAATTGGAGATAATTTTTCCGGCGGATAAATTGTTAACGGCAGCGTCATTTTAGATGAAGAAGAAAATTTGGCTCCCATTAATGAAAGGGGTTCAATTACTCTTTTCATCGGACGTTGAGAAAGTGATGCATCACCTATTAATGTTGACTGGAATGGTTGTGCGGAAAGGAATCCGGTAAGCAATCTGGCAGTTGTACCGGAATTACCGGCATCTAAATTTTTGATAGGAGCATTGAAATTTTTATATCCTTTCCCTTCGATAATCAATTTTTCATTTTCCCATTTACTCTTAACGCCAAGTTCGGAGAAACATTTTAACGTTGACCTGACATCTTCACCGTTTGATAAGTTTTCAATTTCGGAAATTCCTTTTGCCATACAAGAAAATATTACGGCACGGTGCGAAATAGATTTGTCACCCGGTAGAGCTAGTTCCCCCTTTACAGATTCAATTTTTTTTAATATTTGTGTCATTATTTATTCGTCAACCAATCTGTTATTCTTTGTTCCAGGAGTTCCGGATTTTCATTTGCTTGAGTATAAAGACCTTTTAACATTCTTTGCCGCATCGCTTCGTACAACGTAACCGCAGCGGCAACTGAGATATTAAGACTCTGAACCATTCCTTGCATCGGGATGTAAAAAATATTGTCGGCTAAATTTTCGGCTTCATCGGAAATTCCACGATGCTCATTTCCAAAAACAAGAGCGACTTTTTTTGTGAGATCAAGATCATACAAGTTTAAAGAATTTGGTTTCAACGACGAGGCGAGAATTGTAAAACCTTCTTCACGCAAAGTTTTATAACACATTTCAACTTCGGTAAATTTTTCTTTCTGAACCCATTTAAAAGCTGAAGCGGAAGATTTGCTCCCGATCTTCGGATATTTTTCAATGTTGTAAATAAGAGAGACTTTTGGAATTCCCACCGCATCACAAGAACGGAAAACGGCGCTAACATTGTGTGGATCGTGTACATTTTCAAGCACAAGACGAAGGGAATCCTGCCGCGCAGAAGCAACGGCAATAATTTTTTCTTTCCGTCGTTCTGTAATTGCTTTTCTCAATGCTTATGGAATATTAATTTGTAAATAGATTGACAGGCGCTTCGTCCGGCTTTATCAACTAAAACCCTATGATGCTCATCTAACTGTAAATAGTACCGGGCTAATGAAACAATTTTATCGATGGCTTCATCTTCTTTCGGAGCCCACGTTTCGCATCCTTTAATTGACGGAACCGCAGCAGAATAGCCGTCAAGCGCTTTTGAGATTATAATATCTAAAACCATTTAGTAAGACGACTCACTTTTCTCGCCCATCACAATTTTTACGCTGGCACTGGCGCCAATTCGGTCTGCACCACTAGCGATCATGGCTTCTGCGTCTTCTTTAGAACGAATGCCGCCGGAAGCTTTTACTCCGATAGCAGAACCTACAATTTTTCTCATAAGTGCAATATCACCAACCGTTGCGCCACCTTTTGAAAACCCGGTTGAAGTTTTCACAAAATCAGCACCCGCTTTTTTGCAGATCAAACAAGCTTTAACTTTTTCTTCATCCGTTAAGAGTGCAGTTTCTAAAATCACTTTACAAACATTGCGGTGTGCTTTTGCAGCAAGTACCACTTTGTTTACATCGTTAAAAACGTATTCAATATTTCCGCTTTTTAACTGACCGACATTTATTACCATATCAATTTCAGTAGCGCCGTTTGCAATCGCTTGTTCCGCTTCCATACGTTTTACTTCAGTGGTGGTTGCCCCCAGAGGAAATCCGATAACCGTACAAACTTTTACATCCGATCCTTTTAAAATTGATGAACAAAGAGGAACAAATCCCGGGTTAACGCACACAGAAGCGAAATGATATTGTTTAGCCTCGGCGCAGAGTTGAGTAATTTCAGCTGTGGTTGCGTCGGGTTTCAACATGGTATGGTCAATCATTCTTGCAAGTGAAAGATCAGGAAGATGATCGCCAACACCGAGTCCGGCAGAAATTCTTTCCGCTCCCACATTAACAATGTTTTTAACAGCAGTCGGTTGTGTAATTACATTTGTTTCCCAGCCTTTGCAAGAATCATCCTGGCAATAAAAATCGCGTAAAGATTTTTCTAAAAACACTTGAGAAACAATTCTATCAATTTTTGATGTATCCATTTTATTTTCCGGATTTTAAATAAGCTTTAAATGTATTTTGTAATAACATAGCGATAGTCATTGGACCAACACCCCCGGGAACAGGAGTAATAAAAGAAGTTTTAGGCGAGACATTTTCAAAATCAACATCGCCGACAATTCTATATCCTTTTGCTTTTGTTGAATCGTCAACACGGTTTATTCCGACATCAATTACAGCTGTTCCCTCTTTAACCATATCTGCTTTGATGAAGTTTGGAACTCCGATCGCCGCAATTAAAATATCTGCCGACAGAGTATATTTTTTCAAATCATCGGCAGCCGAATGACAAACCGTAACAATTGAATTCGCAAATTCTTTTTTCTGAAGCATAATATTTGCAATTGGTTTACCAACAATATTGCTGCGACCGACGACGACGACATGTTTCCCTTTTGTTGGAATGTTATACCGCTTTAGCAATTCTTGAATACCGGCTGGAGTGCATGGGAAAAACGTATCGTTTCCAATAACTAAATTCCCAACACTAACCGGATGAAAGCCATCAACATCTTTTTCCGGAGCGATTGCGTTAATAATATTAGATTCATTGATCTGTTTTGGAAGCGGAAGCTGAACAAGAATTCCGTGATAATCGGGGTTTTTGTTATAACTTTGCACTATGCGCAATAATTCATCTTCCGTGGTAGTTTCGGGAAGTTTTTCAATTTTCGAAAGGAACCCGATCTCTTCGCATGCTTTAGCCTTACCACTTACATACGATTTTGAAGCTTGATTTTCACCAACAAGAATTGTAACTAAACCGGGAAGGCTTTTCCGTTCGGCTTTAAGTCTATCAACCTCTTCTTTTAATTCAAGTCGAATTTCAGAAGCGACCTTTTTACCATCAATTAAAATCATTTCTGTTAACTCACTGTCCGCCCATGGCGGATTGAAATTCAGGGAATAAAATTCGTTCAATTGCAACTGTCTTACCTGTCGCAGCATCTACCTTAAAGAGAACTCCGCAAAGATGGACATCATTTTCCGCAGTTTCATATTTTTGTGGTGTTTGATAAATAAAGCGGTTAATTGCCGCCTGGCTTTTCATTCCAATTACTGAATCATAAGGTCCGGTCATTCCCGCATCCGTAATATAGCCGGTGCCGTTCGGTAAAATCCGTTCATCGCTTGTTTGTACGTGTGTGTGTGTACCAACGAGCGCGCTAATTTTTCCATCTAAATATGTTGCAAGCGCAACCTTTTCAGCGGTTGCCTCTGCATGAAAATCAATGAAAACTATTTTTGTCTCTGACTTTATTCTTGCAAGAATCCAATCCGCCGAGCGAAACGGGCAATCAATTGTAGCCATATACGCTCTTCCTTGCAAATTTACAACGGCAACTTTACCTCTTTTGGAATCAACGATAACATGTCCGTTACCATGCGTTCCCTTAGGATAATTTAAAGGGCGAAGAACTCGCGGTTCATTCTTTAAATATTCTTGCGATTGATGTTTATCCCATGTATGATTCCCGCCGGTAATTGCATGCACACCGAGATTAAAGAGTATTTCACCTTCTTTAGGAGTGATCCCTTTTCCATCGGCAACATTTTCACCATTAGCAATAACCACATCGGCTTTGTATTTTTGAATCATGCCCGGTAACCATGCTTGTACAAACGTTAATCCCGGTTTTCCAATAATGTCGCCGATAAAAAGTATATTAATTGATTCCATATTCTTCTAAATTTGTAAAGAAAATATATCTAATTAAGAAGTAACATAAAAGAATTATGAAAGATTTCTCCGGTTTTGTATGCTGAATACTGAAATATTACAACTTCCCATTGAGGAAGCCGAGTTTTCTGTTGTTGATGTTGAGACAACGGGATTAGGTCCGGCGAATAATAACATCATCGAAATCGGTTTGGTTAAAATAAAAAACTTTGAAGTGATTGACAGGTATAATTCATTTATCAATCCGGGGAGATCAATTCCTCCTTTTATCACGCAATTCACCGGAATTTCAAATGATGATGTTTATGACGCACCGTTTTTTGAGGATTTGGTAAAACCACTGCAAGATTTTTTAGAGGATTCGGTTCTCGTTGGGCACAATCTTGCATTCGATTTAAGTTTTTTACGGAAAGAATTTCAAGTTTGCGGAGTTGAAAATTACCAGCCGCTTCAACTCTGTACACTTCGATTAGCGAGAAGATTGTTCCCAAATCTTAAAAGCCGTTCGTTGGGAAATCTTGCAAATCATCTTCGCTTAAAAAATGAAGCGGCTCACCGCGCCTATGCAGATGCAGAGGTAACTGCAAAAATCCTTCACCATTTAGTGGAAAGATTAAGAGCAGCCGAAGGATTTCAAACTGTTCAGGATTTTATAAATTACCAATACTTATCTGGTCAAATAAAACCAAAAGTCCCGCTAAAGAAAAATCTTGCAGATGCTTTTCTCTCGCTTCCAAAGTCTCCCGGTGTTTATTTTTTCTTAAATAAAAAGGAAGAAATAATTTATATCGGCAAAGCGAAGTCATTACGTGATAGAATCAAATCTTATCTTTCTCCTACTTCTGCAAGGAAAAGTAAAAAAATTCTGACTACTGCACACAAATTTAAAACGATAAGAACAAAGACGGAGTTAACCGCGCTTCTTGGCGAAGCCGAGTTGATAAAAAAAATTGATCCTAAAATGAATGTGATGCTCAAACAATATCACAACAAATATTTTTTACGGATAACCAACACACACCAAGCGCCCAAAGTTGAATTGACAAATCATTTTTCGTTTGACGGGAATGATTATTTCGGCTTGTTTATTTCGCGCAAACTTGCCCAGCAAGTCCTTGATATGATTGACAGAATCTTTCTTCTGCGCGAGTGTGATGAAAAGGAATTTAAAAAGAAACGAAGGTGTTTTCTGGCTGAAATTGAACGCTGCACTGCTCCTTGCGTAGTTGATACAAATGATCCTTACCTTGATGAAGTTAAAAATGTCTACGAATTTCTCTACGGAAAAAATCAATTTGCGGTAAACCGTCTTGTATCCAAGATGAAAAGTTATTCCGATCAACTTCGTTTTGAAAAAGCTTCAGAGATTAAAGAATTAATTTCACTTGTGCTTTCGCAGATTCACAAATCGTCCTTACTTGCCGAACCGATTAACAGAGCAAAGGTTCTTTTTGAAATTACAGGATTTGAAGGAGAAAAAGAGTATTTCCTTTTACTCGAAGGAAAACTTTTCATAAAGGAATACTTTGCCAGTGACATGATGAATTTTGATCATGCCCTTGATGATTATTTTGACGGAACAACCCAACTTGATTTTATTCCTAACGATGAAGATTTGGAAAAAATAAAAATTTCGTTGAACTGGATCGCTCAACATCGTCAAGCTGTTAAAATTTATTATCTAAAAGAATACCGTTCCAAAGACGAACTGTTCAAAAAGATGGAGCACGGAAAAACCCGTTCGTCTGCACCGGATGAATCGTATTTCGAAATAAAAAATTTTATCACGGAAGAATAAATAATTACTGCAATCCCTTTGAAATTCAAAAAGAAGTTTCTAAGTTTCCGTTAAATGAAAGAAAGTCTATGAGTGAACCATTATCAATTCTCATTTTCTCTGAAAGCAGAGAGTCTGCCGGAACCTATCAAACCCTAGCTTCCGAATTCCAGGCTCAGATTCTTGTTAAAGAAAAGAATAAAAATAATCTTAGATTGGTAATGGAGCGGTCTTATAGTCTCATCATCAACGAAATCCAGAATCCTGTTTTAAATGAAATTGAATTTGTTGATTTGCTAAGTGAAGCTGCTCCAGGTATCCCGATTCTGTTAGTTTCTTCCTTTTTCTATGATACTAAAGACATCGTTTTCGGAAGAAAAATTGCCGGATTCCTTTTGAAACCGTTGACCTTTGAAAAACTGCATGATGATGTAAATGCAATTTTAAACAAAAACGTTGAAAAACTTGTTGAAGAAAGCATTGACAAACAAGAATCACTTCAAGTAGATTCTGTTGTTTCGCAAAACAAACGACTCTCGGTCTTATTTGAAATTTCTAAGAGTATTAATAGTATAAAAGATTTTGATGAAATGCTTCATCATATTGTTGAAGTTGCTGCAAGCGCTTTAGATGCCGAACGGGCAACACTTTTTATTGTTGATAAGCAAAAAAAAGAATTGTGGTCAAAATCTGGTATCGGGATTCACCAAAAAGAGATACGAATTCCCCTTAATACCGGCATCGCAGGTGAAGTAGCCCTCAGCAATACCTATCAAATTATTGATGATCCTTACACCCATCCTAAGTTTAACAGAAATGTTGATATCGATACAGGGTACAAAACAAGAAATATTCTCTGCGTTCCCATGGCAAATATTCAAGGCGAAGTGATCGGTGTGTTTCAAATTCTAAACAAACTAGAGGGAGTATTTACGACCGACGACGCTCAATTTTTAACTGCGATGGCTGTAAGTACGGGAATTGCAATTGAAAATTCACTGCTTCGGGAAGAATTAAAAAATAAATTGGAGCAAATAAAATCGTCTTATGATGAGCTCTATATTGCTCAAAACCAGATTGTGAAAGAAACGAAAATAGTGAATACCCTGGAGATTCTTGATAAACTTAAAACTGATCTGTTTCAACCACAAACGTATGATGCATTAATTACAGGGTTAAAGAGCGTTAAAAACTTCCAGCAAGTTATTGACCAAATAAATCTTTTTAAACAGGACAATCTCTCAAACCTGAATAGTGTTGAAGTAGAGATAAGAACCTCCATCCATCCTTAAATATTTTACTTTACCAGGAGAATACATGAGATCATTTTTTACTTTTGTTTGTTGCGCCTTTATCTTACTCCCCATGTTACAGGCTCAATCCTCTCTCTATGTTCCGCGCGATATAAAAAAAGTATATGCAAACGAAACGAGAAATTATGACGGAACACCCGGAAAAAAGTATTGGCAAAATTCAGCTAATTATAGAATCAACGCTCAAATCTTTCCTAAAGAAAAATTACTCAAAGGAAGCGAATCGTTGACTTATTTTAATAATAGTCCTGACACTCTTAAATATTTAGTTTTTCGGCTTTATCAAAATATTTATCAACTTGGAGCTCCTCGAGAATTTAACATTGATAAAAAAGATTTACATGAAGGAATTAAAATTCATAAAGTAAAATTGAATACTCTTGAATTTGTTCCTGATACGGTAAAAAATGTTTCAATTACCGCCACGGTAATGAGAATTAACCTCGATAAACCGCTCTTGCCAAAAAAATCAATTAACGTTGGATTCGATTGGGAAGTCATGCTCCCTTCAGTCTCTACTATTCGCATGGGTGTTTACGATTCAACTACTGCGATGGTTGCATATTGGTATCCTCAAGTGTCCGTTTATGATGATGTGAATGGTTGGGATAATGACCAATACACCGGCAGTCAAGAATTTTATAACGATTTCAATAATTATAATATTACTATTGAAGCACCAAATACGTTTGGTGTTTGGGCAACCGGTATTCTGCAAAATGCCGATGAGGTTCTTTCGCCAAAAATATTTAAACGGTATCAGAATGCGGAGAGAGTCGAAGACGTGGTTAAAATTATTCGTGCCGAAGATTTGAATCACAACAATTTTAACAGTGCTTCACCCACAAATAAATGGAATTATTTAGCCGAGAATGTAACTGACTTTGCGTTTTCCTATTCAGATCATTATTTGTGGGATGCGGTGTCTGCGGTGGTTGACTCGGTTGCAATGAGAAAGACTTTAATTTCAGCTGTCTATAATCAAAAGTCGGAAGATTTTTATGAAGTAGCTTCAATTGCAAAAAAGATTATTCAATCCTACTCTTTCACTTTTCCGGCTATTCCCTTTCCATATCCACGCATGACCGTCTTTAACGGAAATGGCGGAATGGAATTTCCGATGATGGTGAATGACGGTTCGGCAAAACAAAGAAGCGGAACGGTTTATTTAACGGCGCACGAAATTGGTCATACCTACTTCCCATTTTTTATGGGAACGAATGAACGAAAATATGCTTTTATGGATGAAGGCTGGGCTTCAATTTTGCCACTTGATTTACTTCCGGTGATTGAACCTTCCTCATCCGACCGGGAAAAAAATTTGGCGGAAGGATTTGCGCGAAACGCTGGAGATGAGGACGAACTTCCGCAAATTATTCCTTCATCAAATCTTAGAGGATATGGAACCTACCGTACTTCAGCATATACACGTCCGGCTTTGGCATATATGTTTTTACGCGATGCACTTGGCAACGAAGCTTTTCTTAAAGGACTCCATGAATATGTGAAGCGCTGGCATGGGAAACATCCTATTCCGTATGATTTTTATTATTCTTTCGAGAACACTCTCAAACAAAATTTAAGCTGGTTCTGGAAGCCCTGGTTCTTTGAATTTGGATACCCGGATTTAGCAATAAAGTCTGTTTCATTAAAAAAGAATAAAGTGAAAATTACAGTTGAAAAAATTGGGTCTATGCCGGTTCCTGTTGTATTAAAATTGAGTTATGCAGACGGAACCACCAAAGATTTTTATGAGAACACGAGTATCTGGAAAGACGGAAAAACTGTAAAAGAATTTACTTACCCGGTTACAGGGAAAATAGCAAAAGTTGTTCTTGGTAAAGATGAAATTCCCGATACCGACAAATCAAATAATGTTTTTGAAATTAAATAGAGTTGAATAAGTTGGATTTAGAAAAAGTCCGCGAGTATTGCCTGAAGAAAAAAGGAGTAACTGAAACGCTCCCGTTTGATGAAGAGACTCCGGTATATAAAGTTGCGGGAAAAATGTTTTGTTTGGCAAACCTCACTCCGCCAATCTCAATCAATTTAAAATGTGATCCTGAAAAAGCGGTTGAACTGAGGGAAAAGTATGATGCTGTGCAGCCCGGTTATCACATGAGTAAAGTACATTGGAATACTATTTTTCTCGCAAGTAATATTCAGGACAACCTTATTTACGAATGGATCGACGAATCATATAATTTAATTGTGGCAAAACTCTCAAAAGCCGAAAAGGAAAAACTGGTAAAAAACTAATGCTATTTGTTGTAAGTACTCCAATCGGTAATTTGAAAGACATTACCTACCGCGCTGTTGAAACTCTTGGTGAGGTTGATTTTGTTATTTGCGAAGATACCAGAGTTTCTTCTCATCTTTTAAATCATTATCAAATAAAAAAAGAACTGATCTCTTTGAATGCCTTTAACGAAGGGAAGAAAATAGAATATGTGTTGGGAAGAATAAGAAATGGGGAAAAAGCCGCGTTGATTTCTGACGCGGGAACTCCAACGATTTCTGATCCGGGGAATAGGTTGATTTCTGCAGCTATTCATCAAGGGATTACGATCGTTCCTATTCCGGGAGTATCGGCTGTCATCACTGCCCTTTCAATAGCCGGGTTACCCACTGATGCATTTGTTTATGAAGGATTCCCACCGCAAAAAAAAGGAAGACAAAAATTTCTTTCCGGTTTAGCTACCGAAGAGCGGACAATCGTTTTGTACGAATCGACTTACCGCATCCACAAATTGCTGGATGAATTAAGTAAGTACATGCCGGATAGAATTATTGTCATCTGCCGCGAACTCACAAAAATGTTTGAAGAAGTTTTGCGCGGCAAAGCTGAAGAATTGATTAGTAGGATTGGCGATAAGGAATTGAAAGGAGAAATTGTTGTGGTAATTTCTCCCTTAAATTGGATTGAAAAAGAAACCGAAGAAGAATAACAGGTTCGCTATTTTAATTTAAAAACTCTCCAGCCAATTCCATCAACATTAATATTTGCCGAGTTTCCCTTAAGCGAAAGCACTTCATTATTGTTAACATCAGTAAGCGATTTTGTCCCGTAAATTGACGGAAGTTGAACTGTGACTGATTGATTTTCAGTATCCTTATTTAGAACAACTAAAAGTTTTTCATTTGTATCGCAACGTAAGTAAACATAAACTTTATCGTTTGCTAAAACTGTTTGGAAATCACCATAACGCAAAGCAGAATGCTCTCTTCTCATTTTTACAATATGACTCGTTTCATGTAGCGTTTTCTTTTCATAATTATTTAACTGATCGTTAAACCGCATAAAACGGCGGTTATCCGGATCATCGGCTCCTGTCATCCCAAATTCTGAGCCGTAATAAATAACCGGTAAACCGGGAATGGTAAACATAAAAGCGTAAAATAATTCTGCTTTTCTATAACTCGAAGGATGCATAACTTTGGGAGGATTTGTCCACGCTAACTCGCGCATATCAACACCCTGCTTTGCAACGGCGCTGTCAGCGTACGCCATAAATCTTACTTTGTCGTGACTATCCATTATATTTCCCATCAAGTGATGCACGCCGAACGATTCAAATGATTTTTTCAAACTGTAATCGAGAGAAACAAATGATCTTTCTTTTTCCAGAAAAATCGGAATTGCAGAATATGAAAGATTAAAATCGAACTGCGCACTTAACTGTCCATTGTTGATATACGAACCGACAAGTTCATTACTTCCGAACGTCTCACCAATTTGATAAACTTTTTTCTTCAGAGGCGTTTCAACTTCTTCTTTCAAGGTACGGGTCAGTTCGCGCCAGAATTCATTTGGTACATGTTTTACCGCGTCGTGTCTAAAGCCATCCGCGCCGCTTTGCTTTAACCACCAGAGCGCATTTTGTGCCATCCATTTAATCGGGACATCGGATTTCGTGTAATCAAATGAAGGCATATACGGTTCAAACCAGGTTGTTAAACGGTACTCATCCCATAAGCGAAGGTTCTTTCTGCCGTCAGGCAAATCCAAAGTGCCGAACCAATCGGGATGTTCTTTAAAGATTGGATTTTCAATGTGCACATGATGAGCTACAATATCCAAAAGAATTTTAAGGTTATGTTGATGAGCTTTCTTTACAAGTTCTTTCAACTTTTCCATCGTTCCGAATTTTTCTTCAACGGCAAAATTATTTACAGGCCAATACCCATGATATCCTGAAAACCAGCGGTGCGGTTTGGGAGATTCACGGTATGCTACATCCGGATTATCATACACGGGAGAAATCCAGAGAATATTTACACCAAGCGTGTCAAAATAACCATCTTCAATTTTGTTGATGATCCCTTGAAAATCGCCGCCCTGATAATTAGCCTGCCAGAATAATGAATCATTTTTAACCGGAATATCATTGCTCTTATCGCCGTCATTAAACCGATCCACCATTATAGAATAAATTGAACCGTCATACCAGGAAGCAAAATTATTTTTAGTTCCTAACGAGTGTCCGTTCTTAAAAAAAACAGATTGCATGTTTGAATTTTTTCCATCCCGTGAAACGAAGAGACGAAAGACCTTATCACCACGAAGTTCTTTTGCGTGAAGTGTTATATCAATCTTATTCCCGGAAACTTTTATTGCACTTGAACTGATTTTTTCATTATCAAGGAGTGCAACGATGTTTTCTAACAAAAGTGGTTTTACTTTATTTTCCTCTTCGTAGTAAAAAGAGAGATTAGTAGAACTTGCGTCCTCAGTCTTTCCGAGAATATGCAGATACCGTTTTTCTGTTGCCATTTCAGAAATCCGTAAGACCGAATTAAATCCGTCAAACCCGGTTGGAACAGTTTCTTTATTTTCAGGATCGATGATATCTTTTCCATCGACGGAAAATTTGTAAAAATAATTTCCGGGTTCAAGATTAACCCGGGCTTCATATATTCCGCTATTCCCTTTTTCAATCATCGGATTGGCTTCACGGTTCCAGTTATTAAAGCTACCGATAACAACAACTTTTCCCGCTTTGCTTTCCGGATTAAAACGAAAAGTATAGCTTTGCAATTTTTTTGTTTGATCCTGCAACATTACCGGAATTACATAAGATTTATTGTCAAGCGAAAACTTAAGCAACGTAAAACCTTTAAATGATTCTTTCGGTTGAAGCACAAGTTTTTTAGTTAATCGATTGAAAGTAAAATCAACATTCTCATTTTTTGATAACTTTAAATCGTACGTCTTTGAATAGAAGAGATCGCTAACAAGAATTGTATCGCTCTTCCCGGCAGTTAGTAATATCGGTTCAATTAAATCAGTAATATCCTGAGCCGGAATAGCTTGAAGAAAGAGAAAGCTCAGAAATAGTGTTACGCTAAATTTCGAAAACATAGAAACTCTCCAAATATTTTGTTTAATGACCACTGCTGACCGGCATTCCTTTATTTCCAAGTACACTTTTAGATTCTTTTACAAAGAGCCAAAGTACCGCGGAAATAGCTAAAGAAACTCCACTTATGATAAAAATAATATTTGTATCGGCAGATGATTTTATAACCGAACCAATTGCAAGACTTACAAATAGTTGAGGCAGTACAACGGACAAGTTAAAAATCCCCATAAAAAATCCCATTCTGCTTTTATCAACTTTTTCGGACATGATGGCGAAAGGCAAACTAACAATAGCAGCCCAGCCTATTCCAACGACGGCCATTAAAACATAGAGTGATAAAGGAGATTTTCCGAAAGCTACAATTCCAAAATAGCCAACAGCCATTAAAGCTACGGCGCCCATGTGAGTTTTAATGCGTCCGATCTTTTCAGCAATTGGTTCTAACACAAACGCGGGGAGGATAAATCCGACAGTGTTTAATACGGCAAATGCGATAGCAATAATTTGTCCCGATTGCAAGGATATTTCAGCTTGATCTGCGGAACCGGCAATTAATTTTTGTTGAATGTAGGCGATGATATAAACAAACATCGTTTGTACGCCGATCCATGAAAAGCCGTGTGCAAAATATAATTTGAATAATTCCACCCAGTTTGTTACAGTTTTTTCTACTGCTTCTTTTCCATCTTCGACAACAACAAGTTCTTTGCTCTCTTGAATAAAGAACATCGGTACAACCGAGAAGAGAAGGACAATAAAAACACCGGAGTAGATTAAGGTATAATTTCCAAAAATAGCTCCCATTACATATGCTAGAACACCAAAGAATCCTGAGATAGTTTGCATCCAGGTATACCCTTTAGTTCTCGGATTCCCTTCCGGGGTAACATCGGCAATAATTGAGCGGGTTGGATTGAAGCTAATATTAATAGCTAGGTCAAGGGTTAAAGCAATTACGATAGCAACGCCAAGAATTCCACTAAATCCTAAAAAACCGGCGATCTTATCAATGTTTGGCAAAGCAAGTAACATCAACGCAGCTAACGGTCCGCCAATCAAAACAAACGGACGGCGTCTTCCGCCCCAGAACCAAACTTTATCGCTTATCAATCCGATTATAACCTGACCGAATATTCCGGCAAGCGGACCGGCAGCCCACACGTATCCGATCTCATCAATTTTTAAATTGTATTTTGTAGTAAGTATCCAGCTTAACGCCGATATTTGAATTGAAAGCGCAAACCCCATAGCCGTTGCCGGCAAACTGAGTAACGCGTAAAACGAATTTGTTAACTTCTTTTGAATAGCGAGCATCTCAACCTCAAATAATTTTTATTAGGTGAAGAACTAAAAAAGTATAAAACACGTTACAGATTTAGTAAATTTGCCAAAGAAAAAAAAATTATTTCCTTTTTTTTCTTCTTATTCACTTAAATAATAGAAAATAAATGGCAGAGCCTTCAGTAGAAAAAAATATTGTCACGAATAGAAAAGCGAGACACGAATACGAAATTCTTCAGGTACTTGAAGCGGGAATAGTATTGCAAGGAACAGAAGTAAAATCGCTGCGCCAGGGAAATGCCAACATGGTGGATAGCTACGCGAATATTAAAAATAACGAAGTCTGGCTCGTCGGGTGCCACATTGCCGAATACAAATATGGAAATATTGAGAATCACGAACCCACCAGAACAAGAAAACTGCTTCTTAATAAGTCGGAAATAAAAAAACTCTTGACGAAAATTAAAGAAAAAGGACTGACTCTTATTCCTTTGCGTCTTTATTTCAAAGAAGGAAAAGTTAAAGTTGAACTCGGACTCGCTAAGGGGAAAAAAGTTTTCGACAAGCGCGAAGATATTAAGAAAAGAGATTTTGCAAGAGATCAGGATAGAAAGGTGAAATATTAATTTCTTACGTAAAATTCATTATTGATTAGCCACGTCCTTCAGAAGCTATGTGAATATTCGAATAAAACCGTTTAAACGGTTGAGATACTAATCTTCTTTCAATTAACACCTCGATTAATCGAGGTGTTAATGAATTAGAGATCAAGGTTTGGAACCGTTTTAACGGTTTCCAGAAGGTTAAAATATGGTCGTAGTAAAACCATGGTTTTCATATGGGCTTTACAAATCGTGGCAAACCAAGATTTATATTCTCTTGATGTGATATCTTTAAAAAAAATTTCTTCAACCATTTGTAAAGTCATCAAGAATTTGTAAAATTGCAATGCATTTCAATTAATTTATCAAAAGATATGTATAACTATTTATTAACTTTTTTAGCGGACTACTGAGTCCCGGAGATACAAATAATCGTTGACTAAGAACTTCCCACCAATTAACGAGCAGATGGACCTTATAAAAAGAGGTGTTTCTGAAATTATTCCTGAAGAAGAACTACTTAAAAAGTTAGAAAAATCTTACAAAGAATTAAAACCACTTAAGATAAAATTAGGCTGCGACCCCAGCAGACCCGATTTGCATATCGGACATTCAGTTGTTTTGCGCAAATTGGCACAATTCCAATCACTCGGACACCAGGCTATTTTGATTATCGGAGATTTTACCGGAATGATCGGCGATCCGTCCGGTAGAAATGTTACACGCCCTGCCCTTTCGCTTGAAGAAACCCGTAAACACGGACAATCATATTTTGAACAAGCTTCTAAAATTTTAGATAAAGAAAAGACGAAAACCGTTTATAATTCCGAGTGGCTCGGCAAGATGAGTTTTGAGGATGTAATTAAACTCGCTTCAAAATATACCGTTGCCAGAATGCTCGAGCGGGACGATTTTACCAAGCGGTATAAAAACGGCGAACCTATTTCCGTGCATGAGTTTCTCTATCCCCTTGCGCAGGCAATGGATTCCGTAGCAATTGAAAGCGATGTTGAATTAGGCGGAACGGATCAAAAATTTAATTTGCTCGTTGGCAGAGATATTCAACGGGAGTTTGGAATTGAGCCGCAGGTAATTTTGACGATGCCCTTACTTGTTGGAACCGACGGCGTTGAAAAGATGAGCAAATCTTACGGGAATTATATCGGCATTTCAGATTCACCACAAGATATTTTCGGGAAAACGTTGTCAATCGCCGATTCGCTAATTTATACCTACTACGAGCTTGCTACGGATATTAGCAATTCGGAATTAGCAAAGGTGAAAATAGATTTAGAAAATCCCGATGTAAACCCCAGGAACATAAAAAGAGCTTTGGCAAAAAGATTAGTGGCGATGTATCATTCCGAAGAAGCCGCTACAGAAGCCGAAGAAGGATTCGATAAAATATTCATTAAAAAAGAGATTCCAGATGAGATTCCTCTCTTCGAAATGACAAATTGCGAAAAAGAAATTTCTATCCTGGATTTAATTACCACCGTGAACTTTGCTCCCTCAAAAGGAGAAGCGAGAAGATTAGTTACTCAAGGCGGTGTTACTTTGGACGGAGAAAAAATTGCCGATATTACTGCATCCGTTCATTTAAAACCTGAGAATGTATTGAAGGTTGGAAAAAGAAAGTTCATAAAAATCATTTGTCGCGCGGGTGCGTGATAAGCAACTAAGTAAATTATTATTTCATTTTTTTTAACGGAGTTGAGAAATTGTACGTACCACAAAAAATATTTTTCACCAAAGGTGTGGGGAGACACAAAGATTATCTTGCTTCCTTTGAAATGGCTTTACGCAGTTCAGGGATAGAGAAATGTAATTTAGTAACCGTAAGCAGTATTTTTCCAGGCGGATGTAAACGCATTTCTAAAGAGGAAGGTTTGAAAGAATTGCAAGCCGGACAAATTACATTCTGTGTGATGGCAAGAAATTCTACGAACGAACCGAACCGGTTAATAGCAACCTCTATCGGTGTTGCGTTACCGGCTGACCCGGATCAATACGGATATTTGTCTGAACATCATCCATTTGGTGAAACGGAAAAAGTTGCCGGTGAATACGCAGAAGATTTAGCAGCTACCATGCTGGCTACAACGCTTGGTGTTGAATTTGATTCAAACAAAGACTGGAACGAGAGAGAAGATATTTATAAAATGTCGGGCAAGATCGTTAAGTCGTTTAACATTACGCAATCTGCCGAAGGAGAAAAGACCGGACTCTGGACAACAGTGATCTCCGTTGCGGTTCTGCTTCCTTAAACACTTCTGTTTTTTTTAAGAGGTTCATTAGAAAAAGTGAACCTCTTCTTTCAACTTCATTTTAATATTCTTACAATCAATCTTAATTCAATCACTTCCCTCTTTTCAAATTATTATTTTTTTGTCTAACATTAATTCTTTCACTACGAACCACAAAAATTGATAAACGAAATCGCGAGTGATGAATTCGTGTAATTCGTATCAAAAAAGATTGCGAAATGAACTGTGATGGACTAGTTTGCATGAAAAGAGAAAAAGACGTAATTAGTTATTAGAAATATCTGTTATAAGTAATTTTTTGAACCGATGAGTCTTGTAGAGCCTTTAGAAACATTTTTGGGCTTGAGATTAGTCGTCTGGAACGCCAAGATGAAAAAGGTACCTGAGAAGATAAAGCAGCATACTATATAAAACAATTAGTGAAAAAATATGCGAGTTCTTGCTGAAGCTTTTCAAATATTTTAAAAGGAGTCAAAAATGAAAACCACAAGAGAAATATTATTAACAATATTCCTTCTGCTAAATTTAACGCAGACTGTTAAGCCGCAAAACTTTGATTGGACGGTTGGTAACTATGGCGCGGTAGATGGTTTCGCAATTGCGGCAGATAGAAACGGGAATAGTTTTGCGACCGGATGCTTTACAGGAACAGCTAACTTCTGGGCAACAATATTTACCTTTATTGGCTCGTACGACGTTTATGTAACAAAATATGATAATAACGGAAACTGTCTCTGGGCAACACAAGCAGGAGGAAAGAACAGCGATGTTGCATATGGCATTTCAACCGATGGAGCAGGAAACTGTTATATAACCGGTATGTTCAGGGACACCGCTGAATTTGGAGGAACAACATTAATAAATGCGGAACACGCGAACTTTTTCATTGCAAAATATGATAATGCCGGAAACTGCTCATGGGCAAAACAAACAAGTGGAACTTCCGCCGGAGCGTTAGCTTATGGAAGAGGAATAGCAACAGATAAAAATGGGAACAGTTATGCAACAGGCTGGTTTAGCGATACCGTTTCATTCGGTTCTACAACGTTGACGAGTTTTGGCGGACAGGACATCTTTCTAGCAAAATATGATAATGCCGGAAACTGTTTATGGATAAAGCAAGCCGGCGGAATTGATACTGATGATGGAGAAGCAATCTCAATAGATAATGAGGGGAACTGTTATTTAGTCGGTACTTTTAGTTATACGGCAACCTTCGGTACCGTAACGCTTACAAGCAGCGGATATTATGATAAATATTTAGCAAAGTATGATAACTCAGGTAATTGCCTTTGGGTAAAAGCTGTAGTAGGATTTTCCGGTGTTAGTAACGGAGTTTCAGCGGATGCGAACGGAAATTGTTATCTTACGGGATATTTCCAGGGTACAGCCACATTCGGCGCAACTACCCTTACAAATAATGGAACCGAGGAATTTTTTATAGCAAAATATGATAACGCAGGAAACTGCTTATGGGCTAGGCAAGCAGGTGGAACTACTTCCGACGATAATATTATGGGAGAAGCTATTTCAACAGACGCAAACGGGAACAGTTATGTATCAGGTAATTTTCTAGGCACGGTAACATTCGGGCAAACATCTTTAGTTAGTCTTGGTATAAACGACATCTTTATAGCAAAATATGATAATGCAGGAAACTTCATCTGGGCTCGTCAAGCCGGAGGACCGTACATTGATGACGGAAAAGGAATTTCTGTATCAGAAAGCGGAGGCGTGTTTGTTACGGGAATGTACGGCTCGAATACAAAGTTTGATGGAGTCGACCTAAATTATTGGGGAGGCTATGTAACAAAACTTTCTACAGCAACCGGAGTGAATGATAAGACAGAGCAACCAACAGCATTCATGTTATCACAGAATTATCCGAATCCGTTTAATCCAAGTACCGTTATCAACTATCAGTTGGCAGTGAGCAGTTACGTAACATTAAAAGTTTATGATGTGTTGGGAAATGAAGCCGCGACGCTTGTTAATGAGGTTAAACAAGCCGGGAAATACGATGTTGAATTTAATGCAAAGAATCTTACAAGCGGAATTTATTTTTATCAACTGAAGGCAGGTTCTTATTCCGCGACCAATAAACTTATTTTAATGAAGTAACTCACCATACGCAACATGACGATAATCATAGGGCGATTCTCTTAATCGCCCATCTCTTTTCCTCATGTAACGCAATCTGCTGAAGGGAAAAGACCGGACTCTGGACTACAGTGATCTCCGTTGCTGTTCTACTTCCTTAAATACTTCTGAATTTTAAGAGGTTCATTTGAAAAAGCGAACCTCTTCTTTCTTTCTTACTTCATTATTCTAATAAATAATCTTTAATAAACCACTCCCATCTTTCCTTTTAGATAGTTAGTAATCCGCAAGAGGCGGACTGCGCAGAATGGCGAGAATATTAAAAATTTAAGAATAACGATTAACGATATTTGATTTTTGATGTAACAAAATCTTCTAACCATGGCAAGCCTTGGCATGCTTCGCGACTTCTTCGAAAAACTTCGTGTAACAAAAAATCCTTTCGCGAAGAACACGAAGATTTTTCACGAAGTGCAGCAAAGGAAGTTTAATAAATTCATTTGTGTAATTGTTTTTAAGAACATAGTAAGAGATGATGGATTGCTCAACAAGATGAAATAAATAAAATATTAAAAATGTTCTTGACATTGATTGCGTAAATCAATTATTTTAAAGTAAGGAAATAAACATAAAACTAAAGTTAACCTTGTTTGCTTCGGGGATAAGGGAAATGAAAATCAATTACCACTATCCTCACGCTTTTACAATCTTAAATTTTATTTGACCCGGTGTCCTCTTATTCCTCTAACGCCTCCCCAATTTAGACTGTAAATGAAACGGCAAGATTAATAAAGTTTGCTTTTTCTCATTTGTCGCTAAGAACACAGTAATGCATTCTATAGATTTTTCGTTCAGATGAATGGGAGTGAATTTTAAATACAAGACACGAATTTCACTAATTAACACGAAGATTGAATTGGTGAAAATTCGTGTAATTCGTGTCAGATTTTAAAAGTTACGATGAGTGATAAATTAATGCATGAGGGAAAAGAAAAGTTACTTTAATCCTAGAACAAAATTGTTCTGTGAGGAAAGAAAAAATTACAAGGCACGAATCGCACAGCTTGCCCCGCTCTACGGGGAATTGACACGAAAGACAATCTTTTGTTTTAAGATTTGAAAGTGAAGTTTAATATTTGAAAATGAAGTTTACCGGTTTGATATGGAATTATGACATTTGAAATTAAGGATTAAAGTTTTGGGAGGAAGTTTTACTATTTGAAAGTGAGGATTGACGTTTTATAAATGAGTTTTATGATTTGAAAATGAAGTGTTGCTTTCCGGGAAAGAAGTAAGGCACTTTGAAAAAAAGTTTTGCGATTTGAAAATGAGGATTACCGTTTTGAAAAAGAGTTTTACGATTTAAAAATTAAGAATAGCTTTTTTATTGAAAAAAATGACAGTTTTTATGACAAAAAGGCAGATTCGCCTTAAATTAACCAATCAATAACAAACAACGGAGTAATTATGAATCAACATGAAGAAAACAAATTCAACATGTATAATGCTGTTGAAGCTGTTTTTACGAGCAACGCAACTATTGTTGCGCAACTTCCCGCTTTAGCGGAAGTAAACACCGATCTACAGTCTTTAATCGGACAGATCGAGATCAGGAACAGTGAATTGGTAAAAGTTACGGAGGGAAAGACTTCCGTAAAGAGTAAAGCCATGAATGAGCTGGTTGCTGCCATTGTACCGGTCGCATCCGCCGTAAGGGCGTATTGTACTAAGAATAATCTGCTTGAACTAAGAGCGATAGCGGATTTTACGGAAAATCAGTTGAAACATTTATCCCACGTACAGCTACCCGTTACGGTTAAAAATATTAAGGATGGTGCTGAAGGCATTCTGGCGCAACTGGCAAATTACGGAATAACCGAAGCGAAACTTGCCCTGGTTGACGCGAAACTCGCTGCTTTAAAAGCTGCCTCTTCAAAAAAGGATACCGGTTTTACAGATCATGTAGCGTTAAGGGAAACGCTGTATGGATTGTTTGACATCGCCGATAAGCTGCTTAAAGAGGAAGCTGACGATATCGTTGAGGTGTTAAAAGATACGCAACCCGCTTTTTATAGCCAGTATTTTGCGGCAAGAGTGGTTAAAGACCTCGGCGGCGGCAGGGGCGGCGGAGAGAATCCGGAAGAACCGACTCCCCCACCGGAAGAACCGAAGTAAGTGACAGTCAGTCGGCAGTTGGCAGACAGTCAGTCGGCAGTTGGCAGACAGTCAGTCGGCAGTTGGCAGACAGTCAGTCGGCAGTCGGCAGGCGGCAGACAGCAGTCGGCAGTCGGCAGATATCAATAGGCAGAATAGGACGGGCGAAGGCTCGTCCTATTAATAATTTTAATAGCTGGTGAAATCATCCATCAGTAAAAGCCCCGAAGGGGCGAAATAAATTTTCGAGTTGAAGTTTATGCCGCCCTTTCAGGGCTTGAATATTTTTTCCATCTCCCTCACTCAGGGCTGCGCCCTGAGTTGGGATATGCCGCCCCTTCAGGGCTAAGAAATTATTGGATTAAGAAAAATATTGAATGCCTACGTTCTCTTTTTGTTTTGTGTTCTTGTTACAAATATTAAATCCCTAGCGGGATTTTTTTTACAACGCCGTAGGTGTTGAATCTTTGTAACTTTGCATACCGTCCAACAATACCATTCCCGGCGGGAATGAATATTTTTTTATTTATGAAAGGCAAAACAAATAATTGAGCCAAAGTTTATTCCGCCCTTTCAGGGCTTTAATGTTTTTGTTCTCTTCCTCTCTCAGGGCTTCGCCCTGAGTTGGGATATGCCGCCCTTTCAGGGCTAAGTTTTTAGGAATAATATTATAAATAAGGCAATAGTTTTATGATGATATGAATAAAATATTTTAATACAATTATTTAATATTATACTGATGAATGAAAGCCCCGAAGGGGCGTTCTATGATAGCAGAGGGCGAAGCCCTCTGCTATTGATGAACCTGAGATTATAAGCCCCGAAGGGGCGAAATAAATTTTCGAGTTGAAGTTTATGCCGCCCTTTCAGGGCTTGAATATTTTTTCCATCTCCCTCACTCAGGGCTTCGCCCTGAGTTGGGATATGCCGCCCTTTCAGGGCTAAGAAATTATTGGATTAAGAAAAATATTGAATGCCTGCGTTCTCTTTTTGTTTTGTGTTCTTGTTACAAATATTAAATCCCTAACGGGATTTTTTTTACAACGCCGTAGGTGTTGAATCTTTGTAACTTTGCATACCGTCCAACAATACCATTCCCGGCGGGAATGAATATTTTTTTATTTATAAAAGGGATAACAAATAATTGAGCCATAGTTTATTACACTCTTTCATGGCTAAGTTTTTTGAAACGATATCACGGATAAAGAAATAACAAAGGATGATATAATAATTCATAAAGAAAAAGTCCCGGACACGAATTGCACGAATTAACACGAACGACTTAGAAAATAAAAGTAATCAATAATGTGGAGGTTAAGGTTTGGCATGTAGATGGAAATACGCTATTTTTGATTTATTTCTTGGGAATAAGATTAAATAGGTTTAGTTTTATTTCAGTAATTAAATAAAGTGAAATGACCAAGGGAATAATACACGACCTAAAAATAACAGATGCGTCCTTTTTTTGTTTTAAAGGGTTTAAATAAATTATGAAAGAAGCTAAAGCCAGAATTAAAATTAACCAGCTTTTAGAGGAGTCGGGATGGAGATTTTTTGATACCGACGCTGGTCCCGCGAATATCCTACTGGAAAACAATGTTAAGCTTACCGAAAAGACAATTAATGAATACGGTGAAGATTTTGAAAAATCCAAGAACGGATTTATTGATTTTCTTATGTTGGATGCAAAAGGATTTCCATTAATTGTATTGGAAGCAAAATCTGAAGACAAGAATCCGCTTGTAGGTAAAGAGCAAGCACGCAGATACGCTAAGGATGAAAATTGTAGATTTATAATTCTCTCTAATGGCAACCTTCATTATTTCTGGGATCTGCAACACGGCAATCCTTATGTTATTACAAAATTCCCAGAACCGAATGCAGTAACTGGATATAAAGCCTACCAACCTAACCCCCAGAAGCTTGTAGATGAAAAAGTTGATGTTGATTACATCGCATTAACGCAAAAACCAAACTATGCGGATGATCCAGCATGGAAAGATGAAAGCACACGAAAAGATTTTGTTGATCAGAATAAGCTAAAATTTTTAAGAGAGTACCAATTAAAAGCCGTTCACTCAATTCAGAAGGCTGCCAAAGACGATACAAGCAGATATCTTTTTGAAATGGCTACGGGTACTGGGAAGACTCTAATAGCAGCCGCCGTAATAAAAATGTTTTTAAGAACCAGTAACGCAAGAAGGGTTTTGTTTTTGGTTGATCGTCTTGAGTTGGAAGACCAAGCGAATAAAGCTTTTATCAATTATCTGAGAAATGATTTTAAGTCGGTAATTTATAAAGAGAGTAGAGATGACTGGCGTAAAGCGGAGATTGTTGTTACTACCGTTCAGTCGCTGTTGTTCAATAATAAGTATTTGAAACTTTTCTCACCTACTGATTTTGATTTAGTTATTTCTGATGAAGCACACCGTTCTATAGGTGGTAACGCAAGAGCAATCTTTGAATATTTTATCGGCTACAAACTGGGACTAACTGCAACACCAAAGGATTATCTTAAAAGAATAGAACGGCAGAATGATCCGCGGGATATAGAAAGAAGAATGCTGCTCGACACTTATAGAACTTTTGGATGTACAAGCGGTGAACCAACTTTCCGTTATTCTTTGATAGACGGAGTAAAAGACGGATTCTTAATAAGTCCAATTGTTGTAGATGCAAGAACTGATGTTACAACGCAGCTTTTATCAGATGAAGGTTACTCTGTTATAACGATTAATGATGATAACGAAAAAGTGGAAGAAGAATTTTTCCATAAAGATTTTGAGAAGAAGTTCTTTAGCGAAGACACCAATAGACTATTCTGTAAAACGTTTTTAGAAAATGCACTAAGAGATCCGATAAGCGGAGAGATTGGTAAGAGTATTGTTTTTGCAGTAAGCCAAAACCATGCGGCAAAGCTTGCTCAGTTACTTAACGAAATGGCTGGCAAGATGTTTCCGAACAAGTACAATTCTGATTTTGCTTTGCAAGTAACTTCACAAATTACAGACGCACAACAGTTCACCATTAATTTTGCAAATAACAACCTTAGTGGAAACAGAAACTTTTTAACGGAATATAAAACCAGCAAGACAAGGGTTTGTATTACCGTAGGAATGATGACCACGGGTTATGACTGCCAAGACATTCTAAATCTTTGTTTGATGCGACCGATATTTTCGCCAACAGATTTTATTCAGATAAAAGGAAGAGGGACTAGAAAACATAACTTTACGGAAGAGTTGTTTGATGAAGAAATGAAGCAGTTAGTGCAAGAGCCAGAGAAAAAGAAATTTAAGCTTTTTGATTTCTTTGCTAACTGTGAGTACTTTGAAGAGAAGTTTAATTATGATGAAATTATTGAACTCCCAAGACATACTTATAAAGGAGGCGGAGATACACCACCACCTCCTCCACCAATTGGATATGAAAATCTTGATGAAGATATAATAACGATAGTAAAAGAGACTACCATTGGCTTGAACGGTATGAAGATTGACCGAATGTTCTTCGATCAATTTGAAGATAAAGTTAAGAAGGATGATTTTATTAGAGAAAATATTGCAATAGGACAATGGGAAAAAGTTATTGAGTATATGAATGAAAATATTCTTAACAAGCCAGAAGAATTTTACACTATAGAAAAACTTAGAAGAGCCGCTGGAGTTGATAGAAGGATTTCCATGCGGGAAATATTAGAAAAAATTTATGGAATGATCCCTTACTTCAAAACAAAAGATAAGATGCTGGACGAGGAATTTGAAAAGTTTATTATTGACCGAAAACCAGACGATCCTTCTCATATCGTTGCCATGAAATACTTTTTTAAGGCTTACACCACGGACGGAAAAGTAAGAGAAATAATCGACAATAAACGCTACGCGGAATTAAATGTGAATCCGAACTTCACAATGAAAGATTATAAAGCCATACCGAAGAGCTGGAGAGAAATTATTCCAGAGTATATTAAGGACTACATTTCACTTAACCAGTTCATGTAAAAAAGGAAACGATGTTAGATAACGAAACCAAACGGCGCATTGATACGGCAAGAGATATTCTTGTTGGTAAAGTGCCAGATCCAAAATCTCAAGTAGAACAAATAACTATTGCACTCATCTATAAGTTTATGGATGATATGGATGCCGAAGCGGAAGAACTTGGAGGAAAAAGGAAATTTTTCTCTGATAAGTTTGCAGATTATAGCTGGAAAAAATTATTATCTCCGAGTCTTGGAGGGCATGAGGTTCTTAATCTGTATGCCGAAGCCATTGACAAGATGAATGTAAATGAAAATATCCCGCAATTGTTCAGAGATATTTTTAAGAACGCTTACTTGCCATACAGAGACCCAGAAACGCTAAAGAGTTTTCTGAAAATAATTGACTACTTCAACTACGACCATTCTGAAAAACTTGGCGATGCTTTTGAATATCTTCTCTCCGTACTTGGCAGCCAAGGCGATGCGGGGCAGTTTAGAACGCCGAGAAATATTATTGATCTGATGGTTTATCTTGTTGACCCGAAGAAGAATGAAACAATACTTGACCCCGCTTGCGGAACGGCTGGCTTTTTAATTTCATCTTATAAGCATATTGTAAAAAATAACTCAAGTAGTTTAACCGAAGAAAAAGAAAACAACTTTTCTTTCGGTAACGGAGATAATGAAAAATACAACGGCGATAAACTAACGCCCGACGAAAGAAAAAAATTAGCGGTAAACATACAAGGTTATGATATTTCGCCAGACATGGTTCGTCTTTCTCTTGTGAATCTTTATCTGCATGGCTTTACAAATCCTAAAATAGTTGAATACGATACACTTACGAGCGAAGATAAATGGAATGAACACGCCGATATAATTCTAGCTAATCCTCCTTTCATGTCTCCTAAAGGAGGAATAAAACCGCACAAAAGATTTTCTGTTGAAAGCAGCAGAAGTGAAGTTTTGTTTGTGGATTATATTGCCGAACATTTAACGCCGAACGGAAGAGCCGCTGTGATTGTACCCGAAGGAATAATATTTCAATCTGGTACGGCTTACAAAGCTTTAAGAAAAATGTTAGTTGAAAAGTATTTGTATGCAGTTGTTTCTTTACCCGCTGGTGTGTTTAATCCTTACAGCGGTGTTAAGACTTCCATTTTACTAATGGATAAAACTCTTGCCAAACGAACCGACAAAATACTTTTTGCGAAAATAGAAAATGACGGTTTTGACCTTGGAGCACAGCGACGAGCAAACAGCAAAAGCGAATTACCAGCCATTGCAAATGCAATTAAAGAATATGTGAAATGTGTTAACGATGGGAGAGAGTTTAACGCGGATGATTTTACGAATTTGGTTATAGCAACAAAAGAAAAGATTGGAGAAAGTGGGAATTGGAATTTGAGTGGTGAGAGATATAAAACCAATATTGTAATTACTCAGCAAAAATATAATGTCGTTCATCTTTCGGAAATTTGTGATGTCCGCGATGGAACTCATGATAGTCCTAAATACCAACAAGAAGGTTTTCCATTAATCACATCAAAGAATATTAAAAATGGCGTGATTGATTTTGCCGATGTTAACCTAATATCCAAAGAAGATTTAGACAAAATTAACCAAAGATCTAATGTTGATGATGGTGATATTATAATGCCTATGATCGGAACTATAGGTAATCCAATAATTGTAAAAAAAGATCGTGATTTTGCAATCAAAAATGTTGCCTTGATAAAATTTCATAAAGACAGTCTTGTTGATCGTTCATTTATAAAAAACATTTTAGCATCGGAGTTATTTCAACAAAGGTTTGATTATTTTTCAAATGGGTCAACACAAAAGTTTATCTCACTTGGTTTTATTAGAAATTTATTAATCCCTCTCCCACCGCTTGAGATACAAAAAGAAATAGTTGCAGAGATAGAAGGCTGGCAAAAAATAATAAACGGTGCCCGCCAAGTTGTAGAAAATTACAAACCGCAAATACAAATAGACCCAAGCTGGGAAATGGTACTATTGGAAGAGTACATTGAATTTGTGAGTGGACTTACATTATCAATACCAGATTGCGAAGAAGTTGGTGGTGTTCCAATTATTGCCATTAATAACGTTTCAGAGTTTGGCGAGTTGAATTTAGAAGGTTTAAGAAGAATTAAATTACCAAAACAAAAGACAATCAATTTTCTAAAAAAGGGTGATTTACTTTTCAATTGGCGTAACGGTAGTAAACATTTAGTTGGCAAGACCGCACTCTTTGACCTTGAAGGTGAATTTGTGTTTGCCTCGTTCCTTTTGGGTATTAGACCGAAAAAAGAATTCTTGCTCCATAAATATTTATGGTACTTATTAAATATTTATCGTGCTGAAGGGAAGTATTTACAATTCATGCGACAGAATGTAAACGGATTGTTTAACAGAGAAGAATTAAAGATTCTTCCAATTCCTTTACCACCAATTGAAAAACAAAAAGCAATTATAGAAAGAATTGAAGCTGAACAAAAGTTAGTCAATGCGAACAAAGAGCTTATTACAATCTTCGAGCAAAAGATAAAAGAAAAAATAGCCAGCGTGTGGGGAGAGTGAGATGGAAGAGAAAAATTGTTTTATTTGCAACTCAACTCAATGCAGAATTAGCGAAGAAGATTATAGAAATCTCAAAATCGTAGAGTGTGACAACTGCGGCGAATATATTACTGATAAACAAACATTACAAACAAGCGGTTCGTGGAATCAGTCACTAAAAGTTCTGCTAAGTCATTGGACTAGGTCTCATCAAAGTGATAAGCATGTTGAATTAACCACAAATTTAATAGAGCAAATCAAAACCAGTTTTACCCTTCCTAAACTTAAGGAACAGTGTGACAATCTTATTCTTTGGTTGGGGAAATCAGCTACCAAACCGAATAAGGTCGTGAATTGTTTCCCCGAACAATTAGTTTCGATAATAGGGGCTTATGACGCGTTGGGTGTTCAATACATTGCAAGTCATCTTTTGGAGGACGGAATTATTAATGAACCGAAACTCAAAGTTGGATTGTTGCCGCAAGTATATGCACTACAATTGACATTTAAGGGTTGGGAAAAATATTATGAACTGCAAAGAACTAATAAAGACAGTTTCTTAGTATTTATGGCGATGCAGTACGATAATGAAACTCTTCAAAAAATATACAAAGATGTTGTTATTGATGCTGTTAAAAAAACTGGTTTTGATATACGGAAGCTTGATGACGTAAAAAGAGCTGGATTGATAGACGATAAATTAAGGGTAGAGATAAGGCGTTCAAAATTTATAATTGCTGACCTTAGTGATGAGAATCGCGGTTCATACTGGGAAGCTGGTTTTGCTGAAGGATTAGGAATGACTGTAATCTATATTTGCGAAGAAGAGAAGTTTGACAAACTTTCAACTCACTTCGATACCAACCATAATTTGACTATTAAATGGAAAAATGATACCGAAGGATTAAAAAAGTTTGCCGATGAATTGAAAGCAACTATTAGAGAAACATTTCCAGCAGAAGCGAAGATGGAGGATTAGGACTTGATAATAAAATTTATGAGTTTAATTAACGAATTAAGTCTTCGTGTATAATTCCACGCAGGGCGTGGCAAGCCGTGTAATTCGTGTCAGATTTAAAGAAGGTGATTGATGGATGAAAAGCTAGGTTATAAAACAAGACACGAATTTCACGAATTAACACGAAATTTATCGTTCTGTTAGAACCACTCTAGAGTTGAAAGAGCAGTCTAACGGTAAGCAATGTTAAACTGACGGCTGGGAACTAAAAACCGGCAACTTCCCTCTTCAATTGAGTTCTAATTGTCGGGGGTAAAGGGTAATGTTCGGGGAATTCAGTTTCCCTCCATCCCCAAATCTTTCACCTAAAACAATCATCAAACAATGGCTTGACATTCGAGCGGGAACTTTGTAATTTAGCACTCGTAAATAATGAGTGCTAATCTATTTGCCGAGAGGCAGAAATCATTAATAAACTAATAAAAGGAGATTTTCTCAATGAGTAAAATCAATTTGCAACCGTTGCATGATCGAGTAATCATAAAACCACTCGAAGCGGAAGAAAAAACCAAAGGCGGATTATTCCTTCCGGATACCGCAAAAGAAAAACCAATTGAAGGTACTGTTGTTGCTATTGGAACCGGGAAAGTAAGTGAAGATGGGAAAGTTACTGCTACTACCGTTAAAGTTGGCGATAAAGTCCTTTATGGTAAATACAGCGGAACGGAAGTTACTGTTGAAGGGGTAGAATACTTAATTATGCGCGAAAGCGACATTTTTGCAATTGTAAAATAAATAACGAGGAGTTATAAAATATGTCATCAAAATTAATTGAATATGATGTTGAAGCCCGCGCCAAAATTAAAAAA
>JBAYFO010000039.1:0-33200 GCA_041667115.1 Ignavibacteriaceae bacterium | reverse complement strand
ATAGTTTGAATAAATTTTCCAAAAAGTTAACTCTTCCGTCATCTTGCTAAATTCTTTATGCTTCAGATTGAAATTTTTTAGAAGATCGTTGTAAGTTTTCCCTTTGGGAAGAATAGTTCGCAGATTAATTGTTCCACCGGCATTAACAAAAAACTTTCCGTCGTGGAAATCAAACTGGGAAGCATCATAGCTTGTTAGTTTTGGATACCCGCCGTTTGAGACACATATAGAACCCCATCCGAACGCTTTTACATAACCCGGATCAAGATCTGACACTATGAACGCTGCTAATGAGAAGAAAGAGATTGTTAGCAGAATGAGAATTGAATAATTCTTTTTCATAACATTACTCCTTTATTTTTATTTTTTGGTCAAAGACCATCCTTGACCAATTATTTTATTATCAACTTTCAATAAATGGTTGTCAGCTATCAGTTGTCAGTAAATTATTTTTAATAATTTTCATTCCGATTTCTGATTTCTTACTATTTGACTAATATCATCTTCTTCGTTATCACCAAATTGTTCTGTCTTAATTGGTAAAAATATACTCCGGAAGAAAACGGCGCTGCGTCAAAACCAATTTTATATGTTCCGGCGGGTTGGACTTCATTTACTAACGTTTCAACTTCGTTTCCAAGTATATCATAAATTTTTAGACTAACATACTGACTACTGTTTACTGAATACTGAATACTTGTTGTCGGGTTAAACGGATTCGGATAATTCTGCTCAAGCGCAAAATTATAAACTATCTGATCTTGAAATTCTTCAATATCGGTAGTAATTCCCTTTTCCTGGTCGGGCAGCTTTGCCGTTGTGTAAATAAAAAATTCTCCCGGCGCTAACGTTACATTTTGGTTTACATCTGAAACTTCAAGACTATCGTTTTCAAAATAGCGGTACCATCTGCCGGTTTTTGAAAAATTCATCGCAACTGTTTTTTCCGTAACATCAAAATTACCTACAATTGCAACGTCCATAGTTGAATCTAAAATTGAAATTTTCTTCACCGAGCCGCTTACATCAAGCGTAAAATTACTGCTTTCAAAAGCCGGGTAATTTTCTTTTAAATTGATAAGCGATGAAAACACTTTGAACAGATTCAATCTGCGGACATCGGACATATATTCCCAATGCGGCGGTTTGTTTGCCAATCGGCTGTCACTCGTTCCCGACGGATAATTAATAGAAAGATCATATCCGCGTTCACCAAACTGCCAGATCATTTTGGGTCCCGGAACGGTGAAGAAAAACGCAGCGGCAAGTTTCATTCTGTTTAATCCGGTTGCCAGATCTTTTATGCTGTACGCTCCGTTCGCATTTCCGTACATTAAATTTTTGTACATCAGCCGCTCTTCATCGTGGCTTTCCATGTAGCTTACGAGATTAGGTGCTGTCCATCCTCTTTGCTTGTAAGAAACTCCGCTAAAGTTAGAAGTGCTGATCCACCCCATTGTTGCTTCGTTGTAACTATAATTCATGTTGCCCCAAAGCATAAACCCGTTAGCGGAAAGAACTTTTTCTTCACTGTTATCGGCAAAGTGTTCCAAAATTAAAAATGCTGTTGAGTCTGTTTTGCGGGCTTCAGCCGACATTCTGTTTAATAAATTAATTCTTGATTGATCATAAGCGCCCCATGCACCTACATTGCAGTTTCCGCCGTTATTATCGCAGGTTTGTGTTTGTGTAAATCCTTTACTTAAGTCGAAACGGAAACCGTCAACTTTAAATTCGGTCATCCAATATTTTAACACCCGGTCAACTAAATCTTTTGTCGCCTGACTTTCGTGGTTGAAATCCAACCCGACATTATACGCATGTTTTGCAACCGGATTAAACCAGGGATTATTTGCCGCCGGACGGTTCAAAGCCGCATCCCAATAAAGACGAACAAGAGGAGACTGTCCGAAGTTGTGGTTCAATGCAATGTCAAGAATGATCGCAATCCCGTTTTCGTGGGCTTTATCAACTAGCTTTTTCAGATCGTTTTTTGTCCCGTAATATTTATCGGGGGCAAAATAAAAAACCGGGTTGTATCCCCAGCTTTCATTTCCTTCAAATTCCATAACCGGCATTAGTTCTATTGCATTTATTCCTAATCGTTTTATATAAGGAAGCGAATCAGCCAGTGTTTGATAATCATGGCGGGCAACAAAATCTCGAAGCAACAATTCGTAAATGACCAAGTCCTGTTTATTTGGACGAATGTAATTTGTGGTCTGCCATGCATATGGCGTTTGCGCAGTTTGAAATACCGAGACATATTCAGAAGTTTTTCCCGTTGGATAAGCTTTTAGATTAGGATAGGTAATCGCAGGAACGTAACTGTCGTCAGGGTGAAGCACTTTATCTGCAAACGGATCGGCAATTACAAGATCATCATCAACAAAATATTGAAAAGCATATTCTGTGCCTGGTGATAACTTGGAAAGAGTTATCCACCAGCGGACAGTGTTCGCGTCCACGGAATCACGTTTCATAAAATAATCTGAACTGACCGTCCAGTTATTGAAATCTCCTATAACATAAACGAATTTTTTATAAGGCGCGAAAAGACAGAGCGTAACCTTTGTCGGATCTGCATCATAATTAATTCCGTTCACAATTCCCGCAGGAACTTTTTCATTCACAATCGCGGGATTGATAACATAATTTACGTTAAGCGAATCGGTAGTGGTGGTTCCCGTATTTGTAACCGCAACAATTTTAATTTCATTCAACCCGCTGTTTAATTTTCTGCCAAAGTCAGAAATTGACGGCACAAAAACAATTTTCGTTGCTTGATTGTAATAGGAACCGATTGAACCGGCAAGCGTATCATTTATGTAAATTTTAGAATCCGTAACATTAATTGAATCGCCAACTTTTGCGGAAACTTGAAATGTAATCGACGGTGTTTCAGTGCGAAGCAGTTTAGTAGAAGTTGGTTCAATCTGAAAGATCATCGGATTTTTTACGATGATATAAGAGTTATTATTATCGGCAGTGTTTTTATTCGGGTTAAGCGGATCACTTATCCACGCGTTCGATGTTCCAGTAGAATTATACTGCTCGTGTATTTTGTACTGATACGCATTTTGTCCGCTGACAGATAATGCACCGCCACCGACCTTAAGCCGCACTGTTTTATAATAAATACTATTCGTTAACGTCATTGCAGAGGGAGCGGTGGGAGAAATAACTCCGCTTGCATTCGGTCCCCAATTATTAAACTCTCCCGGCAAAAATACTTTTAATGCATTTGCATTCGGTTTATAGCGGAACGTTACGTCAACAGAATCTTGCCCGAACAATATAAACGGAACAAGAAAGAACAGAATAACAAATTGATTGCGCACAACAACTCCAATGATAGATTAAACGATTATTTTAAATTCTTAAAGTCCGGTTTACCGGCTTCCAGCCACGCTGTGTAATAAACTGAAGCGATCTTAACTGCCGCTTCCTGCAAAGCTTCTTCGGTAACATATTTGGTTTTGAACCATAAAATAGCATAATATAACGAATCATATTTGCCCGATGTTTCAACCGAAGCAATTTTATCAGCAGAAAACAAAATTGCACTTCGGGCATTTGACCGGTAAATAATCTTGAAAAAATCATGTTCCGGATTTTTTATGTTTTGGATTTTAGCAGAATTTGAAAAAGCATTTTCCAATTCCGGCATATGAGCGTTGATCATATCAGACTCATACCTCCCATGAATATCTTTTTGTCCGCTAAGCTGTCCGTTGTAATTAATAACCGTGTGCATCGGTTGATGGGCGTCGGCAAGATAGTGGGATAAATCGCGCATCATCTCTTTTGTTTTCTCTAATTGAAAATTTTTCATCGCTAAAACTAATTGCCGGTAGGTTGCTTCTAAAGTCCAGGGTAACGTTCCGTTTTCGGTTACTACGGAATCGCCGTAAATTTTGCAAAGAGAATCTTTGTTCTCGATCATTCTTGCCCGGTTGAATTCTTTGAAAAAGTCGATATCAATAAAATGCTTCGGATATTCATCCTTCATATATTTTTTCCGTTGGTCGGGTTGAGCCGCTTCATCAATCAAATAATCCGTTAGTTGACGAAAATCTTTCATCTCATCCGGCAAAAGGATCATCGCGTGTTTAACAATCAGCTTGTGCCCTTTTGCCCCCCATCCATAATTTACTTGAAACAGTAACACCACAAGAGCAAACAAAAAGTAAATTTTTCTCATCTTTTATTTCCTAAATCTTTCTAGACAAAAACGTCCGTTAGCAATACGTTCACTACAAAATTTCGAATTCATATAAATCCGTTTTTAAATTATAAAAAGTGAAATCGATTAACAAGACGCGGGCAGAGCAGAAAGTTGAAAGCCGAAAATCAAAAGTGAACTACCCGGTGATTTTAACCGTAAAAATAAGAGCTTTTTTTTAACCGGTACTGACTTTCAACAGTAAATTTCTTAAATTATAAATAAAGAAAATTAATGCAAGGAAACTTTATGACCACCCGCGAAATTATTGCTCTTGAAGACAAGTACGGCGCCCACAATTATCACCCGCTTGATGTAGTAATTGAAAAAGCGAAAGGCGTTTGGGTTTGGGATGTTGAAGGAAATAAATACCTCGACTGCCTCGCCGCATACTCAGCGGTCAATCAAGGGCATTGTCATCCGCGAATAATAAATAAGGCAAAAGAGCAATTGGAAAAAGTTACGCTTACTTCGCGAGCATTTAGAAACGACCAGCTTCCGTTCCTCTGCAAAGAATTGTGCGAACTTACCGGATACGAAATGATGCTTCCGATGAATTCCGGAGCCGAAGCGGTTGAGACCGCCTTGAAAGCTGCCCGCAAATGGGGATATAAAATTAAAGGAGTTGAAGAAAATAACGCGGAAATAATTTGCTGTACAAATAATTTTTCCGGAAGAACAATCTCACTCATTTCATTTTCTACCGAAGAACAATACAAAGACGGTTTCGGACCATTTACTCCGGGTTATAAAATAATCCCTTATGGAGATGTTGAATCGCTCGAACAAATGATCAGTGAAAATACTGTTGCCTTTTTGGTTGAACCGATACAGGGCGAAGGAGGCGTTATCGTTCCGCCGGAAGGCTATTTACAGAAAGCTTACGAAATTTGCAAAAAAAATAATGTACTCTTTATCGCAGACGAAATCCAATCCGGTTTGGGACGAAGCGGAAAACTTTTTGCGTTTGAATATGAAAAAATTCGTCCGGATGCGGTGATAATCGGGAAAGCCCTTTCAGGTGGCTGCTATCCGGTATCCGCAGTATTGGCAGACAAGAAGCTTCTCGGAGTATTCAACCCGGGAGATCACGGATCAACGTTCGGTGGAAATCCGCTTGGCGCCGCTATAGCGAGGGAAAGCATTAAAGTTCTTCTTGAAGAAAAAATGATTGATAATTCTTTTGAGATGGGAAATTATTTCAGAGAAAAATTGAATGCTGTTAAATCAAAACATGTTAAAGAGATTCGCGGTAAAGGTTTATTTATCGGTGTTGAATTGCATCCCGAAGCCGGCGGTGCAAGAAGATTTTGCGAAGCGCTTAAAGACCGGGGCGTTCTTTGCAAAGAAACACACACCAACGTTATCCGGTTCGCTCCGCCGCTGGTAATTACCAAAGAAGAAATTGATTGGGCAATGGAACGAGTTGCCGAAGTGCTTGTAATGGAATGAAAACAGTCTTTAGTCATTAGAAGATTAAAAATGACCGATGACCATTGACTAACAACAAATGACAAAACAAGAATTACATATTAAAAACATGGTTTGCAACCGGTGCATAAAGGTTGTTCATGATGAATTATCTAAACTCGGCTGCACTGTTCATTCGGTTGAACTTGGTAAAGCTATTGTTTCCTATCCCGAAGAAAATTCTCTTGTTCCGATTAAACTGGTTTTAGAGGAAAACGGTTTTGAATTGATAGAAGATAAAAAAGCTCAGCTTGTAGATGCGATCAAAACAACGATTATTGAATTGATCTATCAAGATAAACTTGAAGAAATGCAGATAAATTTCTCGGACTACATCTCAGAAAAACTCGATAAAGATTATCACTATCTCACTGCACTTTTCTCTTCGGTAACAAGCATTACTATTGAAAAATTTTTCATCATGCAAAAAGTAGAACGGGTTAAAGAGTGGTTGATGTATAACGACTTTACGTTAAGTGAAATGGCTTTTAAACTGGCATACAGCAGTGTTGCTCACCTTTCCAATCAATTTAAACAGGTTACGGGATTGACTCCCACACAGTTTAAAAATCTAAAAAGCCAAAAGCGGAAGCCGCTCGATAAGATCAGTCCGCATTAACAATCTTATAAATCAATTATAAAATTTTACAACAGATTCGGTTCGTCAGTCCGTAATTTTCCAGCAACAAAACAAAATGATTTTGAAAATGAAAAACGAGAAAAAAATATTTCCGGTCTCCGGGATGAGCTGTACCGCATGCGCCGTTAGCGTTGAATCAATGTTAAAAGCACAAAAGGGAATTTTATCCGCCTCGGTTAATTATTCAGACAATACGGTGATGGTGGAATTTAATCCGGGACTTGTTTCACCGAAGCAAATGAAAGAAGCGGTGCAGTCTGTCGGTTATGATTTAGTAACGAATGAAACAAAAACACCGCAGCAGTTAGATGAAGAACGAGCACTTAAGCTTGCAAAAGCAAAAACAAATGTAATCTTCTCCTTGATCCTAACGGTTCCGGTTGTTGTGCTTGCCATGTTCTTTCATCATCAAACGGAGATGATGCAATGGACGATACTACTGCTTACGGGCGTGATTTTATTTTACTTCGGAAAAGATTTTTTTATTCAAGCGTATCAAAAGGGAAAACATCTACAAACCAATATGGATACACTGGTCGCACTAAGCACGGGCATCGCTTTCCTTTTCAGTCTGTTCAATGTTGTGTATCCTTCATTCCTTAGTTCACGCGGATTTGAACCCCATCTTTATTTTGAATCTGCAGCAGTAATTGTTTCTTTTATTCTCCTTGGAAAATTTCTTGAAGAAAAAGCTAAGCACCGGTCGGCTGAAGCGATAAAAAAATTAATTAATCTACAGCCGAATACCGTGATTGTAATTCGTAACGGAAAGGAGATAACCGTTCCCATAAAAGAAATTCTAAAAAGTGAAATACTTCTTGTAAAACCCGGTGAACGCATTGCCGTTGACGGAAACGTGCTAAGCGGGGAATCTTATTTAGATGAAAGCATGTTAACCGGCGAATCACTTCCGGTGCTAAAAAAATCGGGAGCAAAAGTCTTTGCCGGCACACTAAATCAAAAAGGAAGTTTGCAGATTGAAGCGCTGCAGATCGGTGAGGAAACGTTACTTGCACATATCATTCAACAAGTACAACAAGCGCAAAGCAGCAAAGCACCTGTTCAAAAATTGGTTGACAAAATTGCTGCCGTCTTTGTTCCGGTTGTTGTTGCAACGGCAGTACTCACCTTCTTTTTGTGGATCACTATCGGAGGAACAGAATATTTTATACAAGGCGTAACGGGATTGATCACCGTACTCATCATCGCTTGTCCATGTGCGCTTGGGCTGGCAACACCAACAGCCTTGATGGTTGGAATCGGCAAAGGGGCACAAAATGGAATTCTAATTAAAGATGCGGAAAGCCTGGAAAAAGCTCACAAAATGACTGCGCTTATTCTAGATAAAACCGGAACCATCACCGAAGGAAATCCTAAAGTTGTTGAGGTCGTTTGGAAAAAAGGAATACCGAATAAAAATGATCTTGAAAATATTCTCTACTCAATTGAAAGCAAGTCCGAACATCCTTTAGCTTCCGCGATTGTTAAACATTTTACAACTGAAGCAAATAAGAAAATTAATGTTGCCTCTTTTGAAGCAATAACCGGTAAAGGGGTAGCCGCAACTGTCGGAGGCGCAAAATATTTTCTTGGTCACGAAATTTTTCTTTTTGAACAAAAAATTTCAATTGATGAAGAACTGCTTCACCGCGCCGCGGAATTGAAAGCCGAAGCGAATTCAATCATTTTCTTTGCGAACGAAGAACAAACGCTTTGCTTCGTAGCTATTGCCGATGCTGTACGCGAAACTTCAAGGGAAGCGATCCAGCATTTAAAAAAAATGGGAATAAAAATATTTATGCTCACCGGTGATAATCACCAGACGGCGTTTGCCGTTGCAAAAAAAGTCGGCATTGATTCGTTTCAATCTGAATTACTTCCGGCACAGAAAGCCGAATTTGTGAAGCAGTTACAAAGAGAAAAAAATATTGTAGGAATGGTAGGCGACGGAATTAACGATGCGCAAGCGTTGACCGTAGCCGACATAAGCATAGCAATGGCTAAGGGAACCGATATCGCAATGGATGTTGCACAAGTTACACTGATGAAATCGGATCTGTTTTCAATTATAAAGGCGATCACCCTTTCGCACGCAACGGTAAAGACGATAAAGCAAAATTTATTTTGGGCGTTTGTTTACAACATCGTTTTAATTCCGGTTGCCGCCGGGGCTTTATATCCTTTTACAGGCTTTCAAATTGATCCGATGATCGCAGGCATTTCTATGGCAATGAGTTCGGTTTCTGTAGTTTCAAATAGTTTACGATTAAAAAGTTTAAAACTTTCTTAAAAGAAGAAATAACAAAAGACAAATAAAAGGACTACTATTATGGCGGAATTATCATTTAAAACAAACATCAAATGCAATGGATGTATTGCAACGGTTACCCCGTTTCTTAACGGTGAAAAACGGATTAAGGAATGGAACGTTGACCTGCAAAATCCCGATAGAGTGCTCTCTATTAATACTGAAGAATTATCCGCAGCAGACGTTACGGAGCTGGTCAAAAAAGCCGGTTATCAGGCGGAAGAAATTAATTAGGAATTTGGAATTACATAGTTAGCAATCCGCCAAAGGCGGACTGCACAGAATGGTAAGAATATTAAAAATTTAAGAATAACGATTAACGATATTTGATTTTTGATGTAACAAAAATCTTCTAACCATGGCAAGCCTTGGCATGCTTCTAAAATCGTTAATCCTTGTTCTGAGATCAATTTTGGTTCTGGCTCTGCCAGGTTATGAATTAGGACTGGTCTTCCTATAATCTAATCCCTATACTCGAATAGAGTTAACAAAAAAGAGGCAGAGACGTTTTCCTATACTACTACAAGTAAACTTGCATTGCTTTTTTAGTTAATTCAAATGCTTGTTTTAAGTTCGAGAAATGTTGATTTGCTTCGTGCAGATTGTTTTCTTTGCCGGCAAGTTCTACACCTTTAGCTTCTTCGCCTAACAATGTAGCACCGAGAGCATACCCAGCCCCTTTTAGAGTGTGTCCTTCAGCAGTGATCTTTAAAAAATCGCCGTTTTGAATATGTTCCCCAAGCTTCATTATTCGCACGGCAGTATCTTCTAGAAAAGTTGAGACGAGGTCACGTTCAAATTCGCGGTCATCCATACTCATTGATGAAAAATGGGCTTTATCAAATACTTGACTTTGTTCTTGTATTGTAGAATCCTCTTCTGCTTGCATAGCTTTCCCATAGTTTTTTCCGACATTCAACCATTTATCTAGTAGTGCAATAAATTCATCGGTTTTAATTGGCTTAGATATATAATCGTCCATTCCCGCGGCTAAACACTTATCTCTATCTCCCAAAAGAGCATGTGCTGTCATCGCGATAATCGGAATATTTTCCCCAATTTCTTTTATCTCCCTAATTTTTTGAGTCGCCGTCCAGCCGTCCATTTCCGGCATTTGAATATCCATTAAAATTAAATCGTATTGAGCAGAAGCAAGCATTGTTTCGTAAGCTTCTCTTCCGTTGTTAACCGCATCTAATTGAAAGCCTGCTTGAATAAGAATTTTTGATGCAACTTTTTGATTAACGGCATTGTCTTCCACTAATAGAATTTTATATCGGAAACGTTGTTCTCGCAATTCATCTTTTGATAACATTTGCTGTAGAAGCGCTTCTTGATCAAGAGCTTCACGTTCAGAGGTTTTTGTGTAACTTTTAATTGCACTTATAAGTGTAGTGTTTTTTTGTTTTTTTAGGATGACGGAAAAAACAAAGCGGCTACCATGTGTATATTCCGGATCGGCTTTAATTGAGCCATTCATCAGTGAAACGAGTTCTTTGCAAATAGCCAAGCCTAAACCGGTGCCGCCAAATTTTCGAGACATCGTTCCGTCAACTTGAGAAAAGGATTGAAAGAGGGAATCGATTTTATCTTTTGGAATTCCGATGCCGGTGTCTTCAATAGCGGAAATAATTTTGATTCGCTCCCTGTCAATTTTTTCAGAATTGAGCGTGATACGAATTTGCCCATGCTGTGTAAACTTAACCGCATTAGAAATAAGATTTATATAAACCTGTCTCAGCCGTTTTGTATCACCAATTACCAGTGGGGTTGTTCGAGAATCAACGTCAACAATAACTTTTAGATTTTTCTCATTTACACTAATCGCGACCGTCTGCAATGCACTATCAATTAGTTCGCGGAGGTTAACGTTTTCTTCTTCCAATTGAAGTTTCCCAGCTTCAATTTTAGAAAAATCCAAAATATCATTTATTAGCTCAAGCAGCGTCTCGGCAGATTGCCTTGCAGTGGTAACAAAATCATGCAGCTCTTCGGAACTTTTATAAGCTCCCTGCTCAATTAAATTTAAAAAGCCGATGACCCCGTTCATCGGTGTTCGGATTTCATGACTCATGTTGGCCAGAAAAATACTTTTTGTTTCGCTTGAACGAACAGCATCTTTTGCAAGCGCATCAGATCGTAACATCTCCCGATGAAGTTTTTCCTCAGCTTTTTTTCTCTCGTATTCTAACGTGACCTGTTCGGTAATGTCCTGCATATTTCCTTCAAAAAAGAATCTCCCTTCTTCGTCTTTAACAAGTCGGTCATTCAAAAGTACCATCACCGTACTTCCGTCTTTTCTTTTTAAAGGAAGACGGAGATTACGTACCTCTTTATGCTCTTTTAAGATCTCCAATAATTTAATGCGGTCCTGTGGATTTTTGTACGTGTCTTTTCCTATCTCCAGTTTGAGTAATTCAAATTCGTTTTCATATCCCAGAATTTTTGCAAGAGCAGGGTTTGTAGTTACAAATTTTCCATCAAGTGTAGATTGGAATATTCCCTCGGCTGAGTTCTTAATAATTGAACGGAATTTTTTTTCGGACAAATTCATCTTCCAAGATTTTTCAGCAAGCTCTGACCGAAGCTTAAAACTAACGGCACTGCCCACCACGGAAATAACACTTAGAAAAAGAACAAAGATAACAGACTCAAACATATTCGGCAGAAAATAAATCTTATTCCCGTTAACTAAAATTGCCCCGGCAAAAACAATATTGTAATAGATGGCAACGATAATTTGATTTTTTACTTCCCAACTTAAAAATAAGGCGGAAGTAAAAATCATTAATCCAACAATCTGCGTGTTTACAATTAACGTTGACGGCATAAGAAAAATCATGTACCCGCTTGAAACGATGATGGTAATCAGCAAAACATGAACGAGCAGTACAGGTTTTTTTAACGCATGTTTTGTGTTGAGTATTACAAGGATGATAAACGCAATCAGCGTTGATGCGAGTCGTGTGGCATACACTTGAAGTGAAAATTCGGAAAAATGGCGAACCTCAAAAATCATAGCAAACAATCCGGAAAGAGCTATCAATAGGGTAATAACTTTTAAGGGAATGATTAGATATTCTTCCGATTCTCTTTTGATATATTCATACCTGTGATTATCAAATAATGCGGAAGGATTTGTAAGAAAGTTTAGCAGTGAATATTTGGGATTTGATTTCGTCATTGATAATTTAATTAAGTGATTTAAAAATTTCTAACCGATTGCCGGATTTGATTAGTCAACAATTTAACACGGTTCTAAATTAGTACTTAGAAAGAATTTTTCAAAGGAAAAGATAACATGATGGAAGCGCTGAAACAACTCGATCTTTTAATATTCTACTTTTTTAACCACACATTGTCTACGGGAGTTCTTGATCTTTTTTTTTCGTTTATAACAAATGTGAGGCATTGGTTCGCTGTTTATATTGTAGCCATCCTTTACTTAATAATAAAAGGGGGAAGAAAAGGAAGAATTGCGACAGTATTGGTTTTGCTGTTAGTTACAACTACCGATCAACTTGGAGCAAAATTAATAAAAGAACTATTCCAGCGGTTACGCCCATGCAATGCTTTGCCGGATGTGTTCACCCCGTTAGGCTGTACGGGAACATTTTCATTCCCCTCGAATCACGCTCTAAATAATTTTGCCGTAGCATTCTTTTTCTCAATTCTTTACCCTAAGGCGAAATGGTATTTGTTTACCACGGCTTCTTTAATAGCAATCTCACGGGTCTATTTAGGACTTCACTATCCATCCGATATTTTTGGCGGAGCAATTATTGGAATCGGGTTTGGGTATTTATTTTCGTTGCTTTATTTTCAAACAGAAAAATTCTTGAATCAAAAATATTCTTTAAAAGAGAAAAGCGGCGAATAAATTATCAGTTCATGCAAAAAAAGGGTTGAATTAAGAAGAGCTAAAGCCTCATCATCCCCGGTTAGCCAAAAGAGAAGTTTTTTCAAAATTATTTTCGCACCGCGTTGAACAAAGTAGAGGCGGCAGGCTTAATTTGCAAGCGATCCTCGTCATAAACAATTCTTTAAAAAATCAACTATTCTGTTGCTCGTAAAAACCGCGGCTCCTCAAGTGTAAGCATTAAAGAGATTCTGTGTGTATCGGGTAAACGGTCGTCTGCCGACATATTAAACCGCGCAAAAGAATAATCAATATTCAGTTTCGGCAATTTAATTCCGGCGCCAAACGTAAATTGCTTTACATCATTATACCCGGCGCGGATTGCAAAAAGATTTTTGTAACTGTATTCCATTCCAAAATGGGGATCAAAACTAACCGGACCAATATTAAACTGCGAAGCATAACGGCGGTTTTCGAATCGAATATCAAGATCAACTGCGGGAAGAAGTCTTCCGGCAAAAAAATCAATTTGATATGCCGCACCAACTTTTGCGGTTGGTGTGATCAGTTCATTTCTTCCGGTACTCCACGCAACAAATGTTGTGGTAACATCTTGAACATTTGCACCGAGCATCAAATTTTCCATCGGCGAATAGTACGCACCGACATCAAAACCAATCCCGAATGCTGTGTATTCAGCAATGGATCGAGATAGAATTTTTACGTTCGCGCCGAGATATAAATTATCGTTTACTCTTTTGGCTCCCGTTAAATAGAAAGCCCAATCCTGATTGCTGAATTCTGTTATTAAGTCGTAATTCAATCTATCTGTATTAATGTCTAAGATCCCGTCACCGTTTGCATCATACAAAGCTTTTCTTGTATCGGGAATTCCGTCAACACCGAGACGCATAACACTTACACCGAAAGTATAATCTTTTCCGTAAGGAATTGCGACGGCGGCGTAATTATAATTAACAAGATTGCCGTAACGCTCGTCATGCATTAGGGCGATTTGCGGATAGTCAAGTTTTGCAAGTCCGGCAGGATTGTAGTACCCGGCGGTAACATCATTTGCAATGGCAACAAAAGCACCACCCATGCCAAGTGGTCGTCCACCGACACCAATCGAAAGAAATTCTCCCGCATATTTACCAATCACCGTTTGCGATTGTAAACTGGAGACACTAAAAACTATAACGCAAGCAAGAACTATTTTTTTGTACATTAATTTTCTCCGAATGGAAAGAAACTTCTCATTGAAAAATTGAGAAAAGTGATATTAAAAGCAAGTTACGTAATTATGCACTTTATTTATTTGAATGCCTTTACGATTTTCTCCGAAACCAATTCTGCGTTTTTAAAACAATCTCCTACCGAAATTCCGCCGCGGTAATTGCCGCTTAAAAATATTCCCGGGTGGTTTCGCTCAAATTCATCAAAATATTTTTCATGCTCAATGTAACCTAGATTATACTGCGGAATTGCTTTATTCCAGTAGCGGTAACTTTTATATACCGGCTCGGCGGTAATTTTCATTATCGATTGAAATTCTTCAATTACCGTTTTCAAAATAATTTCTTTATCAAGTTTGAAAATTTCAGCATTCCGGGAACCTCCGATAAATAGTGTGAAAGCCGACGTATTTTCCGGCGCGCGGTTCGGAAATAAAACCGAACTCCAAATTGCACCGAGGAAAGATTTTTTTTCTTTGGCGGGAATTAAAAAGCCAAAGCCGTCAAGCGGTCTGCCAACATCTTCATTTTTATATCCGAGATACAACACCATCACGGGCGGATGATAGATTGCGTCGAGATGATTTGCCAGATTGCCGTCAATATTTCGGAACAAGGAAGAAGCCACATAAGCCGGAAGTGTTGAAAGAAGAACGTCGCACTCAATTTTTTTATCAAACCCGGCATTGTGGTAGGAAACGGAAAACCCTTTTTCGTTTTTAACAATTGAATTTATTTCCGCAAAGAGAACTACCTTGTCGCCTAATTTTTTTGCAATTGTTTTTGGAAGGCTTTGCATTCCGTTTACGAACGAAAACATTTTTGCGTTTTGCTTGGATTGCTCTTTTCTCTTTTTTCTTTCCCGTATACTACGGACAGTCCCAACAATTAAGCCTCCGTATTTTTCTTCCAGTTCATAAAGTTTTGGAAATGCGGAGGCAACACTAAGGTCTTCCGGGTTACCGGCATACACTCCGGCAACGAACGGATTGATGGCATAATCGAGAAACTCCTGCCCAAGCCTTCGTTTAACAAATTGGGCAATGCTTTGATAATAGCCGTCGCTCGAGCGCGAGATAAACGGTTCGGCAAAGAGCCGCATTTTTGCTTTTGTGGAAAATAATTTTGTTTTTAAAAATCCCGGGAGGCTCATGGGCAATGGATGTAATTCTCCATCCCGAAGGATATATCTTTTGTTTCCCTTTTCATTTGCGTAAACCATTTCATCAGCTAAACCGATATCGGTAACTACTTCTTTAATGGTAGGCACTGTTTCCAAACCTGAATTTGGTCCCCGATCAAACAAATATCCCGCTTCCGGCACGCTTTCCATTGCACCGCCGGTTTCCTTGTTTTTTTCTAAAACCGTTACGTCAAATCCTTTTTTCTTGAGCAGCCATGCGGTAGATAAACCGGAAATGCCGCCGCCAAGAATAACAACTTTTTTATTCATAAAAATTATTTTCTAAGTTAATTGAAATAAAATCAAAGGGCAATTTTTATTGCCGAAAAAAAAATTAAATTTTAGTTGAACTACAAAAATATTTTTCGGAAGTTGAAGTAAATATTTGAAGTTCTTTTTCAAATTTATTAAATAAATAGATATTTATTGCATTCTGCACTGAGTAAGAAATTCTCAACTAAGATGGATAGAGAAATGAAACAAGAACAAAACAACAGCCAGGACAAGTGGGTAACTCATTTTGAAAATTCCGGCGGCGTTTCATCTCCTGGATTTGAAGAAACGATGCGCTATTATGAACATTTTACCCGCGAATCCCGTTTCGCAAAAATGGTCACGCTGGGATTTTCTCCTCAAGGACGACCAATACGGTGTTTAATCGTTTCCAACACCCGTGAGTTTACCGCTCAGAAAGCCCGCGACTCCGGCAAGCTTATCGTGCTCATTCAAAATGGAATTCACGCTGGAGAAATTGAAGGGAACGACGCATGTATGTTGTTGCTTCGCGAAATGCTTATCACCAAAGAAAAAGAACATCTCCTAAAAAATTTAATTCTTCTTGTTGTTCCTATCTTTAATGTCGACGGACACGGACGTGTTTCCGAATTTAACCGCCCCAACCAAAACGGTCCAACAGAAATGGGGTGGCGTACAACATCACTGAATTATAATCTTAACAGAGATTATATGAAAGGCGATGCCCCGGAGATGAAAATTTTTCTTCGCTTTTTTAACGACTGGCTCCCTGATTTCGTTATCGACAACCACACAACCGACGGCGCCGATTATCAATATCACATTTCCTATGGACTTGAAACAAACCAGAATATCAACAAGGAAACCGCTGATTTTCTGAAAGAAAAATTTATTCCTCATCTTACGGAAAAAGTTACCTCTAAAGGATTTCTTGTTGCTCCCTATCTTGAATTTAAAGACAACAAACTGGAAAACGGTATTGTGCTCGAGCCCTCACTTCCACGCTTCTTAACCGGCTATGCCGCTTTGCATAATAGAATTTGCCTTCTTGTAGAAACGCATAGTCTTAAACCGTTTGAAAACCGGGTGCATTCAACAAAAGCAATGAACGAAGTTACACTGGAATATCTTAACGAAAATCACCTGACTATTCTTGCAATGAATCTTCGCGCAGATAAAAACACAGTTGACACTTATTACGGGAACAACGAACCGTTCCCGATCGCTTTCTCCCTTACAGACGAAAGCGAATCATTTTTATTCAAAGGATTTGAAACAACCGAGGAACAAAGTGAAATAACAGGTTCTCAAGTAACACATTATACAGACATCCCGGTTGAGTTTGAAGTCCCTATCTTTAGTAAAGCCGAGGTTATTGAATATTGCGATGTTCCCGAAGCATATTTAATTCCAAAAGAACTTCACTTTGTAATTTATATTTTAAAGCTTCACAAGATTTTTGTTGAACAACTTTATCAGCCGCAGGTGTTACACGTTGAACGGATGCGATTCAAAAACATAAAATTTTCTGATGCCTCTTACGAAGGACGACAACTGATCACTTTTGATTTAATAAAGTGGCGTGAAAAAAAGAGAATCCCCGAAGGGACCTTTGTTGTCAGAACCAATCAGCGTTCTCTACGCGTAATTGTTAATTTATTAGAACCCACAGCTCCCGATTCTTTAGCCCGGTGGGGTTTTTTCAATATGTTTCTGGAACGAAAAGAATATATAGAACCCTATGTTATGGAACCGTTTGCAAAAAAAATGCTAGAGGAAAATGAACGCTACCGCAAAGATTTTTATAAAAAATTAGAAACGGATGAAGCGTTCAAAAAGAATCCGGATCTTAGGCTGGACTTTTTTTACAAGCGTTCACCTTTTTTTGACAAACACGAAAAAATTTATCCGCTGATAAAATCGTTTGATAAAATTAGAACCAATAGGGCAGCGGACGAAAATTATTCAGAATGAACCTAAACCGTTCTTGAATATTTAGCGGTGTCTTCTTTGCGCTCAAGATAACCGTCGAAGTTCATCGCAATGTTACGGATAAGCAGTCTGCCCATTTCACTTACAACAATTTTATTGTTTTCAATTGTAAGAAGTTCGTCTGCAACCATTTCTTGCAGGTTTGCTAATCCCCATGCAAAATATTCTTTAAATTTAATCTTGAATTTCTCTTCTACGGATTTCATATCAAGCTCAAAGTCACACATCAATTTCATGATCACATAGCGGCGGAATAGATCATCCTCACTAAGATAGTACCCTTTTGCAACAGGCAAAGATTCGTGATCGAGCGATGCAAAATATTCTTTTTCCGTTTTTAGATTTTGCGCATAAACCCGCTGAAGCTGGCTTATCCCCGTAATGCCAAACGAATACAAATCTGTTCCAGAGCGTGTACTATACCCTTGAAAATTTCTGTGTAATTTTTTTTCTCGCATTGCAACGGCAAGTTCATCATCCGGTTTGGCAAAATGATCCATCCCAAGGAACACATATCCTGCACCGGTTAGTTTTTCGATAGTCATTTTTAAAATTTCTAATTTTTCTTCAGCCGGTGGCAAATCTTCCGGATGAATTAACGCCATGTGTTTTTTCATCCACGGAACATGTGCATAATTGAAAACCGCAATTCTATTGGGGGAAATATCAATTATTTTTTCTACGGTTTCTTCAAAGGTAGCAAGGGTTTGAAAGGGCAATCCGTAAATCAAATCAAGATTAATGCTTTGATAGCCAAGTTCACGAATCCATGCAACGGCTTGCCGGGTGATATCTTCCGGCTGTACGCGGTTTGTTGCAATTTGTACTTTCTCGTTAAAGTCCTGCACCCCCATACTGATGCGGTTGAAACCATTATTCCGTAGTGCGACAAGATGTTCTTTTGTTAGTCCGCGCGGATCAATCTCACAACCGTTCTCGGCATCATCATAAAATTTAAATGATTGCCGGATGTACGAAGCCAGATCATTTATTTCATCTGGATTTAAGTGTGTCGGTGTTCCGCCGCCCCAATGGAGCTGAGTGACTTTGCGATTAACATTAAGAAAGCTCCGCAACAGATCAATTTCTTTTTTTACATACTTTATATAATCTTGTATACGGTCGCGGTTACGGGTGATGATCATATTGCATCCGCAGAAATAGCAAAGCGTATCGCAATACGGCAGATGAAAATAAAGCGAAAGATCGGGAAGATTTTCTCCGTAATTGGTTTTCACTATCTCGTCGAGAAATTTTTCCGAGTTAAAATTTTCGTTAAACTGCGGTGCAGTCGGATAGCTTGTGTATCGTGGACCGGGTTTGTCGTATTTTTTAAATTTTGTTAAATCAAAGTTGAACATTGTTGCTCCAGAAAAAAGTTGGGATGCAGATTTTTTAAGATCATTTATGATTTACCATGATCTTAAAACATGTTAATAAAATATCTTACTTGATCTGCGTCCCATTGTTTTATAAAATGTTTACTTCATAGCTTTGCGGTGAATGATAGTGCTTTCTTCATTCACAATCCGGACAAGGGCTTTTGCATTTTCCGGATTCACGTCAGGCAAAATACCATGCCCGAGATTAAAAATGTGTCCGCTTCCTTTTCCATAAGAGTTCAACACTTTTTTAGCTTCTTCACGGATCTTTGCTTCATTTCCATAAAGAACTGTCGGATCAAGATTTCCTTGTAACGCAACGCGCTTTCCGATTTTTTCTCTTGCTGATTTCAAATCCATTGTCCAGTCAAGACTAATTACATCCGCACCGCATTTTGAAAGTTTGTTCAATTTATAGTGAACACCTTTTGCAAAGACGATCACCGGTTCATCTTTCCGTTTTAGTTCGGAAATGATCTGCGAAATATAATTGAGCGAGAATTCCTGGAAATCGTCCGGGGCGAGTATTCCGCCCCACGTATCAAAAATTTGAACAGCGTTTGCACCCGCTTCAATCTTGGCTGAAAGATAGGCTGCAACCGCTTTGGCAATTTTATTAAGTAGTGAATGAGCAAGTTTCGGGTTGTTGAAGATCAACTTTTTAATTTCGGAAAAATTCTTTGACCCGCGTCCTTCGACCATATATGTGAGTAAGGTAAATGGTGAACCGGCAAATCCAATAAGTGGAACTCTTCCCTTTAATTCTTTCTTCGTTAATGCAACGGCATCAAGCACATATTTCAAATCTTTTCCCGGGTCGATTTCCTTTAACATCTTTGCATCTTCTTCGGTGCGGATAGGATGATGAAATATTGGTCCTTTCCCTTCATGCATTTCGAGGTGCATCCCCATCGCTTCAGGAATAACGAGGATGTCTGAAAAAATTATTGCCGCATCAACGCCAATAAGATCAACGGGCTGAATGGATACTTCGGCAGCGAGTTCGGGAGTTTTGCACATGGTAAGAAAATCTGCTTTTTCACGGACAGCACGATATTGAGGTAAATACCTCCCGGCTTGACGCATAATCCAGATTGGTGTGCGTTCAACTTTTTCTTTTCTACATGCACGTAAGAATAAATCATTTTTAAGTTTCATTTCTGGGCTTTCTTTTTTTTAAAATATATCTAATAACCTTTTTTTCCGGCGGCTTCGGCTTCGGTAGTTTTGGTGGCGGGGCGGAACAATATTTTTCAATACTTGCTATCGCATGCGTAACCGTAAATTTTGGAGGTACCACATCAACACGTACTTTTGTTTTTTCTATCGCCTCTTTGGTTGTTGGACCAATTGCAGCAATTTTACTTACCTTAAAAAATTCCCTTGGATTACTAATGTCCAACAGCGCTAAAAAATTCTGATATGTTGAAGGACTTGTGAAGAGATACCAATTGATTTTGCTCGTTCTTATTTTTTCAATCTCTTCGGCAATAGTCTCTTTTTTCGGGATGAGAATATCATAAACGGCAATCGTTTTAACCGTAGCGCCGAACCTTTTCAAACCTTCCCGAAACTCATCTCTTCCTATGGCAGAACGGGGAAGCAGAACGGTTTTATGTTCGAGCGGTTCGATGGCGAATAATTTTAATAAACCAAGTGCGCTAAAATCATCCGGAACTAAATCAACCTTTATATTATTCTCCAAACAGAATGCCGCTGTTTTCTTTCCGACGCAGGCAATTTTCATTTTATCATAATCGAAATTAAAATTTTGTTCTTTTACTAAGCGCACGAAATACTTTATGGCATTAGCCGATTGAAAGACCAGATAATCAATCTTGTTTTCATCCAAAATAGTTTTCAACTTGGCAGTGGCATCAACCGGAACCACTTCCAAAGCTGGAAAACTGATAAGATTTGCTTCTTTCTTTTTAAAAAAGTTGATTGTTTCTTGAGATTGTTCTTCTGCTCTTGTTAGCACGATAGTTTTATTTTTTAGTGGATGCTTCACCTTCGGCTGTTTTGTCTTCGGCTGTTTTTTTCGCGGAGGCGAAATACAATATTTTTCAATACTTGCGATTACATGTGTAACCGAAAATTTTTTCGAAACCACATCAACTTTTGCATTTGTCTTTTCTATTGCTTCTATGGTTGTTTGCCCAATTGCCGCAATCTTGCTATTCATAAAAAATTCATTGGGATTTTCTATTTCCATCAACGTTAAAAAATTCTGATATGTTGCTGGAGTGGTAAAGAGATACCAATCAACTGTGCCTGTTCTTATTTTTTCAATTTCTTCAACAACTGATTCCTTGGAAGGAATTTGAATATCATAAACAGCAATCTCTTTAATAGTAGCGCCAAAACCTTTCAAACCATCATGAAACTCATCTCGTCCCATAACCGAGTAAGGAAGAAGAATAACTTTATTCTTAAGTGGCTCTTGCGTTAATATTTTTAACAAACCGCTTGCGCTAAAATCGTCGGAAACTAAATCAACCTTTATTTGATTCTCCAAACAACGTGCCGCTGTCTTTTTTCCATAACAAGCAATACGCATTGTTTCATAGTTGATATTCAGATTTTTTTCTTTTACCAATTGCCCAAAATACTTTACGGCGTTTTCCGATTGAAAAACCAAATAATCTATTTTGCTTTCTTCCAGAAAAGTTTTCAGTTCAACCGAAGCATCGACCGGAACAACCTCTAAGGCAGGAAAGCTAATAAGATTTGCTCCGATATTCTTAAAAAAATTGATTGTTTCTTTAGACTGTTTTTCCGCTGTCGTAAGAACGATAGTTTTGTTTTTTAATGGTTCCATTTTTATTTAAGCCTTACTGTTTTATAAACTTCCTCCAATATTTTTTTTGCTCCCGCTTTCAATAAATCTTTTGCAAGAAGTTTCCCGAGCTGTTCCGGTTCACGTTTTGTCCCCTTCATTTTTTTTCTGAATGTCAACGAACCGTCTATTGCGCCGACAATCGCGTCGAGATAAAGTCCGTTTGATTTAACTTCTGCAAAGGCACCAATGGGTACCTGGCAGCCTCCTTCCAACGCCTTTAACAAAGCGCGTTCAGCTAAAACTGCTTGGTAGGTTGCTTCATGATGTAGCGCTTGTAAAAGTTCTTCCGCAAAAAGATTGTCTTTGTGAATTTCAATTCCGAGTGCACCTTGCCCGACTGCCGGAAGCATCTCTTCTTTATCAATATATGACGAAATATGTTTCTTCAATCCAAGACGTTCAACACCGGCGCGAGCGAGAATAATTGCATCCCACTTTGAATCCAGAAATCTTTGAATGCGTGTAGGAACGTTTCCGCGGAGCTCAACAACATTTATGTCGGGACGAAGATGCAGCAGCTGCGATCTTCTTCTTAAGGAGCCGGTTGCCACGACAGCCCCTTCTTTCAAGTTCCAAATTGTTATTCCTTTTTTTCTTGCGATCAAAACATCTTCAACCTCGTGCCGTTTAGTTACGGCGGCGAGTTTTAATCCTGTGGGAATTTCGGTCTGCAAATCCTTTAAGCTGTGAACGGCAATATCAATTTCACGGTCGAGTAGAGCCACTTCAAGCTCTTTGGTGAATAATCCTTTGTCGCCAATTTTTGAAAGAGCGACATCAAGAATTTTATCCCCTTTGGTTTTGATAAGTTTTATCTCGACAGAGATATGCTTGTGGATTTTTTCCAATTCACGTTTGATAAACTTAGCCTGCCAGAGAGCAAGTTCACTTCCGCGTGAACCGATGATAAGTTTTTGTTTCAAATTATATTTTCCATTATTTAAAGTTTACGATTGTTTATTTGTCTTTATGATAAATTATTGATTGATCAATAGTTATATTTAGTCAATATCGCATCGAAATAAACATCACGGCTTAACAATTTACCGATAAACTCAACCGGTAATAATACCAGGCTGATCCAAAACCCTCTTGTATTTGGTTTAAATCCGAGGAATTCAAATTTTCTTCCAAAGTTTCTAAATTCCAGCATTTTAAATTTATTTTCTTTGATAGTATAGGTGAAAGATTTTTTTGTAAAACCAACGATATGATATGGACTGTCAAAAGGTTTCAATTGTGCCGCTATTTGTTTTTTTTGTAAAAAATAAAACATTATTTTTTTTATGTCGTTAAAGAAACTCTCTTCGTTCGGAACACCAATATAAACAACGCCTCCCTTTTTCAGAATCCTATGAATTTCTTTTAAATACTCAACCGGATTAAGCACATGTTCTAAAACCGAATCGCAGTAAATGCAATCAAAATAGTCAGCAGGAAAATTTGCGTTTACCAGGGTACTGCGTTTGAACTGAATGTTTTTATCCTTGGCTTCTTTACTCCTATTATCCGCAACATCCACTCCCCATGCTTCCCAACCATAGTGCTGTGCTTTACTTAACGTATTACCTTCTCCACAACCAACATCTAAAAAAGTTCTGATTCTATTTTTTGATTTTTGATTTAATCTTAAAAATCTTTCGTTCAATTCTTTTTCACGTTTCCTAATGAACCAATCAGTTTGATTGCCAAAATAATCATTTTCGTAAAGAGTTTTCCATTCTTCAAAAGTGAATTCAATTTGCGGATCGACAAAATATGCCGTACAAGAATTGCATTGCACTATTGAATAATCCTTTTTAACAAGCTTGCTTGTGAGCGCGTTCGTTTTGGGTCTGCCCACACGAACAAAGGACTCAATCCCGCAGATAGGACAAAAATTATTTCCCATCAATTTCTTTTCTATTCAAACAAGCTTGCGTAATCATGAATTTTCTTTTATGATTCAGTGTTATTTTTATTATCTATTCCAAACAAGTCTCGAACGAGCGCAATTTTTGCGGCTGATTCCGTTGTGTTGGTTCCCTGCCCGGCAGCTTTGCGCAATTCGGTCGTTGGATGATGCAAAAGTTTGTTAATAATTCGCTTGGTTACTAATTCTAATTTCTCCTGGTCTTCCTTCGAAAATTTATTTTTATATCCTTCAACTTCTGCAAGACGGATCTCTTCATAATAATCACGAAGCGATTTTATCGTCGGGGCAACTTCAAGCGAATTATACCATCCGAAGAAGTTGACTAATTCCTCCATAATAATATTTTGAACTTTTGGGATTTCATCTTTCCGCTTTTTCATATTGTGTTCAACAATAATGTTCAGCGAGTCAATATCATTATAAAAAACATTATCGATACTTCTCGCTTCGTGATCGATGTCGCGCGGAAGTGCAATATCCATGAGCACGGTGGAAGCGTTGCCACGTTTTTTCATCATCGTTTTAACTTCTTCTTTTGTAAGAATTAAGTTGGGCGATGAAGTAGCGCTAATGATAATATCGAAGTCAGCCAGATGTTCTTTAAATCGTTCGAACGGAAGGATTTGCGCGTCAATCTCAGTCGCAATTAGTTCGGCTTTTTCAATGGTTCTGTTCGTGATGGAAAGTTTGCCGATCTGTTTGTCGTGCAAATGTTGCGCAGCGATTTTCCCGGTTTCACCCATACCAATAACAAGCGCCGATTTTTTAGAAAGATTTGAAAATATCTTTTCAATCAACTGTACAGCGGCGTAACTAACGGTTATAGCGCCGTCACTTATCGTCGTTTCCGTTTTTGCCCGCTTGCCGACTCTAATTGCGGAGTCGAAAACCCTGTTCACTAAAAATCCGGCGAACTGTTTTTCTTGCGCAAGTTGAAACGATTCTTTTACCTGTCCGAGAATTTGATTATCTCCAATGAGCATTGAATCAATTCCCGCTATTACTTTAAAAAGGTGATTCAACGCGCTGCAAGAAAAGAATTTTTGAAAATGCTCGTCGATTAAGTTCGTGATTGCTTTTTTTTCAATAAGAAATTTTTCTAAATCCAAATAACTTGTGCCGGGTTCTTTCGGGATGCCGTACAATTCCGTCCGGTTGCACGTTGAAACAATGAACCCTTCGGAAAAATATTTTTCTTTCAATTCATCAATGAACTCTTTTATTTCATCAATGCTTAGATGTACTTCTTCCCGCAGAACAACCGGGGCGGTATGATGATTGATAGATATCGCCAGCAGGTTCATAAATTATATTTACTATTCTTCTTCATTGAATTTGGTCAATAGTCATTGGTGGATGATGATTAATAAAATGTGTGAAAACTTTTTGCAAGAAAATTGGTTATAATGGTGGAAAATATTGCCAAACCAAAACCAACAATCGAAAAAATAACAACTTTCTTTCCTTGTAATTTCCCGGTAATTTTAGTGGTAATTCCGATTCCGTACATCAGCCAGACCAAAAATGTTGCAACCAACTTCGGATCGAAATAGGAAAATTTAGGAAATGCTCTTGGCAGCCAGATCACTCCAATTGCTATTGCAATACTGAGCAAAACAAACCCGATAATCGCCGAGTAGAAACTCAGCTTTTCTAAAATTTCCAAATTCGGCAAACGCTCAAAAATTAATCCGAATTTATTCAGTTTCAATTCTTGATAAAGCATTAAATAGAGACATCCGTATACCGCCGAAATAGTAATTCCCGCATAGCCGAGGAGTGCATGTAAAACATGAATGCCGAGCAAATTGCTTCGCAAAACTTCCTTCACTTCAATCACATCAAAAATAAAAATTGAGGAAATTGTTTGGAAGAGTAAAGAAATAATAATAATGAAAAGTCCGGTTCCCCGAATATCGGTGACCAATTCCAGAATGAAATAGGAAAAACTGACCGAAAAGGCAAGGACGGTGAAGATTTCAAACACATTCGTTATTGGCGGGTGGTTAAAGGTAACAGTTCTTGCAATCAAATAAAACGTATGAAATACCAACGTAAGAAAAAGAAATAACCTTTTAATATTTGATAGCTTGCTTTCTCCCGTCTGAAAATCATATAGATAGATGCCGAAAGTAACAAGATAAAATATAGGAAGAAGAATGTTGGAAATATCAACCGCATTTTTCATAAGCATTTTTCATAATTTTTTGTGCAAAGTTATCGAAACTTTGCGCTGTAAACAATGAAAAAATTAGTAAGTTTGTAATCAAAAACATGACGATCATAAAGGATAAAAGATGAATTACCTAGTTTTATTACGGCACGGAGAATCACAATGGAATTTAGAAAACCGCTTTACCGGCTGGGTTGATGTTGATGTTTCCGCCAAAGGAGCAAATGAAGCCAAAGAAGCCGGGGAATTATTAAAAGCGAAGAAATTTACCTTTGATTATTTGTTCACCTCTGTTCTTAAACGCGCAATTCACACCGCAGAACTAGCAAGTGAGACTGCCGGCTTTTCCGCAATTCCCACAGAACGCGATATTGCGTTGAACGAAAGACACTATGGTGCGTTACAAGGCTTAAATAAAGCTGAAACCGCGAAAATCTATGGTGATGAGCAAGTCCATATTTGGAGAAGAAGTTACGATGTTCCGCCTCCAAGCGATGTAACGGAATTAAATCCCGACGGTTTTACCGAAAGTTTGAAAGATACCGCAGCGCGAACCATTCCCTATTATCAGCAAAAAATAGAACCGCTAGTAAAGGAAGGAAAAAATGTTTGGGTAACCGCACACGGCAACAGTTTGCGCTCGCTGGTAATGTATCTCGATAATTTAACTAAAGAACAAGTGCTTGAACTCAATATTCCGACCGGCAATCCGTTGGTCTATGAATTTGAAAACGGGAAAATTGTTTCCAAGTATTATTTGAAAAAATAACATTTGAGATACTCAAATTTCCAATAGAATTATTTTTGTAAAAGCAAGGAACAGAAAAACCATGAATAAAAAATTCTTACACGGATTTCTTTCTGATGATGAACTCCATCAAATTGCTTTAAAGATAAAAGAAAAAGAATCGAGCACTGCGGGAGAAATTGCAGTTTCTGTTAAAGAGAAAAAACCGTTGCTTCACAGAAGTAAATCCGTTTTGGAACTCGCCGTATCAGAATTTAAGCGGCTTGGGATCAAAAAAACTCGCGACCACACGGGGATTTTGATCTTCATTCTCCTAAAAGAAAGGGAATTTTATATTCTTGCCGATTCCGCAATACATGAAAAAGTTGCCGACAACACCTGGGAATTAGTAAAAAACAAAATGGAAGCGAAATTCCGCGAAAAAAAATTCTGCGAAGGAATCCTTAACGCGGTTGATGAAGTGGGAACAATCTTATCCGAACACTTTCCAAGAAAAACCGACGACACGAATGAACTTTCCGACGAAGTGAATATTTCATGAAATTGAAAATTCTTGTCGGTTCCAAAAATCCCGTAAAAATTGAATCCGTTCGCGAAGCATTCGCATATTATTTTGATTCGCTTGACGTAAGCGGAAGAGAAGTAGACTCAAAAGTTTCTGCTCAACCAATAGATGACGAAACTTTTAAAGGCGCAAAAAACCGCGCGAAAGCTTTGGTCAAACTTGCGAAAGAAGAAAATCTCTCCATAGATTATTTCGTCGGAATTGAAGGAGGAATAATTGAAGAGCATGATCAATGGTTTGCCCTGGGATGCATTTGCATTATGAATAGCAAGGGCGAAACCAGCTTCGGCACTTCCGCGCTTTTCCCACTCCCATCTATAATTGTTACCGAACTTTTAAATGGAAAAGAATTAGGTGAAGTTATTGACGCAATTGCCAACGACGAAAACAGCAAACAAAAAGGGGGAGCGATCGGATATTTGACAAACGGAATTATCACCAGAAAAGAACTTTATAAACAGGGAATCGTTTCCGCGCTTGTTCCATTTCTCCATCCCACGCTTTTTTCCAAATAAAACCGGAAAGCTTGATGAACAAATTAGAGCCACAGTTATGGGTGAAAAATTATTCAGACAGCCTTTTGCGTTTTGCTTTTTTACGCACCAATAATAATGAACACGCAAAAGATTTAGTGCAAGAAACATTTTTCGCCGGTTTACGAAATGTTGAAACGTACAAGGGGGATATCTCCGAAAAAAATTGGCTCTTCTTCATTCTTAAAAATAAGATCATCGATCATTACAGAAAAAAAGCTTCTTCTTTAATAACCGAAATTGAAAGCTTGATGGAAAGGTCAACCGATTATTTTGATGACGCCGGACATTGGAAAGAATCAGCTTACCCGAAAGAATGGGGAATACGTTATTCCGATCCCGTAGAAAAAGAAGAATTTTACGAAATACTAAACAAATGCACACAAAAACTTTCAGAGTTGATCCGGATCGTTTTCATCATGAAATATCTTGACGAAAAAGAGTCGGAAGAAATTTGTAAGGAATTGCAGATAACTACGTCTAACTATTGGGTGATCATTCACCGGGCAAAATTGCAGATACGAAAATGTTTAGAGAAAAACTGGATCTCGATATGATATTAAATAAAATGATGATCTCTTGTGAGAGCGCCACTCTTTTTGTTTCACAAAAGGAAGAGCATAGACTTTCGATTACAAACAGAATGAAATTACTTCTTCATTTAGCCGTTTGTAAATTTTGCCGCTTGTTTGAACAACAAAACAGTTTTCTTATTCATCAAATTAAACATATCTCTACAACAATATCATTAACCGAAAATGAAAAGGAGGAACTGCAAAGCAAAATAAATTCGGAACTGAAAAAATAATTCCCCTCCCTTGTAAGGTTTCCTTTTGTTCTTCGTCTTTGGTAGTGTAGATACAAACACTAAAAAACACAACAAAAGGAACCATCATGAAAAACCAACAGAACCAGATCGCAAAACACATTTTTTTAACCGGCTCATTCATTGCGGGCAGCGTACTCGGATTCGGTGCAGCCACAACAACAAACGCGGAAAATCTTTTCGGATTTAGAAATCTCGGCTCCGGCGCTGACTTAAGAACTTCTCTTCTTGAATCTTCTTCCAGCAAAACTTTGGAATTAAAGTGCGGAGGTAAAACCAAAACCTCTGAAACCAAAAGCGCAGACGCTAAATGTGGAAACAAACCTGAAAAAACAACAAAAGCCTCGGAAACGAAATCAAAAGACGCGAAGTGCGGTGAAGGAAAATGTGGAAGCGACAAAAAAGTTGACACCAAGAAAGCAGACATGAAGAAAGCAGAAAGCAAAACTAAAGATGCAAAGTGCGGCGAAGGAAAATGCGGTGGAAACAAAGCAGCTAAAAAAGATTCAACAACTCCTACCAAGAAATAAAACATTCAATCTTAGAGCTTCCGCAAGTTCGGAAGCTCTAATTACTTTTGGAATTACTATTATGAACGAACGATTAGCTAATGTAGGCATAGGATTGAGAAAAGACTTTGCCGAAGAATTTTTGACCGGTGATATTCTATCACCTGCTTTTGTAGAAGTTGCTCCTGAAAATTGGATGGGAATAGGCGGTTACTGGAAAAAGATTTTCAAACGCGTTGCGGAAAAATATGAAATTTATTCTCACGGTCTCTCCCTTTCGCTCGGCGGACCGGATGAACTTGATCGGGAATTTCTTACAAACTTAAAAATCTTTTTAAAAGAATATGATATAAAAGTCTATTCGGAACATTTAAGTTTTGCCAAATGCGATAACGCCCATCTGTACGATCTTCTTCCTGTTCCATTCCGGTGGGATGCCGTTCAACATGTTTCCGAAAGAATTAAATCTGTTCAAGATTTCTTAGAGCAAAAAATTGCAATAGAGATCGTTTCTTATTACACACCGGTGGCTGCTGAAATGAGCGAAGTTGATTTCATTAACTCGGTAGTTAAAGAAGCCGACTGTAATTTGTTATTGGATGTAAATAATATTTACGTGAATGCTTTCAACCACAACTATGATGCAAAAGAATTTCTTCAGAAACTTTCACTTGATCCTGTCGCATACATTCATATGGCGGGACATGAAAAAGTTGCAGAAGACTTAATCATCGATACGCATGGCGAACCAATTATTCAACCCGTTTATGATCTCTTTGATCATACTGTGCAAATTTTACCACACCCGGTCCCGGTTCTCTTAGAAAGGGATTTCAATATTCCGGAATTGACGGAACTTCAATTTGAAATAAACAGATTAAAAAATATTTGTACAAAACATTGGAGGAATGAACTTGTTACTGCGTAAAGAAACCTATCAACAACAGAGCAATCTCAGTCACTACTGCAGAACAGGAGAACAGCTTCCGCTTATCGGCGTGAACGAAAAACGGATTAATTATTATCCCCGGCTTGTTTTTAATGTCATTGATGATACGCTGCGTTCGGCATTCCCATTAACACTTGATTTGCTTTCCAAAGAAGAGTGGGAAACTATAACCCGCAGATTTTTTGCATCGCATCGATGCAATTCTTACGCGGTATGGAAAATGCCGTATGAATTTTATCAATATGTTATTTCGGAAGAGAAAGAACTCAATAACAAATTTCCTTTTTTGGAGGATCTCTTGCTTTTTGAGTGGACTGAAATTGAGATCCATATGATGGAAGATAAAATATTCCCAAACGTTTTTTCAAGCGGAGATTTTCAAAATGATATCATTGCGCTAAACCCCGAGCACAAAATATTGCAGATGAAATATCCGGTGCATCTAAAAAATCCAAATGAAATTACAGATGCGGACGAAGGAGAGTTTTATGTTTTAATCTTTCGTCAGCCTGAAACCGGCAAAGTTCAATTCATCGATATTTCCTTTTTCTTTTTCTGGCTCATCCAAAAAATTTTATTTAAGCAGATGTCTTTAACCGTATTGCTTGATGAAGCTGAAAAAACTTTCGGAGTAGAAAAATCACTTTTACTTCTAAACACGATTCCTTTCTTAAAGGAATTAAGACAAAATAATTTTATTCTAGGATTTAGAAATGAGTAACAATAAAATAATTATTCTTTACACGCGGATTACACAAAAGCTAGATCACTTAAACGATATTCTTTTTTTTCTAATTAGACTTATTCTCGCATATGGTTTTTACACAACCGCGTCAATGAAGTGGCAAAACATAAGCGGTGTCGCTGAGTGGTTTGGAGAGTTGGGTATCCCCTTCCCTACAATTAACGCTTATCTTGCCGCGACTACAGAGGCGGTTGGAGTTGTACTTTTACTTTTGGGTCTAGCGACACGGTTAATTTCAATCCCTTTAATAATCACGATGATCGTGGCAATTATTACCGTGCATTGGCAAAACGGATTTGAGGCGGGGAACAACGGGTATGAGATTCCTCTTTACTACATACTCTTTTTGTGCGGATTGTTAATAAAAGGTTCCGGGAAATATAGTCTTGATTATTTAATTGGGAGAAAGTTTTTTAAACAGAAATGACCAATCCCTTCTTTTCGTCCTTACATTTTTTAAGCTCCCAAAATAAGTTGCCCTATAAAAAGTAGGGCAACTCTTTTTTACATTAAACAAATTCCGTATTTTTACCCCGCATCCTTAGCTCAGTTGGTAGAGCATATGACTCTTAATCATCAGGTCGCGGGTTCGAGTCCCGCAGGGTGCACGAAAAGGCTTGATTTCGCATGGAATCGAGCCTTTCTTCTTTTTAATCCAAAGCATACGATAGCTTAATTTGCGTTAATGGAATCACAATGACTCTGCAATTAAGAAATTCAACGTTCATTCCAATTTCGCCTCCAAAGATGCAAGCATACATCCACTGCCATGGGCTAATTTTCCGAACTATTTTTTCGGGAATAAAAATAGTTTCAACGCTTGTTTAATTTAATCTCAAATATCCATTCTTTAATTCAGTTGATATAAAACCTCTCTTTAGAGATAAAGATTAAGAAGTTGCTCATACAATTCTTGTTTACCGCTAATAAGTTTTGGCTCTCCGGTTTTAATTGCTATCTCGCGAAGGTCTTCCAGTTTTAGTAAGCCGTTCTCATAACTTGCACCATCACCTTTATCGAATGAACTATACCGTTCCGCCCTCATCTTTTTATAATCTGATTCTTTTAGAATCTTCTCTGCAATAATTAACGAACGCGCAAATACATCCATCCCGCCGATATGGGCAATAAATAAATCTTCAGGGTCGGTTGAGTTCCTTCTTACTTTGGCATCAAAGTTAACACCACCAATCCCGAAACCATCGGCTTCAGCGATAACCAACATTGTTTCTATCATCTCATAAACGTTAGTCGGAAATTGATCGGTGTCCCATCCGTTCTGGTAATCACCCCGGTTGGCATCAATGCTGCCGAACATTCCGGCGTCAACTGCGCATTGAATTTCATGTTGAAACGTATGCCCGGCTAACGTTGCATGGTTCACTTCAATATTCAGTTTGAAGTCTTTATCTAATCCGTAATGACGCAAAAATCCGATTACCGTTTCAGTATCGTAATCATATTGATGTTTGGATGGTTCCATTGGTTTTGGTTCGATTAAAAAATATCCTTTAAATCCTTGAGCACGGGCATAATCACGTGCAAGACCGAGGAATTTTCCAAGATGATCTTTTTCTCTTTTCATGTCTGTGTTTAGAAGAGACATGTACCCTTCCCGACCTCCCCAAAAAACATAATTGGCTCCACCAAGTTCAATTGTTGCATCTAGAGCTCTTTTAACTTGTGTTGCAGCTTGAGCTAAAACAGCAAAATCGGGATTTGTAGAAGCGCCGTTCATGTATCGCTTATTTGAAAATACATTTGCCGTTCCCCATAATAATTTTACTCCGGAGGCGTTTTGTTTTTCTTTTGCATAATCCACAACTGCTTGTATTCTTTTATCGGATTCTAAAATTGAATCTCCTTCTTCAACAATATCAAAATCATGAAAGCAATAAAAAGGAACACCGAGTTTAGTTATAAACTCGAAGGCGGCGTCCATCTTTGCTTTCCCTTTTTCAATTGCGTTGTCCGGTTCATTCCATGGCAAGGTTTTGGTTCCGGTTCCGAATGGGTCTCCCCCTGTAGCACAGAACGAGTGCCAGTAAGCAACTGCAAAACGAAAGTACTCTTTCATCGTTTTACCAAACACAATTTGATTTTCATTATACCATTTAAATGCAAGAGGATTTTTAGAATCGCGTCCTTCGTATTCAATTCTTCCAATCCCTTTAAAATATTCTTGTTCTCCAATTATGTAATTCATTTTTTCTCCTTCATACATTTATAATCTTTTTGCTGTGTTGTCTATTATGTCTAATTCCAATTTTTCATTTGAAGTGAGTTATAAAAACATTCCTAATTTATCACGCCAGATAGCATATGCTTCGGTTGTCGCTTCAATTTCGTTTTTGTTAGGATAAATTTCGTCAACTTTATTAAGCGAAGAGAAAGCCTCGTCAAAGGATTTATAGTATACGGCACCAAGTACAGCGCCTTGCACTCCATCGGTATCGTATAATTCTATAGGATAGAAATCGCTTGCAACAACTTTTCCGGTATCAATATTTATTATTAATGTTTTTACTAATGAGCTTCCGATATCCTAGTCAATAGAATGCGTTTGTTTTTTTCGGGAAGATTAAACCAGCGAGACGCACGTCAGAGGTGCGTCTCGGCAGGGTTCCTTAAAAAACAATCCCGACAGTAAATTTCTGAATATTTGCTAATCTGCCAAAATTCTGATAGGCGTAATCGAGTCTGATGGCAAGGTTGTTTAACAACGCTTGCTTAACACCAAAGCCGAGGGTAAAGGATTCCTCAGAATCGGAAAGAAATAACGATTTATATCCGCCGCGTAAGAACAGAAAATCATTATAACTATACTCGGCGCCCGCATTCACGCT
>JBAYFO010000038.1:0-34268 GCA_041667115.1 Ignavibacteriaceae bacterium | reverse complement strand
CGATGATGCAAGGTTCGGCTATTCCTGAAATTGATATGGCTTCGGCTTATATAAAAATGAATGACGATGGTTCTTTCAATTTAAATGTTGGTGCAACAGATTTGGGAACCGGTTCCGATACGGTGCTGGCACAAATCGCCTCAGAAGTTCTTGATACACCGGTTGAAAGTTTTATTGTCTATTCTTCCGATACCGATTTTACTCCTTTTGATACTGGGGCGTACGCCTCATCAACGACTTATCTTTCGGGACAGGCAGTTAGAAAATGCGCGGAAGAAATCAAGAAACAAATTCTGAAAGTCGGAGCCGAAATGCTTTCTCTTTCACTTGATGAAGTTGAATTGGACGACAGCCGTGTGGTCGCCAAAGAGAAAAAGAAAGAAGAAGTTTCCTACGCGGAAATTTGTCAATACAGCATGTATCAGAAAAATCAATTTCAAATTCAAGCAACGGCATCTCACATTTCACCAAAATCTCCGCCGCCGTTCGCTGTTCATTTTATTGAGATTGAAGTTGACACGTTTACCGGAATTATTAAAGTATTGAATTATACCGCCACGGTTGATTGCGGAACGCCGATCAATCCGGTAACTTCTGAAGGACAAGTTGAAGGAGCTATCGTAAACGGGTTGTCTTACGCATTGTTTGAAAATTATTATTTCTCTCCGCACGGAAAAATGTTGAACGACACGTTCGGAAAGTTCGGTGTTTACACCGCGTTTGACGTTCCTCCGATCAAAGTGAAGTTGATAAAATCATATGAAGAGACGGGACCTTACGGCGCAAAATCTATTTCGGAAATAAATATCAACGGCGCTTTGCCCGCGATAGCGAACGCATTTTACAATGCTACCGGAAAGAGATTACATAGCGGACCTTATGCGCCCGAATCAATCTTAAAAGTTTTGTCGGAAAAATAATGATCTTAAAGAACTGCTACATCTACGATGAAGTGACGGAAAAAGAGAAGCTTGTTGATTTTCATGTGGATGAAAAAATTACGGCAGTTAAAGAAGAATTGATAAAAACAGTTTCGACAGAGAACGTGATTACAATAAAATTATCCGGACTCGACCGGGAAATAATTTCAGAGATAAATCAGCATTCTGAAAAATACATTTTAGACTGCGAAGGATTGATCACCCTTCCCGGAGGTGTTGATCCGCATGTACATTTTGATACTCCCGGCTTTACTCACCGAGAAGATTTTTATCACGGAAGCATGTCAGCCGCAGCCGGAGGCGTTACAATCGTTATTGACATGCCGTGCACGTCGCTTCCCCCGGTTACCAACGGAAAAAACTTTGATGAGAAATTCGCGGCAATTAAAAATGAATCGGTAATCGATTTTGGATTGTACGGCGGAGTCTGTGCGAACAATTTTGGTCAGTTAGCTCAATCAATGGAAGAACTTGCCGCCAAAAAGGTAAGGGGATTCAAAACTTATTTCGTTTCGGGAATGAGAACTTTTCCGCAAGTGTCTCTTCAGCAATTTGAATTAATTTTAAAGAAAGCGAAAGAATTAAATCTTCCGGTATTACTTCACGCGGAGGACAGCGGGGTTGTTTCCGCGATGACAAAGCAGCACGAAAATGATAACGATGATTATTTACGTTACTGTAATTCTCGCCCCGCACAAGCGGAAGTAACGGCTGTTGCCTACGCAATTGAGATTGCAAAGAGAGTTAACGGAAATTTACACATCGTTCATGTAGCTTCATCAGAAGCGGCGGAACTTATTAATCAAGCAGGTAAAGAATATTCTGTAACGTATGAAACGTGCCCCCACTATTTATTTTTTACGGAAGATGATTTCAAATCAAAAGGTTCATCGTTAAAGACCGCACCGGTGGTAAAATCAAAAAAAGATCAAGCAGACTTGTGGAAGTATTTAGAAGATGGTAGTTGCAACTTTGTAGCTTCCGATCACGCACCGGCTCCGTTGAACGAAAAACAAACCGGATCGTTTTGGAAAGATTACGGCGGTATCCCGGGAGTACAAACATTGATCCCAATAATTTTTTCCGAAGGATACAAAAAACAAAAACTTAGTTTGAAAAGATTTACCGAAGTTGTTTCCACCAACGCCGCAAAGCGGTACAATCTCTATCCGCAAAAAGGATCGCTACAAATTGGAAGTGATGCAGACTTCGCGATCATCAATCCCAATATTTCATGGAAGTTTGAAACCAAAGAATTGTTATCGAAAGGGGAAACCTCTCCCTTCGATAACGAACTGCTTACCGGAAAAGTTATCCTTACAATTTTACGCGGAAAAATTGTTTACAGCGATGCAGCAGGAATAACGGTTGAAAAAGGTTACGGAAAATATTTAGCGTAATCATTCTTCGTTTTTATTCTTCTTAATCCCGCCGGTTTTATAACCACTTCCTGCTATTTCAAGAGAATCATTTTTCTATTTGAAATAAAATCATTTACTCTTAATTGATACAGATAGGTCCCGCTTGTAAGTGATGAAGCGCTTCCCTCATTAGCAAAAAACCGAACCGAATAATTTCCGGGAGATTTCTGTTCATGCACCAACGCAGCTACTTCGTTACCAAGAATATTATAAACTTTCAGAGTAACAAAACCACTTACCGGAATTTGATACATGATTTCGGTACTCGGATTAAAAGGATTAGGATAGTTTTGAAATAATGCAAACAAAGGGATGAGAGTATTTTCTTTAACATCCGTAGCGTTTGACACGGTAACGGTTTTGTTTTGTGCAAAATTCCATTGATCGTTGCTGTTTGTTCCATCAAAGTTCACGCTATTCCCGTTGGCGTAGAGTGTAACGGATCCTTCTGTTGCAGGTGCCGTGTAAGTAAAAGAGAAAACGACGGTTCCGTTTGATGAGGTTTTTGGAGATTGGTGAGTAAGCTCTGAATTTTCCAAACGTAACCCTGTTCCGGGAGATAATGTACCGGATGATGCGGCGATGTTCGTTCCCCCGGCAACAAGAGGTCCGCCGGTGATAGTAACCGTATAGTTTTCCGTTTGCCCCGACAGTAAAGATGCGGGTCCGTCAATAACCACGGAAACCGCTTGAGAAGGAGAGTTACTATGACACGTACAACCAACTCCGTTTTTTTGTGTTCTTCCGGTTATGCCGCTGTGGTAACCGAAAACATAAATTGTAACAACGACCGATAAGAACATTGTGGTCAATAAGAATTTTCCACCCGACTTGCCGGCAGGCATGTTTGTAAAAACTCGCATACAATTCCTCGTATTTGTTTACTGAAAATAAATGGTTTAAAATATTTGGTACCGGATACTGTAATGAAAACAATTAAAGGATTTGATAAGTTCACAATAGTAATTTCGGAATTTGCGAGTTGCCTTTTTAAGAATGAAGCTTTGTGCATAAAAAAGGCTGAGCAAAAACTCAGCCTTTTTCTTTTCTTTTAATTGAAGAAGATCAATAGCGGTAATAGTCGGGTTTGTAAGGTCCTTCAACCTTTACGCCGATATATTTTGCCTGCTCTTCTGTAAGTACATCAAGCACAACACCAATTTTTGCAAGGTGTAATCTCGCAACCATTTCATCCAAATGTTTCGGCAAAGTATAAACTTTATTCTCGTAGTTTTCGGAATGGTTCCAAAGCTCAAGTTGAGCAAGTGTTTGGTTTGTGAATGAGTTTGACATTACGTATGACGGATGTCCGGTAGCACAACCGAGATTTACTAATCTTCCTTCCGCCAAAACAATAATATCTTTTCCATCGATAGTGTATTTATCAACTTGCGGTTTAATAGTGATTTTAGTGTTACCGTAATTTTTGTTTAACCACGCCATATCAATTTCAGTATCAAAATGTCCGATGTTACAAACAACGGTTTTGTCTTTCATCAGCTTGAAATGTTCTCCGGTAACAATTTTCATGTTTCCGGTAGTGGTAACAACGATGTCGGCTTCTTTAACTGCATCAACCATTTTCTTAACTTCGTATCCTTCCATCGCAGCTTGAAGCGCACAAATAGGATCAACTTCGGTAACGATTACGCGTACGTGTGCGTTCTTTAATGATTCAGCCGAGCCTTTACCAACATCACCGTAACCGGCAACAACAGCAATTTTACCGGCAAGCATTAAATCTGTGGCACGGCGGATAGCGTCAACTAAAGATTCGCGGCAGCCGTATTTATTATCGAATTTAGATTTGGTAACCGAATCGTTTACGTTAATTGCAGGGATTGGGAGCGTTCCATTTACCACGCGTTCGTAAAGTCTGTGAACGCCGGTAGTAGTTTCTTCGCTTAATCCTTTAATTCCTTTTGTCATTTCAGGATATTTATCAAGCACCATGTTTGTAAGATCGCCGCCGTCGTCAAGAATCAAATTAAGCGGCTGACCATCTTTGAAGTGAAGCGTTTGTTCAATGCACCAATCGAATTCTTCAGCGTTCATTCCTTTCCAGGCGTAAACCGGAATTCCGGCAGCGGCAATTGCGGCAGCGGCGTGGTCTTGCGTTGAAAAAATATTACACGACGACCATTGAACTTCAGCTCCAAGCTCAATTAAAGTTTCGATTAACACGGCAGTTTGGATTGTCATGTGAAGACAACCTGCAATGCGCGCGCCTTTAAGAGGTTTTGTTGTTCTATATTGTTCGCGGAGAGACATTAATCCCGGCATTTCAGCTTCGGCTAATTCAATCTCTTTGCGTCCCCATTCGGCAAGAGAAATATCTTTTACTTTATAGGGAAGTTTTTCCGTTTCTACTTTGTTACTCATTTGTATCCTTTATTATATTAAACACATGTTAGTGGTCAGTAGTCAGTTGTTAGTAGTAAAATGACTAGTGACCAATAACTAAAAATTTCCAAACAATTACTTCTTTACATACTCTTTGAACATCGGAACCAAGTCTAATTGTTCCCAGGTGAAGAGGTCGACTGTTTTTTCAATGAACTTAGCTTTTCCTTTTTCTTCTCCTACGATGACTTTTATTTTAGCATTTTTTTGATATTTTCTTCCAAAGTGCCCGTAAGAAGAAGTTGAAAGATAAATCGGGTTGCGGAGTTTCAATCTATCGATGATAGCTTTTGGAGTCATCGGAACAATTTTGTGAATCATTTTAGAAAGCTCCGCGTCGGGAAGAACACCGGTTCCGTAGGTATTTACAAATATCGACATTGGTTCGGCAACACCAATAGCATAAGAAACTTGCACCAAACATTCTTTGGCTAACTTTGCAGCCACTAAATTTTTTGCGATATGTCTTGCGGCATACGCAGCGCTTCTATCAACTTTGGAAGGGTCTTTGCCGGAAAACGCACCACCACCGTGAGCGCCCCATCCGCCGTAAGAATCGACAATAATTTTTCTTCCGGTTAAACCGCTGTCTCCGTGCGGTCCACCGATAACAAATTTTCCCGTCGGGTTCACGTAGTATTTTGTTTTTTTATCAAGATACTTGGACGGAATAACACTTGGAATAACATGCTTCTTCATGTCGGCTTCAATTTTCTTTTGATCAACATTATCATCATGTTGAGTAGAAATTACGACCGCATCAACACGCAAAGGCTTCCGGGTGACTTCATCATACTCAATGGTTACTTGAGATTTTGCGTCGGGACGGAGGTACGGCATTAACTTCGGTTGTTTTTTACGGATGTCAGCTAATTTTTTTACGAGCTTGTGAGAATACTCCAAGGTTAAGGGCATATAGTCTGCAGATTGATCGCACGCGTATCCGAACATCATTCCTTGATCTCCGGCGCCTTGTTCTTTATGTAATCCTTTTCCTTCATCAACTCCTTGAGCAATGTCCGGTGACTGTGAATGAATTGCATTTAACACACCGCAAGAATCATAGGAGAACATATACTCACCTTTGGTGTAACCAATATTTTTTACGGTGTTACGAACAACAGCTTGAATATCTACATAAGCGTTTGTTGTAACTTCACCGGCTACAACAACAAGTCCTGTAGTAACTAATGTTTCGCAAGCTACACGGGCTTTTGGGTCTTGTACAAAAATGGCGTCTAATACGCCGTCGGAAATGGCATCACAGACTTTATCCGGATGACCTTCAGAAACTGATTCTGATGTGAAGAAGAATGACATAATTACTTATCCTTATTTATTTTCGTCTTTAGTTTATTAATAAAAATCTAATTCGGTCGAATCGCCAGTATTTAATCTTTTAAAACTTCCGTTAATTAAAGAATGTCTTCCGACAATAGAGTTTTCCAGTAGTGATTTACTCACTTCTGCTTGAGCGCCAACGATTGAATTTTTTATAATTGATTCGCTGATTTTTACATTTTCACCAATCGTCGCAAACGGTCCGATTACAGAATTTTCAATTATTGCTGTTTCTGCAATAAATACCGGCTGATTGATGATCACCGTTGGGATTGAAACATCCGAGCTCTTTTCTTTTAGAAGATATTGATTTGTAGAAAGAAGCGTTTCCGGTTTTCCGCAATCATACCAGCCGTCAACAGAAAACGTTGTAAACTTTTCTCCTGCATCGATCATCATTTGTAACGCATCTGTAAGTTGAAGTTCACCGTTTGTCCGGATGTCCTTTTCAATTAAAGTTGTCAAAGATTTCTTTAAAGCATTGGCGTTGCTAATATAATATAATCCGACAAGAGCGAGATGGGAAATCAAAGATTTCGGTTTTTCTATCAACCTTTCTATGTAGCCGTTCGTCATTAATGCAACGCCAAAGCGGCTTGGGTCCTCAACATATTTTACACCAAGCGAGTTTTGTTTTGCCGTAAAAACATCTTTCAGATTCACATCAAAAATTGTATCGCCGAGAATAATGAAAAGTTCTTCATCATCGAACGTAGGAATGGCGGTGTAAATTGCGTGACCAAGACCTTCAAGTTCTGTTTGTTCAACAAAATCCGAGTGCATGTCGGGATAATTTTCGGCAACATACTTAATAATAAGCTCGCCCAGGTGCCCGTAAATAAAGGTTGCTTTGGTGATTCCTTCGGCGAGGAGTTTATCAAGGATATGCCCCAGAATCGGCTTTCCTCCAACGTTCAGCAAAACTTTGGGAATGGTGTGCGTGTGCGGTTTTAAACGACTGCCTAATCCGGCAACCGGAATAATTGCTCTCAATAAGACTCTTTAATTATTTATTAAAATTTTGTGTATAAATTTAGAGAAGTATCGAATGAATAACAAATGAGCAAATATGAACAAAGTGTAGATATTCCAAAATCACAAATAATGCTTTAACCTTTATGAATAGTAATGAATTTTTAGAAATGGGAGACAGCCCTCTCTAGATGGCATATTTTATAATCTCAAAAAAAACAGATTAACTCAAAAAAAGGAGAGCAAGTCACATGTAACGTTTCGTTACACATGTAACGTTTCGTTACAATCACATGTAACGTTTCGTTACAACTCAAAATTCCTCTATGCGATTATTGTGTAAAAACGAACCTTTTTCGTTGGCACTAAAATTGGATTAATTATTACAGAAACTAAGCATTATTTCATACTAATTAGGAGTTCTGAATGAAAAAATTAGCCTCAATCCCGCTGTTCTTGTTTTTCTTGTTTTTGTTACTTTCCGGATGTCAAAAAGACAGTTCTCTTCTCCCTCCCGAACAAAAGAATTCTAATTCTATGCAAAAACCGGCGTGGGTGTTAGCCGCTGAAAAACAAGGTATTACTTTAATTGCCTTGCCGAAAACAGCGGCTCCTTCTTTAAACAAAGAATTTGTTACTACAACACCAATAAACCATGCTGTTGATGGTGCGGTAGTAATTAATGAAACTTATCTCTCAACAACCAATAACTTGGTTTCGGTTAATGCAAGTCTCTCGGTTCTTGCTAATTCATTAGCTCAAGATGCTACTTTATCAATGAGCTTTGATGATGAATATCTTTGTTTTGAGTTTGGACCTTCGGGAACCACATTTGCAACACCTGCTTTACTAAACGTTCACGTTACCGGCTTAGACCTTTCTGCTTTAGGAACTCAAACTACCGGACATCTTCAATATTTCAATGAATCGAAGAACGAATGGACCTTGGTTGAAGCCGACGAAGTTACCGTCGATACAAAGAACGGAACTTTTACTTGTAAAAACGGAAAAATTCCTCATTTCTCTCGATATGGATTTACAAATTGATTTTAAAGCTTATTTATTATGGAACTTTCCAAAACAAAGTATAATATGAAAATAAAAAAAACCGATATTATTGAAGGAACAAAAAAAGTTTTTGGAAAATATCTTGGTGGGACTGAACTTTCAGGATTTCTAAAGAAAATTAGCATACCCCAACAATCTTCTGCGAAAACTGACCCTAAACTGACGACAGAACTTTTTTCGTCTAAAGAGAGATTGGTAATCGATCAAATCGTTAGTTTCGCAGAAACAAAACTCCCAATCTTAAATTTTCTTGATTTACTGAAAGACCTTGGGAAACTTTTCATTGCTCATGGAGAACTGGATTTAGCTTCCGACCTCACAGCTACAATTTTATCCTACACAAAAAAAGATAAACGACTAGTTGGAGTTGCCGCTTACTCATTTCTCAACTTTGGTGAAATATTTATTCATCAAGCCATGTGGACGGAAAGTCTTTTTTACATCAAAAAAGCTTTTTCATTTTTTAACAAAGAAAATGATCCCGTGGGAATGGCGCGATGTGAGAGCCTCTTTGGAACGTTATATGCCGAAAAGGGGCAACTTTCTAATGCGCTCACCCATTTTCAAAAAGGTTTTTCCTATTTAGACCCATCCAAAGATACTTCCCTGGTGGCTCTTATCGAAAACAACATTGGTATTGTCTATAACATCCGAGGGGAATATGATTCCGCTTATACATATTTCCGGAGAGCTCTTTTGCACTTTGAAGGATTAAAAGACAACCAACGAGTTGCGAAAATAAGACACAACTTGGGGATGCTCTTTCTTAAGAAGAAAGAGTACGATTTAGCGATTAAGGAATTTGACGCTAGCATCACTGTTTCTCTTTCAGGGCATTACTACCCGACGCTCGCGATTTCTTATACCAGCAAAGCATCAATTTATTGTACACTAAATGATGACGCACTGGCTAACGCTTTAGCTGATCAAGGAATGGAACTCAGTCATAAATTAAAAGATAAACTTACCATCGCTGAGGTTTACAAGATTAAAGGTATCCTGGAACGCAAGAAGAAGCATTTTGAGATAGCGCAGAACTACTTCCTCAGCAGTTTAAGACTGAATAGCGAACATGGTAATGAACTGAATTATGCCGAGACGGCTATTGAACTCGGCATTTTATTCTCTGAAACAAAAAAGTCCGAACAAGCTAAAAAATATTTCAACGAAGCTTTGAACTATTACAAAAAAATCAAAGCTACTGATGAGATAAATAAGATTAAATTCTTTCTTTAGTCTCCTTTCAAATAATACAAAATAAAGAGGGCCTTTTATTGGTAAAGGCCTTCTTTTTATGTAACAGAATAAAATTCTTTATACATTAGTTATGGTAATAAAAAACAATAAGAGTATCATGAGATTTTCCGACTTTCAAGCGTCATATGACGAAACAAATAAAAAGGATTCTTTTTCTGCAAAACATTCCGAAAGAACAAAAATTTTGGAATTAATTCTTGATATTACCAAGAGCTTAAATCGGACACTTATTCTTGATGATGTATTAACGCTAGTCCTAAAGAACGCTATTCTTCTTACTAATTCGGACCGGGGATTTATTGTCCTCAAGAACCTTAAAGACACATTAGATTTTGCGATTGGATTTAATTCGAAAGGAATCTCCTTAACCGAAAAAGATTTTCAAATAAGTACTTCCGTGGTTGAAGAAGTGTTTTATACCGGTCTAGCGCGCTTTATAGAAGAAGCTCAAAGTGATCACAACCACGAGGTAAGTAAAAGTATTTTGGTTTTAGACCTTCAAACCATTCTTTGCGCTCCACTGATAATCGGCGAAAAAAAAATCGGAGTAATTTATCTTGATAGCAAGTCCCTCAACAAAATAAAAATAAAAGAAATTACGTATGCCTTTGAAATTCTTGCCGGTCAGGCTGCAATAGCCATTCAAAATGCTCAATCATTTAAAGAACAAATAGATGCAAATGAGGAATTGCTAAGGGTAAATAATGCACTTAACGAAGCGCGCATAATTGAGGAAAAATCGAGTAAATTTAAATCTACCCTTATGAAAAATATGAGTCACGAATTCCGTACCCCGATGAATGGAATTTTAGGTTTGGGTGGTATTTTGCGGGAATCCTTACAACATCACGAAGATGTAGTTCTACTTGATAAAATAATGGATGATTCAAAAAGACTTTTAAAAACTCTAAGCGGAATTTTAGATTTGTCTGACCTTGAGACAACAACGGTACAATTGAAAAATGATATAATTCAAGTTTCAAAGGTAGTTGGGGATATCGCATTTGGACACGCTCATACGGCGGAAAAAAAACGACTTGAATTTATTGTTGACATAAAAAAAGATTTTATTCTAAACTTTGATGAAAGGTATTTTCGTCAATTGCTGGAAAGCCTGGTTGAAAACGCTCTAAAATTTACTTCTGATGGTTTTATCCAAATTATCTGCGACGTAAAAAACGAAAAAGGAATAATCCAAGTTATCGATTCCGGGATAGGAATTTCGCCCGAACACTATGAGACTATTTTTGAAGCATTCAGACAGGCTAGTGAGGGATTTGATAGATCCTATGAGGGATGCGGCTTAGGCTTAACCCTTGTTAAAAAAATTGTCGATCTTATCGGGGGAAACATTTCCGTTGAAAGCAAGGTGGGCGTAGGCACAACCTTTAGTTTGTCTTTTCCCAAGATTGAAATTCCCACAAACCACAAACCACAACGCCGTTCACGAAGCAATTATTCAAAACCCCAAACATTCCGAACGCCGAATATATTATTAGTAGAAGATAACGAACTTAATTTAGAAACATTCCGGGTCTATTTAAAAAACAATGCCTTATTAGAAATAGCAGAGACCCCAACGCTGGCGATTCAATTAGCCGGGCAATTAATTTTTGATTTAGTATTGATCGATATTAAGTCGGATAAAAGCAAGAACAGTATTGAGCTGATGAAAGAAATAAAAAAACTAAATGGATATGAGAAAGTCCCTTTCATCGCTACTACCGGGTTTGGGCATCCCGGCGATAAAGAAACATTTTTAAACGAAGGATTTTCTGATTATTTACCTAGACCCTTTACGAAGTTGCAATTGACGGAAATTATAAAAAAGAATTTTTCCCTTTATAAACAATAGTTTTAGTACAAGAGAAGTTGACTACAGACTTGCAAGTTCGGTCTCTCTTACAAAAGGATTAATTCAATCCGGAGTTTCGTTCGTTCGTCACACCATCAAAAATATTTCCCGATATACGCGAAAAAATTATCAAAGTGTTTATTCTTAAGCGACTCTTATTAAAATTATCTAATTTTACAAATGAAAGATTTACAAATATCTTTCATCTGTAAAAAGCTATGATCAATAAAAACAGAAAGGATTAAAATGAATACCACAAAAGAAAATCTGCAAGAAGCCTTCGCCGGTGAAAGTCAGGCAAACCAAAAGTATCGCGCCTTTGCTAAGAAAGCTGAACGTGAAGGATTTCCAAACATCGCCAAATTATTTTCCACAGCGGCAGAAGCGGAAAGAATTCATGCCGAGGGGCATTTAGGTTCGTTAGACGGAATTAATTCAACGGCAGAAAATTTAAAATCAGCTATTGCCGGAGAGACATACGAATTCACCGAAATGTATCCGCCGATGTTAGCGCAGGCGGAGGCCGAAAATCATAAAGCAAAAAGAATGTTTGGCTACGCAGTTAAAGCGGAACGAATCCATGCAGAGCTTTATAAAATGGCACTTGAAGCGGCTGAACAAGGAAAAGATTTAGACGTAACAGATATTTATTTATGCCCGGTTTGTGGTCATATAGAATTTGGAATGCCGACAGAAAATTGCCCGACGTGTGGAACGCTTCCTTCGAAATTTGTAAAAGTCTAATCTTTAAAAGACCAAGGCTCCTTTAAAATAAAAAGTGCGAAAAACTTTTGGCATTCGTACTTTTGGGGACCCGTGCATTATTCGAACCAATAGTATGTGCTTCATTAAAAAACAATAGAAGATATTTTAATTCAACTTTGATACTTGCAATGAAGATAGCGTAATAAACAACATACCAAAACCACTCGCTGTATGCGAAAAAATAATGGAAGTACTCAACATAAATTGCAACATTTCTGTACGATGAAAAATGGAATTAAAATCATTACATTTTATAATAACTTGCTGACGTCAGAGTTAAAATCTTTTTCCCAAAAAAATTAAATAATGAATCTGCACTTCATGCAGTATAAAAATATTTGCCTAAATTAATTTTTAGAATATTCTAAATATAATTCAAGGACTAATTATGGATGAAACAAAATCGAACAGACTTCTTTCTCTTGATGCGCTACGCGGATTTGACATGTTCTGGATTACCGGTGGACAGCAATTACTGCTATCAATTAAAGATTATACCGGCTGGTCCTGGTTGGTAATGATAGCTCCGCAGTTTGATCATGTCGAATGGAACGGATTTCATTTCTTTGATTTAATCTTTCCACTTTTCCTTTTCCTTTCCGGGGTAGCCATGCCATTTTCGTTAACCCGACAGTTGGAGAAAGGAGTTGCGAAGAGGAAAATTTATAGCAAAATTTCCAAAAGAGTCGCACTCCTAATTTTTTTAGGAGTTATTTATAACGGCTTAGGCGATTGGAATTTTTCGCATATTAGATTTGCAAGTGTTCTTGCTCAGATTGGGATAGCTTACTTTTTTGCAGCTTTGATTTTCTTAAATACAGATTGGAAACATCAAATTTATTGGACCGCCGGGATATTACTTTGTTATTGGGCAATTCAAACATTGATACCCGTGCCCGGTTATGGCGCCGGTGTGCTTACAAGCGAAGGAAGTATAAACGCTTTTATTGACAGACTGTTTTTACCCGGGCATTTATACCTTGGGGTTAGTGATCCCGAAGGTTGGCTTGTTAAAATTCCTGCGACAGCAACGGCTTTACTTGGTGCACTTACGGGAACATTCGTAAAGAATAAGGCAATCAGTGAAAGAAAAAAAGTCCTTTATATGTTTATTTCGGCAATTGTTCTTTTAGCTGTCTCATTAGTCTGGAATTATATTTTGCCGATAAATAAAAATTTATGGACAAGTTCGTTTGTGCTCCATACTGCCGGATGGTCGGTTTTACTTTTTAGTATCTTCTATTTTATTATTGATGTTGTTAAGGTTATTAAATGGTCATTCTTCTTTGCTGTAATCGGCATGAATTCAATTACCATTTATCTCGCCACCGTTCTCGTAGATTATAACAGACCGGTTGAACGTATATTCGGAGGATTGATTCAACATTTTGATAAAGGATTTCAACCGGTTTTAGGTGTTTGTTTTGCCATATTAGTTCAATGGTTAGTTTTCTATTTCTTATATAAGAAAAAAATATTTCTAAAAGTTTAGTTTGTCGATGAAGCCTGGTTTATGAGTCAAAGAGTAGTTTAGAAGAGGAGTTATTTTTACGGGTATTCATTTAATATTGTAATACATAGGTTATGAGAAAATTATTTTTAATATCGATATTTGTTTTTAGTGTCTCAATTTTAATAAACGCTTCTGATAAGGATAAACATCTTAAAAATATTAAATCTCCTGCAAATGTTCCGGAATTCTCTATATCTTCTTCCGCCGGGTGCGACACAAATGAAATTTTTCTAGCTACAACCACTTCATCTGCACCTTATATCATGATTATTGGAAATAACGGCATTCCGGTTTTTGTGCAAAAAACAAACGGCGGAGTTTATGACTTCAAACCGCAACCCAACGGAACGTTATCTTATTATGACATTAAGATGGATAGCTATTATATATTGGATAAGGATTACAATCTTATTGACAGTATAAAATGTTTGAATGGAATAGAAACCGACATTCACGAATTAAGAATTCTTCCTAACGGTAATTTTTTAATTCTGGGTTTTGATGCGCATAAAGTTGATATGAGTAAAATTGTGGAAGGAGGAAATCCTTCTGCAACCATCATCGGGTATGTTATTCAGGAAATTGATAAAACTAAAAATGTAATATTTGAGTGGAGAACCTGGGATCATTTTGAGATTACCGACAGTTATTCTGATCTTAAACAGGGTACTATAGATGTGGCTCACGGCAATTCAATTGATGTTGACACAGATGGAAATTTTTTAATCTCGTTCAGAAATACTCAGGAAATCGACAAGATAGATAGAGTGACTGGAGAAATATTATGGCGACTCGGCGGGAAAAAAAATCAATTCAAATTTATTAACGATACTTTGGGTTTCTCATGGCAGCATGCAGCGAGAAGGTTGTTGAATGGAAATATTATTCTTTTTGACAACGGATTTAGAAGAGAACCGTCATCGTTATCTTTTTCAAGAGCGCTTGAATATAAAATTGATGAAAAAAATAAAACGGCAACGCTCGTCTGGCAATTTAGACACACACCCGACGACATCTACAGCATAGGACTTGGATATTCGCAAAGATTACAAAACGGAAACACGTTTATTGCATGGGGAGCAGCTGTTCCTGCAATTACGGAAGTGACTGCATCGGGGAAAATAGTATTCGAACTTTCTTTTAAAGATAATTATTCAACCTACAGGGCATACCGTTTTCCGTGGAAACCCGATCGGCAAACGAACGGTAATCCTGTTTTTTCCAATGTTGAGAGTTGTCGGTTTAATGTTAACGATATTAATGATACAGCTTCTGTAAATGTTGGTTTGATAAACAATAACCCATTTCCGGTAGTTGTTTCTTCCATTACCAACAATGAAAGAGCATTTTATACTCCGTATGAATTTCCTGCAAAAATAAATCCCAACGATAGTCTTATTTTCAAAATCTATTTCAAACCGAATTTATCAAACAACTTTTTTGATACGTTAAAAATCTCTACAAACTACAATGATATAATTCTTCCTTTAATTGGAGAAGTAGCGACAAGTGTATCGGAAGAAAAGATAAATAAGAATTACAGTTTTTCTCTTGGGCAAAATTACCCTAACCCGTTTAACCCGGAATGTACAATTGAATATGATGTTGCAAAAAAATCATTTGTAAGCTTAAAAGTATTTGATATTCTTGGTAGAAAAGTTGACGATTTAGTTAATACTGAAAAGGAAGCCGGTAAATATTCGGTCCATTTTTCAGGAAGAAACAACGGGGTTTCACTTCCATCAGGTGTTTATTTTTACACTCTTAACGTGGATGGATTACTCCTTTCGAAAAAAATGATTCTCGAGAAATAATTATAAAGCCAACCGTAACAATTTTCAGAACTTTGTACAAGAAGAAATTATTGTTGTATTAAAAAAATAATCTTATCTCATGTAGTTCGCAGAAAATCTTTTTAAAAAGCTCAATCCTCCCTTCCTGGTTACTCGTTTACAGCCCCAATAGTGCGTTCAAAGCATTTAATTTGTCCAGGGCTCAATTAACGATTATTTTTCACCCGAATTATTACAACTAATTATTTTTTATTTAACAAACATAAGGTACATCACGATGAAAAAGTTACTTTACTTTGTTTTTCTTGTTGCTTTAGTGACAAATCTAAAGGCGCAACTAGTAATCGACAACTTTGACACTGCCCCGGCTGATACGAATCATTGGGTTTTTCTAATTGATCAACCTGCGCTGGGTGATTATATGCACATCTCATATGTTACCGATCCTGTTTATGAAGGGACCGGAGCTATGCGAGTTGATTACAAAACTTCAGGATGGGCTTCCTGGGGAGATTTTGTTGGGGCAGAACAATGGTGCCCGGGAAATGGTGTTTACGATCTATCCGGTTATGACAGCATAACATTCCGCTATAATGTCGTAGCTCCGGTTACCGATTCAGTTGATGTATTGCTGAGGTTATGCTTGCTTGATGTTAGTGATGCGGCAAATGGTACTTCAGCCAATACACAAGTCGAATGTGAAAAATATTATAGCTTTATACATATTCTTGCCGATAAGACGCCGGGTTGGCACTATTATTCTATGCCTTTGCTAAATAACTCAAGCCCTGACGGACATGGATTTACACAAGAAGGATGGGGAGGAGTACAATGGGGTAATACCACATTAGATGCAGATATGATAAAAGGTTTTGTGTGGGAATTTGTGGTTAATCAGCAAACGACTGTCAATTGTCAAGGAAGTATTGTTTTTGATCAGTTTGAATTACATGGATTGCAAAGTAAACCGCTTACTTTTTTTAACGGACAGGCAATCCCCTCCACTGTAATGTTTAATCCGGGTAGAGGCGGTTCTTGTGTGGTATCCAACGAACAAACTTCTAATCCAGCTACCCATAGTAACTCATTAAAATGGACTACTCCCGGACAATGGGATGGCCCAATTTGGGAATTAAAAAGACCAGTAAGTTTGAGGGAACAATGGGCAATTGATACTTTGAAATTCAAAATTAAAGCCCCGGCGGGTATTGGTGATTTGAGAATCATTTTTCAAGATGTTGATACCGATAGCTTAGAGAAAGCAGATTATCCTTTTGAAGCATCTTATATCGTTCAAGCTGATGGAATGAATTATGACAATAGTTGGAAGACATTACAGATTCCACTTAGATCATTCGATAAAAAAGCCGGAGTTTGGGATGATCTTACCTCTGCACAAGTTGATGGTTTATTTGATACAACCAAAGTGTGGAGATTTAAAATACTTAGGACAAACGACGCACGCTGGCAAAATCAAGTTGTTTACCTTGATGAAATTTGGACTGGTTCGCCGATATTTGACGTAATGCCCCCTGAAGCATGCGGAATGGTTCAAGGATCATCAGCAGGTTCTTATAACAATTTGATTTTATGGCAAGATGTACCGTCCGAAAATGGAGAAGTCTATGATATTTATGGCAGTACAAAACAGATAACAGACGTTAAATCCAAAGACGTCGATCATCTGGGGTACGCTATTTCCGAAGGTGTCCAATCTCTGGAACATCCCATTATAGCTCCGGGTACCGATCAGAACGTTACCTATTATTATGCGGTAGTTTGTACGGATGCCGCCGGAAATGTTGGTCCTATGGCTACAACTACAAGTGGAATTACAAATCTCGCTAAAGGTATGCCGGTTATTAACGAAACGGCACCATCGAACTTCAAAGCTGACGGTGATCTCTCCGAATGGGGTTCAGTAATCCCGATTGTTGTTTCCAATGCTGCGGGAACAACACATATTCCCCAAGGCTATGGTTATACTTTAAATAATGATGCGGATTTTTCTTTTAATGCTTACCTTGCTGTTGATGAGAATAACTTGTACGTTGGATTAGATGTTTCCGACGATGTACTGTATGAAGATGTAACAAACAATCTGGATTATTCTTATTTGTACGATGGTGTAGATTTATTTTTAGGTTTATACGATTGGAGAGGTGAATCCCATACAAGTTATCAAAAAGGAACGGAGACCGATTATCACTTCCGCTTTAATGAGTGGGGTGTTATCCTTGACCAAGCAGGCGGTGGAGTTGTGTTAGATACCAATTCAACTGACTTTAAATTTGTTGCAAAACCGCTCTCGCTCGGATATTACATGGAAGCAAAAATTCCATTTGAAAAAATTGCAACCAAGCTAGGAGCTGGCTATACCTTCAAACCACAAGTTGGAATGAGAATTCCTATTGATCTTATTGGGAATGATAATGACGCTACGGAACCCGATAAAACAAGAGAATGTGTGCTTACCTATTCTGCGAAAAGTAATGATGAATCATATGCAAACGTTTCTGTTTGGACGAATACCTGGATTGGAAATGCGTGGGTAACAGGTGTTGAAGAAAATGAACAAGCAAATGCTGTAGTAACAGATTACAGACTTGGGCAAAACTATCCCAATCCTTTTAATCCTTCTACAATAGTTTCTTATAATGTTAAAAATCAGGGAATAGTTACACTCAAAGTTTTTGATGTTCTTGGAAGAGATGTTAAAACATTGGTTAATGAAGCAAAAACTCCTGGTAAATATAATGTACAATTTGATGCTTCGAATCTCCCTTCAGGCATTTATTTCTGTCAGATGGTATCCGGAAGTTTTTCAAATACAATAAAAATGATGCTGCTTAAGTAGTCTCGTTTTTTTTTAGGGATGCAGTGTTTGTTAGTTATACTGCATCCCTTTTTTATTTTTACAGCATTCAATCACTTCTGAAAATCAAATTCCTATTATAGAATCGAAGCCTGACCGGAATTGATTTCTGATATTAACACAGGATGACCAAATGAAAAACACAGCAGCTTTGATTTTTTGTCTAATCTTTTTGAGTTATCAACCTCTTTCTGCCGGTGAATTAAATATTATTCCCAAGCCTGTAACTCAAGTTGCTTCACCGGGGAATTTTATAATAAAAAATTTTTGCGAGATACATCTTCTCTCCAAAGGGAAAGAATTAAAGAACCTTGCAACGTACTTGAAAAATTCCGTCGAAAATAAAACCGGTCTAAAGTTAGTTGTTAAAAACGGCAATACGGGTGGTGGAATTTTTCTTGTTTTAAATGCTGGCGCAGTAAAAGAAATCGACGGCTATGACTTGAAAGTGGATGAAGGTAAAATCACTTTGACAGGAAATAATTACCGGGGAATTTTCTACGGCATTCAAACACTGAAAATGATTTTAGCCAGGGGAAAGGAAACTTATTTCCCATGCTGTAAAATAACCGATTATCCAAGGTATCCGTACAGAGGTTTTATGCTTGATGCCAGTAGACATTTTCAATCGATAAACTTTGTAAAAAGTGTTCTGGATATGATGGCTTCGCTTAAGCTAAATGTTTTTCATTGGCATTTAATTGATGATCAGGGATGGCGTATCGAAAGTAAAAAATATCCTAAATTAAATGAGATCGGTTCTTACCTCGATTCATTAAACGCAAAACAAAGGAACGGGTATTACACGCAACTGGAGATAAAAGAAATTTTAAAATATGCCGAATCACTTTATATTAAAGTAATTCCGGAAATTGAAATGCCGGGTCACTCAAGAGCCGTTATGGCAAGTTATCCCGAATTACTTTGTTCAACTAACGATAGTGGTAATACCTTTTGTGCGGGGAAAGAAAAAAGTTATGAGTTTTTGAAAAATGCTGTTTCAGAAATTTTAGATATTTTCAAACCGGAAATTATTCACGTCGGCGGTGATGAGAGACCAAAAGGCGTTTGGGAAAAATGTCCCGAATGCAAACAAATGATTGTGAATAAGAAACTGGCAAACGAAGATATGCTGCAAAATTATTTTATGAAAGAGATCTGCAATTTAATAAACAAAAAGGGAGTTAAAACTTTAGCCTGGGCGGAAAATATAAAAGACGGCATACCTTCAAACCAAATTGTTGAAGGATGGCATCCGGGCGAATCCTGGGAGGCAGCAAGAAGAGGATATTACACTGTGAACGCCGATAATTGGTACACCTATTTCGATTATCCTAGTTATCCAAGAACTGATAAACCCGACTGGATGCCAGTACTGAATTTAGAAAAAACCTACTCTTTCAACCCTACTCCCGATAGTTTAAGAGAAGATGAAAAGAAATTTGTACTTGGAAGCGAATGTGCATTGTGGACTGAGTTAGTGCTTGAAAACGATGTTCAATATCAAATATTTCCAAGAATTCTTGCTTTTTCCGAAGCTGTTTGGAGTCCCGAGAAAAATAAAAATTATGAAAATTTCTTGGGGAGAGTAAAAGCAATTAAACCTTATATCAATTCAAACGGATTTGAATTTGAAAAAGGGGCATGGTAGAACAAGATAAGTAATCGTTTGTAAATGTTAACACTGATGAAAAAAAATTACGTTCATAAATTATTTCTTTTATCGTTCTTACTGGCTTCACTTAATCTGACCGCACAGAACGATTACAAAAGTTATGGTTTGCCAATTGATACTATTTGTTCGCACAAAGTAATCCGCGATAGTAACGGAGAAATTCTTCCCTGGTACAAACCGGAATTACCGGGTGAAGCTTATTCTCATGTGATAAATTTAGCAGCTCAATTTATTAAAGACTGCCCGGTTGAACCAACGACTAAATTAAAACTTTACATGGTTCATGCCGATTTTGACGGACCAAAACAGAACAACGATTTTTACAAGGGAACTAGCGGTTCGGGATGGATGTCAAACCCTGCATGCGTGTTTGCAGGATTTGTTCAGAGTCTTGCAATTGATTATAGGACTTTTTCAGGAGATACTTCTTATCTTGGTGTTGTAAGAGAATGTCTGGATCAAATGCTTACGAATGGAACTACACCAACCGGCTGGGCATGGTCTAATTGTCCTTACGCAAGTGCAGATCCCAAAAGCCGTATTTATAACGGAGCTACTAAATGGGAAGATGAAAAGCGCGGCGACGGATTATATTGTATTGAACCTGATAAAGTCGGTGAACTTGGTGCTGCATACTTACAATTTTATGAAATCACAGGAGAAGAAAAATATCTTACCGCAGCTATCAACTGTGCTGATGCTCTCGCTAAACATGTTCGAGATGTTTCTGCTCCTGAAACCAAGTTTGCAACAAATTTTTCAATTTCTTCTCCCTGGGCATTCAGAGTAAATGCTAAAACCGGTGAGGTTAAAGATGATTATTGTTCAAATGTTTTAGACCCTGTCCGTTTGTTCGATGAATTAATTCGCATCGGGGATTTTATTCCCTACGAAAAAAACATTGTTCATCTTCCAAAAGAAAAAATAGAGACTTATCGAAACGCAAGCATAACCGCATGGAATTGGTTGTTCTCTAAGAATGGTCCGATGAAAACTTTTATTTGGAACGGCTACTTTGAAGATGTACCAAGCGATTCAAATATTATTAATAGAATACAGATTACTCCGATGGAGACTGCACGATATATTTTGAAACATCCTGAAAAAGATAGTAATTGGAGGGTAGATGTGCCTGCCCTTCTGCATTGGGTTGCCAGCGCTTTTGCCGTTGAAGGAATGGATGCTATTAGAGAACAAACCTGGTGCTATGAACCGATGGGGAGCCACACTGCACGTTATGCCTCGGTCTGTGCACTCTGGTATAAAAAAAATGGAGACGAACGTTTCAAAGATGAAGCTTTCCGTTTTTTTAATGTCGCTACATATATGTGCGAAGAGAACGGTTATGTTTGGACGGGACCTGCCTGGCCTACCGCATGGTTCACTGACGGCTATGGAGATTATATCTGTCATTTTATGGAAGGGATGGCAGCAGTCCCGGAGTGGGCGCCGGCTGATGAAAATCATTTACTTGGTTCAACATCGGTGATAAAAAAAATAGACTATTCGCCAGGCAAAATTGATTATACAACCTTTGATGATTCTTCAACTGAAACACTTCGCCTTATTGCAGAACCTAAAAATATTGAAGTGAATACTATTCAAATCAAAAAACTTGATACTCTGAATCAAGAAGGTTTTACCTGGGAAGCGTTGGAGAAAGGCGGTATCTTGCGTATCATGCACACACAAGGATCGCACATAACAATTTCCATTTAGAAGATATTTAAACAGTAATTAAATTTATGCGAACATTTAATGAAATAAATACTGGATACCAACTATGAAAAAAATTCATTTCTTACCGGTTGTTTTACTTTCGTGCGTGCTTAGTACTTTTTATGCGAAAGCACAGAACGAACCTTATAAGAATGTATCGTTACCGATTAGTGAAAGAGTAGACGATCTTGTTTCCCGTATGACTGTGCAAGAAAAAATTCTTCAAATGAATTATAACGCACCTGCAATTGAACGTCTCGGTATTCCAAAATATAATTGGTGGAACGAATGCCTGCACGGAGTTGCACGGAACGGGCTGGCAACCGTTTTTCCGCAAGCGGTGGGACTTGCAGCTACATGGGATAAAAATTTGATGTTTCAAGTAGCATCGGCAATTTCCGATGAAGCGCGCGCAAAATATAACGATGCTGTTGCTCACGATAAAAGAGGAATTTATCAAGGACTTACTTTTTGGTCCCCCAACATAAACATTTTTCGCGATCCACGATGGGGGCGCGGCATGGAAACATACGGCGAAGACCCATATTTAACGGGGCAGATGGCTGTTCAATTTATTAAAGGATTACAGGGGAATGATCCGAAATATTTAAAGACTGTTGCCACGGCAAAACATTTTGCAGTACATAGCGGGCCTGAACCGGATCGTCATATATTTAACGCTGAAATAAGCGATTATGATTTATATGATACATACTTGCCAGCCTTTAAGATGAGCGTTCAAGAAGGAAATGTTCAATCGCTGATGTGTGCCTACAACCAATTCCGTGGGAATGCGTGCTGCAGCAACGATTCATTATTGGAAAATATTTTGCGGAATGAATGGGGCTTTAAAGGATATGTTGTTTCCGATTGCTGGGCAATCTCGGACATCTATCAATCTCACAAACAAGAGAAAGATGCTGCCGGGGCATCTGCGGTTGCCGTAAAAGCTGGAACCGATCTTGAATGTGGAGATTCTTATCCGGCGCTTGCAGAAGCAATTCAAAAAGGATTAGTCAAGGAAACAGAACTAGATCGTTCATTAAAAAGATTATTTGAAGCAAGATTTAAACTTGGAATGTTTGATCCACCGGAGATGGTTCCCTATTCGAAAATAAAAATGGAGATTGTTGATTCTAAAAAAAATCAGCAGCTTGCTCTGGAAACCGCCAGGGAATCAATTGTTCTTCTAAAAAATCAAAACAATACTCTTCCGCTGAAAAAGAATGTAAAAACCATTGCTGTTATTGGTCCAAATGCAAATGATGAAGAAACACTTCTTGCAAATTATAATGGAGCACCCTCAAATCCGATTACTCCTTTAAAAGGAATTCGAGAAAAAGTTGGAAAGGGTACAAAAGTAATTTATGAAAGAGGATGCGACGTTGCGGAGAATATGCCGTGTACAGAAGTGATTCCAACAGAATTTCTTTATACTTCTGTTGATAAAAAAGAGAATGGTCTTACAGCAGAGTATTTTGATAATCACGATCTGGTCGGGAAACCGGTGCTAAAAAAAGTTGATAAGGTAGTCGATTATAAACTGCTTCGGGATTTAAAAAATGTTGAAGAACAAAATAGTAGTATTAGATGGAGCGGTTATTTAATTCCCTCCAAGTCTGGCGAGTACAATATTGGTGGATATGGTTATAACGGGTATAAAATATTTGTTGAAGATTCTTTATTTATTGAATTCTACACCTGGCAGCACCCAATAAAAATTTACAAACCGATAAATCTTGAAGCTGGTAAGAAATATAAAATCCGGGTTGAATTTTATGCCAAGACACATTTCGCCGAGATGCAACTGTTGTGGTCTGTTCCGGATGACAAAGTTGAAGAACGTGCAGTTGAAGCAGCAAAAAAGAGTGATGTTGTGGTGATGTTTATGGGACTTTCACCCCGGCTTGAAGGGGAAGAAATGAATGTTCCGGTAAAGGGTTTTGCCGGGGGAGACAGACTTACTTTGGATTTACCTGAAGTTCAAGAAAAATTAATTCATAAAATCGTAACTCTCGGTAAGCCGGTTGTGCTTGTTCTTCTAAACGGCAGCGCAGTAAGTATTAATTGGGAAAATGCTAATGTTCCTGCAATAGTGGAAACCTGGTATGGTGGTCAAGCCACAGGTATGGCAATTGCTGATGTCCTATTCGGTGATTACAATCCGGCGGGAAAACTTCCGGTTACGTTTTATAAATCGGTGGAACAATTACCGGGTTTTAAAGATTATAATATGCGCGGGAGAACGTACAGATATTTTGATGGAGAGGTTCTTTACCCGTTCGGATTTGGACTGAGCTATACATCATTCGAAATAAAAAATTCAAGATTAAGCAGCAGCAAATTTTGTAACGGAGATACATTAACACTGTCTGTTGATGTTAAAAATACCGGCATGAATAAAGGAGAGGAAGTTGTTCAGCTATATTTAAGAGGAAATCCTTCAACAAAAAACGGTGCTATAAAATCTTTAAAAGGATTTGAGAGAATTAAATTAAAGCCGAATCAAGCGAAGACAGTTACGTTTAAAATTTCTTCCGAGACTCTGCAAGAGTATGTAGAAGGAAAGGGGTTCGGAGTAAAAAAAGGGAAGCATCTTTTGATGGTTGGTTCTTCTTCTGCTGATCCCGATATGAACGAAATACAATTAATGGCTGAATAGTTTTTATGCGCCGAAAAAGTTTTTATGAACGAGTGTTTGTTAAATCGGCATTTATTTAATTTAGTATGATAATAATTTTCCCTGAACGGAATTTTGACAAATGAGAACGACGGTGCTTACATTTTTTTTAATTCTTTCTATTTCGTGTTTTTCTTCCATCAGCGGACAGAAAAATAGAAATTTGAAAAGAGTACAATCTTATTGTAATCCAGTTAATCTCAGTTATAGATTTTGTCTCGATAAACCATCCCGGCGCGAAGCCGCAGATCCAACCGTAATTCTTTTTAAAAATGAATATTATCTTTTTGCTTCAAAGTCAGGTGGCTACTGGCATTCAAAGAATTTGCTTAACTGGAAATTAATTGAGACAAGCGACTTGCCAATTGAAGAATACGCACCAACCGCTGTTGTAATTAAAGACACTGTTTATTTCATGGCTTCAGGGGAAAGAAGTCCGATTTACAAAACCGGCGATCCCAAAAGCGGCAAATGGGAAATTGTGAATTCCGGTTTTATCTACTCAGTAACCGATCCCGATCTTTTTTATGATGACGACGGCAGATTATATCTCTATTGGGGTTGTTCAAATAAAGAGCCGCTTTATGCAATTGAACTTGATTTGGAAAATAATCTTCAACCAATGGGTAAACCAAAAGAATTATTTGGCGCCAATATTAAAGAACATGGCTGGGAAAAGCCTGGCGATTTTAATACAATTGAAAGAACTCCCTGGTTTGAAGGCTCATGGATGAATAAACATAATGGAAAATATTATTTGCAATATGCAGCACCGGGAACAGAATTCAAAGGTTACGCGGATGGAGTTTATGTTTCTAAAAATCCATTTGGTCCATTCATATATCAAAACAGTAATCCGTTCTCGTTAAAGCAAGGCGGTTTTATTTGTGGAGCGGGACATGGCAGTACATTCAAAGATAAGTATGGAAATTACTGGCATATTGCCACCCAGACTATTTCGATTAAACATATGTTCGAACGGCGGTTGGGCATCTTCCCGGCAGGTTTTGACAATGACAGTGTTTTGTATACACAAACTGCATGGGGAGATTATCCGCAATTCATGTATAACAAAAAAAGAAATCAATTGAAGAATTCTTTTACCGGATGGATGCTTCTTTCGTATAAAAAAAATGCGAGTGCTTCATCTTCAATTGATTCTTTACCAGTTTCCAATTCATTTGATGAAGATATTAGAACTTATTGGAGTGCGCAAACAGGTGATCGAGGAGAATGGTTGAAAGTTGATCTCGGCAGCAAATGCAGAATCAATGCACTGCAAATAAATTTTGCCGAACATGGAACAAATATTTTAGGAAGACAACCCGAAATTTATTATCAGTATACGATCGACTATTCGAACGATGGTTTGACATGGCATTTGTTAATTGATAAAAGTAAAAATAAAATTGATGCCCCCCATGACTATATTGAATTGATACATCCCGTCTTTGCACGATATATAAAATTGAATAATATCCATATGCCCGGCGGGACATTTGCTGTTTCAGATTTTAGAATTTTTGGCAAAGGAAATAATCTAAAATCGAAAAGAGTAGATAATTTTAGTGTAGTTAGAGATTCGTCAGATAACCGGAATGCAACTATACATTGGGGAAAGGATAAAAACGCAACAGGTTATCTAGTACACTATAGTGTTGACAGAAATAAGTTATATAACCAATTAATGATTTACGAAAACAATTTTGTGGAGCTGCATGGACTGAATACAGCAAGTGATTATTACTTTAAAGTAGATAGTTTTAATGAAACAGGTGTAACAGAAGGAAAACAAATTAGAGTTGCCAAGGCAAACCTATAAATTATAGAAAGTTGATAATATGAAAAATATTTTTGCAATTTTGAAAACGGTTATTTTTTTATTCTTAGTTGGCTCCAGTACGTTCGCTAAAAATTATTGGAGCGGTGAAGTACGAACGAACGAATCTTTTCTCTATGGAAGAATTGAAGTAAGAATGAAATCTGCAAGTGCAGGAGGAGTTACTTCCACTCTCTTTACGTACAATACAAAATCAAGTACCTACAATGAAATTGATATTGAAATTATGGGCAAAGACAATAACGAAGCCCAATACACAACCTTTACACCGGATCAATCGGGAGTAAACCATCGGGAAGTTATCAATTTTAATCCTCATGCAGCTTTCCATGTTCACGCTATTGAGTGGACGCCTGATTATGTAGCATGGTTTGTTGATGGATGCGAAGTGCATAGAGATAATAGCGATAGAATAAAATCACTTTCACTTCCCCAGGCAATTATGATGAATTTTTGGATGCCAAACTCGGTAGATTGGGCCGGCACCTTTAATGACAGCAGCATCCCTCTTTACGCAATGTATGACTGGATTAAATATTATGAGTATACCCCCGGTGTAAATAATAATTTTACACTTAAGTGGAGTGACGATTTCAATACGTTCGATAATAATAGGTGGGTTAAATCAGCTTCAACTTTCGGTTCAAACTTATGCGATTTTAAACCACAAAATGTTTTGCTGAAAGACGGCTATTTACTTTTGTGCATGACAAAAGAAAATCAAGTTGCAAGCTATCCAACCCCTGTCATAGATAAAGATATTGATGCCCCTTATCCAATGAGCGGTTGGATATTTAAAGATCAAATGCTGATTGAGTTTTCCGAAGCGGTCGATAAAGTTTCAGCAGAAAACACTTCAAATTATATAATGCTTGGGTTAACACTGTCAAATCCAACGCTCCTTACCTCTAAGAGGAAAATTTTGTTTACGGTAGCTGGTGCTACAAGTGCAACTACATACCCGGCAGCTTATTGTTTCGGAATTAAGGACCTGGCACCAACTCCTAATTCTTCGGGCTTAAAAAAAATAAATCTGCAAAGCGCACATGCCCTGCCATTGGTTGTTGATATTGGGAATAACCAAACTGTTGTTGGAGGTGCATTAAAAGAACAAAAATGGGATGAAGCGCAAGAATATGGTTCAATCGGTGGTTCCATCAAGCAGGAAAGCGGACTCGCATTAACAGGAGATTACGCTTCCCTGTATAATACGGGAGTCGAAGGAATTACTTTTTACCGGAATAGATTACACAATGGTAAATACTCCCTAAAATTATTTTTTGTTGAAACAGAAAAAAATAGTGTTGGGGCAAGAGTTTTTGATATTTATATAAATGGTAAAATTGTAATTAGTAATCTTGATATTTATAAAGAAGTCGGGACCAACAATGCATGTGAAAAAATAATCAATGGAATTCAAATTGATGAGAACATTCTTGAAGTTTATTTCAAAGCCAAAAATGGTTTGCCGATACTCCACGGAATAATGATAGAGGAAGACACAACAACTTCGGTAGGAAGCGATAAGCTTATTCCCGACCACATTGGTTTGCAGTCATATCCAAATCCCTTCAACTCAACAACAAATATTAAATTTTCATTACCAAAACAGACGGATGTGAACCTTTCCATTTTTGATGGGTTGGGAAGAATGTCGCGGAAATTAGCTTCGGGGCAATATGAAGCCGGAGAGTATGTTGTAAATTTTACCGCGAATAATCTTTCGAGCGGGATATATTATATTTTTCTTAATACTTCTGCGCAAACAATATCGGAGAAAATTGTACTCTTAAAATAAACATTAAATCATGGTATGAATGAAAAGCATAATTTGTGATATTTTAAATACGATTAATAAAATTATTTAATAGTTTTTTGGTAATGAAGTCAATACCGGTTCAGAGAATGAAGAATAGGACAGAGAATCAAACGGTCAAAAAAACATCGCGCAAAGAAAAGCCGTCACCGTTCGGTTATTTTTACGATCAAATTTTTGAAGCGTATCCGTTTCCAGTCCTTGTTGTAGACCCGGAAGACTTTTCGGTAAAAAGCGCAAATAAAGCAGCTTGTACCTTTTACAACTACAAAAAAAAAAAATTCTTAACGTTGAAATTGACGGATATCGATGTCTCCTTGAAGTCTAAAACAAAGTCGCAGATAGTGAAGGATTACGAAAGAAAACATTTCAATGCTCGGCACAAGCTAAAGAACGGAAATGAACAGGATGTTGAAATATATAGCAGTCCCTTCACCGAACTGAACAAACAATTTTTCTTTTTAACACTAATCAAGACGGATGGAGACAACCATTCAATTTCGGAAAAGGAAAAACAACTTGAAGATTTGAAGTTAAGATTTTTGTCAACTTCTTCGCATGAGTTTAGAACTCCGCTCACTACTATTCTCACATCATCGGAAGTTCTGTTGATGGTTGGTAGAATAATCAGCGATGAAAAGTATGTTGATTATATTATTCAAATACAGAATGCAGTAATTTATATGACACGCCTGTTGGATGACATTATTACTATAAACAAAACTGAAGTCGGGAAGTGGAAATTTTCTCCGACGAATATCGATCTCTTTGATTTCTCTCTTAAAATGATAGATGAAGCTAGGAATAACGCCTCACCCCGGCATAATATTAATCTCTCGTATGAAATGCAAAACAAACATGCTATTGTAGATAATAAATTGCTGCATCATATTCTTTCGAATCTTTTATCCAACGCAGTAAAGTATTCCCCAAGCGGTGGAGAAATTACGTTAAAAGTTAGGGGAACTAAATCAGAAATTGAATTTACTATTTCGGATAATGGAATTGGTATTTCGAAACATGATCAAAACAAATTGTTTGAAACATTTTTCAGAGGAGAAAATACTGGAGAAATTGAAGGTACCGGTTTAGGGCTGTCAATTGTAAAAAGATGTGTAGAATCTCACGGAGGGAAGATGGATTTCAAAAGCAGATTAAATAAAGGGACCACGTTCATTGTCTCTATACCAATGATGACGTTGGTTTAAAAATTATTCAACAAACAATTTTGGACATAAATAACAACCTTATAATAACATGAAAAAAATCTTAATTATTGAGGATGAAAAACCTGTAAGGACAGGAATAAAAGATTTGCTTGAAATAAAAAATTATTCTGTTCTTGAAGCCGAGAGCGGTGCTGAAGGGTTAAAACTTGCAAAAGAGCATGTGCCGGATCTCATAATCTGTGACATAAAGATGCCGAACATGGATGGATATGAAGTGCTCAAACGGCTTAACAAAAATGAAACGCTCTCTTCAATTCCGTTTATCTTTCTTACCGCTAAAACTGAAATGACGGATTTACGCTACGGGATGAATCTGGGCGCTGATGATTATATCACAAAACCATTTATGGCTGCGGATTTGTTTAGAGCCATCGAAGTAAGACTAAGCAAAAACGAGAGAGCGAGAAAAAGCAGCCTTAAACCACAGGCCGTTATTGACGAAACTGAACCGAAGAAAAATATTGAAGAGCATTTATTTGTTACCGAGGGGAACAAACCACAATTTGTTAAGATTCATGATATTGAGTGTATCACTGCTTTCAACGAGTACACCAATGTATACTTGGACAATTCCAAAAAAGTAATTATTCGTAAATCTCTTAGAGAATGGGAAAATGTTTTACCGGATACGGCGTTTATCAGAATTCACCGCTCAACCATAATTAACTTTGAACACGTAGAAAGGGTTGAGAAATTTTATACTAGATCTTACATGGTGTACTTAAAAAATATAAAACAACCATTCGTAATAAGTCAACGGTATTTATCAAAACTAAAGAAAAAACTTTTCTTCTAAAAACGCATGGTTACAGGGGCTTCTCTGTCAATCTCACAGTATAATTTGCGCGTTTACTGCATTTAATTTACTACGCGTTCTATCTTTATTTAACTTAGCTCTTGGTTTAATGAAACAATTTTGCCAAGGCTTCTTGCGGCCTTTTGAAGAAATATCTGCATTAAAAAACTATTAACTCAGTTAACTGGAATAACTACGATGGCAACAACGACGGACATGGGTCAATCTAAATCAAGCAGTTATCTATTATCGATAACAACAATTGGCGTTTTATTCTTCATTTTCGGTTTTGTTACATGGCTGAATGGTTCTCTGATCCCATTCTTAAAAATTGCTTGTGAACTCAACCAAATTGAAGCCTATCTTGTCACACTTGCATTTTATATCTCCTACACGTTAATGGCAATACCGATGTCCGCTGTACTGCAAAGAACCGGTTACAAAAATGGAATGGTACTTGGCTTACTCGCAATGGCGGTCGGAGCGCTTATTTTTATTCCTGCCGCACAAACAAGAATTTATGCTTTGTTTCTTCTCGGACTTTTTGTAATGGGGGGAGGTTTAACAATTCTTCAAACGGCTTCCAATCCATACATTGTTGTACTTGGACCAAAAGAAAGTGCTGCTGTTAGAATTAGTTTTATGGGAATTGCAAATAAGTTTGCGGGAATTTTGAGTCCGCTGATTTTTACTGCAATCATGTTACATGGAATGGAAAAGTTCAGCGATGCGAATCTTAAACTCATGGATGCTTCACAAAAAGCTGTGGCTTTCAATGAATTAGCCTCTCGTTTAATCCAGCCTTATATAATAATGGCTATTGTACTTGTTCTCTTAGCCGCTATGATAAAATATTCCCCTCTACCGGAAATTGAAACAGGTGAAGAGGATAGTATTAAGAGTGATGCTAATAGTAAAACGAGCATTTTTCAATTCCCTCAACTTATACTTGGTGCAATAGCGTTATTCTTTTATGTTGGAGTTGAAGTGATTGCCGGCGACACAATCGGTATGTATGGTAAAAACCTTGGCGTTTCATTCTTTGGAAAACTTACTTCGTATACGATGACATTTATGGTGCTCGGTTATATTATTGGAATACTAGCAATCCCTAGATTCATTAAACAAGAAAAAGCCCTCATACTTTCCGCAATTTTAGGTCTTGTTTTTAGTTTGGGAGTTATTTCAGCTTCACCGGCAAGCGTTGCAATTTCGAGTAATGTTTTTGGCTGGCTTGGAATACCGGCTGTTCCGGACTCGGTATTTTTTCTCGCACTTCTTGGACTTGCAAATGCGATGATTTGGCCTACTCTATGGCCTTTAGCTTTAGAGGGACTTGGAAAGTATACAAAAATTGGTTCTGCTATACTGATTATGGGAATTGCCGGCGGCGCACTGCTTCCTCCATTGTACGGAGTTCTGTCAAACAGTTATTCGCCACAAAGCTCATACTTAATTCTTCTGCCCTGTTATTTGTTTATCTTTTATTACGCTCTGAAAGGGCATAAAAAACGAGTATGGTAACAGATCATAACATTATTACTAAACGAAGTGGATATAAAGTTGTTCATAAATAAGAAACATAAGAGATCTGAAAATTTTATGATTGGATACAATAAATTATGAGTTCTACTCAGGTTGTTTTAGGAATTGATATCGGGGGAACAAATACTGTCTTTGGCTTGGTAGATGAAAAAGGTAAATGTTATTTAAAAAATCAAATCCCAACAGAAGCACAACTTTCAGCAGATTTTTTATTTTCGCGGTTGTTTGATTCTTTTAACGCAGAGTATGAGCCAATACAGGCTGATTTTGAATTAGTTGGAATTGGACTTGGCGCTCCTTCTGCAAATATTTTTAAAGGGACTATCGAGAATCCGAGCAATTTTAATTGGGGATATGTGGATGTTGTCAATTTGATCGGAAAGTATTATGCCTTGCCGGTTCTTGTAACCAATGATGCCAATATTGCCGCTGTTGGTGAAATGATGTACGGAGCTGCGCAAAATATCAACAATTTTATTTTAATAACATTAGGGACTGGTCTCGGCAGCGGTATTGTTGTTGATGGAAATATCGTTTACGGGAAGGATGGTTTTGCCGGAGAAATAGGACACACAATTATTGAAGAAAACGGGCGGTCTTGCAACTGTGGTCGAAAGGGCTGTTTGGAAACGTATGTTTCGGCAAGTGGAATTTGTAGGACAGTATTTGAACTTCTTTCTTCCTATAATGACGATAGTGTGTTTCGAGGATATTCCTTCAATTCTCTCACTTCAAAGCATATTCAACAAGCCGCATTAGACGGTGATAAAATTGCCAATTTAGCTTTTGAAATTACGGGAGCAAAATTGGGTTTGGCTTTGGCAAATAGTGTTGCCCATTTAAGTCCTGAAGCAATTATTCTTTTTGGCGGATTAGCGCTATCCGGAGACCTTATCATTAATCCGACGAAAATTCACTTAGAAAAAAATCTTCTCCCGATCTATAAAGGAACCGTAAAGATACTTTCTTCCAGTTTAATGGAATCAGAGAATGCAGCAATCCTTGGTGCAGCTGCACTTATCTGGAAAGAAATTAATAAGAATGAAATAATTCCAGAAGTGGTAGAAAACATCGGAATAAAAAACAACAAGTATCATTAATGCTAACTTGGAATACTTATGGCGCATAAAAAAGTGACTCTTGGTATTGAAATTGGCGGGACGAATACCTCCTTCGGGCTGGTTGACATCCTGGGGAACTGTTTTGTGGAAAGCAGAATTCCAACAAGGCTGAACGAATCTCCCGAATCGTTATTCGAAAGACTCTTCAAAAAATTTAATAAGATATACAAAGAAAAATCTGGAGAGTATGAGTTGCTTGGAATAGGAATCGGGGCTCCGAGTGCAAACTATTATAAAGGAACGGTAGAGTATTCATCAAATCTTAATTGGGTTTATGTCAATATAAAAGACATGGTAAAAAAATATTACGATCTTCCAATCGTTATAGCTAACGATGCAAATGCCGCTGCTTTGGGAGAGATGAAATTCGGTGTCGCAAAAAAGATGAAAAACTTTATTCAGCTTACCTTGAGCAGAGGGTTTGGCAGCGGTATTGTTGTTGACGGAAATATTCTTTACGGCAGTGATGGTTTTGCCGGAGAAATTGGTCATACTATTGTTGAAAAAAATGGGCGCTCCTGCGGTTGCGGCAGAAAAGGTTGTCTCGAAACATATGTTTCTACAGGTGGACTTATAAGGACATATTATGAACTACTTTCAAAATCAAATGAGATTAGTGTTCTTAAAGAATTCCGCCCCAGTGAGCTCACTTCGGATTTAATTTTGAAAGCAGCTATTCATGGGGATAAACTTGCTATTGCTACATTTGAAAATACCGGACAAATTCTTGGCGAAGCTTTGGCAAACGTTGTAGCTTACTTAAATCCAGAAGCGATAATCTTATCTGAAGGAATCGCGGTAGCAGGCGATCTTTTACTTGTTCCAACAAAAAAGCATATGGAAAAAAATATGCTGAATTTATTTCAGGGTAAAGTTGAAATTTTACTTTCAGGTTTGGTAAAAGGGAATGTTGCTATCCTTGGAGCAAGTGCGTTAAGCTGGCATGAAATTCAAAAAAAGAAAAATATTTCTTAAAAATTATTTGTTGAGTCCTCTTTACAAGAGTTACAAAACAAAGGATACAATTTGAAAAAATTAATTACAATTTGCATAATACTTCTTTTTTCTGTCCCTCCGGTTTTTCCGCAGGGCTTTTCGGACTATGAATATATTTCTCCGAAACCCAACTCCGTTTTTGTGTCCGGGAAAACAAATTTGATTTTATCCGACGACGGAAAAACCGTTGTTCTAAACTTCCCGGTTCATTTTCAACCCGGCGAAACTGTCGATGTACTTTTTGATACCGGGATAAAAACAATTTCAGAACAAAAATTACCGAGAGTAAATTTTTCATTTTATGTTTCTCCGTTGAAAGAAAAAATTAGCTACTCGAAAATTAGCGATGACGGAGAAATCTTCTTTAGCCGTGATGAACCGGTTATGAAAAGTTCATCAATTACAAGTGCCGATTCTTTACCTGCTGATTTCCCCAAAATCAAAATCTGGAATAGCGATAATCCTTCTCCAGGTTATACATTTATTACAACAAGTGATGTGGTCTCCGGGGTAGGGAATTATTTATAGTTCACGTTCAAGATAGTCCCCGCAAATAGCATGAACCTGAGCTATAAGCGGGGGCTTTTTATAAGTTGATTTGGTTACGCATTACAAGAGTCGGAGATATATTTAGTTACAGGGTTCTT
>JBAYFO010000037.1:0-36371 GCA_041667115.1 Ignavibacteriaceae bacterium | reverse complement strand
CGGGAAATTGACGGACAGATTATTCGTTTTAGAGTTTCTATTTTACCTATGGTTGGTACGGAGCTAAAAAATAAATTTGAAAGTGTGGTTATCAGGATTCTGGATGACAGAAAAGTTGTAAAGGATTTGAAGTTGCTTGGTCTCACCGGCTATGCCAACGATGCTTTTGAAAAAGCAATACGTCAGCCGCAGGGAATGGTTATCCTAACCGGACCAACGGGAAGCGGAAAATCAACGACGTTGGTTGCCGCTTTGTATCAAGTTATAGACCCTACAGTTAATGTACTAACGGTTGAAGACCCGGTTGAATATGTTATTGCAGGAGCCCGCCAGTTAAAGATTGGCGTCAAAATGAATTTTGAACAAGCCATCCGCAGCATTCTGCGTCACGATCCCGACATTGTTCTTGTAGGTGAAATGCGTGATAAAGAAACGGCGGAAGTAGCTATCAAACTTGCAAACACGGGACACTTAACGTTTTCGACTTTGCATACAAATGATGCCCCTAGCGCCGTTGCCCGTTTATATAAAATGGGAATTGAGCCGTTCTTAATTGCGTATGCGATCAATATCATTGTTGCGCAACGTTTGGTTAGACGACTTTGCAATAATTGCAAACAAAAAATAACTAAACTTGACGAGGCGCTAATGAAGTCTCTGGCGCTTGATTACGATGAATGGAAAAACTTAACCGTGTACGAAGCTAAGGGATGCGAAAAATGCGGGGGTTCTGGATATAAAGGAAGAATCGCTATTCATGAAGCGCTTTATTTTACTTCTGAGTTGAAACAGATCATCCTTCGTTCAGGCGAATCGGTTGATGAAGAAAAAATTCGTGCACAAGCAAAGAAAGATGGAACGCTTAATTTGCGCGAATGCGGAATTGAAAAAGTAAAACTTGGACTTACTTCTTTTGAAGAAGTAATTGCCGGAACTATGGAGGAATAAGCGATGATTGATGATTTAAAAAAAATCTTGTCAAAATTTCTTATCAGTGTTCCCGCTATGCTTTTAGGGCAAGACCGTACAAGTTATTTTGTTGAAAAATTTTCTCAGTTTACAAATGACGAGAGACTTTTGATGCAGAAATTTATCATTAAAGTTTTAACATTAATGATTGAACGTGAGGCTTCAGATATTGAATTCGGTGGAACCGGAAGCGATGGTTTTACCTGGATGAGAATTTTTGGAAAGAAAGAACGAGTTATTGACCTTCCAAAATTTACTTTGGATGAAGCGGCTATCTTAATTTTAAGTATGCTGAATGAAAACCAGCGGCGTTATCTCATGGTTACAAAAAGTATAGATTTTAGCTATACCTTTATGTATGAACGGAGAATGGAAAATGTAAGATTTAGGGCTACCTGTTATTTCGATCTAGACCACATTACCCTTAATATGCGCGCCATTGCTTCTCATGCCCGTACTTTTGAGTCTTATGAGTTTCATCCTGCCTTAACAAAAGTTTTAAGTCATCAATACTTTAAATATGGCTTAACCCTTATCACAGGTATTACCGGTTCGGGAAAATCTGCAACACTCGATGCAATTATCGACTATCATAACAAACTCGACTCAACTCATGTCGTTATTATTTCTTCCCCAATTGAGTACGTGCATAAGTCTGATAAATCAATCGTCAAACACCGTGAAGTCGGAAAGGATGTGTTAAGCTTTAAAGAAGGAGTTATTCAAGCATTGCGGCAAGACCCTGATATTATCGTAATTGGAGAAATGAGAGATCCAGACACGATAATGGCTTCGCTAGAAGTTGCCGATACCGGGCACAAAGTTTTTTCAACACTGCACACTTCTTCCGCGGTTGAATCAATTGATAGAATTGTAGCCGAGGTTCATCCATCCGAACAAGATCGTGTGCGCAACCGGTTAGCTGATGTTTTAACTTCTGTGATATCTCAAAAACTTGTTCCTACCGTGCATGGGAAACTGGTTCTTGCCAAAGAAGTTTTAATCGTAAACGCAAATGTGCGGGCAGCAATTAAGAATAATAATACCAGTGAAATTTATATGATGATCAATCAGGGAGGACCAGCTGGCATGAATACTTTGGAACAAGATTTAAAGCGCTTATATTTGAATAAGAAAATTAGCTTAGATTCAGCTATGGCATTTGCCAACAATAAAACCAGAATGCAACAAATTCTTTCAGCGTAAACTATGAAACCGCTTGTATGTCTATATTGTGAAGGTTCCGATTCAAAAATCGTCGTCGTTACCAAAGAGAACAACCAGATAAAAATTCTCCGAGCTGCGTCGGTGGATGTACTTGGATCAACACAGACCGCTAGTGAAGCGAACGCCGAATCAGTGCAAATGATTGCCGAAGAATCGGGAATTCAAATTGATTCAGGGGGCGGCGCAAATTTAAACATGCAGGGGTTTTCTTCCGGTGGTGTTTTTGAGAGTTTGGTTAATGCAGAAATGCGCGGAATTAAATTACATACATGCGAATTTATTCCGGTATTAACAGATCCCTCCATTTTTTATCAAGTCATCCCAAAGCGTCTTACTGATATTAAAGTAAAAACGGATGTATTAAAAGAGACAATTATTCAGTCTGACCGTCCTTTTGACCGCAGCAACGTTGGGATAACAGATTTAGCCGATGGAAATTCTCTTGCTTCATTTTTAGCACAGGAAGTTCCTTGTTTTAAAGTGATAAATAGCCTGGCGAAGTTTAACGGGAAAAGAGTTTATAAACTTACTTCAGTAAAATCGGCAGAACTTTCTCTTGCTTATTACGTCGCCAAAAAGAAAAAATTCTTCCCGGATGATTATTCCTTAATTGTTTACATCGGCAAAGAATACAGCAAACTGATTTTTTTACAAGGAAGAAAATTAAAACATATTGGCGCCACGCTTGATTTAGGAACTGCTAACCTTCACACGTATGATGTTTACTTTTCCAAAATATTATTGGAGATGGAAAACGGGGGAATTCCGAATCTTGACAACATCGTCGTCTGCGGTGAAGATGATTCGGAAAATTTAGTTCTTTCTTTTTACGGCACTTTCCCTGAAGCGAATGTAAGCAAACTTGAATTTGATAATATAGACGTTTCTGCTTTAAGTGAAGACGCCAGAATAAAAATATCATCCTTTAGTGTTCCATTTGCCGCAGCTGTTGAATATTTTGATGAACTTTCAAAAGAAACCAAAGGCATAAATCTTCTGCCAAGGTATGTTCTTGAAGAACAAAAAGTTTTTCAATTCGGATGGCACGGCTATCTTGTCCTCCCGCTTCTTTTTTTAACCGCTTTTTATTTTACACTCAACATTTTGAATAAACAAAATGAAATAAATAAATTAAAAAGTGAAATTCAGTTTCAAACTGAATTAAAGCGCCAAAACCTTTCCACCCTAATGGCGATAGACAATTTGACGGCGAGAATAAATAATTTTGATCAAACAGAAGCGATTCTTGACTCAGCTTCAACCGGAACAGGGATTTGGAACAAACTTCTTTTTAATCTTTCCGATTTTGTCGGGAGGAAAAAATCTTTTTGGGTTCGAAACATAATTCTTCCTGATAGCGCCGTTGTTACCATTGACGGACATGCTATCAATCGAAAAGTACTTACTGAATTTGCATCTAGGTTACAAAGCGCTTCATTGCAAAATATTACCTATGATCCCATCCGTGAACAAGATGCATACCGCTTTATGCTGACCATCAAAAAAGAAGAACTGTTGAAAGCCCGGCATGAATAGAAAATTAAAAAATACTTTTGCCCTGTTAGGCGTCCTTATTCTCCTCGGAGTTTTAGGATTCGGGTATATTTATATATTCCAAAAGCCGTCAATAAAAAATAAAACCGCGGAATTGACTTCTTTAAAGGCTTTAAGCTATGATCCAAATGTACTCGACTTGCAGCTAAAAGAAAAAATGACAAAAGCGGCAAAGTTAGACTCCATTCTTGCTGCAAGAAAATTTAATATCCCAAAAGATCTCTCGTCGTTAAAGTTTTATGATTTTCTTAACCAGCTTAATGTACGTCTTTCGGAAAAAGCAAAATTTAATATTGAATTTCTTGCACAGAAAACAGACAAAGAATTTTTATATTACGATTACCGTGTTACCGGCTATGGAAGCTATAATGACCTTTTCCAATTGATCTACGGAATAGAAGAAAGCAAAGAACTAAAAAAAATTACAAAATTGAATTTGAGCAACTATGTACTTGCCCCTGCCGACCAAGAACCTGAATTTTTAATTAATTTCACAATGAATATTGCCGTTTATTTTTCGACTAATGATAGATACGCTACCAAGGCATACTCGGAAAATAACTTGAACGCTCCTAAATTATATGATATTTTTTATCCCCTTATCCGGATGGAAATTCCGCCGAACACGCAAGGATTGCTTGATGTTCAGGGAGCTAGATTGCTTGCATTAGTTCCGGATGGCGCTTTCCTTGCAGATGCGCGTGGAAATTCGTTCTTACTTATTGAAGGGGATGAAGTTTATCTTGGGTACTTAACCACCATTGATTACAAATGGAAAAAAGTTACATTCGTTCTAAATAAAGGGGGAGTGGTTGAAACGGTTGTTTTAAATTTAGATAAGTCTTTAAGAAAATGAAACCCGGAATTTTTATGAAAACAATAATTATTATTTGTCTTCTTGTGCTAAGTCAATTCGTTTTTGCACAAGATCCATCGGAGCGTGATTTCAAAGGATATACTTCTCCCGATGAGTTAGTTACACTTTCAGCAAATCTTCCCTTCTCAAGCGCTATCGAATTACTGAGTAAAGTAAGTGAGTTGAAATCGGGAAGAAAAATTATTTCTACTGTAGAACGCAACGATCCTATTGGTGTAGAAATACCCAGTATGCCATATGAAAAGGCTCTTCTCGTTATTGTACAATACGCCAACTTGATGTACGAAAAGAAAGAAGACGTTATCATCATTAAAAGAAAACCTGATCCGATGGCAAAAGGCGGTGATGAAAATTTTGTTGATGCAAATACAAGAGAAGTTAAAATTTCCGCAGTCTTCTTTGAAATGGATACCGACGCTTTAAAACAGCGGGGGATCAACTGGCAATTTCTGCTTAGTAAAAAGGGATTGGATATTGGAGCGGGTATCACTACCACCGGACCGGCAAACGCTACTAATGCAGCTTCATCAACCGGCACAACAAGCGATGCGATAATTACAAGTACTAACTCCTTTTCCGCCGGCAGTTTTTTTGGCGAGGCGGTCTCTCTGTTTAGGTTTATGGAAAGCGAAAATTTAGGAGAAATTATTGCCAGCCCCAACGTTACTGTCCGTGATAAAAAAGAAGGATTTATTCAAGTCGGTTCTGATTTTTCAATTAAGCAAAAAGATTTTGCCGGAAACGTGACAGATGTTTTTTTTCAAACCGGTTCTATCATCAGAGTAACTCCTAGAATTTATAGTGATCAAGGGATTGATTATGTCTTACTGAATTTGACGGTTGAACGTAGCGCCGGATTTCCTTCCGCTTTGACGACCGAAATTCAAAAAACAAAAGCCACAACAGAAGTTCTAATGCTTAACGGTGAAGAAACGGTAATTGGAGGATTATTTTTAAATGAACAAAAATCCGAACGCATCGGAATCCCTTTTTTAAAAGATCTTCCCTGGTGGGTTTTGGGGCTTAGGTACTTAACGGGAAGTGACAAAATGACGGTAACAAAAAAAGAATTAGTGATCGTTGTGAAGGTGGATTTAGTTCCTACATTAAAAGAACGACTCGCTTTCCCGAATGGAGAAAATGTGATTAAACAAGAATTAGATAGCTACCGGAATAAAGTGAAATATTATAATTTCGATTTAGACAATAAAGAAAAAAAATAGGAGAGTCATGGAATCAATTTTAATTGTCGATGACGACCTTAATCTTTGCAAGGTGTTAGCAGAGGAATTAACCGAGATAGGGTATACCGTTCACTATGTTACTTCTGCGGATGCAGCGTTAGATTATGTGCAGCGTGAACCGATAGAATTAATGCTGCTGGATTTAAAAATGCCTGAAAAAGATGGGTTCGAGGTTTTACGTGAACTTAAAGCACGCGAAGTGCACTTTAAAGTAATAGTACTTACCGCCTATGCTGACGTCGTCAGCGCTATGGAAGCAGCCCGCATGGGTGCAACAGATTTTATTTCGAAACCTTATGACTTCGATGAATTGATAATTACTATCCGAAAAGTTTTACAAAAAGAGACGTGATTGAATGAAGATTAATTACCGTATCATATTAATAAATGTTGTTATTGTTGCGGTAATTCTTGGTGCCTCCGCCTCTGCCTTCTATTCCATCATGTATAATGTGCTCACGTCTCAACAGTCTAAACAACTCCTTACTTCAACAAATGATTTTGCTTTTTTATTTCACGGTGTTTCTAAAGACATAGATGATGCGTTTTCCCTTTTTCTCAACAAGAACGATCAAAAAGCTTTTTCTAATGATGCAATTTCCGTTTTCAAAAATCTTGATTTTGTAATTGAACTGAATTCCGACTCTACTTTTAATAAAGACGCAATTGCCTACAACAAAGAAATTATTTTACCAAAAGGGAATGCCAGGGTTTCTTCCTTTTTGTTATCGAACCCGTTAATTTTTTTTAATATCTATACAACGCCAAAAGGCAAGACCTATCTTTATGGAAGAAACATTTCTAAAGATTTTTTAAATGAGCTCTCGGGAAAGATCCGGGCTGAAATAGCCATTTATTATGATAATAACATCGTAGAGTATTCCAACGAATCCGTTAATCAGAAATATTTTTTCAGTCTTGCCGAAGCACTCAACAACCTGTCAATAAAAAACAATTATGATATTTTCACACAGGAAACGGAAGCGTCATATTTTCTTGCTGCCGTTTATAAAACGAAAGAACCTTTTCTAACGAATGATAATATCGGGGCAATAATTTTTACAACGATCAATGAGACACACAACCTTAAAAACAACCTTAAAAATATTTTGCTGATTTTAGGGGGCACGGGGCTGGCTCTTTCGGTGATCTTAACCCTCTTATTAACCTCAGGGATCAGAAGGCAAATTCACTTACTAACCGAAGCGACGGAGATAACAAAAACCGGCAATTTCTCAAGCCGCATGGTGGTTGAAACGAAAGATGAACTTGGCGCACTCGCTGTAGCTTTTAATACCATGCTTGATGAACTTGAAAGGAAAGAAAAAGCCCAAACAGAATATTCTGATTTTATAACGATGATCAATCAGAATCCTTCCTTAAAGGATATTTCGGATTCTTCATTAAAAAAAATAATTCGTATCACCCAATTCAATATCGGGGCAATTTATTCTGTTGTTGATGGAAATATTGCACAAGTCGGCTCGTATGGTGTGAATGAAAAGCAATTTGCAATAAAAGAAAAATCGGAATTATTCAAGCCGTTAGTTGAAAAGCTTGAAACGGTCGAGATCATCTTCAAAGAGGACCCGCCGATTATTTCGTCAGGATTAATGCAGATCAATTTAAAATATCTTCTTCTGCTTCCAATCGTCTACAATAAAAAAACTATCGGCATTCTTGAACTGGGTTCGGTGAATAAACCAACGGAGGAAGCAAAAGAATATCTTGAACTGATTAAAGAGCAGCTTGCCATTGGATTAACAAATGCTATTGCTTTTGTGCAAATGGAAAATTTGGTTTCCGAATTGAAACGGTTGAATGAAGATTACCAGAAGCAGAACGAACAAATAAAAATGCAAAATGATCGATTGGTAGAATTGCATGCGGCTCTTTCACAAAAAGCAAAAGAGCTTGAAGTTCAGAAACAGAAAGCGGAAGAGCTTACTCAACTGAAATCACAATTTCTTGCTACCATGTCGCACGAACTGCGTACGCCGATGAATGCAATTCTCGGATTAACAGAGTTGGTACTTGAAGATAAATCAATTTCTTCTAAAAATAATGAGCGGCTTTCAGTTGTGTTGCGTAGCGGCAAACGGTTGTTAAATCTGATTAATGATATTCTCGATCTATCCAAAATTGAATCGGGAAAAATGGAAATAAAATTTGAGAATTTTATTCTTGACGATTTGCTTGATGAACTGCATGCGTCATTCGCAAATCTTGCAAAAGAAAAAGATATTGAACTTCGTATTGTAAATAGCGCAGAAGAGAAACTTTATCTTACTACAGACCGCACAAAGCTTTTGCAGATTTTAATTAATCTTGTCGGGAATGCAATTAAATTTACAACGGAAGGTCATATTGAAATTCGTGTCTCTTTACCTAAAAATAATCTTTTAAAAGTTGAAGTTGAAGATAATGGGATTGGTATTTCTGCAGAACAGCAAAAATATATTTTTGAAGAATTCCGTCAGGCTGATGCCTCTACTACAAGAAAATTTGGCGGAACCGGGCTAGGGTTATCAATTTGCAAAAAATTTGCCGAAATGCTTAAAGGAAATATTTCAGTAAAAAGCGAACTGAACAACGGCTCAATATTCACAGTTGTTCTCCCGGTTGAGGTCGTTCATTTAATTCACAAGAACCAAGTGGATGAAACGATTGTGAAAACATTTGATGATGCCGAACATAACCCGGTACTCATTATAGAGCATCAACATGATATCCGTCAGATGATTGCAAATTATGTGAACAGTAAAGGTTATGAGACGCTTTTTGCAGAAAGCCCTGACCAATGCCTTGCGCTAGCAGAACGGATGCTTCCGTTTGCTCTTCTCCTTGATGTCTCTTTTCCTGCATTAAATTTCTGGAAAATAATTTATGCTTTGCAAGCAGATCCTGCCACAAAAAAAATCCCGATCGTTTTTTATTCTGTAAATGACACACAAAAAAATGGTTTTGCCCTTTCGCCAAATGAAATTCTTGTTGAACCGTTATCGCAAGAATCAATTACGCAAGCAATAATAAACGGGCGGGAGTTAATTCAAAAAGAAGAACCAAGTTATGCACTGCTCGATGATGAAACGAGTGAAAGTATTTTTTCTTCTCTAAATTTGAATTTCCACAGGTATGATGAATTGGAAAAATTTAATTTTGAAGAAGATGTAATATTTGTAAACCCATTCTATAAAGGCGGTAATGCACTAAAGAAATGTTCTGAAATATTTCACACACCCGGAGGATTTCAGAAACTACTTTTCATGGTTCTCCCGGAAACGCTTTCTGATGAAGAGATTAAAACCGGTCAGGAATTAATAACCGGTTTAGCCGGTACTTCAAAAGTAAGTGCCTACGAAGTTTTAAAAATTATCCGTAATGCTTTTTATTTCCTTGAAAAGGGAAAGCAAAAGGGGATGCCGTCATTTGAAGAAGAAGTTGTTGAAGCCGCCGGGAGTACTCAACTTAAGAAAGAAAGAACCTACGGAGAAAATTTTGTCGGAGAAGTTTTAATTGTAGATGACGATCCCGACAGTCTTTTTACGATTAATGAAATTGTTCAGAAATGTAATTGCGTTACGGTCCTGGCAAAAAACGGGAAAGAGTGTCTTGAGATCCTCGAAAAACAAAAACCGGACGTCATCCTTCTCGACATCATGATGCCGGTTATGGATGGATTCCAAACGTTAAAAATGATTAGGGAAAAATCCGAGTTGAAAGATATTCCGGTTATTGCGGTTACCGCTAAAGCAATGATAGAGGACCGTGAAATTATTTTAAAACAAGGATTTGATAGTTATATAACCAAACCAATTAATTCGGGTGTCCTGGCTTTTCGTTTAACCAAAGCCTTAACAGAAAAAAAAGCAGCGCTGCATGAAAAAGATCTTAGTCATAGATGATCAACCGGAAAATATTTTTTATTTACAAGACCGGCTTCAAAAAGAAGGATTTACCGTTCTTTCCGCAAACAGCGGAAGAACCGGCATTGAAGCCGCTATAACGCAATTGCCGGATTTGATCCTCCTCGATATTATGATGCCCGAAATTAGCGGACTTGAAGTCTGCCGGTTTTTAGTGCAAGATTCCCGCACGTCCAGAATTCCAATCATTCTGGTTACAGCAAAAACTTCTGCGGAAGATATGCGCGAGGGATTGCAAGCAGGCGCCGTAGACTATATTAAAAAACCAATCAATAAAATTGAACTGCTCGCGCGTGTTAACTCCGCACTGAAAGTAAAGGAATCTCAAGACCTATTTCTTGAAGTTGAAAAAATGAAAACTTTTACTGCAACGGTTGTTACTGCAAATCATAAAATAAAACAACCCCTAACACTTATAAAGCTTTCGCTTACGGCTATCAAACGGGAATTACATAAAGAGGAGTTAAATAAAGAAGCCATCAGCAACAAGATGAAATATATAGATATTGCTGTTGGCGAAATTAACGACATTTTAGAATTGTTAAATCAGGTTGAAAAACCAATCTTTGCAGATTATGTCGGCGATATTAAGATGATCGATATCGGGGATAAGGAAAAACCATTACAATAATTTTTTTACAGTTGCGAGCATCGTATCAAAGTCATAAGGTTTGTTTACAATTGCGTCGATCTTAAGCCCCTTAACTTCTTCTGAATCAGCTAATCCCAAACTTCCGGAAGATAAAATTATCGGAATAGTAAAACCGAGTTCTCTTATTTGTTTAATGCATTCTGCGCCGTTCATTTCCGGCATGTTGTAATCAATAATTGCCAGATCAGCTTTTATTTCCTCTGTTAAAACTTGAAGCAACTCTTTCCCGTTCGGAACTTTAATAACATAAAAATCATGTGATTCCAAAAGTTCGCCTAACAGATCCTGAAGCATCTCTTCATCGTCGGCAAGCAGGATAATTTTTTCCGAAATTTTCTTTTCTACAGCGGAAGAATCTTCGTAAGCCGGTAGGTAAACATCAAAACAAGTTCCGCGGTTTATCTCGCTCGAAACATGAATTACTCCGCCGTGAGCTTTAATAATACCGTAAGAAATGTAAAGTCCAAGTCCCGAACTGTTTTCACCCCCTTTGGTTGTAAAATAAGGGTCAAAAATTTTAGAAAGATTTTCTTTGCTTATGCCGCTGCCGTTATCCTTTACGGTAAAACAAATAAAATTTCCATGAGGCAGAAATGGAAATAAATGGGCATCACTTCTGTGAACCGAAACATTTTTAGTGGTGAGAGCAATCGAACCGTTTTCCCCTACTGCGTCTCGAGCGTTGATACAAAGGTTAAGTAGGACCTGGTATATTTGCGTGCTATTCCCTTGCAATTCGTAAACATCGGAGCTCAGTTGAACAGAAAAATCTATAGAAGCCGGAAATGTTTGTCTAACAACTCCGGCAATCTCATTTGCCAACTGGTTTGGATAAAGAATTTCCTTTTGCTTCGGTTTCGGTTTTCCGTATGCAAGGAGCCCTGAGGTTAAATCTTTAGCGCGAACCGAACAACTTTCAATATTCTCAACTAATCTTAAGGCATCAGAGTTAGAAGCAACTTTTTTCTTTAAAAGATTTACGCTCCCAAAAATGCTTGAAAGCAGATTGCTGAAATCGTGGGCAATACCGCTTGTTAATTTACCGAGTGATTCAAATTTTTGTTTTTGAATAAGTTGTGTTTCAACGGCTTTATTCAACTCAAGTGAACGGATTATTTTGGCGGCGCTTATAAATAAGCCTGCGGAAAATGCAGAGGATTTTTTTTCGCTTTTAGTAAACGGTGTACTATTTCTTCCCCATATTAATACGAGTTGTTCACCATTTTGAATTTCCATGAGGAGAACTTGAAGATGCTTTACGTGCAACCCTTCAGAGAGAATTTTAGAATTTTCTTCTCCGTTTTCGCTCAGAAAAAAAGACGTGTTGTTTGAAAAATAATTTTGTAATTCGTCTTCAGATAAGTTGAGGGACGATCGGGAATAAATAATTTGAGGATATTCATTTTTTAACAAAACAAACAGTTCAATTTCTGTTTGAAGTTGTTCGCGAATTTCTTCGCCGACAAGTTTTGCCGAGATAGCTAAGTCCGGCCGGTCGGCTAGACCAAATAAGAGTTCGGGATAAAATTCTTTGTTTTTCACAATATTGCTGCCGTTTAGATTATTACCCTTTTTCCAAATGATATTTTTTAATTTTTGAATAAAGCGTCTTTTGACTAATTCCCAATTGTTTTGCAGAGTTTGTTCTTTCCCAACCGTTAAGCTCAAGAATTTTTAAGATATGTGATCGTTCGAGATCATCAATCGATAATTCTTCATCTTTATGTTCACCGGTATTTTCCGAAACCACAACCCCATGCAATTTCTTTTTTTTCTTGGAGAGAAAAAGATTTTCCGGAAGGATTGTGTTGTCGTCTGAAAAAATGATAGCCCGTTCAATAATATGCTCTAATTCTCTAACATTTCCCGGGAAGTCATACTGCATTAACGCTTCGATGGCTTTTTCATCGAATTTACGCGGTGCGCGAATGGGAGATTTTGATTCAAGGAAAAAATTTGCAAGCGTTAAAATATCTTCTTTCCTTTCGCGCAACGGTGGAACAATAAGGGTAATGACATTCAAACGGAAAAGCAAATCTCTTCGAAATAATTTTAACTCCGTTTCTTCTAAGAGGTTTTTATTTGTTGCCCCGATAACCCGCACATCCGAAGAGAGAGAATTGATGCCGCCAACGCGCCGGTATTCTCCGTTTTCTAAAAAACGTAACAACTTTGGTTGAATATTTAAACTCATTTCACCAATTTCATCAAGAAACAGTGTGCCGCCGTTTGCAATTTCTACAAGCCCGGGCTTTGAAGTTTTTGCGTCGGTAAAGGCTCCTTTTTCATACCCAAAAAGTTCGCTTTCAATCAGCTGATCAGGGAGCGAGGCGCAGTTGATCACAACAAAAGGTTTTAATCTTCTTGCAGAATGTTGGTGAATAAAATCGGCGAGCAATTCTTTTCCCGTCCCGGTTTCTCCTTCGATCAAAATATTTGATTCCGATTTTGCGGCTTTTTCCGCCAAATTAATAAGTTGATTCAGCATCTCGCTATCTCCGATTATTCTGCTTGCGCGATGCTGTTTGGCTTGTTTGGTTAACGCTTCGTTTTGAAAAAGAAGATCGCGGTGTTCTAGTGCCCGCTTTATGGTAAGAAGCAGTTCATCAAAATTGTAAGGTTTTGTTATAAAGTCATATGCTCCGAGTTTGATACAATCGATGGCTTTTCGTATTTCGGAGTCGGCGGTAAGGATAATTACTTGTATCGATGGGTAATATTCTTTCACGAATTTTAAGACTTCTTCCCCTTGCATGATCGGCATTTTAAGATCAAGCAGCAGAAGATCATAGTTCCTTTTCTTCATGTTTTCAATGGCAAATTTACCATCATAAACCATATCGATTGAAAAAAACTTATCCACTAACTGCTCTTTTAAAAGATAGCAAATAGTTTCATCATCATCGCAAACAAGAATTTTTGGGTTCGTATTCATTTTTCTAGTTATTATACAATACAAAAATAACAAAACCTAACCAACTGAAAACACTTTCCAGCAAATATCTGCATGAAAGAAGGAGAAACCGCCTGCTCAAATCGATTCAGGCAAATGTAAAAGTTTTCCAGGCGAAGCGACTAGAAAAAGATTCGAAAATCAAATAAAACTGGATCAGTTACCATGGCACAATTATGGTTTACTTTCTTACAAGAAACTTTAATGTTAATCAATAAAAAGGAACAAGAAATGAAAAAACTTTTATTCTTACTCGTAGGAGTGATGTTGTTTGGGGCATCAACAGGTATAGCTCAAGTTAATCCGCCTAAAAATTTACAGGCTACTGTTGTTTCTTCTTCGATGATGAACTCAGTATCAGTAATGCTTACCTGGGAATATTCTCTAACAGCCACCAACTATAATATTTATAAAAAAGAGGGAACTGGTGCTGATTCAGGAAAATATGGGAAATTATGGATGACCCGTGAAGGAAAGTTTGTTGACCATGGAGTAATATTCGGAAAGAAATATTCCTATTATGTTACCGCCATCTCAAATAATCAGGAAAGTGTCCCTTCCGACACCGTTGTAATTGAAGTAACGCAAGCCAACGATATTGTTGCAAAAGTCAGTGGAACTGTTTTTGACGATACGACGAATGCCCCGCTTGGAAGAGCAAAAATTGAGTTTTTACCAGCTTCATTTATGTCGGGTCCTCCATCATTTGAAGTTACAGACTCAACAGGTTCCTTTAATTTAAAATTAAAACCAGGTGAATATTTCATTTTTACCGGAGCTGAAGGGTATGCGCCTGAGTTTTATGACAACGCCCAAACGATGCAACAAGCTACAAAAGTAACTTTTAAAAGCGGAGACTCTCTTTCATTTGCAATTGGATTGAAACAACTTGTTAAACCAAACATCTTCTCAGTGTCCGGTTCAATTAAGGATGCTTCGGGAAATGTACAGCAAGCGTTAGTTGCGGCTATTGTTACTAATAGAAGATTGAATCACTCACCCGAACCCATGGGACATAGTGTAATGGTAAGAACTGACGAGTTGGGAAATTTCAAAATTTTTGCTAAAGAAAATGATACGTTGGTGTTATTCATTAATCCCGCAAATCACTCGTTATTGAAACAATATTATAATAATAAGTCAACTTTTGAGACCGCAGATAGAATCGTAATTTCACAAGACATTACAGACATTAATATTACGCTTGCATCAAAAGCTGTTTATGCCAATAGTGTTAATGGAGTTGTGGTTGATTCTGCTTCTTCATTACCGTTAAAAGCTATGGTTTATGCTTATCAGAAGAAAACAAATAACCGTCAAGGTTCGAGAAATTTTGTGCTTTCAGACAGCCTCACCGGAAGTTATTCACTTGCTAATTTAGAACCTGGGACATATTATTTATTAGCCTCGGCACGAGGTTACCGTCCAACATTTTTTAAGTATGATGGAACACAAACACATAACTGGAAAAATGCAGATTCAATTATTGTAACTGAAAACGGTGTTGTGAACAATATAAACTTTGCTCTAAGCAAATCATACGCGATGGGAAACGCAATCGTTTATGGAAACATCGTTGACGGCAACGGAGAGAATGTTGAAGGCGCAGTTGCTTCGTTGATTGATAACAACGGAGAAGTAGTAAATTCCACCATATCTGATCTAGACGGCTCGTTTGTACTTGATGGACTCTCATCGGGCAGCTATCAATTGGTTTCTTCAGTAGTTGATTATAGTGAATCGGAAGTTAATGATGTAACGTTGGAGTCCTCTAACAATTATCTTAATGTTGATCTTGTTTTAGCCGCAGACGGATTAACGTCTATCTCATCCGACTCAAAGATTGTTACGGATTTTACCTTAGGTCAGAACTACCCGAATCCGTTCAATCCAAGTACGGTAATCAACTATCAACTTCCCTCAAACAGTTTTGTAACAATAAAAGTGTACAATGTTATTGGTAAAGAAATTGCCACCTTGGTTAATGAATATCAACCAAGCGGAACTTACGCAAAAGTGTTCTCTGCAAACGGATTAAATTCAGGCGTCTATTTCTACATGATCAAAGCAGGCAACTTTTCTGCAACAAAGAAAATGATTCTCATTAAATAAAAAACAACGCCTCCTCTTTTAGGAGGAGGCATTTTAAAGAACTAAAAAAGGAAAACAAAAATGTCGAACATAAAAAATCTTTTGCTGAAACTTTCTTCAGCTGCTCTTGTTCTGTTCTTTGTAGCTTTTATCGGGTGCAAGGATTCACCCACAAGTTCGGTAGATAATTTGGAACCGACAACCGATCAAGCCGCTTTGGAAAAAATAACCTTTGAAGATTCCGCCCTCGCTTCATTCGAGCAAAATTATAATGAAGAAGGGATGATGGATGTGAGTCTCCAGGGGCTCGCAAAAACTACTTCGGAAATCTTTCCTGTAAGAGTAGGGAGAAAGATTACATCGGTTACAAAAACTTTCACACTTAATCAGCTTTCGGATACAACCGCCGATGGAAATTTAGTACTTGTCTTTACCGGAAATCTTCTCATCGGTGTAACGAAAGATACTTCGATGAAAACAATTGATACCGTAATCTCAAAGCCGTTCGTAACTACGGTTGAACGGAATGTTAAATTTGTTAAGGTTGCAAATACCAAGTATCCGAAGATGAACTGGAAAGTTTCCGCATCATCACTATCAAAAGGGGGAACGAACAGCCCTAATATTTATATTAAAAGCATTACGGTAAAGCTTCCTTCAGGCGATGTTATTTCTGTTACCGATCCATTGAATTTTTATATGTCTCATGGATTAGGCAAGATGAAACAAATGCCTTCCATTTCAAGAAATCAAGAAGTAACAGTTGAAGTTGAAGTACATAGTGCTTATACTAGTGAAGATTTTGTTTCGTTAACGCACGGCGCGTGTCTTGGTAATAAGATGAATCGCACAAAGAAACTTTTAGCATTGGTATCCGATGACGGACTAGGAAATAAAGTTTATTCACAAACCTTTAGAACCGGTTTGCCAATGGGATTTTTCTCTACCGTAATTGATGCTATGCCGGCGCAAGTTATAAAAGATGACACAACCCCGGTTGAATCAAGTGCTTGGGGATTTCCTTATGTCGTTAAATAGTTTTTTTCAATGATGTTATAGATAACCGTTGCTGCAGGTTTTGCCTCTTACCGCAGTAACGGTTATCACAGTGTTCTTAAAAGATTGTAAAAAATTCGACTTTCGTAATAGCAATTATTCTCTTATTTTTCTAATGCAAAACGAGCAACAAAAACTTATTCAATGAAAAAATATTTTCGACATACTATCCTTCTTCTCTTTACGGCGTACTTCTTCGGATGCGGCAAACCTGGTCCTACGGAATTGGTCAACGATATTCCAAATGAAGAAGAACCGCGGCAAATAGAAGTCCTTGCTTTAAATCCGGATGATGCCCTCTATAAAGGGACCTATGATTCAACAGGACTATTAAATGAAATGCCTAAGGCAGAGAATTTTCTATTCATTAGCAAGAACGTTGTCTCGGAAAAATTTCTTTCAGTTGGAAATGATATCGCTGAAGTTTTCTTTTTTGATAATGCACAGCCAATAGTTTTACCGAATGGAAGAATGCTTGGCTTTGGGATGAAAAAAGTTAATCCTCCGAAAATCAACTCAGTTCAAACTAGAGAAGTTATGCATAGCATCCAATATGGCAGGAGTTCTTCAGTAACGGATACGACTCTAGGTCCAAAGTATATGCTTAGTAGATCAGGCTTTATGGGCGATGCACTCTTCTTAAAATATGACAACCCGGTAGATTTTGAATATCGAAAAGTGATGATGGGTTCAAATGTTCCAATCAAATTTTCTATAACTATGCCGGATCAAATTGTTGGAAAAGTAAACGTTACCCAGGGCAATAAGGGAGAAAAAATTTTACAGCTCGAATGGAATAAAGCAACTAAAGATTCGGTTGAAATTATTATCGGTGGAAAAATGAAGAATGAAAAAACTGCTACCGCATTTTTTAAACTTCATGTAAAAGATAACGGACATATAAAAATTCCTCCACAGTTAATAACAGCTATTCCCAAAAACCGGTTTGACCGGTTGGTCTTTACCTTTGTAAGGAAGGCGGTTTCCCGCCGGGTTGAGCAATCGCTTGAATTTTATACAGTTAGTCAAAACACACACAGCATTATTATAGATTATCCTTGAGAAAAGCGGCAAGTTACCTTTTATTAACTTTTTATATTTTTTTAGGCAAAGGATTTTCACAAGAATCCTTTTCGTTAAATGGATTTAAAAGCCTTATGAGCAAAGATTTTATCTTTTCGACGGAGACTAATCCCACTAATTTTTCTTCGGCAAAAGATCTGGCAATGGGGGTTTCCTTCGGGAGCGAGGTTGCTTCGCAAACTACTTCCACGCTGTATGCACTTGGGATTGCTAAAACGTTTGGCAATTCGAATATTTTTCTTCGCTATTCTCCCGGATTTTTTAAAGAATTTTCTCTTCTAAAAAATCAATCAATTCTAGGCAACGACTCATCCGACATTTCTCTTAAAACCGATTTGAAATATCAGGAATATTTTTCTGCGAGCTATTCATATAAGATCAGTGAAAAACTAAGCGGCGGGGTTACGTTAAAATATTTTACCGAGGAATTTAGCCAGGACGCAATTGGCGCGGTCTTTTCCGATACTTCCCTTTCTTTGATAAGGTCGAACGAAACCGAATCGATGAAGTTGTGGAATTTTCAATTCGGTGCAGACTATCTTTTTACTCCTTCGCTTTGTTTATCTCTCTCCGCCTCGAATTTTTTTAATATGAAAAATGGTTCGCTAAACGAAACAAATAAAGCATTCGAGCTGCGAACCCCCAAGAATGTTCGCATCGCATTGTACACGGAGCCATTCCCCCATGTTGAAATGAATTTTCTTTATGAGACGGCAAAGGCTATGCAAGTTGCCCTCGGACAAACTTTTACTTTTGATAAAAGCTCAATCTCTTTGAACGTTAATTATTTTTCCGACTTTTCTCTCCGTGGAATGCAGCCTTCGGTAACGTTCCGGTACGGAAATATTTGCGCTTCGATTCTGGGAGTCGTCTACTTTTCCGATATTCAAAAAACTGCTACATTAAGCGAACTTACTGCAAACGGAATTTCAAATTTGACACACAATAAATACAGCAGCAACAAAGCGATAGTTAATCTTTCGTATCTCTTAAACACATCGCAAGAAAAGTTGGTACAGTTTATTGATGTGACGGTGCCAAATTCATTGTTTCCCACTTTCACAGATCGGTTTGCTGACGAACCGTTTGCCGTTGCGCGAGTTGTAAATTTATCAGATAGACCTGTTTCCGTTAAGCCAAGCAGCAAAATTGATAAAATTAATTCTGAAGTGATTTATTCCCCCGGCGTTTTGGTTCAGCCAAAAGATACGGCGTCTATCCCTTTTTATACGGTCGTTTCGGAAGAATACTTTTCTGCCAAGCATGAAATATCTTTTGCTAATTTTTATGTTACCACTGAAAACCGCGAAGCAGATGACGAAATACAAAAACCGTTACTCATTAACTCCTCTAATGCATGGGATGGAGTTGTGGGTAATCTGCGCTATTTTGTTAAAAAAGATTTTGATTTTTCAGCCGCAACAGCAAAACGTCTTCTCGCGAAACATAAGATTGAACTGGATACAATTAATCCGATACTTTTAAATTATCTACAGGCAAAAATTCTTTTTACCGAAATTATTCCCGGGATGCTTTATGTTGCCGACCCGTTGGCATCGAGTGACCTGGTGCAGTTCCCGCACGAAACCATTGATATCAAAGGGGGAGACTGTGATGACCTTTCCGTTTGTCTCGCTTCTTTCTACGAAAGCATTGGTATTGAAACAGCATTTGTGGATTATAAAACCAATGAACAAAGCCGGCATGTAAATATTTTATTCAATACAAATCTTTCTCCGGCTGAAGCAAATTTAATTACACAAAATGATAAAAAATATTACATCAGGAAAAATTCTTCAGGTGAAGAAAAAGTTTGGATTCCGATAGAAACTACCGAACGATCCAATTTTATGAATGCATGGGAAAAGGGAGTTGAAATATTTTCAAACGAAGCCCTCGACCAATTGGGGCTTGCAAAAGGGACTGTTCAGATCATTGAAATTTATTAAACTTGTTTAACGAATAAGAGATACTTATGAAAAAAATAATGATGATGACCGCTGTTTTAGCCTTCTCACTTTTTGCTCAATCATATAAAGTAGAAAAAGTTGAAGGCAATGTTAAAGCCTTGATCGGGAACAGCGAACAGTGGGTTGATGTAAAAGAAGGATCGATGGTCTCTTCGTCAACAGTATTGATGACAGATAAAAACGCCGTAATTATGCTTTCAGGGAGAGGTATTAAATTTACCTTGAAACCTTCGGCAGCGTTATCGGTTAACAGTTTAAAGCGAATGACGATTGACGAACTGCTGCTTGCGCTCGCTATGGAAGAAATCCTTTCTACCCCCGCAAAGAAGAAAGATGACCACAGCATCAACACAGCCATTTACGGCAGTAACGAAGGGGGAACAAAATCCACAACCGTACCTGCAAATCTGCTGGGTGATTTAAAATTAAACGGTGCCAAACAACTTGCGGAAAATGGATTTAAGGAAACTGCCATCCTGACCGCGAAAGAAACATACCGGAAATATCCGGCGACGCAAAAAAATGTTTTAACACGAATTTTCTTTGCAGAGCAGATGATGCGTCTTTCGCTTTATGATGAAGCTCTAAATGAATATTCACAAATCCAAAACTTACCCTTGAATGATGCCCAGACAAAAGAAGTCCAGGAAAAATTAGACCTACTAAAAAAGAAGCTTTCAGGAATGTGATTGAGAAAGACATATTGGGAAAATATGTCTCTTCTCTTGAAACTTAAATTTAAAGGAGTAGTTTTGCTTTAACAAAACAATCTCATTCTCACTGCAATTAATTTTCTTCGTTTTTTTTAGCTGACTAATTTCTCTATTTTTTCATATCCTTTTTATTGAAACATCAACCGGAGAACGTTATGAAAGTTAATACTATATCTAAGTTGTTTTTTCTCTTTTTATTCGGATTGGTTGTGGATTTATTTCCTCAAACGGTTCCGGTAACCTTTCACTTCAAACCGGAATACACGCAATTTAAGGCTTTACGCATTGCAGGCACCTTTAATGGCTGGAATACTGCCGATGATAATTACAAAATGACCGATACAAACGGAGATGGTGAGTACGAACTTACTATTCCGCTTGCCGAAGGAGTAACCCACAACTACAAATTTGTTATGGATGCAAGCTGGGATTTTGCTTACGGCGATCCCGATAACCCTGCTATAAATACAGCAGATAATAACAACTCGATGCTTGATGTTAAAGACCCGATGATAACTTATCTGCTTCCCCGCGGTATGACTACCAAGAATGAATTCTTTATTGATACTACCGCTGCCGGACTTCCAATCAGAGCAGTATTTGCTTTCAAGCCGGAAAATCCTCTCAATCTTGCTACATTAAAAGTTACTATTGATGGAGTTGATGTTGTTAATCCACAGCAATATTATAACGCAACGAAACAAGAATTTTTGTATTCCCCGGTTCCTGCATTAAGTTCAGGCGATCATGCCGTATCTGTTACAATCTCCTCTGCCGCCGGTTCAGTTTCTAAGGTTTCGAATTTCAAGCGGCTGCCGGGATTTATTATTTATCAAGTGCCAACCGATTTTTATTTTGATAAAAATAGTTCAAAGGGATTTCTTACACAGGATGTAACATCGGTTTCTGCCGTGGGTGAATTTAACAATTGGAACCAGGCTATGAATCCGATGCAAGATAAAGATAACGACGGCTTGTGGGAAACTACTGCACTTATTAAAGAGGGTTTGTATCAGTATAAAATGAAAATCAATAATTCGCTTTGGATGAATGATCCGGATGAACCAAAATTTGATAATACGAAGGTCAATAATGTTATTACCGTAAAGGCGGATTCGATCTCAAAGGTAAAACTTATTTCTCCATCCGATGAAACTGTTTATGCTGCGGATAACACGCAAATAACTTTTAAAGCTTTTCTGCGTCCCGGGGTTAAATCCAAAGGAGTAAATCAATCAACCATTCAAGTAAAAGTTGATGATGTTTTAACAGCTTCCTCTTTCCAGAGCGATAGTTCAATAGTAAACGCGGACATTATCCTTGCAGGAGAAGGACGGCACACCATTACCGTTTCGTTTACAAATGTTGAAGGAGTAACGGCATTAGAAAATTATTCGTATGGAATTTACACAGGTAAAACCGGAAAATATTTTGTAGACGCCCTTAAAGATGAACCGTATAAATATCCTGCAACTGTAAAAACCGGTTCATGCGATATTCTCTCGGTTAAGATTGATGAAACACCCCAGCATGACTCGCTAAAATTTGTAGTACAGATGAGGGACGCTTCCGATAGAACGAGACTTGGTTTGATTATTTCCAACCCTACAAAAATTTTGGTGAGCGATCCTATCGGATTGGATATTAAAACGTATGACTGGCAAGGCAATGGAGTCTTCGCTTCAATTGGAGCGCCGGGAAATGCTTATGAAAGTAAAACAAAAGAAAATAGATTTATGGTAAGCCGCGATCCTTATACGGCAAGCAACGAATTAATAAAAGTGAATGGTGACGCCTTAACAAAAAAAGAATTTACCTTCACCGTAAGCCTTCAATTTTTAGACAGCTTGTTAACCGGATGGATGCAAGCAAGAAACTTTTATCTCTTCTCCTATCTTTCTGCCGAAGATACCACCGGTAGTTCATACGAAGTTACTATGAATGACGGCGGAACTTATATGGCGGAAGATCCTGATATTTATGACGCCGCTTTTATCAGAAGCGGCTCCTGGCAAAAACGGATGTTCGCAAATTATATTGTCAACGGTGCGCCAATGGGTCCAAATTATGTTTCGCTCGATGGGCAAGGGAGAGGGATTCTCTCTCTTAAATCTACCGACATTTCAGACAGTCTTGCAACTTACGGTCCGGTGATCACGATGCTTACTCCTGGTGTAGAATATTGGTATAGAGACATCACGTTCCACGGACAGTTGAGTGATCCGGCAATTCAATCAATTTCGTTTTTCTTTAACGGAGTTGAAAGCACACAGCCTGTGGTGAATAGTAAATTTTCTGTTCCTCTTACCCTTGTTGACGGGGCAAACAAAGTGTACGTCCGCGCTGTTAATACAAAAGGATTTACTACGGTTTCAAAAGAAGTTACATTGTCCATCAATCCCGATTATACTCCCGATTTATGGATCAACGGATCGTCAACCGGAAAACAAGTTACGTTGTGGGTGAATGGGTCATCACCTAAAGGATTAGCATTATCTTATTTGTGGTCTCAAGATTTAACGAATCCCGCTACCTCTTTTGGCGTTGTAACAGACACAATTGTTACTTTTACAATGCCGGCTCCAAGCGGTGAATATTATTATAACGTGCGTGTAAAAGATTCTCAGAACAGGGTGAAGAACGCAAGAATACTGGTTAAAGTCGCAGGCGACTCCGTACACGTTATGGACATTAACGAACACGCCGCATGGATTGACAAAGCCGTTGTGTATGAAATTTACCCGAGAGCATTTTCGGATCAAGGTGGATTTCTCGGTATCGTTGATAGAATTCCCGATATGAAAGATCTTGGAATTAACACGCTCTGGCTCATGCCTATTTATAAAGGTCCAACTACTCACGGGTATGAAATTACAGACTATTACAGTTTTGAAGAAGATTACGGAACGGAGGCGGATTTTATAAAACTGATGACGGAATTAAAAAAAGCCGGAATAAAAATCATTCTCGACTTTGTTGTTAACCATACTTCAATTCAACATCCCTTTATGCAAAATGTTTTTGAATACCGCGGATATTCCCCCTGGGCGAACTTCTATATATGGAGCGGTGAACCTGGAAATTCAAATTACAAATATGAATTTGATTGGGCGTCTCTTCCTGATTTAAATCATAACAATGTTGATGTTAGAAACTACTTTTTAAAAGTTGCAGAGTATTGGGTAAAAAAATATGGCATCGATGGTTACCGCTGCGATGTTGCGTGGGGTGTTGAACAGCGCAACAATCAGTTCTGGCAGGAATGGCGCAAAAAAGTTAGAAACATCAAACCGGAAGTTTTTTTGGAAGCGGAAGCCTCCTCTTCCGATTCAACGTTTTATCAGAAAAGATTTGACTCTGCTAACGATTGGGATTTACGCACGAAACTTTTAAACGCAATTAGCGGAACAACCACCATTAATGATATGCATGCTGAAGTTATGCGTGCTTACAATTACGGCAGACCGTTCAGATTTGTTGAGAACCATGATGAAGCCCGTGTTACTTACTCGTTCGACAGCAGAAGAAATAAATTAGCGCACACAATTTTGCTTACGTTAAATGGAGTTCCACTCATTTATTCCGGTGGAGAAGTTGGCGAACTGACAAATCGCGATAAAGTTAATTGGAGCGATCCCGATAACACGAGACCATACTTCAAAAAAATTATTGCAGCTCGTAATCAGTATCTTGTTAATCCTAAAATTTCAAGATTGCCGAATACGGTTGCCGCAAAAATTTACACCTATGCTTCGCTTAGTGACACAAACATAGTTGTAACCGCAGCTAATTTTAAAAATGAAATTCTTAGCGCGGATGTTGATCTAAGCAGTTTACCATGGGATGGCACAAGCGCTTACTACTTAACCGATTTAATCGATGGAACAGTTTATACCATTAGTCCGCAGCAGCATACAGCATTCCAAATCGCTTTAAATGAATTTGAAGCAAAGCTTTTCTGCTTCAGCAAATACCCGGTTGTGGTTGGGGTTGATGAAAAAGATAATTTGACCGTTACGGAATTTAAATTGCAGCAGAATTATCCAAACCCGTTTAACCCGATAACCACGATTAAGTTCCAATTGCCGAATCAAGAGCATGTTTCTCTAAAAATATTTGATATGCTTGGAAGAGAAGTGACCACTTTGGTTGATGATGTTAAAAGTCAAGGAATACACCAAGTTGAGTTTAACGCCGCCGGTTATGCCTCCGGAGTTTACTTCTACCAGGTTAAAGCGGGAAGTTTTGTTGAAACAAAGAAATTTGTGTTGATGAAATAAAGCTCTGCGTCTCTATGACTCTGTGGTAAAAACTTCACCACAGAGTCGCAGAGGCACGGAGAATTTTTACCCCATCTTCTTCTTCAATCTCTCAATCTCATCACGGAGTGAAGCGGCGCGTTCAAATTCTAAATCTTTTGCCGACTTATACATTTCATCAGTTAGCTGTTGAATCAAATCTTCTTTCTGCTCTTTCGTCATGTACTTAATTACCGGTTCGGCAACTTTAGAAAATGGAGTATCGTACTTTTCTCCATCTCTTGCACGAACATCAGCAATAGAAGTAGAGGACATAATTTCATCAAACGTTTTATAAATGGTTTGCGGTATAATATTATTCGCAATGTTATATTCCGTTTGAACTATCCGCCGGCGTTTCGTTTCTTCAATTACTTTCCGCATCGATTCCGTTATTTTATCAGCGTACATAATAACAAGTCCGTTCACATTTCGCGCGGTTCTTCCGGCAGTCTGCATCAGCGAGCGTTCACTTCGGAGAAATCCTTCTTTATCCGCATCAATAATGGCAACGAGAGAAACTTCCGGCAAATCCAATCCTTCGCGAAGCAAGTTAACACCGACAAGTACATCAAAATCTCCAAGACGCAGATCGCGTAAAATTTCAACACGTTCAAGCGCGTCAACATCGCTGTGAATGTAGCGGACGAGAATGCCGAGTTTTTCAAGATAGTCGGCTAGGTCTTCCGCCATTTTTTTGGTTAGCGTTGTTACCAGCACTCTTTCTTTTTTTGTAACACGGATTCGAATCTCTCCGAGCAAATCATCTATCTGTCCTTTTATCGGACGAACTTCAATTTCGGGATCAAGCAAACCGGTTGGACGAATGATCTGTTCAACAAAAATTCCTTCCGATTTTTCCAATTCATAATCGCTTGGTGTTGCGCTTATAAAAATTGTCTGGTTCAACTTTGCATAAAATTCATCGAACTTCATCGGTCGGTTATCAAGTGCGGAAGGAAGCCGGAAGCCATATTCCACAAGGGTTTCCTTACGCGAGCGGTCGCCGTTGTACATGCCGCGTATCTGTGGAATCGTTACATGCGATTCATCTATTACAAGTAGAAAATCTTTCGGGAAATAATCCATCAATGTAGAAGGGCGAGTCCCCGGCTCACGGTTTTCCATGTGACGGGAATAATTTTCTATTCCTGAGCAGTAGCCGATCTCTTTCATCATTTCGATATCGAACTTCGTCCGCTGTTCAATTCGCTGCGCTTCCAAATATCTTTCTTGTTGATGATAATATCGCAAACGTTCTTCCAGTTCAAACTCAATTGTTTTGATCGCTCTCTGCATTTGTCCACGTTCCGTTACATAATATTTCGCAGGATAAATTGCGGTCGATTCAATTTCTTCTTTTGTTTCTCCAGTGATTGAATCTATGACAGAAAGTTTTTCTATCTCATCATCCCAAAGCTGAATGCGGATCGCTTCTTCATATTGATATGCGGGAATAACTTCAATAATATCTCCGCGTACACGGAATGTGCCGCGTGTAAAATCGGCATCGTTCCGTACGAAGTAAATGTCGGTAAGCGTTCGGAGAATTTCTTTCTTGGAAGTTTTCTGATTCTTCTTTAAGAAATAAATTTGCTTCGCGTATTCCTCCGGTGCGCCGATACCGTAAATACAGCTAACACTCGCAACAATAATGATGTCGCTTCGTCCTTCAATTAACGCTGTGGTTGCTTTTAGACGAAGACGGTCGATCTCTTCATTCACGGCAAAATCTTTTTCAATGAACGTATCGGACGAAATAACATACGCTTCGGGTTGGTAGTAATCATAGTAACTTATAAAAAATTCAACCGCATTTTTCGGGAAGAACGATTTAAACTCCGAATACAACTGTGCCGCAAGCGTTTTGTTGTGCGAGATGATCAGCGTTGGTTTGTTCAACTGTTGAATTACATTTGAGATGGTAAACGTTTTTCCGCTGCCGGTAACACCCAGCAATGTTTGGAATTTATCGCCCCGTTTGATACCGTCGACCAATTCTTGAATTGCCCGCGGCTGGTCGCCGGAAGGCTGATAATTTGATACTAATTCGAAAGTGTTCATTTCTTTTAATAAATTTATAGTTGGAATTCTAAGATACAGGTTTAGGTACAAATTCAACAAGATAAAAAGAAAGTAGATTCATGAAAAAAAATTTTGTAATGGTTGCCGGACTTTTCGGTTTTTTCGGTGTTGCGCTCGGCGCTTTCGGCGGACACGCTTTAAAGGAAATCCTTTCTCCTGAAATGCTGGAAATTTATAAGATCGGTGTGCAATATCATTTGATTCATGCGGTTGTATTGCTTGCAATTGCTCTTTCGGGAAAAGAATTTCTTCAAAAATCGTTTGTGTTTTTTGCAGTTGGAATTCTTCTCTTCTCATTTTCACTTTATGCTTACGTGATTAGCGGATTGAAATTTCTCGTCTTTATTACTCCGCTTGGCGGAACAAGCTTTTTAATTGGCTGGGGATTGGTGATCTATCAATCGTGGAAGCAAGTAAAAGAATAGGGAACTAAAAATGCAACCTCGAAGGTTAAGGAAGCGATGAGGTTTCAATCTTCGAGGTTACTAATGTAATCATCTTAATTTTTCATTCACCAAATTGATCCTTATTTTAATAATATAATTTGTTAATAAAAAAAGTACTTTAATGAAACGCATCATCCTTTCTTTCCTTACATTAATCTCGTTTACTTACGGACAATACAATGTTAAATCTCCCTACCTCCAAAATCCCGATAAAATAATTGGTTACATTGATAGCTGCGCTGCCTTCTGGACGAAAGCTTACGATCCAACATACGGAGGATTTTATACTAATATTGATAAGTATGGAAAAGCAAGCGGTACGCAAAAAAATATGCAAACGCAATCACGCGATGCGTATGGATTTATCCGCGCTTTTATGCTCACCGGAAAAGATGAATATCTTATTAAAGCAAAACAAGCGCTCGATTTTTTATACAAACACGCTTGGGATAACACCAACGGCGGCTGGTATTGGGAACTTGATAAATACGGCAATCCCACTTCCAACAACACAAACAAAGATGCGTTCCATCAACTTTACGCATTGCTTGGTCCAATGGCGTCTTTCGAGGCAACCGGCGATACGCTTGACTGGAATTGGGTGATGAAAGGTTATCAAAACAATGAAACAAAAATGTGGGATAGCCGCGCTCAGTACTTCGGCTATTATGACTATTGCAGTAAAAACTGGTCTACAAAAAACAATAAAAGTTTTAACGCCACCGTTGATGCAATTACAACGCACTTACTCTATCTATATTTGATGACGAAAGATCAACAATATTTGGATAAGACTCTGCAAATAATCGATAACATGCAAACATGGTTTGTCCCGAGCATGGATAAACAAGCGATAGGTTTTGCTGAAATTTACGATGCGAATTGGAATAGTATATCAACTGAAACGATGACGATAATGGGACACGTTTTAAAAACCGCATGGTGTTTTGCCCGCGTGAATCAAATTCATCCTGACCCAAGTTATATTGCATCAGCAAAAAAACTAATTGAAAATGTTTTGCAAAAAGGTTACGACTCTGAGCTTGGAGGACCTTACAAGGATTTCAACCGGACAACGGGACAAATGCTGATGTGGGGAATTCCAGATACAGCAAAAGCGTGGTGGCAAATGGAACAAGCTGTTACGGCCGGTTTGCAAATGTATGAGACCACTGCTGATGAACAATATTTGAAAATGGCAGATGAAACGCTTGACTTTTTTATGAAGTACTTTGTTGATCACACTTATGGGGAAGTTTATGAGAACAGAACGCGTTATGGTTTGCAAGCATGGAATGAAAGCAAAGGAAATCCGAACAAAGCCGGGTATCACTCAATTGAATTGGGTTATTACACGTATCTCTACGGAAAATTCTTCTTACAAAAAGAACCGATAACTTTATACTATGATTTTCAAACCGGCAAAGATCGGAAAGTGTTGTTAAACCCTATCGAGCTTCCGTCCGATGCATATAAAATTAAAGAAGTTGTTTTTAATGATCAGCCATACACAGATTTTAATACTGCAACTCATGAATTACATTTAGCGACTAACGTTGGCGGAAAATTCAAAGTGACATTTGAACTTAACGAAGCCACAAACATTGCAAGTGATGGAAGCAATGTCCCGTATCAATACAAGCTTGAGCAAAATTATCCGAACCCGTTTAATCCAACAACAGTTATCAGTTGGCAGTTGGCAGTCAGCAGTTACGTAACATTAAAAGTATATGATGTATTGGGAAATGAAGTTGCAACATTGGTCAATGAAGAAAAGCAGCCCGGAAGCTATAAAATTACATTCAACCCACAACAAACAACGAACAACCAACAGCTTTCAAGCGGAGTATATTTCTATACAATGCGCGCGGGTAATTTTGTTGAGACCAGAAAGATGATTCTTCTGCATTAAATTTTGATGAAAGCTAACTAAAAAAAGCCCGGCAATTGTCGGGCTTTTTTTGGGGCAGAAAATTTATTCGTGTTTGTTTTTAATCTCTTCAACCTTATTCCGCTTGTAATCGGAAACACCAACCATTAAACCGGCAGTTACAACAACTGCTCCAATTATTTGATATACCGTAACATCTTTTCCAAAAAGAAGCATAATAAATGGAAGTAGTGCTAACCAAACATTTGTGTAAGGCACCCAAAGGTGAGCTGAAAATTTAGAAAGTTTGAAGAATCCAAAACTGTAAATATATCCCGTTAACCCAGCAGCAATAACAAATAGAATCGGAAGCCAGTTGTTTGGTAGTATACTTCCTTCAAACAATGCGAAAAATCTATGATACTCAACCGAGATAAAAACCTTTTCGATTTTCTTTTCAACAGCGACAGGCAGATCCTTTTTGATTTCGTACGAAGTTGCAGTTTTAGTATAATTAGCTAAGACGAATTCTTTTTTAGATTCATCAAGTTTTGCAAGTACACGAGTCTCAAATTTTTGTATGGGCACTTGGTCGGGAATATTTGCGCGAAGAAAACTTCCGATGAGCGGAAAAATAATTAATGCTGAAGTAATGAAAATCATCTTCCATATTTCGCGCCATAATACCAAAGCGTTTGGACCAACGCCCGCAAATGCAGTCTGTACCGTTTTGTTATTTAGTATTTGCTGTGAACCCAAACAGAGGTTAATAATTATTATCCAGATAATTGCTGTTGAATCAAGGATCGTATTCGGATCAATATTTCCGCCGAATATTCTTGGCCAATAGGGAATTGCTAACCCCAAAACAACTAGCAACACACCAATCCAATGTTCTTTTCTTATTGTTGCATTAAATACGATCTTACCAAAGAAGGGTAAAAAAACTAAATAAATATTTACATACGGTGCAAAAAGATGGGGTGAGTAATATCGTGGTAAATAAAAGAAGCCGATGTTTTCGATCACTCCGGTAAAGGCGCAAATGATAATCGTTATCATAGAGATCACTCCCGGCCACAAATATTTTAATTTTTTCCCACGGGCTACTTCTACAATAACGGCTATCAAAGCCCACACAAGTTTTGAAAGTTCTCGCCACCAGGTCATCACTCCGGGAGATACACCAACTGCTTTATTGCCGACATATTCCGGCTGGTTGCCCATCCAATTAAGGATGTACTGCCCGCTTAGTCCGCCATTTATGATCATCACCCAAAGAAAAAGTAAAATCAATTCCATTATTTTTCTTCATTAATGTGAATGGATAGTTTCATTTTTTACGGACGGTAAAATTACTTTATTTTTTTGAATGAACCTAAAAAAATATAGAGGCAAGGTCTAAGGCTTGAAATCCATCCATGGAAAGTCAATAATAAAAACAAGTGACTAGATAGACAAATAGATGAATGAAGCCAGTCTTTAATTGATTATAAGTCACGTTCAATCGTTCAGACATTCAACCATTCGGGTTTCTAACGCGAACAAAATTTTCATTATATTTGCATTCAAATATTGATAATGAAAGAGTAGAGAATGGATCCCCAAAACACAATTGAAATTCCCAAAGCATATAATTCCGCATCAGCTGAAGATAAATGGTACACCTACTGGTTGAAACATAAAATATTTCATTCGGAAGTTGATAACGAAAAAGAACCTTACACCATCGTTATCCCGCCGCCGAATATTACCGGTATGTTAACAATGGGACACATTTTAAACAACACACTTCAAGATGTGCTTATCCGCCAAAAAAGGATGCAAGGATTCAACGCTTGCTGGGTGCCGGGAACAGATCACGCATCAATAGCCACTGAGAGCAAAGTTACAAAATTTTTAAAAGATGAAGGAATTGATAAACATAAAATCGGTCGCGATAAATTTTTAGAGCATTGTCAGGAATGGAAAACGAAATACGGCGGCATTATCATTCAGCAGTTGAAGAAACTTGGCGTTAGCTGCGATTGGGAACGCGAACGCTTTACGATGGATGAGCATTATTACAAAAAAGTAATTGAAGCATTTGTTAAACTTTATAACGATGGAAAGATTTACCGCGGAAATCGATTAGTAAATTGGTGCCCGGTTTCCAAATCTGCAATTAGTGATGAGGAAGTAAATTACAAAACAATAAACGGAAGCATTTGGTATTTCAAATATCCGGTGAAAGACTCAGATGAATTTATTACCGTTGCAACCACTCGTCCCGAAACCATGCTTGGAGACAGTGGTATTGCGGTTAATCCACACGATGAACGTTATAAAGTGCTTGTAGGAAAACTTGTAGTTCTTCCGTTAGTGAATAAAGAAATTCCGGTTTTTGCAGATCATTATGTTGATAAAGAATTTGGAACCGGCGCCGTAAAAGTTACTCCGGCGCATGACTTTAATGATTATCTCATGGGGCAACGCCACAACCTCGAAGTCATAAATATTTTTAATCCCGATGCTTCAACAAATGAAAATGTTCCGCAAGAATTTCAACATCTCGACCGGTACGAAGCCCGTAAGTTAGTGGTAAAGAAAATGGAAGAACTTGGCTTGGTCGAAAAGATTGAACCGTATCAAACAAACATCGGGTACTCCGAACGTGGTGGCGTTCCGATAGAACCTTATCTTTCCGAACAATGGTTTATGAAGATGGATGAACTTGCCAAACCGGCTCTCGATATTGTGAAAGATGGAAAAATAAAATTTCATCCCGACCATTGGGTAAAAACGTATGAACATTGGATGGAAAACATCAAGGACTGGTGCATCTCTCGTCAACTTTGGTGGGGACACCGCATTCCCGTTTGGTATTGCGTTGGTGATGATCATTGTAATTTAGAATGCAAGCAGCCGATCGTTGCGGAAACGAAACCGGAAAAATGTCCTTACTGTGGAAGCACAAATCTTAGACAAGACGATGACGTTTTAGATACATGGGCATCAAGTTGGCTTTGGGCGCATGAAGTATTTAAGACCGGAGAAGAAAAAAAATATTATTATCCAACAAATACACTGATAACCGCTCCTGATATTATTTTCTTTTGGGTGGCGCGAATGATCATCGCCGGATTATATTTTGAAAAAGACATTCCTTTTAGCGATGTTTATTTCACCAGTATCATCCGCGATCTGCAAGGACGCAAGATGAGCAAGTCGCTCGGCAATTCTCCCGATCCGCTTGAAGTGATTGCGGAATACGGAGCTGACGCGCTCCGCTTTTCTGTAATTTATTTAGCGCCGCTCGGGCAGGATGTTTTGTTTGCAACCGAGAAATGTGAGATCGGCAGAAACTTTGCGAACAAGATTTGGAACGCCGGAAGATTTTTGTTGATGAACGCGCAGACCATTCAAATTGACAAAACTCTTTCCGATAAACATATTGATATTGTTGACGAATGGATCCAATCGCGTTTTCATCAAACGTTAAAAGAGTTGAACCGCGCGATGGAGAAGTTTGAGTTCAACAATGCATCCAAAATTATTTATTCGTTCGTGTGGAACGATTTCTGCGATTGGTACATCGAACTGTCGAAATCAAAATTCTATTCCGATAACGAAGAAGTGAAATCAGCCGCCTTAACAAGGGCGATATCGCTGTTCGAAAATCTTTTAAAACTTGTTCATCCTTTTATGCCGTTTGTTACCGAAGAACTGTGGCAGCTTATCGAAAAAAGAAATGATGGAGAAAGTATTTCAACTTCTGCTTATCCTAAGTTTGATGAAACCTTGATCAAACAAAATGTTGATGATGAAATGAACTTCTTACAGGAAGTTGTAACTGCGATCCGAAACATTCGCGGGGAGATGAATATCGCTCCTTCAAAACCGATTTCTGTGTATTTAAAAACGGAAGCGAATCTTTCTGCAAGTATTAACTACTTCAAGAAATTAACGCGCGCAGATGAAGTCTTCATCGGTAAAGATATCTCAAAACCGGATAAATCAACTGCCGCAGTAGTTAAGAATTGCGAAATTTATATTCCACTTGAAGGATTAATTGACGTTGCCGCTGAACGCGAAAAATTATTGAAAGATATTAGTCGATTAGAAGGAAGCATTAGCGGAGTTGAGAAAAAATTATCAAATGAAAATTTTGTGAAGAACGCTCCCGCAGAAATTGTAGAAAAAGAGAGAGCAAAACTGACTGACTGGAAAGATAAATTAGTTAAGTTGAATGAACTTCTTAAAAATTTGAATTGATTTAATTCATAGAGTAATGTAATTTTCACAAAAAGGAATAAAATGGAACTTACAAAATCATTTGTGGTTGATGACGCCGGCAATGTTAAAAGCGTTATACTTGATTTCGAACAATTCAAAAAAGTTGAAGAAATTTTACTTGATTATGGAATTGCGAAAGCAATGAATGAAGTGGCGGATGACGACGAAATCAGCTTAGATGAAGCGGTCAAGTTAACCGGATCAAAAAGTTGATTGTTAGTTTTAAGAAGGCTTTTCTAAAAGATTTAGAGAAACTTAATGAAGACGATGCGCGGAAGATTAAAAGAATAGTTTTTGATTCTTTCCCAAAGGTAACCAACTTATCTGAATTACCAAATCTTAAAAAATTAAAAGGAAATTCTCCTTTTTACCGCATGCGTGTTGGTGATTACCGGATCGGTTTAGAACTGCGTTCTGCGGATCAAATTGTGTTTTATCGCGTACTCCATAGAAAAGATATTTACAAATATTTTCCATAGGAGCGAATACTATGTTTTCTAAAAATCAGTTCCCGCTTCTTGTCGCAATTATCGGTTTCATTTTTACGCTGTTAATATTTCTTTACATCTCGATTAATGAAAACAACGGAATGTTAATTTATGGATTGGACGATGCATACATCCATCTCTCAATAGCAAAGAATTTAGCATTTCACGGAAATTGGGGGGTTAGTCCTGATTATTTTTCCTCTTCTTCATCTTCTCTACTCTGGCCGGTGTTGCTCAGCATTGGTTATCTTGCTTTTGGAGCAGGCGAAATTATGCCTTTCGTTTTGAACGTTCTTTTTTTAATGGCTGTCCTCATCTTTACAAGTTCTAAAATATTTCCCAGCGGGATAAAATGGTATTATAAATTAGTCGCTCTCTTCATTTTAATTTTCACTACCGCTTTTCCGGCGTTGGCCTTTGGTGGAATGGAACATTCTCTTCAAATATTCATAAGCTTGATGTTTGTTTATTACGCTGCAATTATTTTATCCGTAAACGTAGATGACGCCCCGGCACAAAAAACAAATATGAATTTTTTACTCACTTCGTTTTTACTAACGCTTGTTCGTTACGAAGGGATGTTTCTGATTACTGTTGTTTTTATACTGCTTCTTTTACGGAGAAGATTCTCTTTATCGTTTTTGTTTCTAATTATTTCGGTATTACCGATTATTTTATTTGGTTTGTTTTCTATTTCAAACGATGCCTACTTCCTGCCAAACTCTATTTTGCTTAAAGGAGCAATAGCAAGATTTTCAACTTCAAAAGAATTCTACAAGTGGATTTATGAACTATTTTATACAACGGGATTCAATAGTTTCCACACAGGGTATCTCTTTTCTTTTATGATTATCTCTGCAGCCTGTCTATGGTTCCTTCGCGTAAATCGAAAAATGAATGATTTTCTATTTTGGTTCGGACTTATTACCGTGCTTACGACCATCTTGCATGTTAAAGTAGCCGACGTTGGATACTTCTATAGATATGATGCCTATCTAGTCTTTTTGTTTTTGGTTTTTATTATAGCATCAATAATTCAAATGCGTTCGATGATCGAAATCAAAATTAGATCATTTGAAAAATCATGGCAAAAAATTGTATTTGGTTTGATAATAGTTTTCTTGCTCGCGCCAATAATTGCAAGGGGATCAATTGCATTTAAACAAGTTACCGAGGCTTCTAATGATAGATTTGTGGAACATATTACCGCCGCAAATTTTATTAATAAGTATTACAACAACTCCGCAATTGTTTTAAACGATATTGGCGCGGCATCCTTTTATTCGGATGCGAGAATTTTGGACGCTTATGGTTTGGGCAGTAATGAACCAATAGAGTTTAGAAAGAGGACAGGGTACACAAAAAAAGATTTATATAATTGGGCCCAAAAGGCGAATGCTAAAATTGCAATACTGCAAACGGGCTGGAATGAAATATCCAAACGCATTCCAAACAAATGGATAAAAGTAGCCGAATGGGAAATACCACGCAACGTTATTTTTGGCGATACGAAGGTAGGGATTTACGCAGTTGATTCTTCTGAGAAAAATTTCTTGATAAAAAATATAAATGAATTTTCTGCATTAATTCCGAAAGGAATCCGACAGAAGAGATTGTATTAGATTTTAGAAACTTGAAAAGCGAAATGTAAGCAAAGGCTATCTGAAGTCCTGCAAAACGAAGTAAGGAGTGAACAAAGCCAATCTGAAGTTCCGCAAAACGAAGTAAGGAGTGAACAAAGCCAATCTGAAGTTCCGCAAAACGAAGTAAGGAGTGAACAAAGGCAATCTGAAGTCCTGCAAAACGAAGTAAGGAGTGAACAAAGCCAATCTGAAGTCCCGCAAAACGAAGTAAGGAGTGAACAAAGCCAATCTGAAGTTCCGCAAAACGAAATAAGGAGTGAGCAAAGTCAATCTGAAGTTCCGCAAAACGAAGTGAGAAGTGAGCAAAGGCAATCTGAAGTCCCGCAAAACGAAGTGGGAAGTGAGTAAAGGCAATCTGAAGTCTCGCAAAACGAAGTAAGAAGTGAGCAAAGTCAATCTGAAGTCCAGCAAAATGAAGTAAGAAGTGAGCAAAGGCAATCTGAAGTCCCGCAAAACGAAGTGGGAAGTGAGCAAAGTCAATCTGAAGTCCCGCAAAACGAAGTGGGAAGTGAGCAAAGGCAATCTGAAGTCTCGCAAAACGAAGTAAGAAGTGAGCAAAGTCAATCTGAAGTCTCGCAAAATGAAGTGGGAAGTGAGCAAAGTCAATCTAAAGTCTCGCAAAATGAAGTGGGAAGTGAGCAAAGTCAATCTGAAGTCCCACAAAGTGGACTAAAAAGTGAACAAGACAAAATGAAAAGCAAGAAAATTGGCTAAAAACGCAATAAGCGGTAATTAAGAACCTTAAATTCTTAGTACGTATAATTTTTGTTTAAAAATTATTGTAGGACTTGAATATCGGAAAAATGAACAAGGCAGTTACTTATTAAATTTCCTTTTACGTAATTCGGCAGAATATCTCCGGCTGATAATAAACGGATCAGCAATGTTTTTTAGGTAGATAACAAAAGATGAATTGTGGCTTTTCCCCATTTTTGCAATATAATTTAGATT